>CAXSGJ010000027.1:0-31753 GCA_964236865.1 uncultured Polyangiaceae bacterium
GACGACCGATCGAGCAACGGTAGGATCAACTCCAACACCTCTGGCTGGCGGGTTCGGCCGAGCGCGCGCGTCGACTCCGCCTCCACCAAGTAGCTTGGATCATTCTTGGCTCGCTCCTGCAACGCCTGGACTGCTTCAGGAGTTTTGAAGTAGCCGAGGGCGCCTGCCACCGCGCGGCGCACCTTGGGATGATCAGCGCCGGCATTGGCCGCCAAGGCCAAAAAAGCCTGCTCAGACCGGATTTTTCCGAGCGCCCGGGCCGCTTCCGCGCGCACCATCCAGCCCTCTTTGGCCCGCGAAAGGCTCGCGGTCAACGCGGCGATCGTCGGCGGATCGTCGCGCCGCCCGAGGGCTTCGGCGGCGCGTGCGCGCGAGCAAGCTCGCGTTGCCGTCTCGAGCTGGGCGCGCAACATGTCGGCGGGTGCATCGAACGTCAGATCAGCGACCACGCGGAGGTCGGGATCGAAAGCGACGTAAGCCGGTCGTTCGTCGAGCTTCACGACGAAGGTATCGGTCGCTGAGGTAATGGCTTTTTTGTGGCGCGAGGCCGTGCCCCCACGCATGCCTACTTCTATCTCCAGTTCGAAATGAAACTCCGCTGTGTCGCCGAGCTTCTGGCTTTGCTTGACGCTCACGGACAACAGGCCGTCGTCCCAGCTGACCTTCACTTTGAGCTCGGGGTGACCGGGCCGAAATACCCAGGCATCGAAGAAGCGTTCGAGCGAGCGACCCGACGCATTCTCCAAGGCGCGCTGCAAATCATTGGTTTCCACCACGCCATAGGCGTGAGCCAGAAGGTACTGCTTCACCCCCGCCCAGAACGTCTCGTCGCCGAGCTCCCGGCGCAGCATGTGCAGGACGAGGCCACCTTTTTCGTACAAATGCCGGTCGAACAGGTCGATCGGCTCAACATAGTCTCGACAAACGATGGGCCGCGCGTAGCGCGCACTGGCCTCGTGCAAGTAGGTGTCGATATCCGCGGACACGCCGTGGTCGTACTCATCCCGGCCCAAGCGGTCCTCGCGCTCCACGTGTTCCATGAACGTCGCAAAGCCCTCGTTCAGCCAAGCGTGCGACCAATCCCGACAGGTGACGAAGTCTCCGAACCATTGATGCGCCAGTTCGTGCGCGACCAAGTCATTGGAGCTGATGTCCAGCGCGGCGCGCTCGTCGAGCAGGACGTGTTCGTACATAGTCGTGGCGGTCGTGTTCTCCATGCCGCCGAAGATGAAGTCACTGACGACGATTTGGGCGTAGCGCGGCCAGGGGAAGGGCACGCCGGTAATTCGCGAAAAGAGCTCGATCATGCGCGGGGTCTCGCCGAAGCTACGTGCGGTATCTTTCTTGCGCGCTGGCGGCACGTAGTACACGACGGGCACCTGTCTGTCTTTGCCCAGGTCCGCGGGGCGGTCCTGCACGATCGTGAAGTTGCCGGCGACCAGAGTGAGCAGGTAGCTCGGGTGCGGATTGTCCAGCCGAAACCGGTAGACCCAGGGTTTCTTTCCGGCTGGCGTCGCCGATTCGACGAGTTCACCGTTGGACAGGACGACGAAGCCGCTCGGCACGCTGACGCGGATCTCGCTCGTCATCTTCACATGCGGCTTGTCGTGGCACGGAAACCAGTGCCGCGCGTCCTCGTCCTGACATTGAGTCCAGACCTGCTTTGGACGGTCTTTGACTTTGGCGTCCGGCTCCAAGAAGTACATGCCGCGCCGCGGGGTCGCGCGGTAGCGCACTTCGATCTTCCCCGAGTTAACGAGTTCGAGCCCGCGCAGGCACAGGGCGTCACCGTCGTAGGTGAAGCTCACCGCGTTGAAGCCTTTGCCCGCGTCCAGCCTCACGCTTTCGATCGAAAAGCCGACCGCGTCCAGCTTCAGCTCGCTCGCGTCCGGCGCAACACGCTCGAAGCTCAACGTCGCGGTGCCGGAGACGGACTTGGTAGCGAAGTCTAGGTTCAGGTCGAGAAACAGGTGTGGGAGCGCAAAAGGTCGCGAGCGCTCGTACTTGCGCTCAGTCCCGGCGAGCGCGAAAGGAGAGCCCGCGCTCGAGCAGGCGCAGTGAGCGTGGAGGCGTTGAGCGAGTTTCGACATCCGTTTCAGTGTCCTTAAGCCGCCCCGCTCGGCATCGCAAGGGCCGGGGCCGTGCGCGAGCGACGCGTGGAGATGGCAAGCCGGCACCTTTCTTCTAAACTGGCGCCGGTGACCACTCTGACGCTCACCGGCGAAGTCGAGCGCGTCACGTTCGAAAACGAGGCGACGAGCTTCCGAGTGATCCGCATCGGATCGGTCGAGGGCGCCGGGGCGCGCCGCGCGTTGCCGGCGGTTGGCACGTTTCCCGCTGTTGGGCCGGGGACCCGCGTCCGCGTCACCGGCGACTTCGTGCAAGACGCAAAGTTCGGCGAACAATTCCGGGTCGAGACGTTGATCCCCATCGCGCCCAGCACGCTTGCCGGCCTGGAGAAATACTTAGGCTCGGGCTTGATTCAGGGCATTGGTCCAGGATTTGCGAAACGAATCGTCGCCACCTTCGGAATGGACAGCCTGTCCGTGCTCGATCAGAGCCCCGAGCGTCTGCGTGAAGTGTCCGGCATCGGCGCGCGCCGAATCGAGGAGATCAGGAAGACGTGGGCGGCGCAGCGGGCGATCAGCAACATCATGTTGCTGCTGCAGTCGCACGGTGCGTCACCGGCTTTGGCCGCGCGCATCTTCAAACAGTACGGAGACCAGGCAGGCAACATTTTGCAAGCGCACCCCTACCGTTTGGCGCTCGACGTGCGCGGCGTCGGCTTCAAAACGGCGGATAAAATGGCGCTTTCTTTGGGCATCTCCGGCGATCACCCAGAGCGTGCCCAGGCCGGCGTGATGCATGAGCTCGGGGTGCTGGCGGAGCTCGGCCACATCGTCGTGCCGCGAGAAGTTTTGGTGGAGCGCGCCCGAGCGATGCTCGACATCGATGGTGGCCACGTCGAGGCTGCAATCGAAGCGCTGTGGGCGGCAGAGCGCGTGGTAGTCGAAAGCGGCGGCGTGTACTTGAGCTGGCTGCATCAAGCCGAGGTATCCGTCGCGCAAGGGCTGGCCCGCTTACTGTCGAGCCCGGGTAAAGAGCTCGGGGGCCTCGCGGCGGCGGTAGCCGCGTTCGAAACAGGGGCGAAAATCCAGCTGGCGCCGAGTCAACGGGCCGCCGTCGACGCCGCCGCGCGCCACAAGGTCGTGGTGATCACGGGTGGGCCCGGCGTTGGAAAGACCACCATCGTGCGCGCCATCTTGAACGTGCTCGCGCGCTCGCGTTTGCGCGTCAAGCTCGCCGCGCCCACCGGCCGGGCCGCGAAGCGTCTCAGCGAATCGACGGGGCTGGAGGCGACGACGCTCCATCGTTTATTGGCGTTCGACCCGCGACAAGGCCGGTTTCAGCTGGATTCGGACACGCCGCTGGAGGCCGACGTGGTGATCGTGGACGAGGCCTCGATGATCGACGTGCCGCTCGGCGCGGCGTTGATCGCGGCCCTGCCGACCGCGGCGCGTCTGATCGTCGTCGGCGATTCCGATCAGCTGCCCTCGGTGGGCCCAGGCGCACTACTGCGCGATCTGATCGACAGCGGCGCCATTCCCACCGTGCGGTTGAACGAGATTTTTCGACAGGCTGGCGCGAGCCGCATCGTGCTGAACGCACACCGCATCCTGACGGGGGAGATCCCGGAGAGTGTGGACGCGGATTTGCCCAACGCGGACTTTTTTGTGGTGCCACGGCGCACGCCGGAAGAAGCGGCAGAGCTCGTGCGCGAACTCGTCGTGACGCGCATCCCCCGGCGCTTTGGCTTTGACCCCAAGCGCGATATCCAGGTGCTGACGCCCATGCACCGCGGCCCGGTCGGGACCACTGCGTTGAACGAATTGCTGCAAGCCGCGCTGAACCCAAGCGGCCCGGCCTTGGAGTCACGCGGTCAAAAGCTGAGGCTAGGCGACAAGGTGATGCAGACGCGCAACGACTACGAGCGCGAAGCATTCAATGGCGATATCGGTGCGGTCAGCGCGGTCGACATCGAGGCCCGCAAGCTGACCGTGCGCTTCGAGCAGCGAGAAGTCGAGTACGACGACCCCGGCTTGGCGTCACTCACGCTCGCTTACGCGACGAGCATTCACAAGAGCCAGGGTAGCGAGTACCCGGCGGTCGTGATTCCGCTCCTTACCTCGCACTTTGTCATGTTGTCGCGAAATTTGCTGTACACCGCGGTGACGCGCGCCAAAAAATTGTGCGTCTTGGCCGCCGATCCGCGCGCCATTCGTATGGCGTTGGCGGAAACGCGGCGCGAAGAACGGATGACGCGGCTCGCCGAGCGCTTGCGGAACTTTCGCTGAACTCCCGGGCGCCAGCTCGAATCGCGGCCCCGCGCTCGCGGTTCGCGCAGCTTGCACCGCCCGAAAAAGTCACAGAGCGCGCTGAAAACAGAGTGGGTTGAGATCACTGGTTTGAGCTAGAACGTGCCCGCACCCTAGAACCCGACTCGCCGCTCATCACAGATTAGATCGGCCGCGTCCGCCGCGGCGAAGCCTAGCTGCTCCGCGCCGGCTCGAGCCCGCGCTTCGCGGCGGTGAGGCGGTCAGTGAAACGAGGGATCATCGGCTGGTTTTTTGACGTGCGCGTGGGCGTCAATGCCCGACAAGACCTCTACATTGATCCCGTCGGAGAGGCCCAACCTGACCGGCCGCCGTTCGAAATGCTGGGGCTTGGTCTCGATTTCGACGAAGGTCTGACCCTTGTCGAAGATGACGACGCTCTCGCTGATCGAAAGGGCGTGGTCGCGCCGTTCCAAAATGATGTCGGCGTTGGCGCTGTAATTTGCGCGGATCATGATGCCTGGCTTGAGCAGCAGCGCAGCCTTCACCTCGAACTCGATGGTGCCGTCTTTTTCCACGCCCTTGGGCGCGATGTACTCGAGCTTGCCTTCGAAACGCTCGCTGCCGAGCGCACCGACGGCGATGGCCAACGGCATGCCGGCGCGGATCTTACCGACCTCGGATTCGTCGACGCGTCCGTCGAAAATCATGTCGCTCATGTCCGCGACCGAGGCGATCGTCGTCCCTTCGTTGAAGTTATTGGCTTCGATCACCGAACCGCCTTCTTTGACTGGCACATCCAGGACCGTGCCTTCCACGGATGACGTGACGACGTTGGCGACCCGGGTCGACTTCTTAGACGTGCCCTGAATCAGTAGGTCTCGATTGCTCTCGGCCGCGTCCAGCTCGGCCTTGCGGAGCTGGGACGCCAATTTGTATTGGTTGTTCTCGGTCTGTGAGATCAAATTCTGCGCGAATAGCTGGTGAAAACGCTCCGCTTCACTCTGTGCCGTCTGGAAGCTGATTTCGGCCTGCCTTACCTTGGCTTCGGCGGTGTCCACCTGCACCATGTTGGGCATGATCCGGATCTTTGCCACTAGGGCGCCGCTTTTCACGACTTGACCCGGTTGAATCAAGAGCTTTTCGATCACGCCGGACACGCGAGGCTTGATCACCACCTCACGCCGCGGCACGAGCGCGCCGGGCGCGACGGTCTTCCTCACGATGTCCATGAAGACCGGTTGCACCGTCTGGTACACGATGGGCTGCGCTTCCGACTTGCGGTAGAGAAACACCAAGGTCGCGAGAAAGGCCAAAAACACGGAAGCGCTCAGCAGGACGGGGAAGGCGCGGCGCATCATTCGGCCCGCAAAGCTTCGACTGGGTGGACGCGGGCGGCAAGGCGGGCAGGGATGATGCCCGCGATCACCCCTGCCACCACCAAGACCAGGACCGCCGTGAGCGCGACTTGCAGGCTGACCTCGGGCTGGCTCAGCGGCGCGTTGGGCACGTGGCTCACCGCGCGCCCCGCTGCCTCCAGCCCCAACACCCCCGCGACGACCCCGCAATACCCCGCCAGACTGGTGAGAAGCAAGCCCTCGGCCACGACCAGCGCGATGATTGAATTGGGCGTCGCGCCGAGCGCCTTTCGTACGCCGATCTCCTTCGTTCGCTCTTTGACGATGATCAGCAAAATATTGCTCACCCCGAGCATCCCCGCAAATAGCGTGAGGGTACCGACGAACCAGACGAATTTACGGATGCCGCGAAACAAGCCCTGCAGCTGCTCGAACTTCTGAGCCGCATTGAAGGAGCCGACGGCCAGGGTGTCGTCTGGGTGCACGCGGTGGCTGTCCATGATCACGCGGCGCACGTTGTCCTCGACCAACGCGGCGGGAAGGCTGCGCAAAGCCGTCAAAGCGAACCAGCCCACGTGATCTTTGAGGTTGAACACCGTTTGGCAGGTGCTGAACGGAATGTACACCGAGGCCATCATGCGGTCGCCGTCGTCTCCGGCCTTGAGCGTTCGGAGCACGCCGATGACTTGGAAGTAAACGCGCTTGACCTGGATATAGGCGCCGATGGGCGCCTTCTCCCCAAACAAGGCTTTCTGCACTTGCTCGCCGATCACGACGACTTTGCGCTCCTCCGTCATGTCGCGCTGATTGATGAAGCGCCCCGAAGGCAAAATGAGTGGCTCCACGTATTGGAACTCCGGGCTGTCGCACATGACGTTGAAGTTGGCCTTCTTGGCCCCGAACGCGAGCGCCTGCCCTTCGTGCCAGTTGCCGAGCTGTAAGCGTGGAGATACGTGCTCGACGCCGGGCGTGCGCGCAACCGCGGCGATGTCCGCGTTGTTGAACACGATGCGCCGACCTGGTTGAAGGCCCTTGTAAGGAATCGACGTGCGCTGGGCCCAAATGTACACGCTGTAGTTGGTCAGCCCGCTCAAATTGCGAATCACCCCGCGCTCGAGGCCATTGCCGATACCCAGCATCAGGATCAGCATGAACACGCCCCAAAACACGCCGAGGGCGGTCAAAAAGGCGCGCAGCTTGTTACGGAGAAGCGTGACCCACACTTCCTGCCAGGTATCGAGATCAACCACGAAGCGCCTCGATGGGATGCACGCCGGCGGCGTGGCGCGCCGGGAAGAAGCCAGCGAGCGCGCCCGCGACCACGAGCAGCGCGGTCGCGGTCAGGGCCAGCGATAGATCCACGTCGGGGGCGCGCAGGTAAGGCACATCCTTCGCGTAGCGCCGAGCGAGCTCCACCACGCCGACCCCCAAGATCAAGCCGGAGTATCCGGCGATGCCCGTGACCACGACCGCCTCCCCGATGATCAGCGAAATGATCGACCAGGGCGTCGCCCCGAGCGCCTTGCGGATGCCGATTTCACGCGTGCGCTCCTTGACCGAAATGAGCATGATGTTGCTGACGCCGACCATGCCCGCGAGCAGGGTGCCGGCACCGACGACCCAAACGAAGGCCTTGAGCCACACGAAGACGTTGTTCACGCGCTCGAACTCTTCGACATTGTTTTGAACGCGTAAGGCCAGTCGGTCGTCCGGTGACACGCCGTGGCGCTCGGCCATGAAACGCAGCAGTTGGTCGGCCGTGCGCCGGCTCTGCGCCAAGCTCGCGTTGCCGATCGTAAACATGATTTGATGGATCCGCCCGGGCTGATTGTAGACCAGCTGCGCCGTGGTGATCGGCACGTAGATCTTCTTCAGCTCCGCCTCGCCGCCCACGTCGTCGAACACCCCGACGACTTTGTACGATAAGCCGCGAATGTCGATGTAAGCTCCGAGCGGGTCTTGCTTGTCGAACAAAAAATCACGCACTTTTGCGCCGATTAAGCACACTTTGCGCCGCTCGCTCAGGTCCGCATCGTTCAAGAAGCGGCCGGAGCTCACGATCGTCTTTTCGAGGTACTGATGCCCTGGATGGATCCCGCGAATGTCGAAGGCCGAGTGCTTCGCGCCGTAGCCAACGATGAACTCACCCCACAGGTAATAGCGCCCCGAGATATGATCGATGCCGGGGACCGTGCGCCGAATGGCATCGTAGTCGTCGTTCATCAGCTTTACGTCGCGCCCCGGGCCACGCCCGGCATAGGGGAGCGAAGTCTTTCCCGGATAGAGCCAGAGCGAATTGACGGCGTCGTCGCGGAATTCATAGGCCGCGCCGTTCTGCAATCCGCGGCCCGCACCGAGCAAAACCACGAGCATCAGCATGCCCCACGCCACGCTCAAAGCGGTGAGAGCGGTACGCAGTTTGTTGCGTTCCAAAGTGGCGAAAATTTCTTGCAGTGTATCTAAGCCGGGCACCATGGCTCAGGCGACCTTTCCGTCTTTCATGCGGATGACGCGGTCGGTGCGCTCGGCAATGTCGTGCTCATGAGTGACGATGACGACGGTCATGCCCGTCTTGTTCACGTCCCGGAACAGGTCCATCAGCTGGTAAGAGTTGACCGTGTCGAGCGCGCCGGTGGGCTCGTCCGCCAAAATCAGCTCGGGCTTCGTGATCAGTGCGCGCGCCACCGCCACGCGCTGCCGCTCGCCCCCGGACAGCTCGCTCGGCAGATGGGTCGCGCGCGACAGGAGGCCCACGCGGTCGAGGTATTCGAGCGCGATGCGGTTTCGGGTGCTGCGCTTGACCCCCTGATAGTAAAGCGGCAGCGCAACGTTTTCCTGAGCGGTCTTGAAGCCGAGCAGGTTGAAGGATTGAAAGACGAAGCCGATGAAGCGATTTCGGTAATGAGCAGCTTCGCGTTCGGAAAGCGCACGGACCAGGCGGTCACCGAGGAAGTACGAACCCGTATCGTAGTCGTCCAGAATGCCCAAAATATTGAGCAGCGTGCTCTTGCCCGACCCCGACGAGCCCATGATCGACACGAACTCGCCACGCCGGACGTGTAAGTCCACGTCCCGCAGGACGTGGAGAGGCGTCTCCCCCCCGCGATATGACTTGTTCAGCTGCTCCAAGCGAATCATCGCGAAAGTGCAGCATAGCAGCCGGGCCCGAGCCGGGTGCCGCCGCGCCGCCCGCTCTACGTGGACCTGACCGCGTCCTTGCCCATCCCGCCGGTGGCGCCCGCGTAGGAAGCTCTATCCGTCGAAGCTTGCGACGCGCTGAAACGCGCGCTCAATTGATCGTAAAGCTTTTGGAGACCGTGACCGCCGACCCGCTGAAGGGTGGCACATGTGCTTTTCGGAAGCCGGACGCCACGCAGCCGCCCACCGCGGTGCCGGCGAACCCGCCGCCCACCGTTGCGGTCGTTACCCGACCACTCGGCGCGAAGGTGACCGTGGCCTTGCCCGTCCCTGTTGGGCCGCCGGGCTTCTTACAAGCCGAAGCCGCCATCGCAGCTGCGGTGAGCCCCGAGATAGCCGCGGACTTACTGAACGGCGGCGCGTCGGACGCGCCCGCCGGAATCGGCTCCTCCGCCTTCTTTTTCGAATTTTCCGCGGCCTTGGCCGAGCCGCCGCTACTCGCGACAACGGCCTTCGCCGGGGGCTTGCTCTCGGAAGCCGCGCTCGTGCTCGGCGGCGGACTCGTGCTCGCCGCGGGAGCTTCCTCCGCCTTGGGCGCGGGCTCTTGCGGCAGTTTTTCGGGCGTCGTCGGCACCGCGACGGGTGTCGCGCTGGCGGACACCTCCGCGCTCGGTGTCGTGCCCTCCCGCCTGCGGCCGAGCAACAGCACGAGCAGTAAGGCGATGATCGCCAGGCCGCCAATGGCGCCGATGATCGGCAGCCATCGGTTGTTGCTCCGGGCGGCGGCCGGCGGATAAGGCCCGCCGACCACCTGCGCGGAGCTGACCGGCGGTGCAGGTAGGGGCGCCGCGGGGGCCGTCAGCAAGGCTTGATTGTCCGCTCCGAAGAGCGCTCCGCCGCCAATTACCCCCGTGCCCATCCCGAATGGGTCGTCGGGGCTCGAGCTGTGCTGCGGCCGTCCGGCACCGGAGGGCGCCTTGGGCGCCTTTGCCGCCGCGTGCGCGGCCGGCGCGCTAGGCGAAAAGCCCGCTTTGAGTGCGTCGAGCGAGAACAACACCGAATTCTCGTTACGCGCCCCCGTCATGTTGCCGTCGCCATAGGCGGACATGCCGGCCTGCGGAATGACGGGGGCGCTGGTCGCGACCTCGTCTTCGGCACCGGCCACGTCGATGGCCCCGAACAGATCTTGCGTATTGTCGGGCTGCGCTAGAGCGCGGGTGGCGGCCGGCCGCGCCGCCGCGCTCGCCTGATTCGGCGCGGCGAAGAGCGGCATGGTGCCGCGAGGCGCAACCACCGGCGCGGCGGCTGGCTCTGCCGGCGCGACGGCCGCCGGACTGCCGAGCAACGGAGCGAGCTCGGAGTCCAGCAGCGGCACCCAGTCCGCCATGCCGTCTTTCCAAACGAAGGCGTCGGCGGTCACGACTCCGGCGGTATAGCCCTGGACGATCTCGTCCACGTTCATGGTCCGTGAATCGGTGTCGCTCAAATTAACGGACCAAATGACGGCTGCGTCGGCCTCGAGCGAAGCGTCCGTTTCGGGCTCGGCCGTGCTCGCGCTGCCCTGTTGTTGCCCATCCACTACGATCGGCGTCCCGCAGCCCTTGCAGCGGATTTTGACCTTCCTGCCTCGGACCTTGTCATCGGCGATCGTGTATTTCGCGCCACACGCTTCGCAGGCTATCTTCATCGCGCGGCGACCTTAGCAAATTCTAAGCGGCCGAAGCTACTTCGGTGGGTACTTGCCAGGCGCTCAATTGACGGGCACGAGCAAGGCGCCGCAGCCCCCGCAGAATTGGCTGTCCCCCGCGTAGTGTCTGCCGCACATCGGACAAATGGGGCTCTCCGTGGCGCGCGCCGCGCCATGCAGGGCTGCCGGCACCAGCTCTTCCCCATGCTTGGGGCAGGTCAAAACACCCGGATCGTAGCCTTGACCGCAGATCGGACACACGCCGCCGCTCGGACCCGGCGGCTCGCCGGTGCCGCGTGCGGCGACGAGACGGTTTCCGTCACTGGGGCAAAACGCTGCGTCCGCTGGATATTCTTCGCGGCAGGTTGGGCAGATCTTGGCAAGCGGTGCCATTCCGGTCGGCGTGAGCGCGGGCGCGAGCGGTAGCCTTGGGGGGCGCGCTTCGGGCTCGAGCGGTTTGCGACGGCCGAGCTGAACGAGCACGAAGCCAAGGAGCCCGAGCAATAGCGCGCTGCCACCGACCACGCCGACGAACAGCAAGCGACGCCGTTGCGCGTCGTCGCCGGTGACGACCTTGCCGCCGCCGAGGGCAGTCGTGGCGATGCGGGCTACCGCCGCATCATTCGACTCGCCCTCGGCATTCAAGCCCTTTTGCGCGAGCAAAGCGTCGTATCGCGCCAGAGACGCGATCTCGAGGACGACGCGGGCGGCGTGTCCCGCAAGCGTGGCCTGTAGCTCTATGGTCGCTTCGCCCGCGCTCTCGGGCACGCGGACCCGACCGGGCGCGATGAGCTCGACCGCGGCGTGCTCGGTCAGCACTCTCCACCCGGGTGAGAGGGGCAGTGCGCAGCCTGCTGCGTCCAACACCCGGACGTGAAACTCGAAGGTCTCGCCGGGACGCAACAGCTTTTGAGCTGGGCGAACCTCCAGGCGCTCGGCAGGTCCAGGTGCCTTGCAAACTTTCGCTGGAGGTGTCGCGGCAGGCGATGCGCTCGCGCCATCGGCCGCGGGTGCTGCCGTGGCGACCGGTGCCGGGTCACCTTCGCGTTGCACGAGCGACAAGCTGCGCGAGCGACGCACGCTCGCCGTGCAGTTTTGGCCCGCAATCACGAACTGATACTGGCCTGTTTCGTCGAAGCCAATGACGCTGTCGGTGGCACCGATGGTGGTGATCACGGTGGCCTGGCGCGGATCGCCGGGCTTGGTTTTACAGGTATTTCGCCAGTTACGGGGCCCGCCCGTGTGGCTCACTCGGGCGAGCCCCGGAAATTGTTCCCAGCACTCGTTCGTCGTGTAGTCGCGGCCAGTGAAGCCGAAATGCAGCTCGCTGCCGGTGCTGGCGATTGTCAGGACGCCGCCCGCCGCGCCGCCGCCGCTCGGCGCCGGGCCGCAGGCCTTGCCCCACTCGCCGATGTTCCAGTCGGACCTGAGAGCGGTAGCGCTCCAGCGGCCCGCGAGCGTCGGCAACTGCGCGCGCGCGGGCATCGCGCGCGCGCACAGCGCGACCGCGATCAGAGCTGGGACGAACGAAGGTCGACGCATCACATCAAGCATCCGCCGCGCGATGGTTGGCGGCAGGAGTCACAACACGCAAACACGCACGCACGCCAACATATTAGCGTCTCGAGTGTCCGCTACCAGCTCGGCCAGCGCGCTCGCAAGGTAGTTGTGAGTAGGTTTATTGAAGTCTCGCCGGCGGCGCGCGTGTGAGGCTCGGCGTGCGGTCTCACGTTGACATGACAATTTCCGCGATGCTACGGTCAGGGCTCGCTAAAGCTCTAGTAAATTCCCAGACTTCAGCGAGAGAGAAGGGCGACGAAGCATGCGCGTGCGGTTCACCAGGCAAGAGCTTCCGGGGTTCGTGCTAGCCACGCTTTTGAGAGCCGGAACCGTGGCCGCGACCTTGGCATTCGCGTGCGGTGTCGCCCAGGCCCAATCCGACGGTAATCCTCGCGTTTTGGGCAGCAATGGGGACGGCATGGACACTCACTTGTTCCGTCCCGCCGTGGACTCAAAAGGCTTTTTCTCCGTGAATGGCTCGGACATCCTGGGCGCGGGCAACATCAGCTTTGGCCTAGTGCTCGACTACGGGCGCGCCATTCTACGTACGCGTTCGGACCGCACACCCACGGGTGCGGACGGGCAGCCGTGCACGGACGACACCTGCGTGCCGCAGGCGACAGCGGGCAACGAGGGGACCGGCGTGAGCGCCCTCGTGCAAAACTCTTTTCAAGGCACCTTCGGCTTCAACTACGGCATCGCGAACACGGCCATCGTTGGGCTCAGCATTCCAGTCAACCTCATGACCGGTGGTGAGGCCTATGGCATCGGCCCGAACGGTGCCACGTACAGCTCTGCGCAGCTCGATGCGCAGAAGGTCAGCTTCTTGGCCTTGCACGGCAAGTTGCGCCTGACTCGGGTGGATCGCGGCATTGGTCTCGCGCTGCTGGTGCAAGGTGGCGTCCCACTAGCAAGCGCGGCCCGCGATCTCGGCGCCGATCCCAAGGCCTGGGTTTGGCCGCAGTTCATCGTCGAAAATCAATTTGGTTCAGAGCGCCGCTTCAAAGTCGGTCTGAACGTGGGTTACCGCGCGCACGGCGGGTCGAATCCTCGGTTCGAAAATGACGTTACCGGCAAGAGCCAACTGCAGCACGGCACGTTCCAGGCATCGAACCTGGGCACCGGCAACCTGGGCTTGTCCTATCGCGTACTCGACGCGCTCGATTTAGTCGGCGAAACGTACGCCACGTATCAGCTGTCTGGTAACTCCGATAGCGAGCAGAAGCTCAGCGAAGAGTTCGTAGGTGGCATCAAGCTATTCATCGAGAGCAACAGTTACCTGATGATGGGCGCCGGCAGCCGCGCGTTTTCCACCGGCTTCGAGGCCGCCAACCTGCGCATGGTGCTCGGCTTCGTGTACGAGCCGTCGATCGGAGATCGAGACGGCGACGGTTACAAGGACGATCAAGACAAGTGCCCGGACCAGCCGGAAGACTTCGACGGCTTCAAAGACGAAGACGGCTGTCCAGACCCCGACAACGACAACGACGGCATCCTGGACGTAGACGACCGCTGCCCGAACGTGCCGGAGGATTTTGACGGTGATCACGACGAAGACGGCTGCCCCGACATCTCGCGCGACGGCGACCGGGACGGCGACGGCATTCCAGACTCCAAAGACAAGTGCCCGGACGATCCCGAAGACAAGGACGGCTATCAAGATCAAGACGGCTGCCCGGAGCCGGACAATGATCACGACGGCATCCTAGACAAGCAGGATTCCTGCCCGGACGACGCTGAGGACAAAGACAAGTTCGAGGACGAGGACGGCTGCCCCGATCCCGACAACGACAAAGATCAGATCCCGGACGTGAAGGACAAGTGCCCGAACGACCCCGAGACGTACAATGGCTTCCAAGACGAAGACGGTTGCCCCGACAAGGGCAAGGTCATCATCGAGGGCAACGACATCGTAATCCTGGACAAGGTTCAATTCGAGACCGGCAGTGCCAAGATTCTTCCAGCATCGGACGGCATTTTGGACGCGGTCGCCGCCACCCTCAAGGGTCATCCCGAGTTCACCGTGCTCGAAGTTGCCGGCCACGCCGATGAGCGCTCGACCGACGAGTACAACCTGAACCTCACACGCCTCCGCGCCGCTGCCGTGATGGATGCGCTGAAGGTCCGAGGCATCGGTTCCGGCCGTCTGGTCTCCCAAGGGTACGGCGAGTATTGCCCGCTGGACGCCGCCTCTAATCCGACCGCTTGGGAGAAGAACCGTCGCGTCGAGTTCAAAGTGGTCAAGACCGAAGAAGGCATGACGGGCGTCGAGCGCGGCTGTGAAACCGCGCGCAACAAGGGCGTGACCCCTCCGGTCGTCCAGTAGTCGGGGGCCTGGTTTTGGATGGTCGCAAGGCGAGCGCGGCGCGTCCTAGCCTTCGGCGCCGCAAGCCGGCAGGTTCGCTCTGCACGCAATGCTGCGATTCAAGCTTGGGCTCACACTGCCGTTCTTCCCGCTCCGAGCACCCATGCGAGCCGTAAACGGATACTTCTGCCGAAATTGCGCGGATGAAGAGCTGGCGAAGCGCGGCGTCGACCCAGCGCACCCCACGCAGGCGGTAGCGGGTAGTGAAGTGTACGTGTCCGCGGCCCAAGCGGCGCACAACCGGCCCGTGCTCTCGACGGTCGAGGCGTCGCGCCGGACCGCCGCGCTCGGGGAGAATCGCCCGGAATCGTCTGGAGATCAGGGTCGGAAGCTCAATTTGTACGCCTGATCACGCTGGTCGGCGATGCCTCGTTGCGACCGGGGCCTGGCTTCACTACGACCTGGGGCCGTGACCACCGACGAACGACTGCCCGGCGTCAGCGCCATGAGCCTGTACGTGCCGCGCTTGCGCGTGCCGCTCGATCAGTGGTGCGCCTGGACGGGCAACAACTGGGACAAGGTGCGTGCGGTCGTGGGCCACAGTTTCAGAGTCTGCGGGCGACACGAGAACGTTTACACCATGGCGTCAAACGCCGTCCTGCGGCTGATTTTGCAAAATGAGATCGACCCCCAGCGTGTCGGCTCACTCGGGTTGGGCACGGAATCGAGCACCGACAACGCCGCCGGCGCGGTGATCGTTCGCGGCATGGTGGACCGCGCGCTCGACCAGCTCGGCATGCCGCGCCTCTCGCGCCAGCTAGAAGTGCCTGAATTCAAGCACGCGTGCCTGGGCGGCGTGTACGCGTTGAAGAACGCGCTGCGCTACGTGAGCTACGACGGGCGCGACCGCCTGGCGATCGTCGTCAGCGCGGACGTGGCCGAGTACGAGCGGGGCTCGAGCGGCGAGCAGACGCAGGGCGCCGGCGCCGTTGCCATGTTGGTCGAGCGCGAGCCCAAGCTGTTCGCGATCGACCTCTTGCATGCCGGAAATTCTTCGGACTACCGCGGCCCCGATTTTCGCAAGCCGCATGCGCGACACTTCACCGACGGCTACGCGCCTAACACGGAGCGCCGGAGCGATTTCCCCGTGTTCAGCGGCAAGTACTCGACGTACGCGTATCTGGACGAGACCGTGAACGCGGTCGAACACATGTTGGGCAAGCTGCAGGTTTCGGCCGGCACTTACTACGAGAGTGTTCAGGGGCTATTCTTTCATCGCCCGTACCACCTGATGCCAGTGCAGGCGATGGCGTTCTTGTATGTGCGCGGCCTGGCGCGGGGCGACCATCATCAAGAGGAGTTTCAGGCGCTTTGCGCGGAGGCCGGCGTCGAGGTGTCCGCGGTGCTCGCGGAGACCGTGTCCACTCCAGACCTGTACGCACTCATGCTCGAGGGCGGTGCCGAGAATGACCCCTATTCGGCGACCAGCGCCGTAGCGAGTACGCTGCGCAAACGCGCGAGTTTCCGCGAGCTCTTGGCGCAGAAAATGTCGCTCGGCTCGGAAGCGACGAAGCAGCTCGGCAATCTCTACAGCGCCGCGCTCCCTGCATGGATAGCCGCGGGCCTAGAAGACGGGGCTGAAAAGAAGCTAGAGCTTGCTCACGCGAACATGGTCGCGGTCGGTTATGGCAGCGGCGACGCCGCTGAGGCCATCCCCATCTCGCCCTCTGACGGCTTCGAAAAATCCGCCGCGCGGATCGGCTTGGCTCGGGCGCTGGGCGGCGCTATCGACCTGAACCAGGGTCAATATGAGTCGCTGCACGACCGGAGAGAGCTCGATTTACCTTACGCGCCGCGCTCAGAGTTCGTCATTGATCGCGTGGGGACGGCGTACGAGAGTACGTTTCAAGACTTGAGCGTCGAGTATTACGAGTACGTGAAGTAGGACCAGCTGCCTTCCCAAGTTTTTCGAGATGACGAGGCCGCTCGCGGCGCATGGCTGCGCGAAGCGGTCAAGGCCCGCGGCTTCCTGAAGCGCCCAGCCGTGCCCGTGCTGCTGGCTTGGACGACGCACCTTGCGCTCGGCCTGACGGGAGCCGTGGTTTATGCGCTCGTGCCTGCACTGCCTATCCGGCTGATCGGACTCTTGGCCTCGTGCCTCGGCTTCACCGGGATCGCGACCATGGGGCACGTGGCGTCGCACAACGCGGCGCTGGAATCGCCGCTTGCCAACCGCATTCTATTTTACCTGAGCTTTCCGTTACTGCTCCAGGTCTCGACCAGCTACTGGCGATACAGCCATCTGATCGTTCATCACCCGTCTCCGAACGTAACGGGTGTGGACGACGACTGCGACCTTCGCCCCGTCTTTGCGCTGAACGAGGCGCACCTGAGCGCGTTCGGCTCATGGCGGCAGCGGTGGCCGGTGCTGCAGGGGTTGCTGTTGTTGATGCTCTTGCCGTTGAACGGCCTGAACATCATCCGCCAGGGCTGGGTGCGCCTATTCATCGTGTTGGCCAAGCCGGGCCGTCGCGGGTTCGCGCCTTGGGCAGATCTGGCGTGCATGGTCTTGCATCTCTTGCTCTGGCTCGCGCTGCCCATGCTGTTCTTTCCGGTGCTCAGCGTGCTTACTTTTTACTTTCTGCGGCTGGCTCTAGTCGGCTGCGGCATGTTCGCGGTGCTCGCCCCCGGTCATTACCCGGCGGAAGCGGCTTGTTTGTCCAAGACGCAGCGCATGTCAGGCGATTTTTATCTGCGGCAAGCGGCCACCACCCTCAACTTCCGCACCGGGTTTTTCGGTCGCTTCATGTGCTCTGGTTTGGAGTATCAGATCGAGCATCACTTCTTCCCGTCCGTGAGCTACGTGCACCTGCGCGCCATGCAGCCGATGGTGCAAGCTTGGTGTGAAGAGCACGGCATTCCCTATCGGCGGCTTGGTTGGGGCGAGGCCATCTGGAAGAGCTGGCTTACGTTCGTCAATCCGAAGCCCGTGGTCGAAGACGTCGAAGCGCTCCGCGGCCCGCCGCGGGCTTAGCGCGCTAGCGGCGCGCGCGGGCGGCGCCGCGCGCGGGGTCCCCTATTCGAAGCGCGCCACGTGCCAGCTCTTCTTGCCCCGGCGAACGAGGGCGATCTCACCGAACAAGAGCCAGTCCGCGGTGATGCGCGTCTCGGCGTCTGCCCTGCGCGCGCTGATGCTGATGGCGTTGCTGGACAAAAATTCGCGCGCTTCACGCTTGCTCTTGGCCACGCCGGCCTCGACCAAGAAATCGATCGCCGAGATGCCCTCCTCCGCGAGCTTCGACTTTGGGAATTTGACCGAGGGCGCGCTCTGAAACAGCTCCTCGAGCGTCGCCCGCGGTAGTGCCGCGACGTCGCCAGAGAAGAGCGCTTCGGTCGCTACGCGCGCCTGCTCGAGGCCGCTCGCTCCGTGCAACAGCTCGGTGACCTGCGCGGCGAGCGCGCGCTGGGCGGCGCGGCCCCCCGGGTTGGCCTCATGCTCGGTACTCAACCGCACGACCTCGTCCGGCGACAGAAAGCTGAAAATCTTCAAATATTTGACGACATCCGCATCGAGCGTGTTGAGCCAGAACTGGTACAGCGCGTACGGTGACGTGCGCTCCGCGCTGAGCCAAACCGCGCCCGCTTCGGTCTTGCCGAACTTCCCGCCGTCGGCCTTGGTCACCAATGGTGCGGTCAAGCCAAAGGCTTCAACTTGATGCTTGCGCCGGATCAGATCGATGCCGCCCACGACGTTGCCCCACTGATCGGAGCCGCACACTTGCAGCGTCACGCCGTGCTGCTCGTACAGGTGCTGGAAGTCGTAAGCCTGCAGCAGCATGTAGCTGAACTCGGTGTAGCTGATGCCTTGCTCGCGGTTCTGCAGCCGGTCGCGCACCGAGTCCTTTTGGATCATCATGTTGATCGAAAAGTATTTGCCGACGTCGCGCAGCACTTCCAGATACCCAAGGCCCTTGAGCCAATCGGCGTTGTTCAGGATCAGCGCGCCGCGCGGGCCGTCGAAGTCGAGCACGCGCTCGTAGATCTTGCGCTGCCCGGCGACGTTCAGCTCAATCTGTTCGAGCGACAGCAGCTGACGCTCCGCGTCCTTGCCCGATGGATCGCCGATCATGCCGGTGCCGCCGCCGGCGATCACGACCGGCCGATGGCCCGCCTGCTGAAAGCGGCGCAGCAGCAACAGGGGAACTAGATTGCCAATCGTCAGCGAGTCTTTGGTCGGGTCGAAGCCGCAGTAGAGCGTGCGCGGCGCGGCCAGGTGGGTTCGCAATCCCTCTGGATTCGTTTGTTGATGAATGAGGCCGCGGAAGGCGAGGTCTTCGAGCAATTCCATCTGAGGACGGCGGAATATATCATTCGCACCGTCGCCGCCTCATTTTGCCAGCCTCAGCCGCGAAAAGCTGGCAGAAAGGGACCTCGGGCGGCTACGCACGCGGAGTGTCGGGTTGGCGCGAAGTACTTTAAAATGGCCAAATTGCCTAAACATGCGCCAGCACGTCGGCGGCCACGTCGTTTTTAATCGGGCTTTTACATGCCCGCGTGCAATGTCGTGATCAGGTGAACGCGCCGTGCACATCTCGCGGCGCCGGGGCACACTCACCGCCGGACGGAGACTAATGAAGCGCTCGATCCTGACTACACTGTTTTTGGTATCCCTGTCCGCCGTGGGTTGCAGCAGCAGTCCGTCCTCCCCCTCGAATTTGACGGACGGCGCGGGCGCGGGCGCGATAGCAGGAGGCGGCGCCGGGGCTGAAGGTGGCGCGTCACCTGGCGGCGCCGGTACCGGCGCGAGCCTGGCCGGCGGGGCGGGTACGTCGCCAGCCGGCGGCGCTGATTCGGCAGGCGGCGCGGGCATGGGCGGCGGCGCGGGCGGAGGCACCGACACGACAGAACCGCCGGTCCTGCCCGGTGGCACGATGGGTAACGTGATGGGTGATCTGACGCCTACCACGCAGGTCTGGGGTCCGGGCACGATCACGCTCACGGGCGCCGTGAACATTCCTGCCGGTGTGACGCTGACCATCAACAAGGGCACGCACATCAATGGCGCGTTCCCGATCACCGCGGCCGGCGGCGCCTCCTTCAAGTGCAACGGCATCGCGAGCGATCCCGTGTCCTTCGCGCAGACGTCGCTGGTCCTGAACAGCGGCATGCACACCATGCAGTTTTGCATCATCAACTCCGCCGCGGCCACGGCCATCGACCTGAACGGCGGCACGCTCACCGCGTCGCACCTTCAGATTCAAAGCTTCACCGCCAGCGGCCTGCACATCCACGGCGCGGGCGCGACGGCGAAGGTCAACTTCAGCACCATCGGTTCGCGGGCCACGCTGTTCACGGGCAACACGGTCGGCAAAGAGGCCGTAGCGGTGGTGATCGACGCCGACGCCGCGATGGGCGCAAGCTCCATCACCAACTCGATCCTCGGCTTCTTGAACGACGGCACGAACACCGGTTTGAAGATCGTGGGCGCCTCGAACACGCACCTCGCCTACGACAACATCACGGGCACGAACAGCGTCTACGCCAGCACGGACGCCCCGATGTCCATCCTGAAGGGTGAGCCGAAGATCGCGGACGTCCCGAACCTCGACTTCAACTTGGCCTTCTTTTCCACCGACTTGGATCAGGCGGATCCGGCCGCGGACTTCTCGCAGGAGCCCGCGCCGAACGGCGGCCGCGCGAATTTGGGCTACCACGGCGGTACGTCACTCGCCCGCATCACGTCGGTGCAGGTGCTCGCGCCCAACGGCTGCGAGGAGCTCGTGGCGGGTCCGACGACCGTCAAATGGTTGAGCAGCCCGAATACCGGCGCCAAGACCATCGAGCTCAGCATCGACGGCGGCACCACCTGGGCCAGTGTGGGCAAGGTCGCCGCCGGCATGGACACCGGCTCGATGTCGGTCACGCTGCCGGCCACCCCGAGCGACCAAGCCAAGATTCGTCTTTCGCAAGACAACGATCCGACGCACATCACGGACACGTCGGATCGCGTGTTCGGCATCGGCAAGCCCAAGAATGTCGCGGCCTGCTCCAACGTTCGGCCGCCCTGCACGACCGGCTGTAAGCCGTTCAAGGTCATTTGCTACACCGGCTACCGTGACGGTCAGCTGCCGACGGGCCAGCCTGGCGCCAACGAGCCTACGGAAGCGGACGTGCGCCAGGATCTGACGCTGTTGGCGCCGCTCACTCATGGCATCCGCACCTACGGTTCGAACCCACTCCTGCACGACGGCGGCAGCGTGCCTAAGGTGGCCGATGAGCTCGGGCTCGACCTGCACATGGGCATTTGGATCGACGATCCGCTGGCGAACGACGCCAGCACGGACGCGACCAACATGGCCGCGCTCAATGCTTCTATCGGGGTCGTCACCGCCGGGCACAAGTCGATCAAGACCGTGATCATCAGCAACGAATACCTGCTCCGCGTGCGTCAGAAGCATCCGGGAGACGCCTCGGCGACCGCTGCTGCGGAGGCTCGCCTCGTGACCTATCTAAAGTACGTCCGCGGAAAGATCCCGCCCGCCATCCCGGTCGTGATTGGCGAGTCATACCCCGACTGGTTGAGCGCTTCTAAGGCGCTGTACGACAACGTCGATATCGTGCTGTGGCACGTTCACCCCTGGTGGCAGGGCGTGCCGATCGCCAACGCCGGCGCGGCTGCACAAACTGCCCATGAGCAGATTGTCGCGCGTATGAAGTCCTTTGGCATCACCAAGCCCGAGCGCCTCGCCGAGACCGGCTATCCCTGGGCGGAGAAGCACGAGGACGCCCAGGGATCTGAGGACAACCAGGCCGCGTACTTGCACGACCTAAATCAATACTCGTTGAAATCCGGCCTGGAGTATTGGTTCTTCGAAGGCTTCGACGAGGCCTGGAAGGGCGCTGGCGCGACGGGCGAGGGCTCCGTGGGTGGCAAGTGGGGCATGTTCTCGACCCTCCGCACCGCTCCACCACACAAGATCATCGCCAACATCCAGACCATCATCCCCATGGCCGAGCGGTGGCCGAAGCAGTAAGGGTCGGCCGAGCCGCTGGCGCTGGGCGCGGGCCACTTACGACCCTGGGCTTGACCAATGCAGCGGGCCGGTGACGAGCCCGCTGGCGTCCGGCGCCGCCTCGGACACGAGCAGCTGGCCGGTTCGGGATAGGGCCAGCGGGCGGACCGCTCCGACAGGGAGTACGGCCGCCGTGTCCAGGTTGACGAGCAGCGGGTAGACCAGCGCAAACTCCGCGTTGAGCAATATTTGCGGGAATTTATCGACGGTGCCGGGCAGCACTTGCGCGCTCCGTGAATCGGCGTCGTAGAGCAGGAGGGCGTTGCCGCGGCGAATCAGCGCGCGCGCGCCGCGCGTGGTGAGCACGCTATCGCCGGGGCTGAGCGAGAGTAGCTCGCGCTTGTCGGCGTCGAACAGCGCGCTGTTTGCGCCCGGGTAGAGCGCGAGGAGCCGCGGTGCGTCGCTCAGCTCGCGGTCCAGATCGAAGCTGGCCAGCTCGATGTCGAGCGGCTTGCGTCCGGTGGGGGTGGACAGCTCGAGGCTGACGCGCCCGGCCCCTTTCTTTTGACCACAGCCAATGATGAACAGCTCGCGGACGGCATCCGCGTGGACGACACGGCCCCTGCACGCCGCAGGCTCGACCTCGCTGCGCTTGCCCCCGCGCTCCAGGATCAGCGCGCCCGTTGCAGCGCGCAGCAGTAAAGCGTCGCCCACCGCCATCAGCAAGCTGGGCTCGTCGATCGCCGGCGCGCCGCTCAGGGGCACGAGCACCGTGTGCGCTCGGTCGCCATACCCGGACCAAACGTGAAAGCGACCCGGACCCGCGCTGCACGGCCGCGGAGCGGCCAGAAGCGGAGCGGGGAAATCTATCCTGCCGTTTTTATTGCTGTCCTCACGCATCAGCTCGACAATCAGGTACGCGCCGCCCGGGTCGAAGCGCGCTCGCCAGATTGCTCCGGGTCCCGGATCGAGCGCGCGTTCTGTGCCTTCGCGCAGGCTCCGGACCACGACGCGCGGGCCGCGGTCGCCGTAGCGGACATACAGCAAGTGCTCGCCGCTGGCATCGAAGTCGAGCGTACGCAGCGCGGCGAGCGACTGCGCGCTGAGCCGCATGTCCGCGTCGAGTGCGGATAGATTCAATGTCTCGCGGGTCTCGCTGTCCCACAAGCCGAGTACGCCGCGCTGTTCAATCAGCACGAAACGCCCGGTCGGATCGGCGCCCAACACCTCGTCGACCGCGAGCTCTTCACCTGGTGCGATCAAATAGCGCTCGAAGTCGTCGCCATGCAGCTCGCCGCGCGCGGCCACGCTCGCGCCGAGCTTGCCGTCGCCAGTGCTGTCGCGTCGCGCCTGACACACCGCAAGCCACCGCCCATCGGGGCTGCTCCGCTCGACGAGCAACGGTCCGCCCTCAGCGATCGGCGCGTTGCCAAATTGAGGCAGCGCGATCGCTTTCGTATCGAGCGCACCACTCGGCGTCGCCGGTGCGGGACGCGCGTTCGGGCTCGGGCTCGGGCTCGCCGCGGTGAACTCGGGCGAACGCGCCAACCATGTGGGGCTTTTTGAAACCAGCAACGGCGCGTGCGCGCAGCCGAGCGCAAAAAAAGACGACCACGCACCGACACCGAGAAGCGAGCGCACGCACGCCAGCATAACATCGGCGCGGGCGGCACCCCGCGCTCCCGCATCGCGTGAAGTTGGTGGCCGCCACCATTCGCGGCTAGGCTGACCGCCATGCGTGGTTTATCGATGATCGGTCTGCTGACGCTTCTCGCCGGTTGCAGCGCCAAAGACGCGGTCTCGCTGTCCGTCCGCATCTCGCAGAGCGCAATCACGGTCCGGCAAGGCGCGTTCGGGGGCTCGCTTTCCGGCAGCTTTCAGGTGCAGCTCACCGTCGGCCCCGAAGCTTCGGGGCCGAGCACGGTGATGCCCCAGAGCTTCTCGCTCAACACTGAGTCGGGCATGGCGCTGGTCGACGCGCTGAAGGTAGAGAGTGATGCCACCTTCCCGCTGTCGGTCGGCAAGGGCGAAACGAAGAGCGTGAAGTTTACGATCGAGCCGTCTGCGATCGACCACGATGCCGCATGTGCCGGCCCGCTGAAGGTCCTCGGCTCGTTCAGCGACTCGTTGAAGGGCGGCACCGAGCCTGTCCAAAGCGACCCGATCGTACCCGGCTGCGATCCGGGCAGCTGAGCGCGGGCCGGCGCGGCGGCCCGCGCCGGCCTGCCGCGACCCCAGTGCCGCCCCGCGGGTGGCCGCTGCGAACGGGAGGCACCTTACGCTTTCAGGGCTTGTTCGAAATCGCGCAGCAAGTCCGCCGTGTCTTCGATGCCAACGGCGAGGCGTACGAGCGCTGGATCGATGCCGATCGTCGCCAGCTGCTGTTCCGACAACTCCGAGTAGCTCATGATCGCCGGTTGCTCGATCAAGCTCTCGACTCCGCCCAGTGAGGCGGCGATCTTCGGTATTTTTACGGCGTCCACGAGACGCGAGGCGGCGGCGCGACCGCCACGCACGATGAAGCTCACCACCCCGCCGCCGCCCAACATCTGTGCCCGCGCGATGGCATGCGACGGGTGGCTCTCAAGCATGGGATAAAATACGCGTTCGATGCCCGGCGCGCCTTCGAGCAAGCGCGCTAGGGCCAGCGCGGTCTCGTTCTGTCGCTGCACACGGACCCCCAGCGTTTTGATGCCGCGCGCGATCAAGAACGCCGCGTGCGGGTCGAGCACGCTACCAAACACGCCGCGAGCGTCCCGCAGCAGCGAAACGAGGTGCTGCGGCCCGACCACCACCCCGCCGAGTACGTCGTTGTGGCCGGACAGGTACTTGGTCGCGCTGTGCACGACCAAGTCGACGCCGAGCTCGAGCGGGCGGCAATTGATGGGAGTGGCGAAGGTAGCATCGACGAGAGTTCGAATCCGCCCGCGGGCTTTCACGAGCGCCGACAGCCCCCTCAGATCGACACAATAGAGGTAGGGGTTGGTTGGAGACTCCGCGATCACGAGCCGCGTGTTGTCTCGGAGCGCGGCGGACAACGCATTCAAATCCCCAGACGCGACGATGCTGTGCTCGACCCCAAAGCGAGCCAGGGTTTGCGTGACGAGCTGCCGGGTGCGTCGATAACCGTCCCGGAACAGGACCACATGTTCGCCCGCCTTCACCAACGAAAGGACCGCGGTGGCGATCGCGGCCATGCCGCTCGAAAATGCCACGCCCGCTTCGGCTGTCTCGAGATCGGCGACGCGACGCTCCAGCTCGCAGACCGTCGGATTGCCGTAGCGACCATACTCTTCACGCGATGGGTCGGGGTCTTCCCCGCGCATGTAGCGCTCGAGCTCCGCGGTGTTGGCAAAGGTGAACGTGGCGGTCGCCTCGATGCTCAAGGCCAGCGCGTGATGCGGCCGGCCCTTAGGCACGCCGGCGTGCACGCTGTCCGTAGAACTGGCGACGGTTTTCTTGTCCGAGCTCATCTCATTCGCCTCGTGCCCGCTCGCAGCGAGCGGCCCGCACGCCCAACCGCGCGGGTTTCGCGCGTGTACCATGAAAGGCCCGCGAAATTGAGTTTCGCAGCGCCGGAGGATGGACCTAGCACGCCCGTTCCCGACTTGTCCTACCGGGAATCACGGGTATAACCCAGCTGGCCCCAAAGCTCGCCGATCCATTACGATTACTGGCCGGGAGAGACCTGATGACCGTCGCCACCACGTGGAAACAGATGCTAGCCGGTCGAGTGCGCGAAGATTGGGCGCGCGAGATCGACATTTACGAGACCCAGCTCGAGCTCCGCAAGAAGGGGAAAATTGAGGAAAAGCTCTTTGCCGAGACGCGTCTTCGCCGCGGTACGTATGGCCAGCGCTACGACAACGGTCAGCGTCACGATGGGGAAAAAACGCAAACCTTGCCCTTTCCTTCGGGGGAGCTGACCAAGGGTCCGGTCACCATGTGGGACGCGCCGGGCATGCAGCGCATCAAGATCCCGTTTGGGAAGCTGACGGCAGATCAACTCGATGCGCTGTCGGAGCTCGCCGAAGAGTACTCCGACCAGATCCTGCACGTGACGACGCGCCAGGACATCCAGCTCCATTTCATCCACATCGAGGACACGCCGGACATCATGCGGCGTCTGGCTGCGGTTGGCATCACGACCCGCGAAGCATGCGGCAACGCGGTGCGGAACGTCACTGCCTGCCCCTATTCAGGCGTCTGCCACACTGAATCGTTCGACGTCACGCCCTATGCAAATGCCATCACTTACTTTTTGATGGGTCATCCGGATACCCAAGACTTTGGCCGCAAGTTCAAAATCGCGTTCTCCGGTTGCAAAGATGAGCCGTGCGGCCTGACCAACTTCCACGACATGGGCGCGATCGCCAAAACGCGCGTTGTCGACGGGGAGCTGAAGCGTGGTTTCGAGTACGTCGTCGGGGGCGGCCTCGGCGCGGTGCCCTACTCGGCCACGTTGTTCGACGAATTCTTGCCGGAAGAAGAGCTGTTTCCGATGACGCAGGCCATCTGCCGCGTCTTTGCTCGGCTCGGCGAGAGGGATAACCGCGCCCGCGCGCGCATCAAGTTCTTGGTCAAAAAGCTCGGCATCGAGGAGTTCAAGCGGTTGGTGCTGGAAGAGCGCGCCAAGCTGAGGCCGGATGAACGCTGGGTCTCGTTCCTGAACGAGCTGCACATCACGGACGAAAAACCGCTCAGGGCCGCCGGCTCGTTGCCACCAGGTCCGTATCCGGACGGCTTCGACGCCTGGCGCAAGACCAATGTGCGCTCGCAGAGCCAGCAGGGCTATTCCACCGCCAAGGTGACGCTGCCGCTCGGCGACTTCACGCCCAGTCAGGGCCGTGCTTTGGCGGACATCGCGCGCCGGTTTACCGGCGATTCGATGCGCGCAACCGTCGAGCAGAATCTGATGTATCGCTGGGTGTCGGACGCTGATTTGCCGGCGTTCTACGCCGAGGTCGCGCGGACGGGGCTCGGCGCGGCCGGCGCCGACGGCATCACCGACGTGACCTCTTGCCCGGGAACCGATACCTGCAAGCTCGGGATCTCCTCTTCGCGCGGGCTCGCGACTGAGCTGCACAAGCAGCTCACGGTGTTGGGCGACGCCCTCGCTCCCGCCGCGCAGCAGCTACACATCAAGTGCAGCGGCTGCTCGAACTCCTGCGGTCAGCATCACGTGGCCGATCTCGGCTTTCTCGGCGTGAGCCGCAACATGAATGGCCGGCGCGTACCGCACTTTCAGCTCGTGATCGGCGGGCAGTACAAAAACAACGCGGGCGCGTACGGCCTGGCGATCGGTGCCATCCCCTCGAAGCACGTGCCAAAAGCGGTGAAGACGCTCACGGATCGCTTCGTGAACGAAAAACACGCGACCGAGACCTTTCAAGCCTTCGTGCAGCGCATCGGCAAGAAAGAAATACGCAAGCTGGTGGACGAGCTCAGCGTCATTCCGAGCTACGAGCAGGATCCGAGCTACTACTCGGATTGGGGCGATCCGCGCGAATACACGATCGGGGACTTGGGCGTCGGCGAGTGCGCCGGGGAAGTGGTCCCCCTCGTGCAGGTGGGCCTCGCGGGCAGCGAGCGTGAAGTGTTCGAGGCGCAGCTGCTGTTGGACGAGGGCAACAGCCAGGGTGCCGCCGAGCGCGCGTTCAGCGCCATGGTGCAGGCCGCACAAGCGCTCACCCGTGAGAAAAATTCCTTTCTCGGTGAGGGAGTAGACGAGATAGTCGGTGAGTTTCGCCGGCATTACTACGATACCAAGCTGTTCTTCGACCCCTTTTCAGGCGGGAAGTTCGCGCACTATTTCTTCCGTGCTTACGAGCACCGCGGCGAGGGCGGTGCATCCAAGGACGGAGCGCATCGGCTGATCGAAGAGGCACAGCTTTTCGTGGAAGCCGCGCACCAGTGCTACACGCGCATTGCTGGCGCCCTCCCCTGAGAACGAACATGCTTTCCGAACGCCTGCAGCTGAAATTATTTCTAGAGCCCTCCGTGGTCGTCGAGCTGGAAGCACTCATTCCGGTCTTTCATCGTTTCATCCGCGAGCAACTGGTAAAAGAGCTGTTGATAGACGTGGTCGACTACAGCCACGTACCGAGCGGCCCGGGGGTGGTCTTGATTGGCCACTCAGCGGACTATTACTTGAATGCGATGGACGGGCGATTCGGCCTTGTTTATAGCCTCAAGCGCGGCGGGCCCAGCGCTCCGGCGCGGCTCGAGGATTCCCTGCGTCGGCTCGTGAACGTGGCCCGGCTGCTCGAGCAGGACAGCGAACTGAAGCTGCGCTTCCAAAGCGGCGCGCTCGGCCTGCGACTGACCGATCGGTTGCACGCGCCAAACGACGACGCAACCTTCGAGACCACCAAGGCCGAGGTCGAGCAATTGTTCGCGCGCGTCTACGGGACGTCCGTCGCGGTCGAGCGCGTGCTCGAGGCCCGTGGCCCGCTGGCGCTCGGGATCCAAGTGGGCGGCTTACCTTCCTTGGAAGCGCTGCTCGAAAAGCTGGGAGGGCCGCCCACCGCCAACGTCGCGCCCGGCTCTCCGAATTAACTCGTGGCCGAGCCGGTCGCGATCCGCCCTGCCCAACTCGGCGACTGCGCGGCAATCAACGACATTTACAATCACTACGTGCTCTTCGACACGTGCACCTTTCAAACCGAGCCGGATTCGCTCGAGGAACGGCAGGCGTGGCTGGCCAGGCATGGCGGTCTTCATCCGGTGCTCGTCGCCGAGCAAGGCGGGCGAGTCGTGGGCTGGGCCGCCCTGTCCTTCTTTCATCCGCGCGCTGCTTACCATTGCAGCGTCGAGGACTCCGTATACGTGCGCAACGACCTGATACGCCAAGGCCTTGGCCGCGCGTTGCTGACGGCATTGCTCGATCAGTCGCGGGCGTTGGGCCACCACACGGTGATCGCTTTGATCTCTGCAGACCAGGCCGGCAGCGTCGCCCTGCATCAGGCGCTCGGGTTCAGGCCGGCCGGGCTTTTGCGCGAAGCCGGCTACAAGTTCGAGACTTGGCTCGACGTGGCTTACATGCAACTCATGTTGTGAGTGGCCGAACGGCGTCGCCGAGTCGCAGCGTCCCTACGCCGTCGTGGATCAAGTTCATCCCGAACCAAACCTTTTTGTCTTTTAGACGATAGGTTGCCAGCGTTTTGAGCGGCTCTTTGCCGCGTTCACCGGTCGCCGGATCGATCGTGGTCACCGAACAACGGTCACAGCGTTTGACGCCACGAAACGAAATCTCGCCGAGCCACACTTGCCGGTAATCGTCCTCCGCAAACGGCTGCGTGTCGGCAATGACGATGTTGGGGCGGAAGCGGTCCATGCCGATCGGGCTTAGCAAGCGCGCATTCAAGTCGGCCAGGGAAGACTCCGAGATCAGCAGGAACGGATAACCGTCCGCGAAGCTGACGATGTCTCCGGCTCTCGCCCGGGCCGGATTCACCGGCCGGCGCTGGCCGTCCGGCATGTACACGAGCTCATGCGGGGCGTGCAAAAACTCCGAGAACCAGGCGCTGCCTTCGGCGTGTCCACAGGCTTCTACTTGGTCTTGCCAGACGCGGACCGTACGGGGCTGAGCCTGATGCTGAAGCGGCACGATGACGCTGGAAAAGCCAGGCGCCGAGATCGACAGGGATTCACTGTCCAGTTGCGTGCGAACCTGCGACAACTTCGTCAGTTGTCGCTGGGTGACGAAGTTTCCATCGCGGTCGACGACCATCCAACGGCGATCGGCGAAGAAACCGCGCGCGACGACGGGCCACTGTGCGACAGAGAACCCCCGGCAAGATTTGATCGGATAGACGTACAGACCCGAGACGTGAGCCACGCTCGTTCAGCGCTTGATGCCTGGGCTCGCTTCGGCCGAGCCGAGGTATTTGCCGATCTCCTCGCGCTTGCTTTGAATCTGATCGAGCAGGGCGAGTGCGTGCGCCGTTCGCTGCGGCGCGGAAGAATCCGGATGCGCTAGCCGCACTTTGTCCCACCTCAGCTTGAGCGTATTTTGTAGCTCGCGTAGGTCGTACACGGCCCGGCGGTGGACGTTGCGAAAGGAGTTCGACGGCCACGCCGAGTCGATGGCGACGCTCAACGCGGTGAGGACTCCGAAGACCACCGTCGCGTGCGGATGAATCAGACCGGCGCTGAGTGCCGCTCCCGAGGCGCCGCTGAACGCCGCGCCGCGCAGCACCCAATATCGAATCTTGTCTTTCCTGTCGCGCGCCAAGTTGGCTTCCGCCCAGCGCTCCAAGTCGCTGATCTGCTCGTCGATCGCTGTCTCCGGGGCGAAGGAGCCCGGCCTGAACTCGCTCACTGGCGCTTCCGAGTCCGTGCGCGACGCGTAATCAGGTGGTGCAAAGCCGCTCGCGGGGCGAGGGTAATCCACGTTCGAGCGACGCCCCTCGAGCCCGGCGAACTCGATCTGAGCGGAGCTTGCAACCGATGGGCGCGGCGGCGGGGGCGTCAGGGGCGGTAGCGTGCGACTCGGTTCCGTAGCCATAACGCGTGCTAGACCGGCAAAATCTCGGCTGCAAATGTAAATCCAGGATATGCGCCCAAGCCCGCGAATTTACCAGTGCTGATGCACTGACTCGCGAACTCGCTCGTCATAAAGCTCCTTCACTCGGTGCATCACTTCGCTCGTCAACGGCGGCAGGTCTGCGGCCGCCGCATTTTCCTCGACCTGCTCGCGGCGGCGGGCGCCGGGTATCGAACAAGTGACCGCGTCGTGCATGTCGATCCAGCGGAGAGCGAACTGCGCCAGTGACAGGCCGTGCGGCAAGAGCGCGCGCAGCTCCTCGACCACGGCCAATCCACTTTCAAAGTTGACGCCGGAGAACGTTTCACCGCGATCGAAGGCCGCCCCAGCGCGGTTGAAAGCGCGGTGATCGTCCGTTGCGAAGTGCTGGCCGAGCTTCATCTTGCCACTCAGCAGGCCGGAAGAAAGCGGTAGACGCGCGAGGATACCGACTTTACGCCGCTGAGCTTCGGCAAATAACAGCTCCGCGGGCCGCTGCCGGAAGATATTGAACACGACCTGCACGGACTGCACGTCTGGGTACTCGATGGCCTTGAGTGCCTCCTCAACGCGCGTCACGCTGACGCCGTAGTGCTTTAGTTTGCCGGCTTGTTTCAAATCATCGAGCACACCGAACACCTCGGGCATGTAATAGACGTCGCTCGGTGGACAGTGAAGTTGTAGTAGGTCAATGGCTTCGACCGAGAGATTACGAGCACTTCGTTCTACGAAGGCGTTCAGGTTTTGGCGGTCGTAGCCGGCGGCGGTGTGGGGATTCATGCGACGGCCGACCTTGGTCGCCACGTGAAAAATCGCACCACGTTCACGCTTCAATCGGCCCAAGAGCTGCTCGCTGTGCCCATCGCCGTACACGTCGGCCGTGTCGAAAAAATTGACGCCCAGGTCGAGCGCTCGGTGTAGTGCTTTTAGCGATTCGCCATCATCGACGGGACCCCACGTTCCGCCGATCGCCCAGGCGCCGAAGCTGATGGCCGAAACGCTCATTCCCGTGCGGCCGAGCTCCCGATACTGCATGGCCACGAGCATAGTCTACCAAAACGCCGGCCGGCGCGTGCTATTTGGGGCATTGATGAATCGAGAGCGATTCGAGAGAGCTATCGCAGCCTTCGATCGGGCCAATGGCGAGGATCCGCGCACGCTACTCAGCGGCGTTCAGCTGCGCCCGCGCGAGCTCGTGCACGCCGAGCGCCTGTCGGCCTGGGTCACCCAGCTCGAGCCGAACGCAGCCGAGCCGCTGCTGTTGGCCGCTCGTTGTCAACACATCCGCCGTTGGCAGATGCCGCGCAGCTCCTATCCCTCGGGCCGCGTCGGTTATCTACAATGGCGCACGCAGCTGGCGCGCTTTCACGCCGATACCGCGGCGCGGGTGCTCGCGGAGTGCGGCTACGAGCAGGACCTCATCGAAGCCGTGCGCCGCATCAACCTCAAGCAAAATCTGCGTAGCAACCCGGATGTGGCCGTCATGGAAGATGCTCTCTGCTTGTCGTTTCTACAGTTCGAATTCGATGAATTCATCACGAAGTACGAGCCGGAAAAGGTGATCGAAGTCGTGCAGAAAACTTGGAAGAAGATGTCCGAGCGCGGGCATCGCGTAGCCTTGACCCTGCCGTTCAGTGCGCCTGGCCTCGAGCTAGTCACCCGTGCGCTGCAAGCCTAGAGCCGATACCCGAGCTCTCGAGCTACAACCACCTCAAGATCCTGGCCCCGCCCTAGATCTCAACGCGACCGCGGGGGCGGTTCTGCGAAGCCGCCTGGAAACGGGTCGGCGGCGTCGCGGCGGTCCAACTCGCGCTCGGTCCACGGTAGGGAA
>CAXSGJ010000027.1:31763-55801 GCA_964236865.1 uncultured Polyangiaceae bacterium
CGCGCTCATGAAAGAACGCCATGCCGATCACGCCGACGTTGCGGTCATTGCCAGTTCGGGCGGCGTAGGAGGAGCTCACCGCGCCGAAGCGGAAGGCGGCGACCTCCGCTCGACTGCGCCGAAAGCCGTCGATCTCCAGCGTGGCCCAGGGGTCGATCAAGTAGCCCCGCTTGGCAAGCGAGCCGTCTTTGCCGTCCACGACGTCGAGACCGTCGACGGTCGCAACGGCTTCGAAGCGATTGCCGGAGTGATTCTCGATTTGAATCGTGTAGCGCTGACCGTCTGTGCCAACGACATAGTCACGCCCTCCGATCCTATCGCTCGTCAAGGGCGAGCCGTTCTCGTCCAAGATCTGGACGGTGATGGCGCCCTGCGCGACATCCAAGTTCGAGCGCTCGAAGTGTGCGTAGGAATTGCCGGCGCGCCGCACGAGGGCACGCACACCCGCTTCATCGTTGTAGTTCAGCGAAACTAAGGCAAAAGGGTGCCTATCGTCGGCGCGCTCGAAGCGCTGATTCGTTACGTAGCTGGTGCGCGTCTCGCCCCACCTGGTGCCGAGCCCTGGCCGTTCCGTCTTTTTCTCTTGGGGCGGTTGATAAGCGCTGGCGCGGGCCGAGCGAGGTGCCGGGGCTGACGCGCCACGTTCCCCGCCGAGCGCTTCGCTCGCTGCCGGCCCGCTCGGCGACGCAGGCTCCGCCTTCGCCTCCTCCTCGTCTTCGGGTTGCGAGGAGTAGGCGCCGTCACCACCGCCTGGCAGGCGCGGCGCGCCGCGAGCCTCCAGGGTCGTGCCCGCGCTCGTCGCTCGCGGCGCGGTGCTCGCAGGTGAGCAGGCCGCCACCATCGGCAAAACCAAAAAAAGGCAGGAAAGCTTGGCTACGGTCATGGGCGTTTCTCCACTTCGTCGGTGACGTTTGGAAACGCCGCGGAGGCAACGGACCTTACAGTCTCGCGCAGTAGGCAGCTTTACCGGGCGCCGTGCAGCCGCCAGTGGAGCGCGTCAGCCTCAGCCGGCAACCAACCGCTTCCGTCTGATCATCCAGAATAGGATCGCGGGCAGTAACACCACGGCGGAAAGCACGGTCGAGATCTCGCCGGCTGCGGCCGCGAGTCCGAAGCTCTCCGTGGCACCATTCATGGAAAACATCAGCGCCACGTAACCGAGCGTCGTGGTGAGCGAGCACAACACCACGGCGCCGCCGGTCTCGATGAGCGCGGTCTTCAGCGCGGCGTCGCTCGTGAGCTCGCGTCGCTTCATGATGTTCAACGCGTAATCTGCGCCGACTCCGATGCTGATGGGTAAGGCCACGAAGTTCAAAAAGTTGAGCTTTACGCCGTACAGCGACAAGAAAGCGATCAGCCAGGAGAGGCCGATCACCAGCACCGAAAGGGCCAATAGGCCGCTCCGGGTGCCTCGAAACGCAAGAAAAATCACCGCCAGGGTGCCGACGAAGCTGAGCAACACGGCCTTGGGTGAGTCGTCGCGCACCGACTGCAGGACGTCGGCGAAAATGACGGGATCTCCGGAGCCGTAAATCACATCGCCATTCGGCAAGTGGGTTTCGCGGAAGGCATTCGCCCAGCGCTCCAGGTAGTGAGCATCGTAGACGCTCATCTTTGGTGTGGGTACGATGTATACGATCCGACCACGCTTGCCTTCGTGGTCGATGAAGGGCCGCGCAATCCCCGCGGGCAGGTCGGCGATGCCGATAGGCGTCGTCTTGGCCGGGATGTAGGCGTCTAATTTGGCGTAGTCAGTTTCGCTCACGAAGCCGCGCTTGTAGCCGCGCTCCACACGATCGCGGATCTCGGCCAAAAGCTCGATTTTCTGCGGTTGATCCTTGGGCAGCAGATCGAAAATCGTCACGACTCTGTCGAATGGCTTGAGATTGGGCGGTGCGGCATCGCGGCGCTTGGACAGCTCACTGACCAGTGGCTCCACTTGGTCGACGCGATCCACCACGATGGCTCGGCCGTCCTGACCCGCGCGGCCCACCACGTCGTCGACCCGGCCGGCTAGCGCGCTGGCCTGCGTTTGCGTCCCCTTGGTCTTGAAGACCGTGCGCAGATTGTATTCCATTGGATCATTGACGAAGTAACGAACGGAAACGGCGATTGTCAGCACGCCAGTGATTACGCCGAGCATCGCGATCATGCCCGGCGCTCGCTGAGCGAGCCACACGAACGGGTAACCGTAGAAGCCACGAGCGCGTGAGCGCCAGGTGATCTCCGGCTTGAACATCGGGCTCACGCGCTCGGTGAGCACTAAGAGCGCGGGCAATAATAAATAGGTGACCAGCCAGCACAGCGCCATGCCGGTGCCGCCGATCACCCCGAAATGCTTGAACCCGCGGAAGTTGGTGATGGCTAACGAGCCGTAGGCAACCATCGCCGCCGCCGCCGCCGCGAGCGTGGCCGTCCGCGTTTCGCGATGGGCAATCAACACGGCGCTGCCAATCGCTTCGCCGCTGCGGCGAGCCTCGATGTAGCGCGCCATGTAAATGATGCCGAAGTTGATGCCGTTGCCGGCGATGATGCTGACCAAGAAACCGCTCGCGGTGTTCAGGTAGCCGATGCTCAGGTAGGCGGCCGCGAAGGCCCAAACGCAGCCGGCCAAGATGGTGAGGCCGAGGCAAAATAATACTCGCAAGCGCAGAAAGAACAGAAACACGACGGCCAAGATCATGCCTATCCCCCAGGCGCCGACTTCGGTCAGGTCGCGGGTGATGTCACGATGCTGCTCGGCGGCGGTCACTAAATTTCCGGTGTAACCCACGGTTAGAGCCGGGTCCCACTGCTCCGGATGCACGGCGGCAACCAGGCCCTGAATCTGCGATCGCAGCTCGAACGCCTTGGGATCCATACTGCCGAGCGGCGTGCGCACCAAGATCGCACCGAAGGTCTGCCCTCGGGACTTTCCGATGTAATACCCATCGGTGCCCGGCTGCTTTTTCTCGGCCTCATCGATCTTGGCTTTGAACTTGTCCTCGAGCGCACGAGCGTCCAGCGCCGGGGGCGCCTCCGCTTTTTCCGCTGCGTCGTCGTCGAGTCCCAGGTTCATGCCGCTCTTTTGCTGGACCTCGTAGTCGTAGCGATCGACCACGTCGTCGCGGATCTTTTGAATGTCCGCGAGGTCCGCGTACAGCTGCTTGTGGGCTCGGAAGAAGGCTCGAACGTCACGCGTGCCATCCTCCACGGAGGTCACGAGCTTGGGATCGAGCTTGCGGATTTCCGGAGCCAAGGTGTCCACGAAGCGCTTCAAAGCGTCGATGTTTTCGCTCTGTGCGACGACACTCAAGGTCGAGCTCGAGGTCAGGCGTTCGGAGATGTGACGCATCTCGATCACGCTGCGCTTGTCGTCCGGGAGCAGCTCCGAGAAGGCAGTTCGCAGGCTGAGCCGAGAGGCGAGGTAGCCCGTCGGCAGCAAGGTCAGTGCCACCAACAGGACCACGACCAGCGGCCGGCGATTTTGAAATGTTCCCAGTCGAACGAGCAGTGCTTCGAGCCGCGGTGGTCGCATCGGCGCCGACCGTATCACAGCTTGGCGCTCCCCCGCCTTAAGTCAACTGCGCGGAATTACGTACGAAACTAGCGACGCACGGGATCTTTCGAAAGCTTTCGCTGCAGTGAGCGGCGATGCAACCCGAGCAGACGCGCGGCCCGCGAGATATTGCCGTCGCAATCACTGAGCACGCGCTGGATGTGCTCCCACTCCACCCGCGCCAAGCTGGGAACGGAGGCAGCTTCGCTCGCGCTGGGGACGCCCTTACCTCCGAAGGCCGCCAAAATTTGATCGATGTCGACCGGCTTGCTCAAGTAGTGGACAGCGCCCAATCGAACCGCTTCGAGCGCGGTTGCGATGCTGCCGTAGCCCGTCAACATCACGATCACACTGGCTGGGTCGATGGCGTGCAGCTCGCGCACGACTTCGAGCCCCGAGGCGTCCGGCATGCGCAAGTCGACCACCGCCAGCTCCGGGCTATCTTGACGGGCGAGGCGGATCGCCTCCGCCGCTCCGCTCGCCAAGCGCACGTCGAACCCACGGTCATCGAATGCTTTGCCTAGCCGCGTGCGGAAGACGTTGTCGTCGTCGACCACGAGCACCGAGCGCGCACGTTCGGCATCCGCGGTCATGCGCGACTCCGCTGCTCGAGCATGTCGCGCGGCACGCTGAGCCGTGCCACCGTGCCGCCGCCGGCGCGCGCCGTCAGGGTCAACGTCCCGCCCATTTGCTCGGCGAAGGCGCGGGCCAAAAACACCCCGAGCCCAAGCCCGCGGCCCGCAGGTTTGGTCGTAAAGAAGGGCTCCCCGATCCGCGCTAGGGTGGCGGGCAAAATTCCGGCTCCCAGATCCAAGACCTCGAATGCCGCCTGTTCGGCTTCTACGTGGCTGACCATACGAACGGGCTCCGCGTTGCCCGACTCGGCTTGCGCATCCATCGCGTTGCTTACCAAATTGGCCAAGACCTGTACGAGCAGACGCTGCGGCGCGATGAGCTCGTGACGCGACCCGCTGCGCTCGAAAGCGACATGCCGAGCGCGCGAACCAAGCGTCTCCGATAAGCCCTGCTCGACGACGCGCACGCTGACTGGTCCGAGCATCTCGCCTGATCCAGCCCCCGCGCGCGCCGCCATCTGCTGCAGAATTTCTCGGCAACGCTCGACCTCTCGCCGGATCAGCTGCGCATCTTGAGCCAGCTCCGCGCGTTCGTCGCCGCGCGCCAGCCCATGCTCCAGCTCTTTGGCGACCAACGCGATGGTCCCGAGGGGCGTTCCGAGCTCGTGGGCGGCGCCCGCCGCCAATGTGCTCAGCGAGGCGAGCTTCTCGTGTCGAACGGCGGAGCGCTGCAGCTCGAATAACTCCACCTCGCGGGCATGAAGCGCGCTCGCGACTCGCGAAACGAAGTGCACGACGAAGCCCGCGGCCAGCGAAAAGGCCAACCACATGCCCTGTAGGTGCAGGGTCGACGCGCCGTGGTGCATGTGCATGGCGTGCGGATCGATGGTGTGCGCGGGCAGTACGAACAGCGACCCAAATGCCAGCGAGGTGAGGCCCGCGACCAGCCACGCCCGGCGAGGCGCGAGCAGCAACGCCGCCAGGGCCACGTGGACGAGGTAAAACACACTGAAGGGATTCGATGCACCGCCCGCGCTGAGCAAGAGGCCAGTCAAGGTGAGCACGTCGAGCACCAGCACTGTGAACAGAGCCAGTGATGAAGGCTCGCCGCGCGGCAGCCAGAGCGTGAGCGCGAGGTTAGTGAGCGCGGTGAGCGAGATCAGCGCCGCGACCAGGAGTAGCGGCAAGGATACCTTGAGCACGAGCACGGCCAGCGCGGTGATGGCGACTTGCCCGCCGATCGCCAGCCAACGCAAACGAACCAACCACGCAAGCCCAATTTTCGGTGCGGTGGCTACCGAGGCGAGGGTCGACACCGAGTCACGATAGCAGAGCGGCTCGGCATCGGGTGGGCATGCGACGAATTGCCGCGCTTCCGAGAATGCGGCGAATGAACGCGTTCGAGGCGCGCGCGACGGGCAGCTGCGGCCTCAGTGTCCGGCGTCTACTTTGACGCCTTTGCCCGCCTTGCCCAAAAGCAACACCAGCGGCAAAAAAGCCAAGATTAGAATGCCGGTCGCGAAGAACGTGTCGTTGAAGGACATCACCAGCGCTTCGCGGTTGACGATGCCGTTCAGCGCGGCCAGCGCCTGGTGCTGAGCATCGAACAACGCGGCGCCCTTGGCCGCGAACCCAACGCTGAGCGTTCGGACGCGCTCGATCACGTGGGGATCGCTGAGCGGCATCTTCTCTACCAACACGGCGCGGTGAAATGACTGACGCTGAGTCAGGAGCAGCGTCAGGAGTGCGACTCCGATGCTGCCGCCGAGCTGACGGGTGAGATTGAAGAAGCCGGAAGCGGCCGAAATGTCCTTCTTCGGGATCGGGCCCAAGGTCGCCATATTCAGCGGCAAGAACATGGCCACCGTGCCGACAGAGCGGATGATCAGCGGCCAGAAAAAATCATCGGCGCCGGTATCCGAGGTCAGGTTGCTCAGTTGATAGACCGCAAAGACCAAGATCAGCGCGCCGGTCACCAGCCCCAGGCGCGGGTCGATCTTGCGGATGATCTGCCCGGCGCCGATCATCGTCACCGCCGAAGCGAGCGCGCTGGGCAGGAGCAGCATGCCCGTCTCCTGCGACGTGTAGTGCATGAGCGTCTGCGCATAAATCGGCACGGCGAATAGCGCGCCGTACAGCGCCATGCCTACGATAACGGACAAGATGCTGCCTGCCCAGAGCGAGCGGTACCGAAGCACTCGCAGGTCGACGACCGGGCTTTTACTTTTGAGCTCGCGATAGACGAAGGCGCACAGCGAAACGATGGCGGCGACGAACAAGAAGGAGATCAATCGCGATTCGAACCAGTCTTCCGAGTTGCCTTCTTCGAGCAGCGTTTGCAAGGAACCGAGCCCCGCAGCCAGCAAGAAAATCGCGATCCAATCGATCTGCGAGGTATTGTTGCTGGGCACGTCCGGTTTCAGGCTGGCCGAGCACATGATCACCGCCAAGATCCCCAGCGGTACGTTGACGAAGAAGATCCAGCGCCAGCCAATGTTGGTCACCAGGTAGCCGCCGAGTGTCGGGCCAATCGCGGGACCAGCGATGACGATCGCGCCGAAAAATGCTTGCGCGACGCCCTGCTCCTCAGGCGGAAACGTTTCGAATAAAATGGCCTGCGCCTTGGCGAGCAGGCCGCCACCCATCAAGCCTTGCAACACCCGAGCGATGATCAAGAGCGGCAGCGTTGTGGCCATGCCGCACATGACCGAGGCGATGGTGAAGCCTACCAGTGAGAAAATGAAGTAACGCTTCTTGCCGAAGCGGTCGCCCAGCCAAGCGGTCAGCGGGAGCACGATGACGTTGGCCACCGCATAGCCCGAAACGACCCAGCTCACCTCGCTGAGCGTGGCTCCGAGGGTGTTTTGCATATCGGTGAGCGCCACGTTCACGATGCTGGTATCGACCACCTCCAACAACGCGCCGAGCGCGACCGCGATGGCGATCGCCCATTTGCCGCCAGCGGCCGCCTTCGGCGTGGCCTGAATCGGAACGACCGACTGCGCCAAGGGGGCTCCGGCCTACTTGCGAGTGTCGACGGTGAGGTCGACGCTCATGCCGGGGCGGAGCGTGATGCCGGCGGGGATATCGTGAAGCCGAATGCGCACCGGTAGGCGCTGCACGACCTTCGTGAAGTTGCCCGTGGCATTATCGGGAGGCAGCAACGTGAATTTGGCGCCGGTGGCGCCCGAGAAGCTTTCGACCTCGCCTTCAATCTCTTTGCCGGAAAACGCGTCCACCTCAACCGAAGCCGATTGACCGACGCGCATCTTGGCAACCTGTGTCTCTTTGAAATTTCCGGTCACCCAGAGCTTGTCAGGGACGAGCTGGACCACGCTCTGGCCCGGCGACAGCATCTGTCCCACGTTGATGCTTTTTTTCGAGACGACGCCGTCGCTAGGCGCAAAAATCTTCGTATAGGAAAGGTCGAGCGCCGCAAGGTTACGCGCGGCCGTCGCGGTGTCGACCTGGGCGTGTGCCGCCTTGGCCCGAGCGCTGGCGAGCTTGATTTGCGTCTCTACGTCATTCGAGCTCTTGGCCTTCGCCTGGGCTTCCACGACGCGGCTTCGGGCTTGCGCCGCCGAGCTCCTCATCGAGGTCAGCCGCGCGCTCGCGACGTCCACGGACGACTGGGCCACGCGAAAGCCCGTGTCCGTGCGATCGTATTCCGCCTTCGAGATGGCGCCGCTCGTCAGCAAACTCTGCGCTCGGTCGTGGTCGAGCTGCGCTTGTTGAAGTGAGGTTTGAGCAGATTGCAGCTGCGCGGCCGCTTCCTTGATCTGATCGGAGGTCGAGGCCGCTCCGACGGAAGCGGTGACGAGCGAGGCATCCGCGATCGACTTGTCACCGACGGCGTTGGTCTCCGAGACGCGCGCCGTAGAATCAGCAGCGTCCGCCTCAGCCTGGGCAGCGAGAACGTTGGCATCGGCTTCGGCCAGATGAGCCTGCGCGGGCGCCGAATCCAGCTCGGCCAATAAGTCGCCGGCCTTGACGCGCTGATTTTCGACGAACTCGATCGTCGTCACGACGCCGCCGACGCGTGCCGGGACGGACACGACATCCCCGTCGATCTGAGCATTGTCGGTGTTCTCCAAGCCGTGGTGCGTCACGTACCAAATGGAGCCCGCGATCAGCGCTGCAACCGCGACGAGCCCAAGGATGAGCGTGCGCTTACTGCTTTTCGGTGGGGCGCTCACGTGCGCCGATGTATCTTGGATTTCTGCGCCAGCAGTCGCCATGGAAAGCCTTCGCCAGTGAATGGGACGATGCGATGTATAAGTCGTATCCGCCGCCCAGCAACCGATAGTTGCCATAAATTCCGGACGGTGGAGCTAACTCAGGACAACTACAACGAAATGTAGCGCCCGCCTTAGCCGCGCTAGGCAGCGCGCCAACTGGCGCGCGTCTTCCCCTTCAGCCACGAAGCTTTGCGGCGGCAGGCCGCTAGGTCAGCCCGACGCGGGCGGGGGGGGCGCTCCGAACAACTTGTCCTCGTGCAGCAGCGCCCACTCACGCATGGCCCGAAGGTGCGGGAAGAGGCCCCTGCCTAGGTCCGTGAGCGCATATTCGACCCGCGGCGGCGTGGTCGAAAGCACGACGCGATCCACGAAATGCGCGCGTTCGAGCTCCCGCAAGGTCTGCGCCAGCATGCGCTGGGAGACGCCGGCGATTTCGCGCTTGAGCTCGCTAAACCGGCGGCGGTCGGTGCGCAGCGCGGTGAGAACAATGAGCGTCCATTTTTCTCCGAGCAGCGAGAACAGGTCGCGCATCAGCGTTGCCCCGTTGCCGGAGGCCGGGGCTGGGGTGTCAATCTCTTGCTCGAGGCTGTGCGCGGTCATCGTTGCTTGCTCACCAGTCAACGCTTGAACCTGAAGCATGCTTGAACGATTCGAAAGCCCCTGGCCCTCGTTTTATCTTCTTCCCCCGGGCGGCGGAGAGACCGCACGCCGCCATCGGGTCGGTGCCGGGCGGGCCGGATGACAGGAAGGCGGCAATTCAGCCACAGCGGTCGAAAAAAGTAACACTCCCGTTACTTAAGTTCGTGTACGCGACCGCAAAGTGGTTCAACTTGTCACCCGGAACCTTGACAGCTACACCCCTCGCCCTAGTTACATTGCTGTTAAGTACTAGGGCTGTTTTCGAACTCGAGTGCCCTTCGAAACCGGTTCGCATAATCCGCCCGCTTCGGTTCTTTCAGGAGAGTTTCGCGTGACACAGACCTTACGTTGCGCCCTTGTCGGTTACGGCTTCATTGCAGGAAAGGGGCACGCGCCGGTCTACGCCGAGCGCGCAGTCGCTCAAGGGGATTTCGAAATCGTAGCGATCGTGGACTCGAACGAGGCGCGGCGCGCCGCCGCCCAGCATGATTTCCCCGAAGCCCGCATCTACTCGGACCATACCGAGATGCTAAACGCCGAGGCCGGGCGCATCGACTTCGTCGACATCACCACGCCGCCCTACGCCCACGCCGCCATCGCCCACGCCGCGCTAGATCGCGGCCTACACGTCCTGTGCGAAAAGCCCATCGCCGTTTCTCCGGAGGAAGCGGTCTCGCTCGCGGAGCACGCGCGCGCCGCCCGGCGCGTATTCTTCCCCTGTCACAATTATAAGCACGCGCCCGTGATCAAGACGGTGCGCTCCATCATCGAGAGCGGGAGCATTGGTCGGGTGCACCTGGTGACCCTGCAGACATTCCGGACCACCCACGCCCGCGGCGTGGCCGATTGGCGCCCCGACTGGCGGCGCGAACGGCGCTACTCCGGCGGCGGCATCGCCATGGATCACGGCAGCCACACGCTTTACCTGGCCTTCGAATGGCTGGGCTCGCACCCCGTTTCCGTCAGCGCCAAGGCCAACACGCTCGGTGATTACGATACCGAGGACAACTTCAGTTGTACTTTGACCTTCCCGAATGGCATCGCCACCGCCCAACTCACGTGGACCGCCGGCGCGCGTAAGGTCATGTACACGATCCACGGCGAGTACGGCGCCATCACGGTGGACGACGACCAAGTGCAGCTCCTCGTTCGCGATGACCTTGTGGCGTCGCGCCCCGATCTCGCGCGCCGCGCGGGCGTCCAGTCCGTGCCCTCGCACTGGATGGACGCAAGCCACAAAGAGTGGTTCGGCAGCCTGCTCGACAAATTCAAGCTCGCCATCGGCTCGAACGACTACGTCGGAGCGGACGCGCGAGATGCCATCGAGTGCGTCAAGGTCATTTCCGCGGCCTACTTGTCGGCCAGCCTCAGCTCGCGTGAAGTCGCCGTCGTGGACGCGCGCCCCCCGAGTCGCGAGAACGGTGCTCGCACGAACGGGCATCACCGGGCTGCGCCGTCCCGGCCATGAGCCCACTCGGGCTGGAGGGGAAAGCGCTCATCGGGCTCTTTCTTGCGCTGCCCGCGCTCGTGCTCGCAGCGTATGGTGTCCGCGTGGTGGCCCACGGCCGCGCGCTGGATCCACGGGTGCAGCGTGAATCGAGCACAGTGCTCCTCGGGCGTTTCCCCATCGAAGCATTTCATTGGGCGCTGCGCGGCGTTGGCCGCGGCGTATCCCGAAGCGGCGTGTCGCCGGATACGTTGACCCTCATCTCGCTCGTCATCTCCGGAGCCTCGTTGCCATTGGCAGCGCTGGGAATGCTGCCGGCCTCGGGCGCGGCGTTGCTTTTTGGCGCCGCATTCGACGCCTTGGACGGCATCGTGGCTCGGGAGCGGGGCGTCGCTTCCGACGCCGGTGAAGTGCTAGACGCCGTGGTCGACCGCTACGCGGATGCGGCGCCGCTCCTCGGGTTGGCGGTGTTCTATCGCGGCTCGGTCACGGCCCTGCTCGTCGTATTGGTCGCTCTTTTGGGGTCCATGTTGGTGAGCTACGTGCGTGCCAAGAGCGAGGCCATGGGCCTTTCTTTGCCCGGCGGCTTAATGCGCCGCCACGAGCGAATCGCCTATTTGACGGCGGGGCTCCTGTTCGGACCGCTCTTGACCTTGGCGAGCTCCCCGGTCGAAGCACCGCTCACGCTGCTGACCGTCGCTGTGGTTGCGGTCGTGTCGAACATCGCTGCGGTGGCACTTACGCGCGCGGCGCGCCTGGCGCTGGTGGAGCAGGGCCGCGGCCCGCGGGGGCAGCAATGACGCCCGTCCCCGCCCCGCCATCGGCGTCGCTCCCGTTCACACCGGGGAGCGATGCAAAGCGCCGCCTGCGCGTGCTCACCGAGCTTCCGGGGCCTAAATCTCGCGCGTTACGTCTGCAGGAGGCCGAGCACTTGGCTCCCGGCACCCAGGCCATCTGGGAGTACGCGGGCATCGCCGTCGATTCGGGCGTAGGCAGTGAACTCACGGACGTCGACGGCAACCGGTTCCTGGATTTGGTGGCCGGTATCTCCGTCGCCGCTCTCGGTTATGCGCATCCGCGTTATCTGGCGGAGTTCAGCGCGCAGCTGGCCAAGATCCACGTCGGCTCGTTCACGACCGAGGCGCGGCTCAAAGCGCTCAAGCTACTCGCCAGCATGCTGCCGGCGGAGCTCGACAAGGTGCAGCTTTTTTCTGGCGGCTCGGAGGCAGTCGAGAGCGCGCTGCGCCTAGCGCGAGCCTACACCGGCAAGTTCGAGGTGCTGTCGTTTTGGGGCGGCTTTCACGGCAAAACCAGCGGCGCGCTTGCGCAAATGGGCAGCGACTTCAAGCAGGGCCTTGGCCCCATGGCGCCCGGCGCACACCTCACACCGTACGCCGATTGTGCGCGCTGCCCGTTCAAGCTTCAGCATCCCTCCTGCGGCCTTTTGTGTGTGGATTTCGCTCGAGAAAAGCTCAAGAAGGAAACCACCGGCCAGCTCGCTGCGGTGTTGGTCGAGCCAATGCAAGGCACCGCCGGCAATATCGTTCCGCCGCCGGATTTTTTGCGCGCCGTTCAGGATCTGGCGCGTGAAAACGGCGCGCTGTTGATCGCGGATGAGATGATCACCGGCTTCGCCCGCACAGGCCGAAAGTTCGGTAGCGACCATTCGGGCATCCGTCCGGACATCATGACCCTGGGCAAGGGCATGGGCGGTGGCTATCCGGTGACAGCCGTGGCCACTCGCGCCGATATCGCGCGTGCCGAGCCCTGGTCCAAGCCCAGCTTCTCGTCTTCTAGCTACGGCGGTAATCCCCTGGCATCCGCGGCGGTAGCCTCCAGCCTCGGCATCATCCGGGATGAAGGCTTGGTCGAGCGCGCCGCGCGCGTGGGCGCGCGCATGAAGGCGGGTCTCTCAGCGCTCGCCGGCCGTCACGCCAGCGTAGCCAACGTACGCGGAGAGGGCCTATTTTTGGGCTTCGATCTCGTCAGGCCCGGCACCGCGGAGCCCTGGTCGGCGGGCGAGTGCCGAAAGCTGTTCGACGCCACGCTCCGGCGCGGCGTGGTGACCATGGCCTACGCTCCCCGCGTACGCATCAATCCTCCGCTGATCTTCAGCGAGGCCGAGGCGGATGAGTCGCTCGCCGTGCTCGATGAGTCCTTGAGCGAAGTCGAGGGCGCTCAGCATGCCGTCGCCAAGAGCGCATGAGGCTCAGCCGGGTGCGCAGCTACCGGTCGTAGCGAAGGCCGTCCTCTCCTCCGGCGCAGCGACCCTGGCCGACGGCCTCGTGTATCAAACCGTGCTGTTCGGGTTGCCGCATCATTACGGCTTCGTCGCCGCCGCCGGTGCCGTCGCGGGCGCGATCGTGAACTTTCTGATCAATCGCCACTACACGTTTGCGCGCGCAGCCGAGCGCGCTTGGCCCCAAGCATTGCGCTACGCGGTGGTCTCGCTTTTGACCTTCTTCACGCTCAGGTTGCTCTTGGCCGGGTCGGTGGAGGGTCTCGGCTGGTCGCCCCGCGTGGCCTGGTTACCCTCCAAGCTCTTGGCGTTCCTGCTGGTTTCGTATCCCGCGCAGAAGCTGTGGGTGTTCTCCGGTGTCGCGGCTCATGACTGACCGTCGGCGGCAACTAATGGCGCACATTCGCCGGCTGCACCCGCGCTTTCCGCTTTGGCCAGTGGCTCCGTTTTGGCTATTGGCAGCGTTCTGGGCCGCGCAAGGCCAGCTGCGGTGGGATCACGTGGCCATCGCGCTGCTGGTGAGCGTGCTGGCCTATTGGTCGGTGTGGACCAAGCGGCTGCTGCTCGGGATTTTACCGATCGGCCTGGTCGGCGTTTTGTACGACACGATGCGGGTCGTAAAAAACGTGGGCCTGACCAAGGACAACGTACACGTGTGCGATCTGCGCGCGATCGATCAGCGCTTCTTCGGCTTTACCATGGCTGGCACGCGGGGGACGCTTCACGACTATTTTCAGACCCATGCCACGACCTTTCTCGACCGCTACTGCGCCATCCCATATGGGACATTCATCGGCGTCGTGGTTCTATATTCGGTGTATCTCTTTCGACGAGATTATCCGGGCCTGCTCCGCTTCACTTGGTCGTTCTTGGCCATGAACGTCGCGGGCTTCATCACTTACCATCTCTATCCGGCGGCGCCGCCGTGGTACTTTCATCTGCATGGTTGCGCCGTGGATCTGACCACGCACGCCAGTGAAGGGCCGAACCTGGCGCGGGTAGATGCATGGCTCGGGATACCCTATTTTGCCGGTATTTACGGCCGATCCAGTGACGTGTTCGGGGCGATGCCCTCGCTTCATGTCGCGTACCCGCTGCTCATGTTGCTGGACGGCTTCCGTCGTCACCGTTGGTTAGGTCGTGTGCTCTTGATCTGGTTTTACCTCTCCATGTGCTTTGCCGCCGTTTATCTCGACCATCACTGGGTGGTCGATATCGTGCTCGGCTCCCTTTACGCGATCGTCATCTCGGCGTTGGCGCGTCGCTTACTCAGCGCGCGCTTCGGGCTCGAGCTCGACGGTGCGCCGGCGGTTGGGGTGAGCAAATGAGCGCGGGCTCTGCGGAACAGGCGCCGCCCAGCGAGCGCCTCCGCCGTTACGTCGCTTGGGCGGTGCGCAGCGGTCCTTGGCTGTGGGCGCTCGCCGTGCTCATCGCCGTGCCGGCTGCGTTTCGCACCGTTCAGCTGTACGCACACTTGAAGAGCGACATCGAGGAGCTCCTGCCGCGCAATGCGCCCAGCGTGGCGGCCATCGACGAGCTCCGCCGCCGCATGCCCGGCGTGCGTTACTTGGGCGTGTTCGTCGATGTCGGTCGGCCGGCAAATCTGCCAGCGGGCGAGCATTTGGTGGATGATCTTGCGGCGCGCGTCCGCCGCTACCCGAAGGATCTCGTCGCGTCCGTGCGCACGGGAGTGCAAGTCGAGAGCGAGTTTTTGAAGCACAATGCGCCGCTGTACGTCGACCTGGTCGATTTGAAGACGGTGCACGAGCGCATTGCCGGTGCGCGCGACCGTGAAGTCTCGAAGAGCTTGGACATGGGCCTCGGGGAGGACGAAGACGCCCCGCTCGATTTCAGTGATTTGCAAAAGAAGTACAGTGCGAAGGGCATCGACCGCTTTCAAAACGGGCGTTTCTCGAACGCGGCGCAGCACGCGACGCTGATGCTGATCGAGGTGGCCTCGTTCACGACCGGTTCCGATCTCGGTAATGCACTGTTCAAACGCGTGCAGACGGATCTGAAGGAGCTCGGTGGCCCAGACAAGTACGCCCCCGGCATGCGCATTGGCTATACGGGCGACGTGGCCATCGATATCGAAGAGCTGGCCGCGCTCGTGTCGGACTTGAGCGTCTCTTCGGCGGTCGTGATCGTACTCACCTTGCTCGTGGTGCTGTGGTTCTTCCGTTGGTGGAAGAGCGTGTTCGTGCTCTTGGTGCCGCTGATGCTGGCCACCCTGTACGCCTTTGCGCTCGTCACGCTGCCGCCCATTGGCATCGATGGGTTGAACTCCAATACCGCGTTCTTGGGCTCCGTGATCGTGGGAAATGGCGTGAATTTTGGAGTGATCTTGCTGGCGCGCTACTTGGAAGAGCGGCGCTCGGGCGCGAGCGTCGAGCAATCGTTGCTGATCGCGATTTGGGGCTCACGCGCCGGCACGATTGTCGCCGCACTGGCTGCGGCGACGGCCTACGGCTCGTTGATGATCACGCAGTTTCGCGGCTTTCATCAGTTCGGTGTGATCGGCGCAGTCGGCATGGTGTCGTGTTGGCTGATGGCCTTCCTGCTCAGCCCGTCCTTGCTCAGCTGGTTGGATCGCGACGGCAGCAGCCGGCGGAGCGGCCCGCACCGTGCGGTCGTCATGAGCCGCGTTGCAAACTTCGTTCAGCAGAACCCGAGACCAATCGTTGCGGTGGCGGCGATACTGACCGTGTTCTCGCTCTACCGCGTGCGGTCGATCGACGGCTCGTGGATCGAGTATGACTTCTCCCAGCTTCGTCGCGCCGACTCGCATATCTCCGGCGAAGCGTACTGGGGTCACCGGATGGATGAGCTGCTCGGTCGCTACCTCACGCCGCTCGTCGTGCTCACCGACTCACCGCAGGCGACGGCACGCGTGAGCGCTGAGCTCAAGGCCTCGACGGACGGCGGTGTGCTCAAGGATTACGTCTCCCAGGTCCAAGACGCGAACGACGTCATTCCGATTGAGCAGCCTGAAAAGCTCGCAGAAGTGCAGAAGATTCGCGACATTTTCACGCCCCGTATCCAGGCCGAGCTCACTCCGGAGCAGCGTGGAGCCGTGCAGCCCTATCTGCCGGCGGACAGCTTGCATGTCTTGCAAGCAAACGATTTGCCCCACACGCTGACGGCGGGTCTGCGTGAGCGAAGCGGCCGTTTGGATCGCGCGGTGATGGTCTTTCCGAAGCCGAATGGCGCCAATTGGCGCGCGGATGGGCTCGCCGCGTTCACCAACGAGCTACGTCGAGTGTCGGGCCGCGACGCGCGCCCAGCTGGCTCGATTCCGTTGTCTGCGGACATCATCTCCTCGGTGACGCGCGACGGGCCGCTGGCTACGGCGGCTGCGCTCCTCGGTGTGATCTTGCTCGTCACCTTCATTTTCCGCTTCAACCGGTCCACGCTCTTGATCATCGGCTCGCTTCTGATCGGCGTGCTGTGGTTGACCGCGCTGACGCTCGTACTGAAGGTCAAGGTGAACTTCTGCAACTTCATCGCCTTTCCAATCACGTTCGGCATCGGTGTGGATTATTCGGTGAACGTGATGGCGCGCTATCGACAGACCGGGGAAAAGGACGTGATCGAGGCCATCCGCTCCACCGGCGGCGCCGTTGCGCTGTGCTCCATGACCACGATCATCGGCTACGGCTCACTCCTCCTAGCGACCAACCGCGCGCTGTTTCTGTTCGGCCTAGTCGCCGTCTTGGGGGAGCTGACCTGCCTCGTCTCCGCCGTCGTGCTGCTCCCCGCAGTCCTGGCTAGCGGGTCCAAGTCCCGCCCAGCGCGGCACTCGTGAGGCGCTCAGTTGCCGGCGCGTGGGCCGAAGCGTTTGATGTTTCGGGCGCGGCCCTTGGCGCGTTCTACTTCGCGGTCTCTCGGCGGCGCGTTGCTGACCAGGGTCTCGACCAGGTGGCGCGTCGCGTGTGCGATCTGTTCGACGGCGCGGTCGAACTCTGCTTGATTGCTTTGAGACGGCTTGGCGACGCCGCTGACTTTTCGCACGTACTGGAGGGAGGCCGCGCGGATTTCTTCTTCCGTGGCAGGCGGCGCAAAATTGAAGAGTGGTCTAATGTTGCGACACATTCGTGAATGTTTGACCATTGCCGGCCGCAAATTCAATGGGAACGAGCCCGCGCGCGAGGTGCGCAGCTGGAACGCGATCGCCCCCCCTTCACTCATGAGCATTCCGCTCGCCTCGGTGGCGTCGCTGAGGCGGGCTAGCTTGGCTCAGCGTTTGCTGTCCTCGCCGTGTTTCTCGAGGAAGTCGTCGTAGGTGCCGCGCCAGTCGATCAGGCCCTTGCTGGTGAATGCGAAGATTCGGTTGGCGAAGCTTGCGACGAGGTCACGGTCGTGGGTGACGACGAAGGCCGTGCCCTCGTATTTGGTCAGTGCATCGCCGAGCGCGATGATCGATTCGAGATCCAAGTGATTGGTTGGCTCGTCCAGGACGAGCACGTTGTCCTTGGCCAGCATCAGCTTGGAAAAAATCATGCGCACGGCCTCGCCGCCGGACAGCGCGTCGGTGGGCTTCATGCCTTCTTCACCCTTGAACAGCATTTTGCCGAGCAAGCCACGGATGTCCTGTTGAGTCGCGAGCGGATCGAAGGAATGAAGCCAGGCGCTGACCGTGGTGCCGTTCGGGATGCTCTCGCGATGATCCTGCGCCAAGTACCCGACGCTCACCTGGTGGCCCCACGAGATCGTTCCTGAGTCGGGCTTCAGGCCGTCTGCCAGCATTTTGCAGAGGGTGGTCTTGCCCATGCCGCTCTTGCCGATGACCGCAATTTTCTCGCCCTTGGTGATGATGGTCGAGAAATTTTTGCAGACCGTCACATCGGGCCAGCTCTTGCTCAGATGTTCTATTGTTACGGTTTGCTTCCCGGACGGCTTTTTGACCAAAAATTGAATGAAAGGTCGCTCGATGTTGGAGCGCTTCAGATCCGTCAGCTGGAGGCGCTCGATCTGCTTCTTCCTGCTCTGGACCTGCGTGGCGCGCGTACCGGCGGCAAAGCGAGCCACGAAGTCCTGGAGCTGGGCGACCTTTTTTTGCCGCTCCTGGTTGTCTTGCTCGATTTTGCCGCGGACTTGGCCTTTGGCGATGATCATCTCGTCGTAGCCGCCGGTGTACGTGATGATGGTTTCGTAATCGATGTCGGCGATGTGTGTGCAAATCTCGTTCAAGAAATGGCGATCGTGGGAAATGGTGACCAGCACTCCGCGGTAGTTACACAAAAACTTTTCGAGCCAGCGGATGCTGTCAATATCCAGATTATTCGTCGGCTCGTCGAGCAGCAGCGCGTCGGGATTGCCGAAGAGCGCCTGGGCCAAGAGCACGCGTAGCTTCAGGCCGCCCGGCAGCTCGCGCATTTGTTTTTCGTGTTCGCTCTCAGGGATGCCCAACCCGGCCAGTAATTCGGCGGCGTCCGACTCGGCGGAATAACCGTCTTCCTCCGCGATCACGCCTTCCAGCTCTCCAAGCAGCTCGCCCTGCTTGTCGGTGAGCGTCTCTTTCGCGAGCAGCTCTTCCTTCTCCTGCATCGCCGCCCAAAGGCGTTGATTGCCCATGAGCACGACCGACAGCACGATCATCTTTTCGAAGCCGAACTGATCCTGCTTCAAGACGCCGGTGCGTTCGGGCTTGTGGACATGACCCGAGTCCGCCTCTATATCGCCGGACACGATCTTCAAGAATGTGGACTTGCCGGCGCCGTTCGGGCCGGTCAGGCCGTAGCGCTTGCCCTCGCTGAACTCGACCGATACCTCTTGGAACAGGCGCTTTTTGCCGTAGGCCTTGCTCACGTCGTTAATTTGAATCGAAGGCATTGCGCGCCCCTCGTAGCAGTTTTTCGGCGGACCGTTGCCCGCGGGGGCTGAGGTCTAGAATTTGCCCCTAAAATGAGGGTGCCGATCGACTAGCGGTTCAACGCCAACGGAACGCCGCGTCAAAGCGTCCGGCCTTCATTGAACACGACTCCCGCGTACCGGTCGGCGTGTGTCCAAGGAGCCACCGACGACCGGCATTCTACCGCCCCATCACCAAGGAGGGTCGTACTCAGCCATTGCCCGTTGTCCAAGCGTCGGAAGCGATTCACACGCCGTTCACGGTGCGACACGATGACATATTCCTGGAGTGAGGCGATCGCTTGGTAATGTAGGAACTTGGTGCCGCGGTCGTAGTCCTCCGTGGAGTCAGAGGTCAGCTCGACCAGCAGGCTGGGGTTCCGTAGGGAAGGAGGCTCCTTTCCGTCGTACGTCCGTGGACCGCAGGCCACTGTCACGTCCGGATACGCATACAGGCCCGTGCCCGGCACGTGAACACGCTAACCGCTGCTCATCGTCACACAAGTGCTGTGCCGCGTCAGCACCACCAAAGCCGCCGTCACGTTGGCGGCGATCACGTTGTGTGGCGGTCGAGCGCCGGCCATGGCTAGAATGCGGCCGAGCTCAGCACGATCTGAGCCAGCGGAGCAGGCGCGCCGCGAACGATGTCGGCCCGGCATTGCCGAACTAGCCGAGCGCGAGCTGGCCACAGGCGGCGCCGACATCGCGGCCACGCGAGCGGCGAACGGTGAGCACGCTCCGGCGTTCCGCGAGCAGCGCGCGCGCGAAGGCGTCGACCGACACTTCGCTGGGCGCGCGGAACGCCGTTTTGTGGTGCTCGTTGAATGGGATGAGATTAATTTGATGGGAAAAAGAGGCGCAAAATGCCGATAAACGCCGAGCGTCGTCGACGCTGTCGTTCACCCCGGCAAGCAGTACGTATTCGACGGTGATGCGCTCGCGCGCGCGCAGCGGAAAGCGCTCGAGCGCCGAGCGCAGCACTGAAAGCGGATAACGGCGACCGATCGGCATCAACGCCGAGCGCTGCTCGTCCGTCGTGGCATTGACGCTGATCGCAAGCAGCGGCCGCGGCTCGAGCGCGCCGAGCTCGGCGATCTCCGGCACTAGCCCGGAGGTCGAGATCGTGATGCGGCGAGCGGACAATCCGAGGCCGGCGGGGTTGCACAGAATGCGCAGTGCCCGCGACACTTCGGACAAATTATGTAGCGGCTCGCCCATGCCCATGAACACCAGGGTGAGGTCACCGGGGTGACGTGGACCGAGCGCGTGCACGGACGAAAGCACTTGGCCGACGATCTCATGAGCGCGAAGGTGCCGGCCGAAGCCCATGCTGGCGGTGGCGCAGAAGGTGCAGCCCATGGCGCAACCGACCTGGCTCGAGACGCACAGCGTGACGCGTCCGCCATTCACGGCGCGCGGCATGTGCACGGCTTCGACGCGATCCCCGGCGTCGACCTCGACCAGCAGCTTGGTCGCGCCGTCCTGAGCGGTGTTTTTGGCCAGTAGCTGCGGGGGAGTGAGCGAGAACGCCGCCAGCGAGCGATTGTCTCGGCCGAGGACCGGCGCGCCGGCGGCCCATAACCAAGGGCGTTGAATTTGCGCAAAGGCGTGCTCTGGATTGCGAAAGCCGCGGGCCGCGAGCTCCCCCGGTGACTCGGAAAAACCCGACGCGGCGAGCAGCCGAGACGCGGCCCTGCGGGCGCTCGGAGGAGGGACGACGGGTAGCGAGGTGGGCAAAGCCGCGCGAGCCTAGCTCAGCTGGCCGTGCTCTGCACTTCGGGCAGGCGCGCGGGCTCACGGCTGGCGAAGAGCGCAACATTCCGCGGCGTGACCGCGCGCTCGAACAGCGTTGCTACGCGCACGGCGTAGCCGCGTTCAATCAAGTAAGCCGCGCGATCCAGCACTACGGCCAGCTCGATCACGCGCGCGAGCATATCGCGCGGGAGGGATAAGCGGCGAATCGCCGCAAAATCACGAGCGGCGCGAGGCTCGGTCTCGCGTCGCTCGGCGTCGCTCAACGGCGGTAAGCCGCGCCGCGCGAGCGCCCGCGCTGCGATCTGAGCAAAGCCGGCATGCGCCTGACGGCGATTGATGCCGTGCATCTCTGCGCCTGGCTCGACGTCGAGACCGCGCGCGCGGAGCAGGTAACGTAGCCCATAGCGAGCCTGCCGCGCCTGCATCGTGAGCTCGATCGAAGTTTCGACGCCGAACGCTTGCGAGCTCAAGTTACTCAAGCCGAGCGTTTCCCGCTGCAGCGACAAGCCGCGCGCCGCACCGGAAAGCGGCAAGCGATGAGCCGCGGCGATTTTTTGCAAGCAGCACGAGACCAGTGCCAGATCCGCGCTCTGGGCAGCCACGGCGCGCACGAGCGCGTCGCCCAGCTCGCCGCAGGCGTGCAGACCGATCGCGAGGTCATTGGGGTCCAAGGCGATGCCCTCGCGTAACGCGTCGATCACGCTGAAGCGGGCCGGAAATTGTCGATCCCCGTGGACGGTCTGGCGCGAACTAGCGCGCGCCACGCGCGCTGGATCACGCTCCAATCCCAGGGCGTCGCGCTGAAAATGAGACGCGGACAGGCGCGTGAAGTGGCCGCTGCCGGCGCCTACGTCGACGATGCGGGTGGCTCGCGTTACAAACCGCGGAAGCGCGGCGAGCAGCGCGGCCAATTGATACTGCTTGCGCTGGGCGACGCCTCGAAAGTTCAGTTCGACGCTCGCAAGTGGAAGCGCAAGCGTTGGCAGAGCGGAGAGCTCGCGCACTCGCGAGGCGAGCTCCGTAAGACTGTCCGGAATGTTGGCTAGCGACGTTGCCACGACGGCCAGTCCCTCGGCCTCGCAGCGCCGCAGATCTTGCTCGCTCAAGCCGAGCAGATACTCGGTCCAGCCGCGCTGCTCGCACCACGCCGGCACCGACGCATCGTCGACCCGTTGCGCGACGATGTCGAGCGCCGGCAACAACGTGTCGAGCGTTCGCTCGAGCGCGCGCGGGAGCGAGAATGACATCAGCGACCGGCGGCGCCGTCGATGTAGCGCTGCGCCATGCGGCGAAAAGCGCGCTCGCGCTGGACGATCGGACGGAGCCCGCTGCAGGGGCTCGGGATCAGCCGCTCCGGGCAGGCTTGGCAAGGGCCACGGTCGGGACCGCGCCGTCGGTAAAGCCACAAAAAAATGCCGGCAGCGCCCAGGAGCAGAATCACGATCAGATGGGGGCCGCGCTCCCCCGACAGCGCACCGCCGACGACGGCAAAGCTCGCCGTCGCCAACCCGAAACCCCGCCCTAACCACTTGGGCAGCCGCGACACGAGCGAAGCCGCGAGCACCGCCACGCCCAGCCCAGCGGCGACGAACAAGCTGTTCGGTCGCGGGCCGAAGGCCAACGCGCAGCCCGCGCCCGTCAACGCGCCGAGCGCCGCGCTCGCGCAACCTCGGCACACACGCGTGCGGCGCCCAAGCGAGATGAGCTCAGCCTCGTAGCGGCGGCACAAAGGATGGTGAGCGAACCGGTGAAATGAGTGAGCGCGGCGCGCAAGCCGATCGACGAAGCGCGTCGTGGATACGGAGAGGGTGCGCGTCACGGCTCAGCCAAGATTGGGCGCGATCACCACAGCGGTGCCGTAGGCCACAATCTCATTGGTATTTTGCATCAGCTCCCCAGAATCGAAGCGCATGCCGAGCACCGCATTGGCACCCTGCGCTTGGGCGTGCTGCTCGAGGCGTTGCATCGCGACATTGCGGGACTCGGTCGCGAGCTCGGTGAGCGCGGAAATCTCGCCGCCGAAGATTTGCTGACAGCCCGCACACGCCGTGCCGATCACGCTGCGCGAGCGTACGGTGATCCCCCAACACGGACCGACCACGCGCACGATACTGTAGCCCGGCGGCGCATCGAAGGTCGTGAGCACCGGAATGGCGTGGATATGCAACCGCATGATCACGCCATCTTACATGGAAATCGTCCGGCAAGCGCCGTCCGAGCCGCGATTCCGCGCGTTTCAGTAGTGCGGAGGCTTCTCGTGCTCGAGCGGCTCTTCTTGGCCGGTCACGCGGCTACGCAAGGCCGTCAATTGCTGTTCGATCACGCTGAGCGCTTTCTGCTGCTCGAACACGACTTGATTGAGCTCGGCGAGTTGGCGCTCGAGATGGGAGTAGCGAATTTCCAAATCGACGACGCGTGGGTCCATGGCGGGCAGCCGTAGCACAGCGGCGCGTCAGGGTTATTCGTAACCGAGGCCGGTTGGGGGCTCGGCAACGCTCGGGGGATCGGCACTAGGAGCCGCTGCGTTCGGCCTGAGCTCGGGCGCGGGCTGGGCGGAAGATACTTTGATGGCGCTGTCCGCAGCGCGCGGCTCGGAGCCGTGGCTCGCTGGCTTGGAGCCCGACTTGGTCGCGTTCGGGCTGGGCTGGCTTGATTTAACTTTCGACGTGGCCAGCGCGAAGCGCGCACTGCTGCTCGGATTGCAGCCCGGGCCGAAGCCGGCGGCGTCGAACTTGGTCTCGTAAGAGCCGACACTTTTCTTACCCTGCGCGTCCTGCGTGGTCACTTCGAGCCGCACCTCACGCGTTCCGGCTCGCGCGGGGGAGCAATAAGCTACGAGGTAGAGTCCCTTGCGCTGCTCGGCACTGAGCTTCTTGCTCACGCCGGCCAGCTGAGCGACGTGCCGCGCCTCAACGGTGGCGGTGGGGAGCAACGTGAGCTGCACCTGTTGGTTGTCGAGCCGAACTCCGTTCTCGAACACACTGAAGGACTCCGAAGCCAGGTCGGCGAGCGCCGACCCGCGTTGGCTCACGGCCACGTACAAGGCTACCTTGCCTGGCTTTTGCGCGCTGACGGCCACTGGCTCGACATGGATGTTGCCCGCCATGCACCCGCTCAACGTGAGCCAAACGAGCGGCAGCGCGCGCCGCAGCGACCGCAGCCGACGATCTGACCCGTCAATCATGGCTTAGTTCCTGCGCTGAGCTGGGCCAGCGCATGACTCAGTACGGGACTGCCCATTAAGCACGAGTTGCACGCGCCCTCAGAGCTCGACGTGCAGCCGGCGCCGCGCGCGAAGCGCTCGAGCATGGCCAAGGTCCGTTTGCCACCCTCGCTCTCGGCGCGCGGGAGTAACCCCTTTCGGGTGCTGCAATCCGGTGCCAGCAGCAGCGCCACTGCCGCGCGCGTATCAGGGCTCGCGTCGAAAGCCGGATAATTGGTGAGCTCTGCCTTGGCGCGCTCACGCACGCCATCGCGCACGCCGGGTGTACTCGCCAAGTCGAAGGCGACGTCTGTCCCGCGGCCGCCGAGCTTGCGTAGGCAAAGGAAGCTTTGCTCGGACGCGGGCGATTGGGCGGCGCGCCACAAGAGGCTCATGACTTTGCCATTTTGCGCGTGGCTTGGGTCGACCTCGAGGGCATGCTGAACCGTAGCGACGGCGGCTTCGAAGCGTTGGGCTCGAGCTTGCTGGGTCGCGAGCGCGACTGCGACTTGTGCGTCACCCGGGTACTTGTCGATCAGCCGCTCGAGCGCCGGC
>CAXSGJ010000027.1:55811-79011 GCA_964236865.1 uncultured Polyangiaceae bacterium
TCAATGCATGCATCAGCTCAGCCGAGCCCGCCTGGGCGGTGGCCGTCGCAGTCGCGGCCGGACTGTCTTCCGCTCGGAGCACCGTGGCCGGCACGGCGGGTACGGTCGGGATGAGCGCGCTGGTCGGCGACGCCGGGGCGGGGGGGCGTGTACTGGGGCGATGGCGGCTGACCAATGCGTGTCCGAACCAGACCCCGAACAGCGCGATGAACGGCGCGGCGACGACCCACACGCGTGGCGCTCCACGCAGCGCCGTCCGCGACCAATCCTGAGCTCGCGGCAACCACGTTGATCCCCGATCTGATGCTTGCTCGACGACGACTGCCTCGCGCGCCGGCCGGCTCGGCACCGGCGTCTCGAGCACGACCGGCATCACGGAGCCCGACGAGCTGAACCCTGCTTGCGAGACCGGCTCGCTAGCAGAAAGCGGCTCTTCACTGACTGCCTCGTCCTGGTGGGCGACTGCCTCGTCCGGCTGGGCGACTGCCTCGTCCGACTGGGTGACTGCCTCATCCGGTTGGGTGACTGCCTTGTCCTGGTGGGCGACTGCCCCGTCCTGGTGGGCGACTGCCTCGTCCGGCTGGGTGACTGCCTCGTCCGGCTGGGTGACTGCCTCGTCCGGCTGGGTGACTGCCTCGTTCTGCTGGGTGACTGCCTCATCCGGCTGGGCGACTGCGAGGCGGTCGGTGGCCGGCGCTGCGACGGATTGCACAGCGATGGGCGCAAGCGCTGCTGATTCAGACGCTGGCGGCAACGGCGGCGGCAGGCTGGCCGTCTCGAGCGCGCGGATCGACGGGGGCAACGGCGGCGGCGCGCTCGGCAATCGGCGTAGCGGTGCTGGAGGTGCCAGACTGGCGACGCCCGGCGCCCGGCTGCGCCTGGGGGGCGGCGGGGGCTCGTTGCGCGGCGGGCGTGCCACTACGGGCAGCGCGGGGGCCGGCACGGGACGCAGCGACGTAGCCGTCGGCAGCGTAGGCTTGCGGCGAACAGGCGGCGGTGGCGGCGCGGAACGCAGGGTGTGCGGTCGGTCGTCGTCAGTCATGACGAGGTTGGCATAACCCGTCGCCTACTCGACGCAAACCGTACATGTTCGGGAAACAACCAGAAAATGGTCGTTTTTAGAGCTAATTCGACGTCGGCGTCGAGCGCTGGCTATCGGGGCGGTAGTATTCCGCTGTAAGGGCTATCGAACCTTCGATGCTTCGCCAGCGTTTCGGATTGGTGGCGGGCGTACTGTCGAGCCACCCGGTCGAGCGCGCCGGCCGGTCGACAGCCGCGAGCTCGCGCAGCACGAGGTCAGGCATCGCTGCTGATTTATGATCATGACGTGGCACCGGTCACATCACTGCCGTAGGTCACATCAGCATGACGGACGTCGAGATTCCGCAGGGCGAAGAGCGCGTGTTCGATGGGCAGGTTCGCGTCTACTATGACGGCTATTGGATCAAAGCGTACGACGTGCCAGCGGACACCCTGCTCGCCAAGAAGCGGTTGATCGACGCTCTCACACGCCGGCTATTCAACCACGTGGAGTACGGGCTGAACGTGCCGGGCCTTCGCTTGGCGGAGGCGCGGCGCGCTTTTTTGGACGAGACCAACCAAGCCAAGAAGCGCGTCAAGGGGGGCATGTTGGCCGGCGCGCTGTTCAACCGAGCGGCGGACATTTTTACCAACCTCGTCGAGCTTCAAGCGTGCGGCGTGGAGATCCAGTCCGACAACGCGCTGATGCGGCAATGCGGTGAGCACCTGCAGGAATCGTTGGCGCTCGGCAAGATGGTGCTCCACCGGAGTGGGGAAGAAGGCATTGATGAGTTGTGGGGCGAGCCGTTCAAAGCCTTCTGTTATCCAATCCAAGAGTTTTACAAAAGCCGATACGTAAAAATCGCGCTCACCATGCGTGCCATCGACGCAATTGGTGAAGTGCTGCAGGGCATGATTTCGCCCCTGCCCATGTTTGCGTCGCTCGTGCCGGTGATCGACGAATTCGTGGTCGCCGCCAAGCGCAAGACGGAGACCCTGCGCACGGATCCGGAAGTGTTCGAGGTCTGGTCGTCCTTCGTGGTCGCGAGCGAGACGCTCTCGGGCTTCCAGCCACTCCTACCCGCGGGCGTCGATCCGCATTTGTGTACTCAGTTTTGCGAAATTTTGCGCTCGGGGACAGACCTCGTGTCCTGGATGGCACGCGCGCGGGTGCCGATGCCCAAAAGCACCAACGCCTTCATCGAGCGCTGCGAGACGTTGCAGCAAGCGGCCAAGGCAAAGAGGGACGCAGCCTCGCGGCCAGCCCTCCCTTTGCCCGTTCCACTTCCTTAGTCTCGTTCTCGTTCTCGGTTTCTGCTCGGCCCGAACGCGCGCGTTCAAATGCCGACGGCCGGGCAAATCTCGAACTTTGCCCGGCTCATGCCGCGCATAGCGGCCTCAAGCCAGCGAGCGAGTGCTCACTTCTTGATCGCCCACACGTTGACCTGGCTGGCGTCGGCACCGGTCTGAAGCGGCCTCGTGTCGTCCGCCGTTGGTTTCTGGGTGTAGCTCGCCGGAATCACGTATGAGTGGTTCATCGGGCGAACGGCGTCGAAATGGGTGTCCGCGCTGCCCGCGTACTCCGGCAGATTCAAGATGTTCTGCGCGATAAATTTCTCCGTGTACTTGGAGCGGTTCATGTACGAACCGTCTTTGGCGGGGTCCGAAAGCAAGAACATGTCCTGCAACGTGCGCACGAAGGAAAAGTGACTGTAAGAGTCGTTGTCGACGATGCCCTTCGGTGCGTTGGCCTGATTCGTGAGAATGCCGAAGATGCTCTTGCCGTGGCCCTGGTTGCCGTTTTTGTAGTTGTTTACCGTCAGGTCCTTCGAGAACGTCCCGTCCGCATTTTGAAGCAGCGGGGCATCGACTGCCGTTTTCCCAGCCTTCCAACCGCAGCACGCATTGATGTCCGGCGCGGTTGCGTTGCCCTCGTCGAACATCAAGACGATCGCGACCTTCTTCTGGGGGTTCGCCCAAACCGGAGAGGCCTTGATCTTCTTGACTAGGTAGTCGACGTACTTGTCGCCGCGGGCGAGGATGTTGCCGCCCGTTGCCACTGGTACGTTGTTCGAGACGCTGCCGCAGTCACTCGCGTTCAACTTCGTGGTGGAAGGCGGCACCGTACCCTGCGCGGTGAGGCCATGCATATCATCGCACTGGTCTGGAATCACGAAGTTCAGCTGACCTACGCCGCCATTGTTCAGATCGGTTCCGAACTGATCGAGATCGTAACCGGCGGGCACCGCGTACTTCGTGCTGCTCAAGAGTACGCTGTCCCATTGGCCACCGCCCAGCGTGCGATTGCTGAACACCCAGTCCGCCTCGCTCCGCGCGTCTTGGTAAGCCATCCCGGGATGATGCTTGGTTTTGTACAAGCCGGCGGGTAAGGAGAGCAGTAGATTAGGATTGCCAATCTGGACGGTGTTGCCCGCAAGCGTACCTGGGGGGTAAACGTTGTCTGGTGCCACGACGGACGTGTCCGCGATGCTGTCGATGCGGATGTCCTGCCCTGGGTTCATCGATTCGTTGTACGTGCGCCAGCTCATCCCCGCTTGATTCAAAGCGGTGAACAAGTTCGGCTTGCCGGTGATGTTGTGGTTTACGCCGCTGGCTTGCGTGCAGGTCGTGCTGAACGGTGAGTTAGCCAGCCCGGGCGCATTCTTGTCCGGCACGGGCAGGTCCTTCACCGCATTGGCGCCCGTGGCATCGCAGTTCCATTGCGAATCGTCGGTGATGCCAAAATCGTCGGCGCCGCCGAGCGCGGTGTAGTTCGGCTCGCTCGGGTTTCCCGTAGCGTAGTAGCTCGCGGCCTGATTGCCTTCTTTCAGGTACGCGTTGATACGCGGCGCGAACGCGGAGTCGAGCATCGCCTGCGTCGACTTGTTTTCGAGCATGACGATGAAGATCGCGTCGTAGCGGGGGATACCTTCGACGGCGAAGGCGGCCTGCTCGGCCTGTTTGAACGTGATAGGCGTGCGCGTTTCGGCCGTGTTGGCCGTCGCGGGAGTCACGCCGGCGAGCCCGTTGAGTTCGGGGTTGCCACCCGGAACCGCCAAAGCGTCCGGGTACAGATCCCCCCGGTCGAGCTTGGTGATCGCATACCGGAAGCGAGTGTTCAGCATGTGTGATTCCCGAAGAACCGCAATCTTCTCCGGGCCAGTGAGGGTAGACGGATCGGTCAAGACTTGGGTCGTCGCGACGCCCAGACGTTTCGCCAGATTGAGCTGCTCACTGGTGAAGTCGCTGCCGTTGGCTTCCATGTTGCGCACGACCTCGGTCGACAGTGGGCTCAGCACGATGTTCGCGCCCTGCGCGCTGACCTGCGCGAGCGGGGCGCGGTAGACATTTCGCGAGGGGCTCTTGATGCCGCTCGCCGTATTCGTAGCTGCCGTCCCAATGTCGGCGATCAAAGCGGACGGCGCGGTCACGAGCAAGACGAACTTGCCGGCGGCGTCCGTAACGGTGCCGAGCTCGCCTGCGTCACACGCGCCGTTGTTGTTGGCGTCGATGCACACTTTGGCGCCCGCATAGTAGCTTGCCCCGATGTTCGGGTCGGTGGGGCTGCCCGGCGTGAAGGCCGCCGTGCTCACCGAGCCCGAAAGACTGAGCGAACAGGTAACCTGCGCCGTCAGGCTGTCGGCGCAGTTTGCGGTCTTGTCGCCGTCGGAGGCGACCAGGGTGATGGTCGACGTGCCCACCTCGGTGCACTTAAACATGGGGTTGGCTGATGTCGGATCGTCGAAGGTCCCCGCGGTGGCCGTCCATTTGTAGGAAACGGGCGAGGGCCCGTTGTCCGCGTCGTGCGCCGCGCCGGAAAGGGCGATCGCGCTGCCGACGTTGACTTGGCTCGGGTTCGCCGAGAGAGCGTCGATGACCGGACAGACATTGACCTGGCCGTTGACGCTGACACTGCCGTTCGTGGCCGCCTGGTGGCAGTCGAGCGCGACTGATACATTGGTCGTGGCACGTGCCGTCACGTCGAAGGCGGCGGCCCCGCCGCAGTTGGTGGTGCCGTCGGCTGCGGTCGCGCTAAGCGAGATAGTGTACCCCTTGCCCGCCGGGATGCCGCCAATGGTGGCGGAGAAGGCCGTGGCCGCGGACAGGTCGATGGTGCCCATCTTGCTGAAGGCGTTCGGCCCGCTGATTGTGTAGCTGACGGTGTTGACGATGACGCCGCCGCCAACACTGAGAGAGAGTCCGAGATCGCCGGTCTTGCCGTCGCTCTGGTGGCTCGGGCGCGGCGTCGGGGAAGAGTCGTCGCCGGAACATCCAACGACACCAGCGCAGGCGCCGGCCCCTGTAAGAGCCAGCATCGATACCCTGCATAAAAGTCTTCGCACAGTAACCTCCAAACCAATGTTCAAAACGATGTAGCGCCGGCAACACGCGCGGCGCTCGCGGGCCCTGTACAAGAGTCGCGCCAAGTTCGGCGCTTCGACGCCGCGCCGCGAATTTCGTTGTGGCGGCCGAGCGTTGCCAAATCCGCGCGCAAACGCGGCGCGATCAATCGGGTGAGCGAGCTCTCCGAAAATCGGAAATCAGTCTCCGAATCCCGAACGGGGTCGATCAACGTGCGCTAAATGGCCGACGCTTTCGCTAACTCGAGCGCCACGTAAACGTTGCTTGATGAGCAACCCGGCGCGCGGGATATCGGTCAAACTGGAGATTCTCGCTCATCGCGCTCGAAGCCGAATCGCGAGGAAGCGAACGCGAAGGGCTCACCTTTGGCGAACGATGCCGACTTTTCTCAAGGCCCACTCGGCGCGTCGGAAAAAACTCACCGTGTCGAGAGCGGGATTCATCCACCCGGTGGTGATGCAATAGTGTGACTCGTGATCGCCGGCGTGATGTTTCGCGTGGTGCTCTGGCGAAAGCAGGAACCGTGAGCGTTGCAACGTGCGCACCCAATGCGGCGCGTGCTCCACGTGTGCCCACTTGTGAATTTGAGAGTTGCAATAGCTGCCCATGAACACTCCGAGTACCAGCGCAAGGCCCCACGCGCTGTGCACGCTCAGCAGCAACGCCAGATGCACCGGGGAGCTGAAAATGAACACGTCGCCATTGGTCTCGATCGCATCGTGGCGAGTGATATCTAATTGGTCCGAGTGATGCTCGCGGAACGTGCGCACGAACCCCCCGAAGATCGGCATCTTCGCATGGCCGTAACTGTCCGCCGCCCAATGCACGAACCCCGATGCCCAGTCTGCCAGACATAGCCCTATGAGTACGCCGCCGATAGCAACGCAAGACCGACTCGCCGGCCATTCACGCACGACCAACCAGGCATTCGCCCCAAGCAGGGAGCAACCGAAAAGCAAGCCCATGACTTCGAGCACGCGGTGGGAGCGTGAGTAGGTATAAGGCCTGACTCCTTCCGAACTGCTTAACTCGGTGTCGACGCCAGTGCTCGTCCCAGAAATTTCGGCCATCTAACTACAATACGAGCTGGCGGGAACTCCGGATTTATGCGCGCCAGTCCTGCGATGAAACGGTGTTTGTCGCGGCTTGAGACATCCGCCCCGATCGATTGGCCACGGGGCTGGATGAGCAGCGAGGCAGCTCCAAAGCGGCACCCGGGCACCGTCGCCGTGCCGGAGCGGGCAGGTTTTCAGCGCGTTCTGGCCGGCCGCGACCCGAAGGTTGTGGCGAGCGTTGCCGAGCGCTAGCGAACGCTGGTGTCAGTGAGCGCGTGGTCAGAGCGGTTCGAGGTTTGGAGCGCAGGTTTCAGCGCTCAAGATTGGACGTTGCTCGGCGCCATCGCCTGTGAACAAGCTCTGCCCGTTAGCGTGCTCGAGCAGCTCAGTCCGGCGCCGGCCGTTCCCGCCCGCGCCTGGGTCGAGCGCGCGGAGGGCGCAGGCTGGGTCGTGGCGTCGGGTCGGCTGCGCGCGTCATCCCTGAAGCCGCACTTCTCGGTTCGGGCAGAGTTCGAGCAACTCGTGCTCCGTCGGCTTGCGTGCACGGGCGAGCTTGGGCGGCTTGGCGATGTGACGCGTCGCCTTCTCAGTGTGCGCTCGGTCAGCGACCTAACCCTGGCGCTACAAGCCGGCGGGCTCGAGGAGTTTCAGCGGCGCTATGCGGCGCGTAAGCATCCGCCGGAGTCGGGCCCCAGCACACGAGCCGAATGGCTGAGGCGATCATTGTGCGAGCCGTTCGACCCAGAATGGCTGGAACGTGTCTGGCACAGAGACGCGCTGCGCGTAGCGACGCTCAGCCTACAGGAATGTCTGATCGCGCCCGCGGCGTGCGACGAGCTCTATGCCTGGCTGGAGGACCGTCGCGCGACCGAGCCAGACTCTGTAGAGCTGTGCGCCGTGCTTTATCAACATGCCATCTTGCGCGCCGCCCCAGAGAAGGTCGCGACGCTGTCGGCGTGCTTATCTACACAAAACGCCCGCACTTTCTCGATCGCGGCACTCTTCGTAGAAGGCAACCTGGCGGATGCTCAGACCCGGCTCGAGCGACTTCTGGCCTCCGCGCGAGAACGCGACGCCTTCACCGAGACTGGTGCGCTGGGTCCGCTGTATGCGCTCATGGCTTGCGCGCGGGATGACGACGCGAGCCGCGCCGCCGCCAAACGCGTACTCGGCGCGGGCAATGGTGAAGTGAGTCGCGGCGCGTTGCGGGCTCTGCGCATCTTGATCAAGCATCTGTCAGAGCCAGCGGAACAGCAGCGCAGGCTCGACGTGCACCAGCTCTCACCGGACATCGCCGGTTGGGAGATTTTGATTTTGGCGCTCACGGTCCACCTGCACTCGTCCGACAAGTGGGCACGCGCCAATTGGTGCCAGGAGCTGCTGCGGCGTGCTCGTGGGTGGCACGTGGCCGGCTACCGCTGGTTTGCTCGTCAAACGCTGTTCTTGGCGGAGATTCTGAGCGAAGAACACTTCGCGCGCGAGTTGCCGAGGCTCGTGCCGGAGCTCCTTGCCCGGCCGGCGCGTTCGGCCAAGGAGCTCGTGGTCTGGGATCTGATCTCGACCAAGCCGGAATGGCAAAAGGCGCTCGACGCGCTGTCGTTGCTCACTGAAATCGCCCCCGCGGCAAGCCCCCACGGCTATCGGGTGGCTTGGTTCGTCGACATGGTGCGCGGCGAGCTGAGCCGTCCGGCGCTTCAAGAGTGTCGTGCCAACGAGGGCTGGACCGAGGGTCGCCGTGTCGGGCTGGCCGAGCTGTGGGCGCTGTACGCGGAGCTGCCCAGCGAGGATCAGCGCGTCTTGGACTTTACGCGCGAGCACCAAGTCGGGTCTCGTGAATTTACGCCCGACGCCGCGGAGGCGTTGATCGGCCATCCGCGGGTGATCAGTGCACTGCGGGCGCGCATGCCCGTGGAAGTGGTGCGCGGCACGCCGCGGGTCGAAACTCGTGAAGAGCGCGGTTACGTGCAGGTGTTCGTCGAACCGGCGAGCGCGGAGTTGGGGGTGAACACGCTGCCGGAGGGCGAACAGCGGCTGATCGTGTATCGCGTATCGCCCGCCCTCCAGCGCGTGATTGACGCGCTCCGTGGCGGAGCACGGATCCCCAAGAGCCATGAGCGGCAGCTCCTTGCCGTACTCGGCAAGCTGTCGGACAGTGTCGACGTTCGCAGCCCCGAGCTCGGCAGTGAGCGCACCGTGCCGGCGGATGCAACGCCGTGTTTACGCTTCTCCCCGCATGCCGGAGCATGGCTCGTGCAGCTCGGAGTTCGGCCCTTCGCGGAGCTGGGCCGCTTTTTTCTGGCTGGTGTCGGGCGCCCCAGCATCGGCGCTTACATCGCTGGCGAGCGGCTGCGCTGCGAACGTGATCTAGAGCACGAGCGGCAGCGGCAAGAGCAGCTACGGAACGCATGTCCGACGCTGACCCAAGAGCAGGATCCGGAAGACCTCGGCCCGCTGGAGGCGCCCGACAGTTGGACTCTGAGCCAAGAAGGCGTGCTGAACCTCTTGTGCGAGTTGCGGGACGGGAACGTGGCCTGCGCGCTCGAATGGCCCGAGTCCGGGGGTATGAAGCTCGCCTCGAAGTCCAGCAGCAAGTCTTTGCATGGTCGCTTGCGCTGTGACAAGGGCTGGTACCTCGTGACCGGCGGCCTTCGCTTGGATGCGGTGACGGAGGTGTCGCTGAGCCAGCTTTTGCGCGCCCCGGCGTTGGCGAATGGGCGCTTCGTGCGGCTGGAAAATGGCGACTTCTTGGAGCTCGAGGTCCGCATTCGGCGCGTGCTCTCGGCGCTCGCGGCGGTGAACGGGAAGCCCCGTGCCGGCGCCGAGCTGCGCTTGCCGAAGAGCGCCCTCTTCCCGCTCGCTGAGCTGGCTCGGTCCGAAGTCGGTTTCGAGCTCGACACCGAGAGCGCCGGCTGGTTGGAACGCGTGTCTCGCCTAGGGGAGAGAGAATTTCTGGTACCGGATGGCCTGTGTGCGACTCTGCGACCGTACCAAGTCGAAGGGTTCCGGTGGTTGGCCCAGCTGAGCGAGCTCGGCTTGGGTGCCTGCCTGGCGGACGACATGGGCCTGGGCAAGACGATCCAGATCTTGGCTCTGTTGATCGCGCGCGTTGCAGAGGGCCAAGGTCCGGCCTTGGTCGTCGCGCCGACCTCGGTCTGTGGCAATTGGATGGCCGAGATCGCTCGCTTTGCTCCCTCACTCCGGCCCCTAGAATACGTGGGCAACGCTCGCTCGTCACTGCTTCCGAAGCTTGCCAGCGGGCAAGCCCCTGATGGCGTGCTGGTTTGCAGCTACACGCTTCTCCAGCAAGACCAAGGCCTGCTATCTGCGATTGCCTGGGACACGGTCGTACTGGACGAGGCGCAGTTCATCAAAAACCCGGAATCATTGCGGGCCAAGGCCGCCTATTCGCTTTCTGCTAAACAACGCATCGCTGCGACCGGCACGCCCGTAGAAAATCATTTGGGGGACCTATGGGGCATTTTCTCGTTCCTGAACCCCGGTCTACTGGGGGATTGGCCACATTTCAAACGCACGTTCTTGATGCCGGTCGAGCGCGACGGTGGGCGTGAATCGACGGAGCTCCTGCGGGCGTTGATCAAGCCGTTCTTGCTCCGGCGATTGAAGCGCGACGTTGCCCTCGATCTACCGCCGATCACCGAGGTGCAGCACGACGTGCGTTGGTCGGAGGACGAAGCGCTGCGCTACGCGCTGCTACGTAAGCAGATCCACGAAAAGCTTTATACTGCGCACGGTAAGCGCAACAGCAAGCTCGAAGTATTGGCCGAGATCATGCGCCTTCGGCGCTTCTGCTGTCACCCCGCCTTGGTCTTCCCCGACGCACCCCGAGAGTGCTCGAAGATAGACGTCTTTTTGGAGCTGGTCGAAGAGCTCAGCCAAAATCAGCATCGGGCGCTGGTGTTCAGCCAGTTCGTCGATTTTTTGAGCATGGTGCGCGAACATTTGGACGAGCGAGGCATCCGCTATGAGTATCTCGACGGCAGCACCCCCCAAGCGGACCGCCAAGCGCGCGTCCGCAGCTTTCAGGATGGTGACGCGCCGCTGTTCCTGATCAGCCTCAAAGCAGGCGGTTTCGGGCTCAATTTGACCGCGGCTGACTACGTCATCCACCTGGACCCGTGGTGGAACCCGGCGGTCGAAGCCCAGGCCACGGACCGGGCGCACCGCATCGGACAAGGTCGCCCGGTCACCGTGTATCGTCTGATAACGAAACACAGCATCGAAGAGAGTATCGTCCACCTGCACGACAACAAGCGGCAGGTGGCAAGCAGCTTGCTCGAAGACGGTGATGCCATCACGGCGCTGACGACCGAAGAGCTGCAGCGCCTGATCACTGAATCGTTGAGTCGACCGAGCTGAGCGTGCGAAGCTTTCGATCATGCCGAGCTTCGCCCGAGGAAACACTGTGATCTATTACGAGTCTCACGGCGTGGGTCCAGCCGTCTTGTGCTTCGCGCCCGGTGGAATGCGTTCGGCCGCGGGTCTCTGGTCGCGCGCACCTTGGCACCCAGTGAACACGCTCAGCGACCAGTTCCGAGTGATCACCATGGATCAGCGAAATGCCGGCGCCTCGCGCGCGGCAATCAGCGCGAGCGATGGCTGGGATTCCTACACCGATGACCACCTCGCATTGCTGGATGAATTAGACATCGACCACTGTCGGCTGCTCGGGGGGTGCATCGGCGGTGCCTTTGCGCTGGCGTTGGCGCTGCGCGCGCCGGACCGTGTCAACGCCGCCGTATTGCAGCAACCCATCGGCTTCGATGGCACGAATCGGGCGCTTTTCTACGAGCTATTCGATGCCTGGGGGCGCGACCTCGAACAACAACGCGCAGAGGTCGATGCCCAAGCTTTGGGCGCGTTTCGTGAACGCATGTTCGGCGGGGACTTCGTGTTCAGCGCTACGCGTGAGAGAGCTTCAGGCTGCCAAACCCCACTCTTGGTGCTCATGGGAAACGACGCTTACCATCCAGCGCCAGTCTCAGAGGACATCGCGCGGATTGCTCCGAAGGCCGAGCTAGTGCGCGAGTGGAAGACCGGAGAAGATCTTGCGCTCGCCGTCGCCCGCGTGCGCGCCTTCTTGTCCGAGCACTGATCAACGTTTCAGCGCTTGCGGGCCACGAGTAACATCTGTTCGCCCCAGTAGTTGCGATTCAAATAAAAGAGCGGCGTGAGGGCGCGCCCCAAGCTGGCGTAGCCCGCACTCAGCACCGCGCTCATCCGGGCGCCGCCCCGGTCAGACGCTGCAGAGGCGGTGCTGCCCGGTCGCCGCAAACTCACTCGCGACACGGCGCGCACCAGCGAGCGGTACGCGTTCTGGAACGGGAAGCCCCAAGCCAAAACGTCGACGGAGTCGAGGTCGGAGTGCTCGGCCAAGTCTCGAAGGCGTTTCGCGGAGTAGTGCCGGTGATGTCCGATCGATTTATCGAAACGCGACATCTTGCCGCCTGGCACGGTCAGAACCAGCGTGCCACCGGGGGCCAGCAAGCGCGCGATCCGCTCGACGGCAAGGCAGTCGTCGGCGATGTGCTCCACGACCTCCGAGCAGGTGATGAGGTCGAACCGGGCCACGTACGCCGCGTGTAGCGCGTCGAACCCCGGCGCGCTCAAATCCATCTGCCGGATCTCCAACGCAGGGTTCAGGCGCTGCGTTTCGCGCACGGAGGCGAGTGAGACGTCCGATGCATACAGTGTTGCGTTCGGAAAGTGCAGCCGAAGATCTCGCAACAGCTCGCCCCGACCACAGCCCGCATCCAGCACCTGACGAGCCCCCGCCGCGTGTCGCATGCACAGCTCGATGATCAGGCGCCGCCGGTGAAACGCGGCGGGGCTTACTGCGTCCAGGTGACCGTAGCGCTCCCACATGCCGTCATAAAATTCGCCGGCGGCAGGGGCAGGCTGCGACTCCGATGCAGACACGCAGGCTGGATAGCACGATTTAGCGGGTCACGAGCGCGGTGTTTCTTGCTACTCGCAGTACTTCGCGCTACCGCCGGGGCCATGGCGGACGCCCCGTCCAATCGCGACGCGGCCCCGCTCCGCCGCACGCTCTTGATGTGCGTGGCCTTCGTTGTGCCGTGTGCGGTGATCGCGCTCAGTGTCTTCTTCATCGTCAAGGGTGGGGGGGGCTCCAGCGTCGCGCTGATCCGGCCTAGCGCGGCCCCTCCGAACGACACGGGCGCGCCGCCTTCGGCCGCTGCGCTGGCCGGCAATCCTCCGTTGCTTGAGCAGGGCGAAGGGACGCTGTACGTCGCACCGGCAGGCGATGCTGGCGTCGCCGAGGATGGCAACGACGAGGAGCCGGCCTCGATCCGGCGCCCGCCCGCTCCGCCGAAGCATTTCGGCACGGTAGAGCAGGCTGCGGCGGGCAGTTGCTCGACCGAGAGCGTCGAGGGTCTCAGCCGGCAGATCATCGAGCAGGCCCGCTGCATCAAGCCGAACGACTTCGTCCCGCTGCCCAAGAGACCGAACTTGGCGCTCGCCGCGCACGTCTTCCCCTATTTGGAGGTGAGCGCTCGCGACCATTTGCTCAAAGCACTAGACACACACTCCTCCGCAACGATGACGATCAATAGCTGCCTCAGAACGGTGGCGCAGCAGTACCTGGTGTGGCACTGGGCCGCGAGCAAGACCTGCGGGGTGCAGCTTGCGACGCCCCCGGGCGAGAGCAACCACGAGATCGGCACGGCCCTAGACATCGCGGAGGCGGCGAAGTGGCGTCCTGCTCTGGAGGCGCAGGAGTTTCGATGGCTCGGCGCGTCCGACCGTGTGCACTTCGACTATAAGGGCGAGGCGGCGCCGCACACCGCGGTCGACGTGCTCGCGTTTCAAAAACTGTGGAACCGCAATCACCCAGAGGACCAGGTCGCCGAAAGCGGGCGTTACGGACCTGCCGTCGAACAGCGTTTGAGAAAGGCGCCCACGAGCGGCTTTGCAATCGGCGCGAGCTGCGGCAGGTCGGCTCGAAAACGTTGAGTTCGGGGAGCGCGTGCCAGGCCGTTTTACTCGACCCAGCGCACGCTCAGGCTCGCCGCACTGGGGGCCGCCGAGAGCGTCACGGACAGTGGGCCACTCGCCACCACGGGCTCTTCTTTGAGGGACGACCACAGCCAAAAACCTGCGCCGGCCAACGCAGCGAGCGACACGCCGAGCGAAACGTCCGCGACCGTGTACTTGGTGCGAACACGCCGGACGGCGTCCGGGTCGCAGTATGGTCGGCACGCTTTCAAATCCGCGAGCGCGGAGTGCCCACTCAACGCAAAGTAGCTGAAGCTCGCCGCACCCGCGGCGGCCAAGCCGCCCAACACGTACGCGGGCGCCCGGGAGCGCCGGGGCTTCCACACCGGAGGAGTCAGATTGCCTGCAACGGTTACCGGGGGCGCCTTTTTCAGCACCAGTTCGAGACGCCGGTTGAGGTCCTTTTCGACCGCCAACACCCGGAGGCGCAAGGTGGTCGTGCCGCTACTGGCCGTGAGGTCGTGAGCCCCCGGATCGACCTCAAGCGCGGAGCCGTCGAGAGCTATCGCTTTACCGTCCACGAGCAGCGTTGCCCCCGACAAGTCGTGCCCGCCCTCGTCCAAGACGGAAACGAGCAACGTTGGAATGGCGGAGCGCAGGTCGTTCAAAGCCGCATCACACTCCGAGCGAACCATGGCCGGGCAGTCCGGCTCAGCAGCGCAGGCTCGGTACGCTTCGCGCGCCGCGAGCATCCGGTGCTGGTCGCGTAGATCTGCGCCATCGTTATTTTGCTTCACGCACTGTTTGGCGTCCGCGGTGGCTCGAGCCGGTGTAAGGAGCACGCAACTGGTGGCGATAGCGGCTAGCGCCCGGCGCGATTTGCTCAGAAACATTCCGGCTTGAACCTCTTACGACCCTGCGAATCGAGTACGTAAGGGGGCCTACACTTCCCAGAAACAGGGCTGAGCTTTGGTGTAGGCTTTTTGGATACGCGCGCCGCGTCGATTTTGAGCCCGGGCTTCGCGGACGACACCGCTTCCAGCGGCAGGTCGCTCGCCACCACTACCATGGGCCGCGCCACTTCGCTGGGTGCGAGACTCACTGGCGCCGATGGACTCGGTGCCAGCGGACGGGAGGACGGCGCCGGGCCGACCCGCACCGCCGCAAGCACCGCCCAGAGCAAGAGGCCCGAGCCGAGTAGCGCGGCACCAGCACGGAGCAGCCAAGGCCGCGCGCGGCTGCGCCGCACCCGAGTCGAGTCTGCGTCGCCTTCGGCCGGCTCTTGAGTGAGAGTCGGCACGTCCGTCAGGCGCCGTTGCAAGCTTGCCGCGTCCACGACCGCGTTCACGCCCGTACTTTCCTCCGCCTCGCGCAATCGCTGCGCGCGCTCTTTGAGTGAATCACCGGCCACACTCTCCACCCAGGCGCCCACTTTCAAACTGCTCGCGGGCGGAACGCAGCCTTCCAAAGCGATGGCCATCTCGCGCGCGCTGGCGAAGCGATCCTCACGCAAGGGCGCGAGCGCCTTCATGACCAACGCATCGAGCGCAGGGGGCACCTCTGATCGGTGGGTACTGGGCGGTTTGACGAAGCCCGAGAGTACCGCGGTGACGGTTGCTCCGGGGTCGCCGCGGGCAAACAGGCGCTGGCCGGTGATCAACTCCCAGAGCACGATGCCTGCGGCAAACACATCGACACGGCGATCGAGCTCCGAGCCGCGCAGTTGCTCGGGGGCCATGTACGTCAGCTTGCCCTTGATTTGGCCGTTCTCGGTGGTGTGGACGCGGGACGCTGCCTTGGCCACTCCGAAATCCAAGATGTGCGAGGCGCCGTCGACGCCCACCAGCATGTTCTGCGGCGATACGTCTCGATGCACGATTTGGAGCGGGTGACCGCTCTCGGTGGTGGCCTCGTGCGCGGCATGTAGCCCTAACAAGACCTGCACCAGAATGGCGCTGCCGACGGCCAGGGGAACCGGTTCGGCGGCCATGCGCAACAAACGCGACAGCGGCTCGCCCTCGACGAACTCCATGATCACGAACAACTCACCGTCGCGCGCAACCACGTCTAAAACGGAGACCACGTTTGGGTGACGGATGCGTGCCGTGAGCTGCGCCTCGTCCAGGAATTGCGCGACGAACTCGGGAGACTTGGCAAACTGCGGATGAAGCTGCTTGATTGCGACGGCGCGTGAGAAGCCGACCGCGCCCACCAGCCTACCGAAGTAGACCGTCGCCATGCCGCCCGATGCGATCTCACCGAACAGCGCATAACGGCCGATGCGGCGCGCGGGTGGTCCGCTGCCAATGGCTCCTGCACGCGCTTCCACGAAGTCAGGACTTTATCATGCGGCCCGTGACGCCACCAATGCGAGCCGCGGTCTACATACGTCTGCCGCTCTTCACCTACATTACGTTGTCGCGAATACGAGCGTCGACTCGCGTCACTGATAGCCTTCCGCTTGTAGCTTGAACATGCGCGCGTATTTGCCGCCCTCGGCCAACAGGCTTTCGTGGGAGCCCTGTTCTACGACCTGTCCTTGCTCGAGCACGATGATGTTCTTCGCCATGCGCACGGTCGGGAAACGATGTGAGATGACGATCGTGGTGCGGCCTTTGGCGAGCTCGCGAAATCGTTCGAAGACCGCGTGCTCGGATTCGGCATCGAGCGCGGCAGTGGGCTCGTCGAGCACCAATATGTCTGCTTCTTCCCGCATGAACGCCCGGGCCAAGGCGACCTTCTGCCATTGCCCGCCGGACAGCTCGCTGCCCTTTTCGAACCAATGCCCGAGCGGCGCGTCCAGGCCGCCGGGAAGGGTCGCCAGTAGCTCGGCCGCGCCGCCGCGCTCGGCGGCGCGCTCAATGCGCGTCACGTCGGCCAAGTGCTGAACGCTGCCCAAGCCGATGTTCTCGCGCAACTTGAGTTGGTACTTGTTGAAGTCCTGGAACAAAACACCAAAACGTTTGCGAAGAAGCTCCGGATCCCAGCTGGAGAGGTCACGGCCGTCGAGCACGATGCGACCTTCACTCGGCTCATACAGCCCCGCCAAAAGCTTCACGAACGTGGTTTTCCCCGCACCATTTTCGCCCACGAGCGCGATGCTGTCGCCGGGCGCGATCTGCAAGTCGATGTGGCGAAGCGCCCAGCCCTCCTTGCCTGGGTAACGAAAGCCCACGTCTTCGAACTGAATCCCGGCGCGGCCGGTCAGTGGGGCGCCTAGGCGCTTCGTTGCGCGCTCACGCTGTACACGTTCGCTGTTCTCCGCAAGCTCGATGTAGCTGAACAGATTCGACATGTACAAGTTGTGTTCGTACAGGTTGCCAATGCCGCTCAGCACAGCTTGGAAAGACTGCTGCCCTTGACGGAGCGATACGACATACAGGGTCAAGTTGCCGAGCGTGATGCGCGCGGCGGCAGCCGCCACCGCCATCACCGCGTACGTCGCATAGAACGCGGCCGTCCCAATGAGGCTGAACGCGTGCGTCAGGACGGCGCGCCGAATCGCCAGCCGCTTGTCCTCCTCGAAGAAAGTCTCGGCCAGCGTGCGGTAGCGGTCCAACAAGTGCGGCCCAATGCCGAACAGCTTGACCTCCTTGACGTGCTCGTCGTTGGCGAGCACGTACTCCAAGTACAGCAGCTTGCGCGACTCCGGCGAACGCCAGTTCCGGATCCGAAACGCGATTTTCGCATAACGCATTTCGGACAGCGTGGCGGGCAAGGTAGCGATCAGCAGCCCCAGCACGATCCAGCCGCTGAAGCGCGCGAGCATGACCGCGTAACCGATCAACGTGACCACGTTCTGAACCAACGCGAAGCTCTCGCTGATCAGCGCTACCGGCCGGGAAGATGCTTCTCGGCGTGCACGCGTGAGCTTGTCGTAAAACTCTGCATCTTCGAAGAACGACAGGTCTAGGCGCAACGCCTTGTCCAAGATCTGAACGTTCACGTCCGTGCCGAGGCGCGCGCCCAATAGGGAGCGAACGAGGCCCTGACCGCGCTGCGTGGCCGCAAGTAAGACGACGAAGAACAGCTCGAGCGCGACCCAATTCAGGGTGAGTGGCCGGCTGCGCAAGACCACGGCATCGATGATGCGCTTGCCCGCGTAAGCCACCAGCAGCGGCAGCAGGGCCCCGGCCAGACTGAGCGCCGACATGTACACGAGCAGCGACGGGGACGACGCCCACACCAGGCTCAACGTGCGCCGCGTGTGGCCGAACAGCTCTTTGGTCGCCAGCAGCGCCGGTTTGCCCGGCTTCGACGCGGGCGACGGATGAAGTACCTGCAAGGCTCGCACAGTAGCAGCGCTCGTGCCGCGGTGCAGGTTAGTCAGATCAGTTCCCTCGAGCTCCAAACTGTGACATCTGACGCATCAGGAGCGCTCGTGGACTCGATCATTTCGGTTAAGAATCTGACCAAGACTTACGCGTCGGGGTTCCAGGCGCTGAAAAACGTGAGTCTAGAGATCCGGCGCGGCGAGATCTTTGCGTTGCTCGGCCCAAACGGAGCCGGGAAGACGACGCTCATCGGCGTGGTCTGCGGCACCGTGAATCCCAGCGCCGGCACCGTGCTCGCGGACGGTCACGACATCATCACCGACTACCGCGCGGCGCGCTCGAAGATTGGCCTCGTTCCGCAAGAGCTGTCGACCGACGTGTTCGAGACAGTGTGGGACACGGTTTGCTTCAGCCGCGGCTTGTTCGGCAAATCCAAAAACCCCGCCTACATCGAGAAAGTTTTGCGCGAGCTCTCGCTCTGGGATAAGCGCGGCAGCAAGATCATGACGCTCTCGGGCGGCATGAAGCGGCGCGTGCTGATCGCCAAGGCGCTGTCGCACGAGCCGCAGATCTTATTTTTGGACGAGCCCACCGCGGGCGTGGACGTCGACCTGCGTCGAGACATGTGGCAGATGGTCCGGGCGTTGCGCGAAACCGGCGTCACCATCATCTTGACCACGCACTACATCGAGGAAGCCGAGCAGATGGCGGATCGCATCGGGGTGATCAACAAAGGGGAGCTCGTCTTGGTCGAGGAAAAGGCTGCGCTCATGGAAAAGCTCGGCAAAAAGGAGTTGATCCTTCAATTGGAAGCTCCGCTCGCGGCCATTCCTCCGTCGCTCAGTCAGTACGAGCTCGCGCTGTCCAACGAAGGCGCGCAACTCACGTTTACCTTCCACGCTGCGCGTGAACGCTCGAAAATGGCGACGCTGCTCCACGATCTGGCCGAGCTCGGCGTCGGCTTCACGGATCTACAAACCCGCGAAAGCTCACTGGAAGAAATTTTCGTCAGCTTGGTGAGGCCTCACTCATGAATCGCCACGCGATCCGCGCCATTTACCTGTTCGAGATGGCGCGCACTTGGCGCACCCTTTCGCAAAGCATCGCCGGCCCCGTGATCTCCACGTCGCTCTACTTCGTGGTGTTCGGATCGGCCATCGGGTCACGCATGACGGCGATCGGCGGCGTTGGCTACGCCGCCTTCATCATTCCCGGGCTGACTATGCTCTCGCTGCTGAACGAGAGCATTTCCAACGCCTCCTTCGGCATTTATATGCCGAAGTTCTCCGGCACCATCTATGAAGTGCTGTCGGCGCCCATCTCTTATCTCGAAATCGTGCTCGGTTACGTCGGCGCAGCGGCCTCGAAGTCGATCGTCTTGGGCACGATCATCCTGCTCACTGCGCGGGTATTCGTGACCTATCACATCGCGCACCCGGTTTGGATGGTGGCCTTTCTGGTGCTCACCGCGATCACGTTCAGCCTGTTCGGCTTCATCATTGGCCTCTGGGCAGACGGCTTTCAGAAACTGCAGCTCGTGCCCATGCTGATCGTCACGCCGCTCACCTTCCTCGGCGGTAGTTTCTACTCGATCAAAATGCTGCCGCCCTTTTGGCAACACGTGACCTTGTTCAACCCCGTAGTCTACCTCATCAGCGGGTTCCGCTGGAGCTTCTACGACGCCTCCGACGTCAGCGTGGGCGTCAGCATGACCATGACCCTCGTCTTCCTCGCGCTTTGCCTCGGCGTCGCCCGCTGGTTACTGAAGAGCGGTTACCACCTCAAAGCATGATCCCAGCTTAGAAGCACGGCGCCGCATTTCCCTTCATCGCTGAATGCCCAGGCCGTGCGCAATCAGCGCGTCGGTGCTGGCTCGGCGGTCGCCAGAGGCTGGCACCTCGGACAATGGTACATCGTCCGAGCCGCGAGCGTGCTTCGGGCGATCGGTAAGCCGCACTCGCGGCATTGTGCGCGCTTGTAGACAAATAGCCGGCCATCGCGGCCACGGCCCGGGCCGGGCACGGTGACGATTCGATTCGCGCTGACGCCGCGCCGCAGCAACTGCTGAGCTAGCTTCCACAGCCGCTCGAAGACCGGTTTGCGGATGTCGCAGCCGCGCGTGTGCGGGTGAAGGCGCGCGAGAAATAACAGCTCAGCTCGGTAGACGTTGCCAACGCCGGCGAACAGCGATTGGTCCAAGAGGAGTGCACCGATAGGCCGCTTGGACGCGTGCACGCGTCGCCACAATGCGCTGGGCCGGCGCTCGTCGGAGAGGGGGTCGGCGCCGAGACGCGCGCGCAACGCCTCGAACGCGCTGTTGTCCAGGAGCTCACAAGCGGTAGGCCCGATGAGGTCCCACGGCTGCCCGTTTCCTGTGATACGTAAACGCACGGAAGGTCGAGGCGCGTCTGACTGACGTCGCCTGCGAAACCTTCCGAACAGCCCGAGGTGGATGTGCACCCGCACGACTCCGATGTCTAGAAACAGGTGCTTACCGATCGCGTGGGCTCGGTGCAGTACTCCACCGGAAAGCGAGGCCGCCTGCTCGAAGCGGCCTTGGGGAGATGAGCACATCACCGTTTGACCGCCCAAGTCTCGCGTGAGGTCCCGGACTAGCCGGTGAATGGTATGACCCTCGGGCATGGTTCAGCGCTCAGCCGCCACTACTATGAGCTCATCGGATGCCAGACCCAAGCGCGCGTCCGCCTCGGGCTTGACGATGAAGGTCGCGCCCGCCTCGAGCTGCCAGTCGCTCATGACCTTGTCTCGCGCCGAGTAGATCGCAATCGGTGAATCGTCCCCGAGCCCGCGCGCGTGCATGAGCAGACGGCATTCGTAGTCGTCGTTCGAGAACGCAGCCGCAGCGTTGATGATGTCCGCGATCGTGTGACCCGGTCTGATCTTGTCGTAACAGGCGGCCAAAGCTTTCTGCTGAAGCGCGAACATGCGCTGATATTTTTCGGGAACTGCCGAATAACATCTGCTCGTGCCCTAACTTTGCGTTTTAGGGCGATCGTTTGCCCGGGCGCCGACCCTCGACGCCGAAGGCTCTGACGCCACCCGTTGAATCGTTTGACCATCTAGATCATGCCTCCAGATCGATGAATGACTAGCTTCACGACTCGCGAGCTCTAACTTTCCGACTGAGAACCAATTTGACTTGCGTGCTTAGGCGAGCGCGACTCGTCGCGACCTGCGTTCAGAGCGTCGCTTTGTGGCCGTGAGGATGCCACTCGCCGCTTCCTGATGCGTACGACCGGTCTCGGGTCAGCGTGCTCGACGAGCGATTCTTGCTCTCCGCGCCCACGAACGTCAGGCGCCGAGCGGGATCACACAGTTGGTGACATGCGCGGTTGGCCGTCTGTCTTTAGTTTTCTTCGATCCGCCGGTCGTCTTCAGGAAGCAACGAGAGCTCGCGCCAGTCCAGTCCCTCTTGAAGCTCGTAGAATGCCTCGCTGCTGAGGCCGTTACGCGCCCGCACTCGATCGAGCTCGTCGCGCTCGGCGGCGATCGCGGCGCGACCCACTGCACAGTATTGCGCCCAGGCATCTGTAGCGTCGGCTCGGCCGGCGGACTGGAGCTGAAGTTCGTAACGAACCCGCAGGCCGCTGACTTCCGGCCCGTCATTGCCGGCCAGCGTCGCCACGCCCTTTGCGGCGAGCGCCATCCGCGCGTCTGCCATTTGCTGTTCACCATCCTCTAGTTTGTCGAGGCCGAGCAGGCGAATCAGTGGCTTGAGCGTGAGCCCTTGGACGACGAGAGTGCCGAGGACGACGGCGAACGCAGTAAGGACTACCAAGTTGCGTTGCGGGAAGTCGCCCGGCAGCGCGAACGCCGTCGCCAGCGTGACGAGGCCGCGCATTCCGCTCCAGCCCACCAGCACTCCCTGTCGCAGAGTAGGCGGTGGGAAGTCGCCTCTGATGGCCGCATAGCGGACGGACAGACGGTTCCAAGCCACCGTGCTCAGCATTCGCGTCACGGTCACCGCTAGCACCACTATCCCAGCAAACGTGAGGGCCTCCTTGAGGCGGCCACGGGGCATTTGCATTACGATGGTGCGCGCCTGCAGGCCCATGAGCAAGAACGCGACGACGTTCAGCAGGAAGACGACGGTCGCCCAAACAGCGAATGAATGGACGCGCATCCGCGGCGAGCCTCGCCTGCGTGATCGAGCGGCCGCGGTCATCGCCATCGCCACTACGGCGAGCACGGCCGAGAGCCGCAGGTGGTCGGCAACGATCCAGAGCAGGAATGCAGAAACGAATTGCAGGAGGTTGCCTCCCAGCGTCCCCGTCACAAATTCGTTGATTCGCGGCAGAATGAAGGCGCTGACGACGCCAAGAATGATACCGCCAGGGGCGGCTAGGGCCAAGCTCCAACCAACGCTCGCGTCGAGCGCGCCATGACTTTGGATAGCCAGCGCACCGCTGAACAACAGCAGTGCGGTTGCATCGTTGAATAAGCTCTCGCCTTTGAGGACGGTAACCGTAGTCCGGGGGAGCGACACCGTCGTCAGCACCGCCGTCGCGGCGGCTGCGTCTGGGGGCGCGACAATCGCACCGAGCACTACTGCTGCCGCGATCGGCAGTCCTGCAAGCCCACAGCCTATCCAAGCTATCGAGGCGGTCGTGAGCAGCACCACGAATACGGCGAGCACCACCAGCTGCCGCCAGAGCTTCAGCGCGACCCCGATGGGCATGTCGAACGCCGCATCGAGCAGTGCCGGGGCGATAAACAGCGGCAGCGCTGTCCGAGGATCGATCGATATTCGAGGAGAACCAGGAACGAGCGCCAGCAGCACTCCCGCCCCCGCTATCATGGCTGGGTAAGGCAACCCAAGACGGCGCGACGCCTGCGACAGCACAATGGCCGCGAGCAAAAGCGCCAGCAAACTCTCGAAGAGTGTCATGGTCAGCACGCTAGCGTGACGACCTTTCGCCGCCAACGACTTGTCTCAACATCCAGGGAGTTACGTGATCGCTCTTCGCGATACCTGCACCTCGACTGACACGCGCGCTCGGGCGGCGGCTGCGGGCATGATCAGGTCAAAGATTCGCGCTCACTGCTAGGCTTTCGGCCGCCCACTGCATTCGTTCTCTTAGCACGCCCCAAAGTGCGCTTTCAGCTCCGAGCACCTAGCTTATCGACATCGACGCGCGCAGCTCACCGAGCATTGCCTGCGGGGTCACGCCAGCGATGCTGCGGAACTCGGCGATCAGACGCGCTTGGTCGTAGTAGCCGACCGCGGCGGCGATGTCTGCCGAACCCTCAGGGTCGTCGCCGCGCGCGCAGCCCGCCTGCCAGTCGATCGCATCGAAGCGCAGGAGACTGCTTTGCTTGGCATCGGCAGCATGATCTCGCTCGCAGGAAGGCCGCACCACGCGTTAATCCTCGGCGGCGTCGTGATGGGGATCCGGTTTCAGACCATCCCCGGCTTTCCCGCTTCCTTTCACACTATCTTCGAGCGGGTTTTCTCGGGTCGTGACACGCTGGTCTCATGAGTTCGACGCAGCA
>CAXSGJ010000027.1:79021-79295 GCA_964236865.1 uncultured Polyangiaceae bacterium
TCTTGGTTGGCTGCTCCTCGTCGTCGCGCTAGGCGCTTGCTCGTCCCGTGAGTCGAGTGACGACAGCGCGCCGCCCGACTCCGCGGGGGGCGGCGCGTCTGCTGCCGGGGCGGCGGGTGCGTACGCTGGATTTTCGGGGAACGCGGCCGCTTCGGGGATCTGGGGCGTTGCCGGATCCGGCGACGAGGCGGGCGCGGCAGGGACCGGACTCGAGGTGGCTGGCGCAGGCGGCAGTGGCGGCGGCGCGGGCGGCAGTGGCGGCGGCGCGGGCGGC
>CAXSGJ010000028.1:0-21351 GCA_964236865.1 uncultured Polyangiaceae bacterium
GGGCGACGTCCGAGGTGTGCGAAATGCGTCTCGTACATTTCGTTTCAATTCACGCCCGCGCACGACGGGCGACTCCGCTTTCGGCTGCGGTCGCGGTGCTGAAGCAGTTTCAATTCACGCCCGCGCACGACGGGCGACCGGCATGGCTGGACTGTGTGCTCCACTACCCAAGTTTCAATTCACGCCCGCGCACGACGGGCGACTAGCTTCAATCCAGCGGGGCTGCTCCTGAATCGGTTTCAATTCACGCCCGCGCACGACGGGCGACCCGACCCTCGGCTGAGGTACCCCGCAAAACCAGTTTCAATTCACGCCCGCGCACGACGGGCGACCGTATGTACGCGGTGTACGACACGCTCGGCCGTGTTTCAATTCACGCCCGCGCACGACGGGCGACACTCCTACGAAACGGGTCTACGCGAGCCGGCGCTGTTTCAATTCACGCCCGCGCACGACGGGCGACTTCCGGCGTATCAACTACGCCTAGGTGTATTTGTTTCAATTCACGCCCGCGCACGACGGGCGACATCGGGATCATGCTCGACGAGGACGTGATGTGGGTTTCAATTCACGCCCGCGCACGACGGGCGACTCGTGCGAGACCTTGAGAGCGTCGAACGAATTGGTTTCAATTCACGCCCGCGCACGACGGGCGACCCGCCAAGCCCCGCGGGTTACTACGCTTCGTTGTTTCAATTCACGCCCGCGCACGACGGGCGACCGGCGAGCGATCGACCACGCAACGCGTAGTCGGGTTTCAATTCACGCCCGCGCACGACGGGCGACCGGAATCCCGTCCGGATTTTCCTGCTCCAACATGTTTCAATTCACGCCCGCGCACGACGGGCGACTGCGCGCCGGTGCGCTGTACTCCGACCAAAGCGGTTTCAATTCACGCCCGCGCACGACGGGCGACGTGGTCAGGGCGTGACCCCAGTTTTAGGTATTGGTTTCAATTCACGCCCGCGCACGACGGGCGACGCGCTTCGGCGCGTGGCCGAGTCCGGATTATTCGTTTCAATTCACGCCCGCGCACGACGGGCGACCCAAAAAGCCGTAGAGCACCCGCCGCGCCAGCGGTTTCAATTCACGCCCGCGCACGACGGGCGACGTCAGTGCGGATCCACCAGATGGGACCGCGCTTGTTTCAATTCACGCCCGCGCACGACGGGCGACGACCTTGCGCGGCACAATCGGCTGCATCTCGACGTTTCAATTCACGCCCGCGCACGACGGGCGACTAGCGGCGCGATGACGTCGTGCGCGACGCTCGAGTTTCAATTCACGCCCGCGCACGACGGGCGACAAGTCGGGCGCCTTGTGGGCCATCGACACGATAGTGTTTCAATTCACGCCCGCGCACGACGGGCGACCTCGGACTTCCACACGATCCGTCGGGTGGGACACGTTTCAATTCACGCCCGCGCACGACGGGCGACCATGACGGCCAATCGAGCCGACTACCTCGAATAGTTTCAATTCACGCCCGCGCACGACGGGCGACCCGGGACGGGGCCTTCTTACAGTCAGAAGATCGGTTTCAATTCACGCCCGCGCACGACGGGCGACAGCGCCAGGCGGTCGTCGATGTGCGGCGGAGAGCGTTTCAATTCACGCCCGCGCACGACGGGCGACGTCGAAACGACTGCCGCGACGGTACGCATCACATAGTTTCAATTCACGCCCGCGCACGACGGGCGACTGCTCGCCGGCATCACGCTTGCAGCCGTCACCGGTTTCAATTCACGCCCGCGCACGACGGGCGACATGAAATACGAGCTGCAATTTGTCATTGACTCGTTTCAATTCACGCCCGCGCACGACGGGCGACCGCTCGCGGCCCGCGTGTTCGGCCCAAGCCGGGTTTCAATTCACGCCCGCGCACGACGGGCGACCAGCGCGCAGCATGAGCGAAAAGGCTCTCATCAAGTTTCAATTCACGCCCGCGCACGACGGGCGACCATCGGGGGCGACGTTTGCCCGTTGGCATCAAGGTTTCAATTCACGCCCGCGCACGACGGGCGACCGCCGGCGTGCTCGCGTAGCGCCTGCGCAACGGCGTTTCAATTCACGCCCGCGCACGACGGGCGACCGTGTCCCGACTCGGCTCTCCGTGACCGTCTGCGGTTTCAATTCACGCCCGCGCACGACGGGCGACCCGCCGCGCGGCGGCCGGCGGCCAGAATTTCGCGTTTCAATTCACGCCCGCGCACGACGGGCGACTGAATGCGTCTCCGATTTCTCGGCATTGTTGGCGTTTCAATTCACGCCCGCGCACGACGGGCGACCGTCGTCCCCGACCAATACCCCTCGAAGCGGCGGTTTCAATTCACGCCCGCGCACGACGGGCGACGGCGCGCCACTCGTTGTCACAGCGGACGAACCAGTTTCAATTCACGCCCGCGCACGACGGGCGACGCGCGGTAGGGCCCGCGCGTCGCGTGCCGCCGGGTTTCAATTCACGCCCGCGCACGACGGGCGACCGCCGGAGCAAGAATACGTGGAAAGCCGGATGGTTGCGGCACGTGGGCCGCCAAGGTGCATGTCACGGCAAGCCTTGGGAACTAGCGACCTGCGAGTTTTTCAAAGACCCTGCGGAATTCAAGGGTTTGCATCGATCGCTAACCCACCGGCAACTGAGCCGGCGCTTTAGGGTAGCGGAGCCGTCTACAAAGCCAAGAGGCCCTTCATGTCCGGCGATTTAGTAAGGCCAACATGCTCTACTTTGCGTTCCCAGTTCGAACCCAGAAAATAAAATCGCAGACTGTCCTCCGTCTCAACGATGACCTTCGTGAGCCGACTTCTCAGTCGTTCCCACTGGGCTGGGTCCACGTCACACTCGAATACCGAGTACTGGACCCGGACGCCATACGCTGTGCAGGCGGTCGAGACCTTCTTGAGGCGCCGTCTTCCAGCCAAGGTTACGGTGCTGACGTCGTAGCTGACGATGACCAGCATGCCTACTTCCAGAGAAACGCGGGATAAAGGTCAAGGTCGCCGCGAATGAAGCGCGCGAGCAGGCGAGCCTGCGTAATGAACGCAACACCGAGCTCCATGTCCTCGTCGAGAAATGGATGACGGAGAACTTCACGTTTACGTTTCTGGTACGCCGCGAGAAATGTCTTTCGAGTCTCCGCCGTCATTTCGACTTCGCCAGTCGCCTTGACCTCAAACCCCTTGGCATCGACTTGCCGGAGATTCACCAGTGACAGAACGAGCCGATCGGCAAACGGAGCCCGGAATTCCTCGGCGATATCCAGTGCGAGACTGGGACGACCAGGACGTTCGACGTGCAAGAATCCGACGTACGGATCAAGCCCCACTATTTCAAGCGCGGACCTGATGTCGAGCGCTAGAAGTGAGTACGCGAACGACAGAAGCGCGTTTACTCGGTCCATCGGTGGCCGTCGGCTTCTGGTCCCGAACGCAAAACTGTGGTCAGCTACAAGAATCATGCTGTTGAACACGCTGAAGTAGTAGCTGGCAGCCTCCCCTTCTACGGCTCGCAGCGAATCACAACTCGTTGTGCCAACCACCCTCCGCTGAATGTCCACGAGGCGGTTGACGACGCCTTGCATTTCCTGGGCTCCCTCTGCATCTCCGTGGTTTCGCAAGAAACGCAAAAGTGTCCCGCGTTGGTTGGCGACTTTCGCGGCGATGCAACACTGTGCGATCTTCAGCGCGCGCACCGCGTCGTCAGCGTCGCGATATTGGCGGCGCCGGAGGATGACGTTACCGCGCACGGGTCCGACCATCCGCGCCATGAAGCGACCGTTGCCGTTGAGGTAGGTGATTGTCACGCCCGATTCAGCGCAGAACTCGGCCAGCGGAGGTGAGACGCTGATTCCGAATCCGAAACAGACGATCTCCCCGATGGCGATCAGCGGAAATTGGCCGATCTTCTCTTTGTCGGCGCGCACTATGACGGACTCGCCGTCTTTGTGCAGGTAGGCGCTTTCCCGGGTGATGTAGAGCGTGTTCTGAATGTGCTTCACTCGAACAGCTCTTTTCGGTACGAGTTAGTCGCTGACCCGCGCACCACTTGGGGTTGACACGTCTCTTTGAGCGAGCACGCGTGGCAATGGCGCTTGTACATGGGAGGGGGGAGGACGCCTTTCTCGATCAGTTCATGAAGCCGCGTGATCAACCCGTGCGTCTGAGCACGCAGCGTTGCTGTGAAGGCAACCTCCTCGCGCCGTCTGATCTCGCCGTAGAATAGAGAACCCGATTCAATGGTCCCTCCGGTCATCTCTTCCAAGCACAGCGCCTGTGCGCAAACCTGCACTCGGTCCGCATCGTGCTTCTTGGGTTTGCCACGCTTGAACTCGACCGGGTGCAATTCCCACGTGCCGGAGAGGTCAAGAAAATTCGCCGATTCGGGTTGGTCCGAGACTTTGACGACCTCGAGCATGTCGAGACGCCCGTACAAGCCGAGCTCCAAACTGCGCACCTTCAACCCCGCGAACTGTTTCAGGCCTCGCCTGTATTCACTGTAGCCTTCATCAACGCGCTCATGAAGCGTGCGTCCCTCTGCTGTTCGTTGGTTCTCGTCCCATTCGCGCTCGATGTGAATCAGAGCGCACTGGCGCTCACAGAACACGAGGTGTTGCAGGGCCGAGACCGGCAGTAGATCTTCGTCCGCGAAGGTCACTCAGCTCCGTCTCAGCGCTTGGGCGCCCGAGTCATTTTGGCGGGGCCAAGCGATTTGACGGCCGCCCTAGTTGGCAAATAGTTTCCCCTGTTACCACCTTGCGTCCGGTTCGGGCCTCCAACTCCCTTCGTGCTCTCCCCGACACTGTGCCGCCCTCGCGAGCAGCAACTTGGCTCTTGCTGAAGCCCTGTGCGTCTCGGGCGCGGGTGATTTCCGTTGTGGCCGCTTCGCCCAACATCGAGAAGATCAGCTCGAGATCGTTCATGTGGTCACGCAGGTTCTCGCGGCGTAGCCCTTTCACCTGTGTGTACTCGCTCGGCGTCGGCCCGAACGCCGCCTTCGAGATCTCGGCGGTTAGGATGGCGTAATCGCGATCTTCGCGAACCCCGCGATTCTTCCACTCCTCGGTCAGCTCCGCGCGAATGGCTATGGCGCGCATCCGTTTCTCGACCCAATCGTCGGGATACCCTTTCGCCTTGTAGAGCGCCCGCGTGCGCTGCGCCGCGCGCTCCGGATCCTCGACTTCTTGGATTCTTTCGTAGCCAACCTTTGCCAGCCAGCGCTTAAAAGGTTCCGCCTTGGGCGACGGGATGCTTTCAATGATCCGGAAGAAACCTTCGGTGTTCGCGCAGTTGAGCCGCTGGGCGCCGCCGGGAGTGTCCACCGAAAGGGGGGTGGCAATCTGCCCCCACCCTTGGCCGAGCTCGGGATCCCGCCGTCGCATGTCCTTGATGTACCCGCTCGGCTGAGCCGAATCCGTCGAGGCCGCGACGACGTCCGAGATGACGAACCACCATTCGTCATCGTGAAGCGCTTTCCGGATCTGCTTCCCGCGAAACAGAGCAATGTGGGTGCTCTGGGCCGTGAGCAATGCTCGACGAGCGGCCATGTCTAGCCCCGCTTGCGAAGCAGCTTTACCTTGTCGGTCATGCCATCCAAATTGACTTCCATCGCGAAGTCCTTGAATGATCGGGCGGGTCCAGAACTACCATCCTGGCGTCGTACGGATATTCTCTCGAACAGCTCATGCGCTGGGGCATTTCCAAGAGCGTCCGCGTGCTCGAATACGAACAGCGCTCGCGTAGCCATCAAGCCACGAGCGGCCGAGCGATCGTGTTCGAACAGGTTGAGCAGCGCGTCCCAGAAGAGCGTGAGATCAGGTTCCGAGAACCCTGTCTGCTGAGCGAGGTGCGCTGATACAAAGCCGTGCGCTCGATACAGACCGTAGGGGATGGTGAATTTTCGCCCCATCGTGCGATTGTCACCGCCTTGCTTTTCGGCTTCCGCCTCCGTGGCGACGGCCATACGAGTAATACTGTGCTCTAGAGCGACGACAGGCTCGACGGACCGCCCGAAGGTCATTTGGATGGGGCCGCGAACCTGGCCGGCATTGGCGCCTGTGCTGAGCACAGCTCCGAAGGTACGGATATCAAAATAGCTTTTGCACATCTGCGCTCGCCCCTTGTCGACCTCGCCGCCCTGAGCCTCGCCCTTGGTGTTGCGTTTCTTGCCATCTTTGGCGTCCGCCGGGTCCTTGTCCAAATCGATCGCCAGGTCCTTGTATGCTCCGGCGATACTCTGGTTCAGAATGCCCTTCTCCCTTACGAAGATATTGTAGCCGGGCTGCGCTTCCTTCGTGAGTTGCACGAAGTTGCGTACCTTTCGCTTGAGGCAGACGTCCGTGACTAGCCCCATGCCAGTCTCTGCGTCCACGCGAGGAAGATTCCCCGCATCCGGGTCGCCATTCGGGTTGCCGTCCTGAACGTCGAAGAAGAGAACGAAGTCGTGGCGCATGATGTTGCTCATATGCAGGTATCTTTCAGGGCAAAGCGGGATCAGTTGGTTTAGCCTTGGCGAACAGCGCTTGGCGTTGGTGGTAGTAGCCAATCGCAAAGCGCGCTTGGTCCTCCATGGTCAGGTGAGCGGGCATGTCAGCAGCAAGACCACCGATGATTTCAGTCAAGCGCTTCTCGTGAGCGACGCGGAATGCGGGGTTTTCGAGTTTTGCCAAGTGATGGTTTTTTAGCTTCAACAGCTGCGGGAACACCGTTATCGGGTTTGATGACGCCGCGCCGTAGTATCGGTCGCGAATAGTTGCGTTGATGCCGGGCTGGGCGTCTTCCTGGATCTTCTCGAGAACGGCGAATAGCCGTCCAAGGCGGTAGCCCGCGTTGTCGTTGTTCAAATCAAGAGCCACGGTCATCTCCATTTCTCGAGTGGGGTGCACACGGTGAAACCGATTCAGGCAAGCCTTGAGGATCGAAGCTCGCATGCGAGTTACCTTCCGCTCGGCGCGTACGCGGCGCAGCGTTTGCTGCACAAGCGTTTGGGGGTAAGGCGATCCATTGAGCACTGCACGTACAATGTCTCCCACGATGCACGGAGGCACGTTGTCGACCTCACGCTCAGAACCGATCTCTTTCAATAGCCAATAGATGGCGTATCCGCGGCTGTCCTGAGGCGCGCGCGCGATCTCGAGATCATCAAAATGCCGTCGAATGTTCGCGGACAAGTCGGACACCGTGCCCTGGTGCCAGAACCGAACGGACAACCGCGCCGCATTCGGCGCCAAGCCGAGCACGTAGAAGCGCGTCGTCGACGAAGGCTGCGCTGCTCCGGTCTCCAAGCTCTTGTACAGCGACTGAACGGCGCGGACGTCTTGGTCCGGGTCATCCTTCGGCGGCATTGCAAAAAATGCACCGAAGTGGTCGTCGAGGGCGTTCTTCCGGTCTGACCAGAAGACCGTGGTTGCGTCACCCACCTGGAGCTTGTTCTTAGAGTCTCTCCCTAGAAGTACATTGAGCGCGGTCGTGTACGCGAACGTCGCGGATTCAGAGACTGGAGCATTGAAATTCTGGTCCTTGCCAAATGACGAATACGCCTTGCTGTTAAACGAGACTAGGCTCGCTCCTTGTGCTTGTGCGGCCCGAACACCCTTGATGGCGGGATGGAGGCGCGCAACCTTGGCAGACCGAGAGGTGACGAGGCAGATGCTCTCGTAACTCTCATCACTTACGTCGCTGCTCGCGCTGCTGGCTAAGTGTGCGCGGAAGGCCTCGCAAAGGCCGTCGCTGCCGTCGAGCTTGAACGCGATATTGGCGTTTGTGTCGAATGCTTCACGCCACAGGGCGACGGAGGCCTCGTTTCCTTCAATTGCGCCGACCGGATCATCTCCCACAAAGGTAAGAAGAGCCTTCGCGCGAGCATCAATGTTGCGATCGGGCAACTCTTCACGCAGGCGTTTCACGAAAGCCTCGTGGCGTTCCGCTATGTCTTTTCTGCCGCGCGGGTTAGCCCCAAGCGCATACTCAACATTGTCCCACAGAAGGTTAGCTTTGGTCCCAACAGTTTTCTTCTCGCCCTGCGGTACGAGCATCCGGCGAGCTCGCTTCTTCTTGCCCTCGCCCTCGCGCGTGTCCTCGAGAGCAACGAACCCGCCGTGCTGGTCGATTACGACTAAGAATGGGATTTCCTTCCATTCGAAACCCTCAGCAGCGATCCCGCTATCGGGGTCTGCGGCTTTTCGCTGGTAGTATTCGCATAGGGCTTGGAGGATCATTTCCTCACCTCTTCACTCGACCAATCGGGCACTTCAACAACGCCGCGAACCAATCGTGCTCGGAAGAAGGCAGGCTTTGGATCTGACTCATCGGAGTAGTCGAGGTCGTACAGCATGAACCCGAGGTCGCGGGTTTCGTCGATCGGGAGAGGGGCAGCGACGGTGGGCTCCACTAGCCGAAAGGCGCAGCTGAACTCTCGACACCCCAAATAGGGTTGGTTGAAACACTGGCCCTTCGCCGCACGCCGCTCGAAGATCGCATTGTACTTCCCTGGGTTCTCGTCCTTACCCCATTCGTTTCTGTCTTCATCGGCTACGAGAGCATCGGATACGGGGCGAGTGACTTTCGGGCGTGCAGGTGGTGCTACGAACTCCAGCTCGGCGTGCAAGCGATAGCCAACGTCGCGAAGAAAGAGCCCTGCGCGCTGCTGGCGAACGTCCTCAATAAGGATGCCATCGCTGCGAGTCGAGGCGACTGCCCCAACTTCGTTCCGCCGGACGGACGTCCAGCGAATTGGCTCCAGCACTTCTATCTTCCTGACGACCCAGCGGATCGCGGGCTTCCAAAATACGGCGGTGAAGACGCCGCGAGCAGCCGACGGCGTGATCACGTCGTAGCTCACGCGCTCGACTTTCATTTCGGGACGAGTAAAGCAGGCAAAATCACTGCGCACTTCGAGGCAGAAGGTCTTGTTTGTGTAGTTCACTGGCCTCTCCGATTCATGACCCGCATCAGCATATGAACTCATCTCCCTGAAAGGCGGGACCTTCCAGCCGAAGACCGAAGGTGGAGTCGTAAAGCTCCGGCACGCACTGCGCCCAGATCCCCAACGGCCCTTCCGGCCCGCTGAGCTCCGCGATGGCGCCCTGGTCGCGCAGGCTCGCCCATGCTGGTTCTGGCACGTTTACCGTGCACCGCTGAAGCCGGCGCATGAGCTGACGATGTGGTCCGAATCGCTTCAGCTGGTCGAACAGCTCGCGGCTGTCGAAGTGTGGTGCCTTGTACCAGACGACAATCGCGCGTTGACCGGCATCGTCGATCAACTGGAATTTACGGGCGGCGGAACGAAACTGGATTTGGAAGGAGCGAGCATCAGGACCATCGAGCAGATCCATGACGCCCGCGGCGTCGAAGGAAACGACCCGGCTGTAGAACAGGTTGAAGTATTTGCGGAAGGCATCGGGCGGTAGGTCTGACACGAGCTCAGGAAAGCAACGGAACATCTCCTTCGTCGCATCCGCGCCTTTGCGAAGGAGGCCTGCGGGCGGCGCAGTCGGTGAAGCGAAGACTACGACCCGGCCTAAACGCCCGTCCCCGAGGCGGCCTTCCCGATTGCAGCGTCCGGCGGCCTGGGCGATCGAGTCGAGCCCAGCCAAGGCTCTGAAAACCACGGGAAAGTCGAGGTCGACACCGGCTTCCACCAATTGTGTGCTGACGACGCGAATCGGCTGTTTCTCTCGCAGTTCTCCTTTGATTGTTCCGATTACCTGACTGCGGTGCTCGCCGCACATCAACGCCGAGAGGTGAATGGCGCCGGCGGGCAAGAGCCCGTGCAGCTCTCGGCAGTCACGGCGTGTATTGACAATGCATAGCACCTGATCGCAGTCGGTCAGCTCCGTGGCGATTTCCTGCCATGGGTTGGGGTTGTCGATTGCTCCCCGCGTCTCAATGCTCACGCGGCGTAGCTGGCCGGCGAGCGCGTCTCGATCGCGAACCAATTCTGTAACGCCAGTGAATCCGTCAAAGACTGCCTTCTCTTTGCCGATGCGACCTTCGAGCGCGGGCTGAGTCGCGGTACAGAGCACCGTAGTGACACCAAAATTTGCCGTGAGACCTTTGAGGGTCGAGGCGATCGGCTTCAGAAACTCGGGCGGCAGCATCTGAGCTTCGTCGAGAATGACCACCGCATTCACAAGGTTGTGCAGCTTTCGACACGCGCTCGTTCGAGCAGCGAACAGTGACTCGAAAAGCTGAACGTTGGTCGTTACGACGATTGGGGCATCCCAATTCTCGGTCGCAAGTTTCGACGTCAACGTTTCGCGAGCCGGGTCCAAGTTGCTGTGGTGTTCGAGGACAGCGTCGTCGCCGAAGACCTCGCGGAGTACTTCCGCCGTTTGCTCGATGATGCTGGTGTAGGGGATGGCTATCACTATGCGGGACTTGTTGTGGATAACTGCGTGATCCAGCGCGAAGGCAACGGACGCCAAGGTTTTCCCGCCGCCAGTCGGAACGGTGAGTGAGAACAGCCCCGGTGCGCGCGCGGCGCCCGCTCTGCAATCGGCAAGTACCTCACGCCGGAGCCGATTCACGAGCGTATCGGGAGCCGACGCCTGCTTTGACTCCATGTAGCGATCGAAGCGTCCTCGCAGAGTCGGGAGCTCATGCTTGGCACCCCGGAGCTTTGGCTGGCCGGGATTCATGAAGGACTCAGTATCGAGAAAATCCGCGTCGACCAGGCATGAGAACAGCATGCGCACCCAAAGATGCACGTGCTCGGTTCCAGCGAAGCTGCGGTCGCACGGAAGACTGCTCGGCCGCGATCGCGCGAGCACTTCCGGCGGCGGGCTCTGCGTCAGGGTTTCTTCGAGGTGTCGTCGATCTGCTAGTCGCTCGGAGAGAGCACGCCCTGGGGCGTCAAGTTTGTGCCAGTCAGGAAGGCCGGAGTGGTGACCGGCAATAATGTACGCGAGAATCCGTCCTAGATGCCCCACCTGTTCAACGGCGTAGATGGCCCCCGCTGCTGTGTGGTCAACCTTACCCGGGCCGCCCTCCTCTGCTTCGTCTCTTTCGTAACCTGATCGGTCGCGAATGTATGACTGAAACGCTGCCTTATACTTGCCGAGGTCATGCCACTGCCCTGCGAGCGTTGCCCAATCGCTATTTCCAAATGGCTCCGCGAAGTGACCGGCGAGGCTCCCGACGTCTCGGAGATGATCCTCGAGCAGGTGACAGAGCCACTCACCGCCTTCGGTCCGACGCACGTGCGCAACGGCCAGCCCGTCCTCCGAACGCATTGCCGACATTCTAATCTCCAATAGCGAATCTGCGCGCGAAAGCAACTGGAACGCGGGCAAGCAATGTCCGCGCACGGAAGTGCTCAACCGTTTATCGTAATCAGGCGTCGTATTTTGATAAGTCGCTGGAAAAAGTACTATAGAAATTCGAGTCGAAAGTCGTTAAGCCCGCAGTACTGTGCGCTCTTGGTTAGTGACGACCGTGCGAATTGATTCGCCTGAGTGCATCAGGTCGAAGGCCTCGTTGATGCGCGCGTGAGGAAGCGTGTGAGTGATCAGCTCGTCCATTCGAACTTTGCCGTCCATGTACCAGTCGACGATTTTAGGCACGTCGCGGCGACCGCGGGCGCCGCCGAACGCCGAGCCCTTCCAGACGCGGCCCGTGACCAGCTGAAACGGCCGCGTTTTTATTTCTGCGCCCGCCGGGGCCACACCGATGATCACCGACACGCCCCAGCCCTTGTGACAGCACTCCAGCGCTTGACGCATCAGCTCCACGTTGCCCACGCATTCGAAGCTGTAGTCGGCGCCGCCCCCAGTGAGGTTCACGAGGTGGGGGACGAGCTCTGCGCCAACCTCACTCGGGTTCACGAAGTGAGTCATGCCGAACTGCTCGGCGATCGCGCGGCGCGCTGGGTTGGCCATCGAAGACGGGCGGCTCTTCCCAAAGGTGCGGCCGTGCCCGCCAAGCTTCACCGTCCGCGAGCGCGCTGAGCGTGCCGCCGCGACGCCGTGCGCATTGGCCCTGAGCGCGGGCTTGATTGAGGCGCGGGTGTTCGAGGGCGCGGTGTCAGCCGGCATCCAAATCAGCGCGTAGCCGGGCGGCATGGCGGCCGTGCCGGGAATCGCGCGGCGCTGAGAGCCAGAAAACCAGCGATCGGTTGTAGCGCGAGCTTCGCCGATCGCGGTCGATAGAGCCAAAAAGTCTGCTGGGCAGGACCAGCGATCTCGGACTTTTTATCGGCTATTTCAGTGCCGCGGCTGTCGAAAGCAGGTGAAGCTGTGCAGGCGCTGCGACCAAGGGCAGGCGTTTTGCGGTCGCGAGTGCGCTTCGATAAGCCGCCGGCAGAGCGTGCGTGAAGCGGGGCAGCGCTACCAGCGGACGCTGCGCGGCGGGCAACGGCACGCGGCACGCCAAGCCCGCTATCGCGCTCGGCACTTGGAGAAAGGACGCATCACTCCTCGCAGTTAGCGACGAGCTCGGGCAACGAAGTCGAGCGGCACACAAGTGCCGCCTTGGCCAGGAGTACCGATGATGCGATTGACAACCCAGCTCCGAACGACGATTTCAGAAGCGCGGCTGCTGTGCACGAGCCCGGAATGGGGCGATGTCCTGAAGGCGCGGCTGCCGCTCCGTCCTTGCCACCCGCGAGCGCTGCTCACGCTGCTGGAGGGAGTGTCGTTGTGGAACGGCAGTCCGCTCAGCGTTGTGATTGCTGCGGAGCGCGGCTCCCCGAGCTGGCTCGAGCGGGTCTTTTCGGCGACGAGTTGTGGCCCGGCGAGAGCCAGCTGGTGCGGTACGAAGTCGGCGGCCACGTCCGCCCCAAGCGCCTCCGAGGGCTCGGTGATTTTCGAGAGCTGCGGATTCCGCTTCGAGGCAGTCGATGATCACGAAGGAACAAGCTGCTGAAGTACACGCGGAGAAGTGGAAGATCGGAACCATTGCGGCGCAGTTGAGCATCCACCACGGCACGGTGCGCCGCACGCTTTCGCGCGAGGGCGTTGCGGCTCCGTCGCGCGTGCACAAGCCGTCGATCGTCCAGCCGTACGTGCCACTGATCGTGGAGAGCTGGCCGCTTACCCACGCTTGCCGGCTGTACGTGATGGCGAAGGAACGTGGATTTTCGGGGAGCCCCGATCACTTTCGCCGCGCGGTAGCGCTGCACCGGCCACGTCCTGCGACCGAAGCATACCTGCGCATGCGGACGTTGCCGGGCGAGCAAGCGCAGGTCGACTGGGCGCACTTCGGCAAACAGCAAGTGGGCAATGCGGAGCGCGCATTGATGGCATTTGTGATGGTGCTGAGCTTTTCGCGCATGGTGTTTCTGCGCTTCTACTTGGACGCGCGGATGTCGAGCTTCCTCGATGGGCACGTGTCGGCGTTTGGATTTTTTGGCGGCGTGCCGCGGGTGCCGTTGTACGACAACTTGAAGAGCGCGGTCTTAGAGCGAAAAGGTGATGTTATCCGCTTTCACCCGACCCTGCTCGAGCTGTCGGCGCACTACCGTTACGAGCCGAGGCCGGTGGCGGTGGCACGCGGCAACGAGAAGGGTCGTGCGGAGCGCGCTATCAGTACATCCGGACCAGCTTCTTTCCAGCTCGCAAGTACGAAGGGCTCGCTGATTTGAATCGCCAGGCGCTCGAGTGGTGCCAGACGACAGCAGCAGAGCGACGCTCGCATGAGAACGAGAAGCTACTGGTCCGCGATGCCTTCGAGCAGGAGCGCCCGAGCCTGCTCGCGTCGCCGGAGCACGGCTATGTTTGCGACGAACGCATCGAGGCAGACGTCGGCAAGACACCGTACGCGCGCTTCGAGCTGAACGACTACTCGGTACCGGCGACGGTGACGCGGCGCTCGGTGACGGTAGTGGCGAGCCTCGAGCGGGTGCGCATTTTTGATGGCGTCGAGCTCATGGTCGACCACGAGAGCTCGTGGGATCGACGGCAATTGGTCGAAAACCCTGCCCATATCGCCGCGCTGGAAGAAGCCAAGCGCCGAGCAAGCGAGCACCGAGGACCCGATCGACTGTACCGATCGGCGCCGTCGTCGCGCGCTCTGTTTCAGGCACTGGCCCAGCAAGGCAAGAACCTCGGCGGCGCAACGATCACGCTGATCTGATCCCCGCGCTTGGTCGGCGAGCAGTGGGCGGCGGCAGCGCGCTGAGTTTACCGCGTGTGGCCGCGGGAGCTCTCCGCATGCTTGGCGCTGGCATCCGCCTTGCGAGTGGAAGCTCCAGCGCAAGAAGATCCGAGGGGAGTGAGCCGGATCGGTAGACTTACTGGGCTGCCCGCGACAGACCGGCATAGTTTTCGCGCGGCCAGGCCGCGATGCCCGTCTCCATGGTTCAAAACGAGCCCGCGCGGGTCGTAGTACCGAGCGCGGTCGCTCCTAGAATGCTCGCGCGGGAACGTCGTCGATGAAAGTCACGCAGTCGGTGAGGGTGGATGGGTTGATGGTCGCGTTGCACGCTTAGGGCGGCGCAGCCTTCGGCGTCTCTGACGCCTTCCCCCGGAACAGACCGCGTCACGGCCGGTTGAACAATTCCAGCCCGGCTAAGTTCACGAAGCCCACTGCGCCGAGCTCGACGATTCCGTCGGCGCCCACTTTGATCGCGTACGGCCCGATCAGCGCCCAGCCCGCTCCGGCGCTCTTCTGCAGGCCATAGAACTTGTCCGCTGGCTCGTCTTGAATCGTCAGGGTTCCGGAGTTCGTGCCGTTGGAGGAGAGCCAGGCGTAGGCCCAATAACTGCCGGGTTGCACCCTCCAAGTGGCTCGCTCACTGCCCGTGAAGGGGAAGCCGCTGTTCAGCACCTTGCTCGTGGCCGGGTCAGTGTCGGGGTAGGGCGCGGATTGGTTCGTGTCGTAGGGAGTGCCGGTGAACGTCAGTTGGTCGCCGGCGGCGGAGAGCTGGTGTTGGTCCACTTTGACGGCGCCGCCAGCCAAGTTCACCCCATCCGCAAAGGAACAGTCGGGAATTAGCGTCAACGGCGGCTCGATACCCCACACTCGCTGGTCGCTGCCGAAGTCATTTGCTCGGTAGATCGTGATGGCTTGGTTCGGAGCCGGACCGCCCGCGGTGAACGAGTAATTGATGGTTTGATTGAACGGGAGGTCGGGGCTGCCTGCCACCACGTCCGCGGTCACGGTCACGGTCGTGCCGGCTGACAGTACCGACTGCGCGCTGAACCAAATCTCCAGATAGCTATCGGTTTGGTGCTGGTTGTGATCCCGCGGTCCGAGCGGAAAACGGTGGACCTTGCCGCTGACCTTGCCACTGATGTCATTTGCGTTGAGACGGGCCCCGACATCCTGCGCGATGACCGGTTCCGTCACGCCGTTATGGTTGAAGTAATAACGAATCTTGAAGCGATCGAGCGTCGGAAGATCCGACGCCAAGTACTTGAAGGTCACGGCGAACTTGGGGGCCCGCGTGTCTGCGCTCGAGTCGTAGCTCGTGGACTGCATGCTCAGGATTTGAGCGCAGATGTTTCCGCCTCCGCAGACGCCGCTCGCGCAATCACGGTTACTGAGGCAGGCGTCCGCGCCGGAGCACGCTGCACAGTCCGCCCCGCCACAGTCGACGCCCGTCTCGCCGTCTCCTGAGCTCGAGTCGAAGCAATGCCCCGGATAGGTGACGGGCGACGGATACACGCAGCCGTCGCTATCGTCGGCGCCTGCGGCGCCAGAATCAGCGCTTGCGCCACCGCTGGGGTTGGTCGAGGCGCCGCCGTTCGTGGAGCCGGCCGATACAGTGCCGCTTTCTCCGGCGACCCCCCCGGCGCTCGAGGCCGCGCTGCCGGCGGCGCCAGCGACGCCTAAACCGAAGCCAAAGGTGTAATCGGGAAAGCTGCAACTGCTCTGGCTTGCGCTCAACACCAACGCACAGCCGGGACCGATGGCCCACCGCCTCAGCTCGTGGGCGTTGCGCCCTCGCCGCGGCGAAGAACGCTGACGGCTGTTAGGACCGGGCATCGATCCATACCACGTTAACACGCAGTTTCCAGTCGCGCATGTCGGGTAAGACCCTGCGAGCATCGCGCTGCCCGGCCGCGTCGAGCCCGCTAAGCGGGCGCGACGCGGCCTGCCGTAGGCCAGCCTGCAGCGGCGCGGACGCGCCGTCGAGAGGTTCGGCTCAAGCCCCCGCTCAATCGGCCAAGTCGATTTGATTGTCGAGCAGGATAGCGCCCTTCGAAACGACGGTCTCTCCTGGCGCGATGCCTTTGAACACGACTACACGCTGGTCTCGCACCGCACCTGCAACTACATCCCGTTTTACGAAGCGGCCTGCCGAATTCTTCACATACGCGTACTGGCGCGAGCCGTCGGAGACGAGCGCGCCTGCCGCCACCTCCACACTGCCCGCGGGCGTCGTGGCTTCGAATTGCATCTTCGCATACGTGTTCGGCTTGAGCCGACCGTCGGCATTGTCCAGAAGAACACGCACTGGCACCGTGTGACGCTCTGCGTCGACTACCGCCGATACCATGTCGACCTTGCCGTCTATCACTACGCCGGGGAGTGATGTGATCGTGACGCGTGCTGGGATCCCCGGCGCAACGCCGTCCGAATCGGACTCGAAGAGATCAGCGACGACCCAAACCGTCGACAGATCTGCCACCAGCATCAGGCCCGTTTCTGCGCCGGGCGTCAGCTCTTGCCCCGGCAGGACGTTCTTTTCGACCACGCGCCCCGCGCGCGGCGCATGCACGACAAATTCGTTGTCGGAGCGCGTCGTCACGTCGAGCGAAGCGAGTTTGGACTGTGCGACGTTGAACGAGAGCTGCGATTGGCGGAGCTGCTGGGCCGCCGCGACCGCCTCTTTTTCGGGCAGCGCGCGCGCTTCGACGATTGCCTGGGTGCGGTCGAGCACGTTCTTCGCGGCCTCGACGTCCACCTTGGCTTTGCTCTGCTCGACTTCGAGCGCGGCCAGATCCGGGCTCGCGACCGCGAATAGAGGAGCGCCCTTTTCGACCTGTTGGCCGAGCTCCGCGTAGACCTGTGTCACGCGGCCGGCGAGCGGCACGCCAATGCGTGTGGCCTTCGCTTCGTCCACCTTCACGAAGGCCGGCACCGCGTCCGTCCATGTGCGCGCGATCGGTTGCGCCGTCTCGAGCCCGAGCACCTGCCACTGCGGCGCGTCTGGCGCGATGACCACGGTCCCGTGATCGATGCTGAGCCCAGCTTGCACCGGTGACGGCGGTAGCGGCTTTCGCACGAAGCGCGACGAGGTCCAAATCGTGACCGCACTCGCCACGACGGCGAGCACCAAGCCCAGGCGCGTGGTCGGGCGGAATCTAAACGTGGGGCTCGGCGGCGGGACGCTGTGCGATGGTGGAATGGGGTTTTCTGCGCTGGCTTGTAACATCAAAGATCCTCTCGCGGCTTTTCGCCGACTAAGTTCTGGTCGACGCCGAGCACCCGGCGCAATTCATTCTCGACGCTAAACAACGCGAAGCGCGTGTCGGCTTCCTCGAGCAACAGCGAAGCGCGCTCACGACGTGCAATGAGCAGGTCAGTCATGCTGATTTGCCCTCGCTCGTACGCGACCGAGCTTGCGTCGACGACGTCCTTGGAACGCGGCAACGCGGAGTGTTCGACATTCTCCAGCTTTTGCCGCAGCACGGCCCGCCGGATCAGCAGCGATCGGGCGTCCGAAGCGGCGTGGCGACGCATGGACTGAGCCTGAGCAGAGAGCTCGTCCGCGTGCCGCTCCGCCGCCGTCGCCTGGTACTGCCCGTGGTCGAAGAACGGCAGTGGAATGGAAGCAGACACGTTCAGTGAGTACGGCTGCGCGCCGGCAGCCTCGTCGTAATCCCGCGTGTAGCTCACGCCCAGGGTCGGATCGGGGATGGCGTTGCGGCGGTACACGGTCTCCTCCGCTACGGCCGCTCGTTGCTCGAGCCCAAGGGCGCGCAAATCGGGACGGCTCGCGATGACGCTCTCCAAATCCGTGACCGGAAACTGCCCGGAGGCCGACTTTTCTGCGGCATCGAGCGTTGCATCGTCCGCCTTGCACTCGGCAAACAAGAGTGCTTCGCAATCGGAGAGGGCGTCCTGCAAGTCGGAGCGGTTGTCCAACACGTCACGCTCTACGCGCTCGGCGTCGAGCAGCAAGCGCGCGTGATCGACACCGCTCACGTCCCCTCTATCGAGCCGAATCTTGGTCAGCTCGGCTTGCGATTGTGCGGAGATCAACGTGTCGTCCAAAATGTGCTGACGTGCGCCTAAGTAAGCCACGCGCGTCATGGCTGCGCGCGCGTCGCTGATCAGACCAAGCAGCGTGTCCCGATATTCCTCGCCCGACGCCGCGCGATGCAGCTCGGCGGCCGCGCGCCGCGGACCGCGCTTTCCAAGCTCGAACGTCTGCGAAAGACCGACGGAATAGGACAGTGCATCGGTACGCCGGTAGCGCGGCGTGAGGCGGTTCAAGCGGCCGAGCGCAATGTCATTCAACCCCAGGTCCAGCGTGGGATTTTGCCACAAGGTTGACACGCCGACCTGCGCGCTGGCTTGTGCCACACGAGCGCTGGCCGCGCGCACATCGGGGTTCATCCGCTTTAGCCAGGCGGCCAGCTCTTTCGGATCGGCGAGCAGCGTAGCAATTGGCGCCGTCTTCCCCGTTGCGGATGGCGACGCCACTGCGGTGGCCGGCGCAATCACCGGCTCTTCAGCCCATGCTGACCGCGCCAGGAGAACACAAAAAGTTGCAGCAAAGTACGCGGCTTGAGCCCGAGGTGAACGGGTTGCTAGCGGGGGTTGCATGAACGAAGGTCACTCTGAGCCACGGCAAAAGCACGGCGCGTGCCAGTGGGTCCGCAGTGTGGCTCGGCGCCAGCCGCGCGCGCCCACCTCGGTCCGATGCTAGGGTGCATGCCTCGGCTTCGATGACATCCCTACGCTGGCTCGGCTTGCTTTCACTCTTGTCCATCGCGGCGGTCGGGCTCGAAGCGTGCGGTACCGCGCCCAGTCATCCCGATTCTTTGGTGAGCGCAGCGGGTCAAACCGGCTTGGGCGGCCGTGTCGGGCAAAGTACGGCAGGTGCCCCGGGCCGGAGCGGTGCTGGGTCGGCGTCAGGCGGTGAGGCAGGTGACGGCGGCGCGCCCGGCGAGGCAATGGGCACGCCGCAGCGGCCGTTGGCGCTTTACCCGAGCGAGGTGGCCGTCAACGCCGCGTGCGGGGCGCCGGCGCCGGATGCGGTTGTCCTGATTCAGAACGGCGGAGCCGTGGAACTTTCGATCGTGAGCGCCAGCGCGAACGCGGGCTACGTCGTGAGCAGCAAGTTGCCTCTCTACATCGCCTCGGGGGCGGGCGCTCAGTTGCTCATCACACCGCCTGCACCAAAGGCTAGCGCACAGGTGGGCGACATGACGCGCGGCACTCTCTCCTTCACCAGTAACGAGCCAGGTGAACCCGTACACACCGTGAGCTTGAACACCGAGCTCCTGGGCGCGCGGCTCGAGTTCACGGACCACGCCGGCGCGCCGCTCAATGCCGGTCTGACGCTGTCGTACCTCAACGACGCCGCTTGCCCCGACACTTTAAAGTACCGCGTGCACAACACCGGCAACGTTGCCTTCAACTTGTTCGGCCCCACGTTCCCCGCTCATCTGGCGGGCAGCACCACCGGTCCCAGCGGCCAGAGCATCGTCCCGGACGGCTACGTAGAACTGACGGTCGGCGGCAACTCCTCGCCGGGCGACGCGTGCAACGCGAGCGGTCAGCTCGCCTTTTCCGCGAAGGGCGCTTTCTGCGGCAATGTGCCGACGCTGAACGTAGTGTGGCCCGCACCCGCGCGCGCCAGCTGCGCTTGCTCGGCCACCCCGTAGCCATTCGAGGCCGCCGCCGCTCGTTGCGTCCGGTCGCTCCGCGTCGCGTCGCGGTGTCAGTCCAGCAACGCCCGCACCAGTGATTGGCTCGTGCGACGGCCTGGTGCCGACTTCGGGGGAACAGGAGGCACGACACGCAGCGCTTGCTCGAGCATGAAGCGCGGCAACGGCGCCAGGGCGTCGAACTCAATCGCCAGGGCGCGGCTGAACTCGCCGGGGCGCCGACCGTGTACGACGCGGCTCACGGTCGCATCGGCGTCGACCCACACGGTGCTGCGCGGGATCCGGAACGACACGATGATGCGCTCGCCAGTGAGCGCAGGGTCGGCCGGGCCGACCAGCGCGCCCGAGCTCGAGAGGTCTACGACGCGGTCGGCGATCAATCTGAAATCACGCTCGCGAACCACCTGGCACTCGATTTTGACGGTGTGGCGCGACGATTGGCGCGGTGACTTCGGACCTGAGCCGAAGAGGGTTCGAAGCGCGAGTGGGCAACGCATGAGCGACCTCCTGAGGAAGGCAAATCGTACCGACCCGGCGCGGACCTTGTCCAGATTCCGGTATTTGGAGAATGCTGGCCGAGCCCGCCGTGCCGGCCCGCCGCGAGAGACGGCGTGCGGCGCATGCAGGCTCGCGCGTCGAATCGATCACTCTGGCTGGGCGCGGGGCACGAACAGGGCCCGGTACGAGGCCCGGTACGCCCAACCCAGGTAGGCCTCCAGGGCGACGAGCGTGACGGCCACGGGCAGGCCGTTCGGCATGAGGAAGGCGTGTACGCCAAAAATGTTTACCACGATGGGCGCAATCAAGATCAGGGCGAGGGGCACGAAGCGGTTTGCGAGCAGCAGCACGCCCACGACAATCTCCGTGGCCTTGAGCAATTGAAACAAGTACCCCGATTTGAACAGCCCGGTCATGAATGCCGTTGCCGCCTCGGAAGGCGGCGGCTTTTGTACCGGCATGGGCACCACGCCGAGTGCCATGAGCATCCCGAAAATTCCAGAGCCAAGGAAGATGAGTCCCATCAAGACTCGAGCAACCACGGGCAAGTAGCGAGCAATCGCAGATTTGGAGGTCATGTGTAATGCGTCCTTTGAGATAGGGCCGCCGTCGCGGTTCCGGATTCCACGATCTAGCAGCCTTGAGATCGGCGCGACGAGCCGGTTTTTCCGAGAGGCCGCGCCGCGCCGCCGAAGGCTGGGCCGGCGAGGGCTCGCCGCGTGACCATCACCAATCAAAAAACGCCCCCCATGCCGGCCGTCGCCAGCCGAGCGTGATCTGCTGATCCGCGACCGCCATCGCCATCGCCATCGCCATGTCGGTGCTGAGCCAGGCTCTGGCTCGCGCGGCGGCGCTGTCCAAGGCGCCACGCCGCCGCCCCGCAGTGACGGATTGAGCCCGCTGGCTTCAATGGCGGGCGATCAGCAGGATGGCTGGGATGCCATGACGCGGCTAGACGCGATGGCCGCGGTAGGTGGCTTGACGCTTGGACGCTTCGCCGGATTGGGAGGACTTGGGGACGCTGTCTCCGACCGAGGCGCGTGGGGGCGGGACGGAGGGCGAGGGCAGTGCCGCGGCG
>CAXSGJ010000028.1:21361-21888 GCA_964236865.1 uncultured Polyangiaceae bacterium
TCGATCCGGCGCGAGGTGAGGGTGAGGGCCATTTTTAAGGCTGGTGTATTCACCCCGTTCGTGGAGAGCACGCACAGAAAGCCGTTCGGCACGCTGCGAAGGTAAAGCTTGTGGTCCGCGAAGCGCATCACACAATGGTCGAAGTCTTGCCCGCCTGCCGACAGACCGTCGTGCAAACGCACGATACGGCGCCCGACTTCGGTCAGGACCGCGTCGTCGAACATGGGCGGCAGATCCTTACCGGCGAGCGCCCCCGTCCGGGTCACCACGAAGCTGCCGTGAACCCCATCGACGTCCCGCATGGCCGCTAAAATCTGGCTGATCATGGCAAACTTTCTAGCCCCCTAGGGCTCGTGGGTGAGCATCAAACGCCGAAACGCTCGCGCAGCGCGCCAACTTCGGCTTCGGCCGGCACTTTCAGTGCGACTAAGTTTCCGGAGCGCTCGCGATGCAGGAACACGCGGTCCTTCGGAAAGCTGCACTCGAGCGAGCTAAAGCCCTCCATCCCAAGCATGTTGCCGATTAGT
>CAXSGJ010000028.1:21898-43219 GCA_964236865.1 uncultured Polyangiaceae bacterium
CGGTGTACGCGGCGACCGGGGCGAGCTCTTCCGACTCGCCTTTGGCGCTGACGATGTTCCCGGCGGTGTCCAGCCGAACGAATGCTTGGAACTGGGCGAGGGAGAGCGACTGTGACTGTGATGAGCTCGAGCTTGGTGGAGCATTGGCTGCATTCATCGAGGACTCTTCTCTCTTCGCCATTTTGGTGGTCTCGCGGAGGGGCGTGGCGCTGCGATTGCTTGGGAAGGACACCAGCTTGTGCCGCCCCGACTCGTCACGAGCCTGAGCCGACAGAAGCAGTAGATTCTGCCAAGTGGACCGGATCGTCGGCGAGTCTGGCCAGCCAACGTTGCACGGCTCCACCGAACCGTCCCGCCACTTCAGGATCTCCAGCGCGGCGGCCTCACCGACGTGGTCTCCACTCAGGGCGTGGATCATCTGCCCCTTGTTGAAGAACAGGTAGCCGATGCGATGCCCGGACGTGATCCGAAATACGCGGTTCGACATCGCCAGACATTCCATCTGCACGAAGTCCGGCAACGTCGCTCCCTCGAGGCTTACGCGAAAGCCATCGTCGTCGACTCGATCATCGTCAGCGGGAAGCGACATCGAGGCGGGTTCCAATCCAGGAAAAGCAGCGCAATTGCGTCGAAGTCACAGCTCAATGATCTCATTCGCTGGGCTGCTAGCAAGCCATTTTTTCGTCCATCCCCGCGCAAACTCACCGAAACGAACCCGCAATGTATCGGATCGCCGGGCGACTTCGTCTTGAGCGCGTCTCGCCCGGGCCCGGTTTATTTCGACAATTCGAGCGCGGCAGTGCATTCGGAAACATTGTGAAAACGATCTCGCTTGGCCCGATCTAATTTGTGAGAGTTGTTAGACCGCTGAGGCCAAGGCTCGAACGTCCGGCGCACGAGGCGCGTGACCTTTCGCTCGAGGCAGCAGCGCGGGCGAGCGCCACGTTAGCGCAGCTCAGATGGTTGAGGGGGACTTGGCGACGCGCTGCGCTAGTCCGTGGCCGTCCCGATCTTTGCCTCGTATACGAGCTTGCCGAGCTTCGGGTCATTCACCACGATTTGATAGCTGTTCGGCACGCCGAAGGTGAAACTGCTCGGCGTACGGCCAGGCGCCGAGCCTAGGTCCTTGCCCTTGGGCTTGAGCACTACGCTGTCCGCTGTCTCCGCGCCGAACTCGACTTCGAACTTGTGTAACGTGTGCAGGATTTTGCCCTGCGTGCGAAGAGTGAGCCAGTACCACTTGCCGTCTTTTTGCTTGAAGCGGTAGCCGTCCACGTCGAGGCTCGTGCGCGCTTTGGCCATGCACTCATTCATCTTCTTCGGGTCATTGGCCGCCGATGCCGTGCACTTGCTTTCGGCCGTCTGCTTCAGATCCGACGCATTGAAAGAGAACAGGAACACGACGTCGGGCGCGGTCAGCAAGTCTTTCGCAGAACGCGTCGCGGTCGGGACGTCGTCGGCCGCTTTCGCCGGTGCTTGGTCTGACTTCGGTCCCGGTTTTTCCGCAGCCTGGCCCGCGTCTGACTCAGTGCCAGGTCCGCGTCCCGCGCTCTCCGCGGCTTTTGGAATATCCGCGGGGGCTTTGGAACCTCCGCAGGCGGCCATCAATAAGAACCCCAGGCAAGCGCCGAGCCTCGACATCGCCAAACTCCTAGCACGAACGCGAAATCGCTAAAAATAGGCGCGCCCGCTCAAGTTGGACGGACAATGACCGTTTCACGCTATGGCAGAGGCCCGCTCCCGAAGGCGCTAAGTTTGGCATCCACCGCGAACGCATTCCCGACTGATCCGCTTGCGGCCGCCGCAACGGAGCCGACAGCGCGAACCCCGGGCGCGCCGTCCGAGGGGTTCATGCAGACCCGGGCGGACGCAGCCGCGGTGGTGACCGAGATGCCGGTGCGCGCTTACCACGCGTACGAGCCTGGCGTCATCGTCGCCCAGAAGTTTCAGCTCGTCCGGATCCTGGGTGAAGGTGGCATGGGGTCAGTGTGGGTAGCTAAGAATTTGGCGCTCGATGTGCACGTCGCGCTCAAGTTGATTCGCACCGAGCTCGCCCGTTCCGTGCCTGGGCTCGAAGAGCGCTTGCTTCAGGAAGCGCGCGCCGCGGCGAGCATCGAGCACCCGGCCGTCATTCAAATCTTCGACTTTGGGTTGACCGAGCTCGAAGACCCGTTCATTGCCATGGAGCTCCTGCATGGCGAAAGCCTTGCGGGAACGATCAAGCGCCGCGGCAAGCTGAATGCACTCCGCGCCGTGCAAACTTTGTTGCCCATTGCCGAGGCGTTGCTCGCCGCGCACGACGCTGGCATCGTTCACCGCGACCTCAAACCGGACAACATTTTCTTGTCGCGAGGAGCGGGCGACCGACTCGAGCCCAAGGTGCTCGACTTCGGGATCGCAAAGTTCGATCAGAAGGTTTCGGCCAACCTGACTAGCGTGGGAACCGTCTTGGGCAGCCCAGCCTACATGTCGCCAGAACAGGCCCGAGGCGAGGGGGACGTGGACGGTCGAACCGACGTCTGGGCGCTGTGCGTGGTGTTGTACGAAGTGATCACCGGGCGCTTACCGTTCAGTGGCGAGAACTACAACGCACTCTTGTATGCCATCTTGGAGGGGCAGCCGAAGACCTTCGCGGAACTCGGCATCAACGAGCCCCTCCTGTGGTCGATTATATCACGCGGCTTGGAGAAAGACCGCGACCGGCGCTCCGCCGATATGTTCGAGCTCGGCCGGGCTTTGGCCATTTGGTTACTCGACAGAGGTGTTCAGGAAGACGTCTGCAACGCGCTCCTCCGCTCGAAGTGGATGGAACGACCGCGGCGTAAGGCCAAGTCCGATCCGCACGAGTTCTTCCCAACCGACCCGCCGCTCGACGATGCGGCGCCACACACGTTGCGTTCGGGTGACGAGCAGCTCGTGCCGGTGGACGAAAACGGCGACGCGGCGAGCGGCGTGCTGCTTCGACTCGTCAGCGAACCTTTGCAAAACCATTTGTTCAACGTGCCGATGTCGCGCAAGACCGGCGAGCACACGGCGCTTTCCTCAGCCAAGAAAGCGCGCAACTTTTGGATCTGGCTGACGGTGGTGGGCGCGCTCTTGTCCTTCTCCGCGGCGGTTGGCTTGCAGGCGCTCTCGAGCCTGAACCCGCACGAAGAGGAAGACCTGCACGCCCAGCGCCTCGAAGAGACGCCGCGTCATTCGTCCATCCCGCTATCGACGGTGGCAACGGTCATCGAGATGCCCCGTCCGACCCCGACCTCCGCTCCCAACGCGCCGCCTGCACGTCGCCCCGTCGCCTTGGAACCACACCTTGCGAGCCCCAGGTCGGTTGCACCTCCGATAGTAAAGTGGGAGCCCAAGCCCGCGCGCGGTGAGCTCAAAAATCCATTCCGCTGAGGCCGCCCAGTCCTGCGAATGGGCGCCACGCTGTGCGACAGCGGCTACGGGCTCATCCCGTGCTCCAGCCCCGATGCGCTCCAAGCAACGCCGCTGGTGGCCGCGCCCGCCGGGGCGGGGCTCAAGTCGAAGTAGAGCATCACGCCGCCCACCAGCGAGACGCCCGTGCCCGCACCGGCAAAGAGCGCGGCGCTGCGCGAGATCCCGGATGAATCCGCGCCGCTGGCTGCCTGCGCGATCAGTGCCGTGCCGAGCAGGGCGAGCCCCGCGCCCAATGTGCCCATCGTGAGCACGCTCAGCTTGGGTTCCACGCGCGGAACCGGGCAAGCTCGGGTCGCGCCAGGCAATGGCGCGGGCTCCCGGGTCAACTCGAAGTCGAGGTCACGTGCGCGGTGCGGGTCGATCTCGATCACGCTCTCGATGGGCCGATAACCGAGAGCTCCGAGCACGAGCCGATGCTTACCTGCAAAGCTTTCGCCGGTCCAAGGCGTGATGCCGACGGCTTGGCCGTCGAGCTTCAAAGTAACGCCTTCCGGGATCGTGATCACGGTCAGCTGCTGGATCCCCTTTTGGCTGAGTGCCTGCTCGAGCTGATGCACGTGGCTAGCAACGTCGCTCGCGTCGGGCGCGTCGGGCAGCCGCCTCAAGTATTCGCGGTAGTAGCGTAATGCGCTCGGCTGGTTGCCCATGCCCTCGAACGCTTTGCCGATGTTGTAGGAGAACTTTGGATCCGGATAGAGCCGGTTGGTCTCCAAAAAAACATCGACCGCGTCGTAAAAGCGGCTCTCTCGGTAGGCACTCACGCCCTTTTCGAAGAGCAGGCGGGCGCGCTCTTTGGCAACCGCCTCTGGCTCACCCAGATCGGGTTTGGCTTCGGTCAGCGCCAGGGCCCCGCCGGTGTTGGCGCGCGGCTCGGCCCTACCGTGCGCCGTCATCAACAGGGCACAGGCGAGTGCATGACGCGTGACCGAGGATCGAATGGCGCTCATAGCCCGCTGTGCTGCGGGAATACGACGCGAATCGGCGGAGACTTAAGCGCGGCGCGGCTCGACAGGTGAGCCCCGCGAGCCGCGCGCCGCGTTGAGGTTACCCTCAGGCGATGATTTCTTTGACCGTCGAGATCGCTGCGCCGGTCAGGTTATGGCCGAAATCCTTCTGCCCCATGCCGAAGACTGAGTTCATCATCGTGAAGTGCAGGTCACGGAGCGGGCGGTTGTTCAGCTGCACGTGCTGATCTTGCTTCAGCTTGGCGCCGGCGCCGCCGATGAGGGCGGTGGGCAGGTGATCGCACGAGTGATTGCTGCCGTGCATTGCGCCGCCAAAAAAGACGACCGAGTTGTCCAGGATACTGAGCCCGTTGGCTTCCTTGATGGCATCCAACTTCCGGCACAGGTCCGCGACCTTTCCGACGTTCCACCAGGTAATGGCGGCGAAGTCGTCCTGAGAGCCATGCTGGCCACCACCGTGATACTCCGGGCAAGTACCAGTGCTGGGGGTCGAGCCCATGTTCGTGAACTTTCGCTTCGTTACGTGGTCGTAAGTGAATTCGGAGCGCTCGTCCTCGAGCATGTAGGTAATGATGCGCGTGACGTCGCACTGAAGCGCCATCACGATCAACGAGTTCATGGCGTCTGCGTGAGCGCCCTTGTTGTACGTGGCGGTGTTCTGACGGATGCCGTCGGGCGTGACCGTGGCCATGGTCGGCTTCGCGCCGATGGCACACGCGGCCGTGCCGCCCATGCCGGCCGACACCGTCGTCGCCGTCAGCTCTATGCTGCGGACGGAGTCCAAGAACTCGTCCATGCGAGCCTGGTCTCCGATGCTGAGGCGAGAGCGCGTGGCGGTTGCGTTCTCGAGGGCTGCATCGAGGACGCTCTTCCGCATCGCGATGCGCTTCGCTGCGTTGGGGTCGGTCCCGCCGCCGGTGCCGCCCGTGCCCGGCATGGCCACATTGACGATGGAGTTGAAGACCTGCAGCGGGTCGACCATCTTGTACATGGGCTGCGTCTGAGTCTTCCAAGACACGCTGCGGCTATTGGAGCACTGCTGCCCGTCGCAGTAGCTGTAGACGGTAGACAGCCCGAGCTGCATCGAAGCGAGGGGCGTCTTGCCCTTGAACACCGCGTGCTCCGCCATGATCTGGTCGACGGACACGCCGTTGGCCTCGGCGACCTTGAGTTGGCTACGCAGTGCCTGCGCATCCACTGCGGTGAGCCAACCGCCGGGCTGGCGACCATGGCTCGGTTCGACGCTGGGTGAGCCGCTGGCGTTGAACGCCGAACCGTTCTCGAAATTCGAGATCACGTTCATCTTGGCCTTGAGCTCGGCAAAAGGCTCCAACACCGAGCCGAGATTCCAAGCGGTGCCGCTGCCAGCGCCGTTGGGGGTCCAGAATTCGGCCGCGCCGTTGGGCAAGAAGATTGGCATGTAGCGGAGCGGCGCGGTGCCGGTCGCTGCGCCAGCAACCCGGGGCGCCAGCGATTCCATCCAAGGCAGAGCCAGAGCCACACCGGCTCCGCGAAGCAACGTCCTGCGAGAAAAAAACTTGTTCATGGGATTCCTCACTGAGCTCACTGCGCGCTTCCAGGATTGCGATAGCGGAACGGTTCCGCAAGGGCGAGACGATGCAAGAGCCGGTTGATGCTCAGAGCACCCGTCGTCTCCCAATCCTTCTCGATGGCGACGGCGTTGGTCTTATCGTCGTCGCTGAGGCTCCGACCGAGGCCGTAGGTGTACAGCTTCTCGGTGATGCACTCCTTGAACTTGGGGTTGTCCGTGACGGCCTTTTCAGCGCCGTCCAGGCCCGAGAAGGAGGTGCCGTTCGGGTACGCGGCCGACGCGGGCAGGGACGTCGACGGGTCGATCGTTGAGCCGTCGGGGTATTTCGTGCGGAACTTGCCGATGCCATCGTACTGCTCGATGGCCAAACCGAACGGGTCCATAATCGAATGGCAAGAGGAGCACGCTGGCGATGCGCGATGCAGCTCGAGCTGGGCTCGGATGTTGGTGTTCGTAGGGTCGCCCTTGTCCTCTAGCTTGCCGGCGGTAGCGGGGGGCGCCGGGGGGGGTGAGCACAGCAAGTTCACGAGCACCCACTTGCCCCGGAGCGTCGGCGAAGAGCGGCGGTCGACCGACGAGACGGCCAAAAAGCCGATTAAGCCCATGAACCCCTTGCGAGCATCCGGCGCGTATTCGACCCGCGTGGTGGCCGTACCCGTGATGTTGGGGATGCCGTAGAGGCCCGCTAGGCCCGCATTGACGAAGTTCACATCCGCCGTGAGAAACTCTGACCACGGTCGGTCGGTGCGTAGGAACTCATCGAAGTACGAAAACATCTCCTTGCTGGCCGCGCTGGCCATGTCCGCCGTCCAAGACGGGTACACGTCGGCGGCCACCGGGTGACTGAGCACTTTGCGAGCGCCGAGCCACTGGCCGGCGAAGTTTTGCACCAAGCGCGCCGACTTCGGGTCGGCGAGCATGCGGTCCACCGCGGTGCCGATAGCCGCGTCCGTATTCAAGTCCGCCGCGCTGGCCAGCAAAGCGTCGTCCGGTGCGCTGCTCCACAGGAAGTACGACAGGCGCGAGGCGAGTTCGTAGCCGCTGACCAAGTGCTGGGTCTTGACGCTGTTGTCGAACTCCATGCGGTACAAGAACTCCGCGCTGGAGAGCAGTGCCCAGAGCACGTTCTGTAGCGACCCGTTGTGGTCGGCTCCTTGAGCGCGCGACGCGGTGTAGACCTTGGTGTAAGTCGCGACTTCCGTATCTAGCAGCGGACGCCGAAACACCTTCAGCCCAGTCTTGCCCACGATGCCCTTCACGCAGGCCATATCGTCCGTGGCGGCGCAGGTCACGATTTTGGCGCGGAGGGCGTCCGATGCAAAGACGTCCTTGGCGACGGCCGCGTCGACGTACAGGCCGTATTGCGTGTCGTCGACGCCCAAGACGGTCGCGATGTTGTCGAAGCCGTCTATCTCACCGCCGCGCCAGTTGCCGGTCGCCGGCTGCAGCGTGGTGCCGAGGGTATCGGCGACGGTCGCGTTGTACTCGGCCGTGTTCAGCCGGTGCATGGCGCTCAAGCCGGGGTTGACGACGCCGGGCGTGGTTCCCGGCCCGGTCGCACCGGCGCCCGTGATGGGGGCGGTGTCGGTACCCGAGGCAGCTCCCGCTCCAGTTGCTGCAGCGCCCGTCTCGCCCGGTGATGCACCCAGCGGGGTGCCAGTGTCCGGCCCCGTCGTCGCGGTGCCGTCACCAGCCACCATGCCGGTACAGCCGACGAGGGCGACGCCCAGGGCCAACATTGATGACCACGTTACGCCGCGGCTTAGATTCATTGCACGCTCCTGCATGACATATGAGTGTCCGATACGGCACTCGGCTGTAGAAAACCTCCGTCTATTTCAGCATTCGAATGCATTTGTAAATAGCGCGTCGTCATTTTGCAGCGTGCGTGCATTAGTCGGCCACCAGCGCGGTAAATTGCCGCCGATACCGCATTCGCACACTCGCGCGTCGCTGGACGAAGCGGCGAGTGAGCGACGCGCGTCACGGAGGTGGCCGTAACTACGCAAGTTTCGTCACACGGAAAATGAGCCACCGTTCCGAGCAAAACTGAACGCGCCGGGGCCGCGGATCCCGCGCACACTCGAGTATGCATTCGTGTCAGCGCGGCGTCTTTGGTGCCGGCCCTCTCCTGATCGCGGCCGCGCTGGCCGCCTGCGGCCCGATCGGCGGGGTGGACGACGGTGCCGCTGGCGGCGCCGGCCGCGCGCCGATCCCTTCCGACACGAGCGGCGCACCGGCAATGGGGGCGCCGGTGGTGCTCCCCGAGCCTCCTGCGTTCAAGGTTGTCGGTTACTTGCCGACCTGGGCAAGTAACTCCGCGGGCCTACAACTCAACAAACTGAACTACGTGAACTACGCGTTCGCGATCGAGCGCGCGGATGGCTCGATCAGCCTTGCGCAGCCCACCAAACCACTCGTCGATCTCGTCGCGCGCGGTCATGCCGCCGGGGTGCGTGTGTTGCTTTCAGTGGGCGGTTGGAACGATGGCAACGACGAAGCCTTCAACGCGCTCTCCTCGGACGCCACTGCGCGCGCTTCCTTTGCGGCCGCCGTCGACGGCTTGATGGATCAATACCAACTCGACGGCGTCGATCTCGACTGGGAGTTCCCGGAAGAGAACTTGGCGACCTCGTTTCTCGCCATGGTTCGAGAAGTGAGCGCGCGCCTGAAGCCCAAAGGCAAGCTGGTCACCATCGCCGGCGCGGCGTTTCGTGGTGGCGCGGCCGGAGTCACGTCGGAGGCCCTGGCTTACATCGACCTAGTGAACATCATGGCCTACGATGGTGACAACGGCCCAGGGCACTCACCCTACACCTTCGCGCAGGCTGCGCTGCAGCTCTGGCTCGACAAGGGGCTGCCGCCAGCCAAAGCCATCCTCGGTGTTCCGTTTTACAGTCGGCCGAGCAACACGGCCTACTCGGCGCTGGTCGGGCAAAACGCCGACGCCGCGAATTTGGACCAACTGAACGACCAATTTTACAACGGTATCCCGACCGTCCAGGCCAAGACGACGCTCGCCATTGCCTCGGGAGGCGGCATCATGGCTTGGGACTTGAGCCAGGACGCGTCGGTGACCGCCAACTCGCCGGATGTCTCGCTGCTTTCGGCGATCTACGCGAAGAGTCACCCGCAGCCGGCAGCGCCGTGATGCGGGGGGCGCTTCGCGGCGTCAGCGTTCGTCGGTGTCTCGGCAGCAGCGGAAACCGGTGGAGTAGTCGTGGTAACCCACTGCGTGAGCTTTCGTGACGTAGGCGCAGCCCGGTCCGTTGATTTCGGCGTCACCATAGAACCCGCCGCGAAAGTAACCGTGCCCGTTGAGCGCCACCTCCGAGCCCCACTCGTGCAGGTTGCCGACTAAATCGAAAACGCCATAAGGGGACGCGGACTTCGAGTACGCGCCGGTCTTTGCCAGTCCGCCTGCCCAGCGATTGAGCCGCGGATCGTTCATGAGTAGGAGGCTGAACGGCGCCGAGCGTCCGAACACCTCCGGGACGGCGCTTCCTTTGCCTTCGTTGCATTTGCCAGCTTGGCGATGCGTCCCGCCGTACGGATAGCTGGCTCGTTCGTTCGGGCCGCGGCACGCGAGCGAAAACTCTGCTGCGCTGCATAAGCGCTTGCCCGCGTTCTGGCAGGCTTGAGCCGCTTGCACCTGGGAAATGTAGCCTTGCGGCACGACACCGGCCGCCACCTTCGCCCGCACCCGTAGCCCGTCCACGGGAACGTACGGTGAATGCGCGAACTCCAGCCCGTTCTGATCGAGCTCGACGACGTACGCTTCGTAGCGGTCGATGCAATAGCGTTTGATGTGCGCCATACCTGCGGGGCACTCGGATGCGCTATCGGCCACGAAAGCGGCCGGCGCAAGCGGGGCGGAGGTTGCAGCTACGAGGCTCAGCGCGGACGCGCCTCTGATCGTGCTGGCCAGGCCAGGGTCAGCCGCCATGAACGCGTGCGCGTGTTGAGCGTCTCCACAACTGCACAAGCCCGCCAGCAGTAGGCAACGCGCAGCGGACGACGTCATGTGCTGCGCGAAACTCACGCCGAAATTCGTACAGGCTTATCACTGCTAGTCAAGCGCCTCGACCGTCTCGTCCCGGCGGTGCAGGCGTGCACCCGCGCTTCGCAGCAAAAAGCCGGTGTGAGTGCCTGTGTTCGGGGACGGCTAGCGCCGCTCCGGACTTTGCCGTACATCTTTGCCTCAGGGATGGCCAGGCACACGATTTTCATCGACGGGCGAGAGGGGACCACGGGCCTTCAGATCCAGGAGCGCTTGCAGGCCCGTGCGGAGCTCGAGCTGTGTGAGCTGGCGTCAGACGTTCGCAAGGACCCGGTCGCTCGCCAAGCCTTGATCAACGAGGTCGACTTCGTGATCACGTGTCTGCCCGATGCGGCAGCGCGAGAATCGGCGAGCATGATCGTGAATGCGCGCACGCGCCTGATCGATCCGAGCAGCGCGCACCGCGTCAGCCTCGACTTCGCATACGGCTTTCCAGAGCTGCGCGACCGGCAGCGGGAGCTGATCGCGAGCTCCTTCAGGGTGAGCGTGCCCGGTTGCCACGCCACGGGCGCAGTCGCGGCCCTTGCACCGCTGGTCGCGCGCAATCTGGTGCCACGGGACTACCCGGCGGTCGTTCACTCGTTGACCGGCTACAGCGGCGGCGGCAAGAACCTGATTGCGAAGTACGAGGCGGCCACCGGCGCTGCGCACGAGCCGCTACGCGGCCCGCGGCCTTATGGGCTGACGCTGAAGCATAAGCACCTGCCAGAGATGCAACACGTCATCGGGCTTGATCACGCGCCATTTTTCGAGCCCGTGGTGGGGGACTTCTACCAAGGGATGCTGGTCTCCGTGCCGCTCTTCACTCGGTTGCTGCCGAAAAAGCTAGGGCGTCAGGAAGTGCACGAGGCGCTCATGGCGCACTACGAAGGCGAGCGCTTCGTCGTCGTGCAGCCGCTCGAAAGCGAAGCGCTGCTCGACGAAGGTTCGCTGAGCCCGACGGCTTGCAACGGGACGAATCGGCTCGAACTCTTCGTGTTCGGCCACGACCAGCAAGTTTTGCTCGTGGCGCGGCTCGACAACTTGGGCAAAGGCGCATCCGGCGCGGCGGTGCAGTGTTTGAATCTGATGCTCGGTGCGGACGAAGCGGTGGGCCTAACCTGAGCCGGGTGCGCCCGCGAATTAAGGTTTTTTAAAGCGAATTACGAAGCGGTCGGAGGTCCCGCGCCGGTCCCCAGCCTCTCTTGGGGAATCGTTCCAGTCGCGCGCATCGCTCGGGTTGCGCAAGAATGACGACTCCGACTCGAACTGGAAGCCCGCCTGCTCGACCTCCCTCCTTAGCGTTTTCTCTTCGATGCGGTGCACCGTCTTCACGCCGGTCAGACCGGCCCCTTCGGCGGCACTGTGGTCGACGATCCCGTACAAGCCACCGGGTCTCAGCGCAGTGAACACGGCACGGTTCATCTTTTGCCGATCGACGTCGAGCCACACCGTGTCGTGGTAAATGAGCACGATCAGCACGGCGTCCAAGTCCGATGCTTCGGGCGGCAGAGGATCGTCGAATTCACGATCCGCACGTACGACATTCCTGAGCAGCGGCTTGGACAGCCGAGCCGACCACGGCACATTCGCGAACTTCTCGAGAAAAAAAGGCGAATTTTGACCGTATACTTTGCCTGCCGGCCCGACCACGCGAGACAGCAGCTCGCTCGTGTACCCGCCGCCGGCTCCGAGCTCCGCCACTCGCATGCCCGGCCTGATGCCGAAGAAGGCGAGCATTTGCTCGGGCTTGCGGCCGGCATCGAGTCCCTTGTCGTCCACGCTGCGATCGGGCGCGTCGACGGCCGCTCGCACGAAGCTCGGAATGGTGGGTGCAGTGGGGGCCCCGAGCACGCTCGAAACTGGGCCAGGTGCCTCGGTGGTCGGTGGAGCGGCCGAGTGAGCGCAAGCGCTGAGCGCGATTGCATTCAGAGCGATCGCAATCGAAGTGAACCCGCGAGTTGCCGGAAGCCGCATGGGAGTGACTATTAGGCCCACGGCTGCGGCTGTCGAGCCCACCGTGCTCGCTGCGGCGCCTCAGCCGCCATGCTCAGCGCTAGCGCTGAGCGCTCTCCGCAGGCGCTGCCTGATCATTGCCGGCGGCCATTGCCAGGCCCGTCATCAGCACCAATCCAACTCCAAAACCAATCAACAAATTCTTGACCGAGCTTTTCATGACTCTCCTCGTGGACCGCCAACCCTCGGCGAAGGCCGAGCATCAGAAGCCCGCGATGGCTCCGTCACTCCTGCGGGGGGTATCCCTACAATGATGGCGGTGTACCTGGCCCGATAAGGGCCGCCCCGCCAGGTTCACCTGGCGGGGCGAAGTCTTATTGCACGGTCAACGTTTCGGGAATTCGCTCCCAAAACGAGCGGTCACGATTTTTGTCGGTTGCCGGCTTTTGCCTGCAAACTACTTAATGAACAGCATTTCTTGGTACGTGGGGAGCGGCCAGATGTCGTCCGCGATCAGCCCTTCGAGGGCATCGACCACCTCACGAACCTTGAGCTGCGCCGGCAAGATCGCGTCCCGGAAGTACTTGGCCTCGTCGAACAAGCCGCTTCCGCCATGGTGATCCGCCGCCTTCTCAAGGCCGGCGATCGAACTATGCAGCTCGCCGATCAGGCCGGAGATTTTCTGCAATAGGGGGGTGTCGCCGGTGATACCCGCTGCCTTCACCGCGACCGCGTTGTTGGCTAGCTCGGTCTGATAACGAAGGGCGGCCGGAACGATGAGCGTCTTGGCGATCTGTAGGACCAAGTTCTTCTCGACGTTGATGGCCTTGACGTACTGCTCCAGGAAGATTTCGTAACGGGCGTGGAGCTCGCGCGGCGAGAGCACCTTGTATTTCTCGAAGACCGCGATCGCTTCCTTGGTCTCGTACTGCGGGAGCGCGTCGACGGACGTCTTCAGGTTCAAAAGACCGCGCTTTTCAGCTTCCTGATGCCATTCGTCGGAGTAGCCGTTGCCGTTGAACACGACGCCGCCGTGCTCGGTGTACAGCTCTTGCAGGACCTGCTGAATGGCGGCGTTCAGGGGCTTACCCGAGCCGACCGCGGCTTCCAGCTTGGTCGCGATGAAGTCGAGCGAGTCGGCCATGATGGTGTTGAGGGTGGCCAAGGCGATCCCAGGCGCCTGGCTCGAACCGACCGCGCGGAACTCGAAGCGATTACCGGTGAAGGCAAACGGGCTCGTGCGATTTCGGTCGCCAGCGTCCCTGGGCAGGTTCGGCAGGGAGTCCACGCCGATCTTCAGGCTGCCGCCGGCCTTGGACGACTTGGCCCCGCCGGCCTTGATCTGCTCCCACACGTCACCCAGCTGCTCGCCCATGAAAATCGAGATGATCGCCGGCGGCGCTTCGTTGGCGCCCAAGCGGTGATCATTGCTCGCCGAAGCAATGGCCGCGCGGAGCAAACCGCCGAACTTGTGCACGGCGCGAACAACCGCGCCGCAGAACACCATGAACTGAGCATTGTCGTGCGGCGTTGCGCCCGGATCGAGCAAGTTACCTTGCGTGCTGTTGCCGAATGAGTAGTTCAAGTGCTTGCCCGAGCCGTTGACGCCGGCGAACGGCTTCTCGTGCAAGAGGCACACGAGGTCGTGCTTCTCGGCGACGCTCTTCAGCGTCACCATCACCAGCTGCTGGTGATCGGCGGCAATGTTGGCGCCTTCGAACACGGGAGCAATTTCGAACTGGCCGGGGGCCACTTCGTTGTGACGCGTGGCAACCGGGATGCCGAGGACGAGCAGCTCACGCTCGAGCTCGAACATGAACGCCTGCACACGGCTCGGGATCACGCCGAAATAGTGGTCCTCGAACTCTTGGCCCTTCGGCGGCTTCGCACCGAACAAGGTGCGCCCCGCGTTCAGCAGATCCGGACGGGCATAGAAGAAGTTCTTGTCGATCAGGAAGTATTCCTGCTCGCAGCCTGCGTAGGAGGTGACGGCGGCGATGGTATCGTGGCCGAAGAGCTTGAGGATGCGTGTCGCGTGCGTGCTGAGGGCAGCCGTGGCGCGAAGAACCGGAGTCTTGGTGTCGAGCGCCTCACCCGTCCACGACACGAAGGCCGTCGGGATGCATAGCGTGATGCCGTTAGTGGTCTCGGCCAGGTAAGCCGGGCTAGTCACGTCCCACGCGGTGTACCCGCGCGCTTCCGACGTGGCACGGATGCCGCCGCTCGGGAAGCTGGACGCGTCCGGCTCACCCTGCACGAGCCTCTTGCCGGAGAACTCCGCGATTGCGTTGCCCTCGCCGTCGGGATTGTAAAAACTATCGTGTTTCTCCGCGGTCAGGCCGGTGAGCGGGTAAAAGATGTGCGCGTAGTGCGTTGCGCCTTTGTCGAGCGCCCAGTCCTTGAGGGCGGTTGCAACGACGTCCGCCGTCGCGGGATCGAGGGGCTGGCTGCCGTCGATCGTCTTCTTCAGGGATTTGTAGACATCCTTCGGCAGGTGCGACTTCATCGCGCCGAGACCGAATACGTTGGCGCCAAACAGGGTGCCCGACGCGGTCTCCTTGTAGTTCAAGGCCGGCGAGCTCGTCTTGAACTTCGAGATCTTGGAAATAGCCTGCTGACGGACCGTATTACCGCTCATTTTTTTTTCCTCTTGACCAGTTACGTGGCGTTTTCGGCACGGAATTCACCGAAGGGCGTTCCATCTACTGCTGCGACCCTTTCGGCGCAACCGCCAGAATGTTTCTCGCGCGTTTCCAAAAACAAGGCTTTTGAGTTAAGAAAAGGAACTCAAAGTTCGCACGTGAGCTCGATCATCGTGTCGCGGAAGCCTAGAGCGGCGAATAGTTTTCGGGCGCTCTCATTCTTGCTGGCCGTGTGCAGCACCAGGCGCGGCGCGCCTTTTTCTTTCAGGCGCTCGCGCACGGCCTCGACCAAGAGCCGAGCCACGCCCTGACGGCGTGCACTCTCGGCCACGTAGATATCGTGGAGGGCGCCGCATGCATCGAGCAAGTTGTTCCAGTCCCTTGGCTCGAGCCGAGCGTACGCGTAGCCGAGCACGTTGCCATCCACCTCAGCGGTCAAGATCAGCGTCTCTTCACGGTGCAGCTCACTGGCAAAGAAGCGGGCGTAACCAGCCTCCACGTTTGGGATCAGCATGAAACGACGCGCGTCGAACGCATGATGCTGGCGGACGAGCTTCCCGGCGAGTTCGGCAATGGCGGGAAGATCCCGCTCTTCGGCGGCTCGAACGATCAAGGTCATGTCCAAAGCTTAGCCGGGCTCGAAGAGGATCACACCCAGACGATGATGACCGCACACCTGGTCCCCGGATGTCTTGGGACGCCGCCTCACATCGGATCGGTGGCGCCTTTCAGGATCGTGGCCGTCGGCTGGTAGTTTTTGAGAAGGTCGGCGTACCGCTCGAGCAGCTTGCCGCGATAATTGAGCAGATCGAGCTCGGCCACCACCAAATCAACGCGTGCGCGTTGCACGGCTAGCTGAGCCTCCTGATAGTCATTATTGGCCTTCTGTACCTCGATCGCGAGCACGGTGCCGGCGAGAAACTTGCCTTGTATGCCTTCTGCTTGATCGTGGGAGACCTTCTCTGTGAGCAAGGCAAATTCCAAGCGCCGCTTGGCGGCGTTCCGTTGCGAAAGAGTGAGGTCGATGGCGTGTCGGGTCTGTTGACGAAGACTCTCGATCTGCTTCTCCGCGATGTGAGTGCTGATCAGCGCGCTCTCGATCTCCGCGTTGCGACGGGTATTGGTGACGGGTGTTTCAAAGGCCAGCGCGACCTGCGCGCTCACTGCTTCCAGGCGTCCAAATTGACTCAAGGCCGGGGAAGCCTCGTGATTACCGAGGCCTTGCGCCGTAACCGACGCCGTCAGGTCGAGCCGCGAACGCAGCGCGTCGCCCGCGATCCTCGCTTGATACTGCGAGACTTGTAGGTTGGCCTGCGCTTGCTTGAATTGATACGAGGCGGCGAGTGCTTCGCCGATGGCGCGTTCGTCCAAGGCATCGACGGCGACGTCCGGGGGCGTGTCCGTGGCAGTGAGTTCGGGGCCGCTGTCCTCGGCACGGCCGATTGCCAGGGAGAGCGCGAGTGCCTTTTGCCGAACGGTGGTGACGGCCGTGTCGAGCGCGCCATCTTGTTGCGCGGCCTGCGTCGCGAACGGCAATGCATCGACCTTGGCTAGCGTTCCGCTCTTGACCTGCTCTTCGGCCTGGATTTGTTGGGTCTTGGCCAAATCACGCGATGCCTCGTCGATCCGTACCGCCTCAGTGGCAAACCACAGCTCCCAATAATCCACGAGCACATCGTGCAGGATCTGGCTGCCAGTTTGCTGCGCCGCGAGGGCTGCCGCCGTGCGGTTTAAACGCGCCACGCGTAAGCTTTCGAGCCCGATCGTGCTGCCAGCACCGCGCAGAAACGGTTGAGTCAGCGCCAATTGACCCGAGAGCAAATAGAACGGGCCGAGGGCGTTCGTGCCGCCGACCGAGTTGATGGGGAGCGAGCTTCGCTTTTGCCGCTGGCCCGATAGGGTCGCCTTCAGCACGGTGCCGGTGTAGAATCCTTTACTCAGGCTGACGTCTGCGGCCAGCAGGTCGCTACCGCTGACCGTCGTGGCATTGGCGCCGTTGGCGCTCGGACTGCGGCTGTGCGTGTAGCTGGCGTCGGCTCCGAAGATGGGGTCGTACAGAGCCTCCTCTGCCGTCACCGCGTAACGAGCCTGGGTCTCCTGCAACAGCGCGACGTGCAGGTCGGGGTTGTTCTTGATCGCGATCTCGACCGCGCTTTGGCTGCTGAGCGCGTTGGGCTCTTGCCCCAACACGCTGCGCGCAGCCGCCAAGCACAAGCACACACAAGCGCTGGAAACTCGCGCGCGTTTCTTTCGACGCTCACTCATGCCGCAATGCCTCGATGGGATTCAGTTGCGCGGCCTTTCGCGCGGGAAGATAGCCGAATAAAACGCCGACCAAGGCCGAGAAAGCGAACGCCAAACCAACAATTTCCGGGGGAATGACGAACGGGAGAGAGAGCGCGCGCGCCGCGAAAAATGAGCCGATCAGGCCCAACACGACGCCGATGATGCCACCCATGGTCGAGAGCACGATGGCCTCCAATAAAAACTGCATCATCACTTCACCCGCGAAAGCGCCGATCGCCAATCGAATGCCGATCTCCCGGGTGCGCTCCGTCACCGAGACCAGCATGATGTTCATGATTCCGATGCCGCCGACGAGTAGACTGACGGCGGCGATGGCGCCGAGCAGAGCCGTCAGTGCCGTGGTGGTGCTCGTCACCGTATCGGCGATCTCCGCCATGTCTCGCACGTTGAAGTCGTCGTCCGAGCCAACCGGCCGATGGCGGCGCTGGCGCAACAACGCACGAATGCTCTCCGCCACTATGGACGTATCTAGCCCCTCTTCGGCAGAGACCAAGATCAACGAGATATCGTTGTTGCCGGTGATCCGCCGTTGAAAAGTCGCCAGCGGCATCAGCATCAAGTCGTCTTGGTCCTGACCCATCCCCGCGGTGCCTTTGGAAGCCAACGTGCCGATGATCTGACAGGAAATTTTGCCGACGCGAACCTGGGTGCCGAGCGGGTCCGCATTCGCGAACAGTGCCGTTTTGACGGTGGCTCCGATCACGCACACGGGTACACCTGATTGCGCCTCCGCCTCGGTGAATTGGCGACCCTTGTCGATGGCGTAACCGCGGACCTCGAAAAAATTGTTATCCGTGCCGGTGATTGACGTGCTCGCGTTCTTGTTGCCGTAAATGACCTGCTGCTGGCTCGAAGAACCGGGCGCGACGGCGTGCAGGCCGGAGATTTCGCGCGCGATGGCCTGCATGTCCGCCATACTCAGCGACTGCGCCGCAGATGAGGCGCCGCTTTTGACGCGCGCGCCCGCGCTCACCATCAGTAGGTTCTTGCCCAACTTGCCGATGTCCGCTGTCACTTTTTGCGTCGCGCCGCGGCCGACGGAGACCAGCGCTATGACCGCGCCTACGCCGATCACCACGCCCAGCATGGTGAGTACGGAGCGCAACGTGTTGCGACGAATTTCGCGCAAAGCCATGAGCACGGTTTGCAGAAACATCAGTGGGCTCGCTCCGGTCGGGAGTCTTCGACGATCAGGCCGTCGCGGAAGACCACCACGCGGTTCGCGTACGCGGCGACGTCCGGCTCATGCGTCACCATCACGATGGTGATGCCGCGCGTTTTGTTCAGGTCGACGAGCAGATTCATGATCTCCTGGGTGCGAGCGGAGTCGAGGTTGCCCGTCGGCTCGTCCGCCAGCAAAAGTTCCGGGTCAGTGACCAGTGCGCGGGCGATGGCGACCCGTTGCTGCTGGCCGCCGGACAGCTCCTGGGGAGTGTGGTCAGCGCGGTCGGACAGGCCGACGAGCTCGAGAGAACGCAGCGCCGCGATGCGCCGCTCGCGCGCGGCCACGCGTCGATACACGAGCGGCAGCTCCACGTTTTCCAGGGCGCTCGTCCGGCTCAGCAGGTTGAAGCCCTGAAACACGAAGCCGATGTAGTGGCGGCGCAGCAGGGTCAGGCCGTCGCCATGGAGATCGGTCGTGGTAACGCCGGCCAAGCGGTAGCTGCCGGCTGTCGGCACGTCCAAGCAACCCAGTATGTTCATACAGGTCGACTTTCCCGAACCGCTCGTACCCATGATGGCCACGAAGTCGCCGCGCGCGATGTCGAAGTCGATGCCAGCCAAAGCGCGGACTTCCGACTCGCCCTCTCCATATACCTTCTTCACGCCGCGCAGGACGATGATGGCTTCGCCAGCCGCCGCCGAATCGATCTCACCTTGCGCGGGAGGCGCAGACATCACTCGGTCTTCCGCTGATCGATGTCCGTGATGACGCTGGTGCCCGCCGTGAGGCCACTCTTGATTTCGGTGCGTTCGCCGTCGGAGCCTGCGATCGAGACCACCATCCGCTGCGGCTGATTGTCCTTCAGCGAGTAAACCAGACCCTGAGAATCGGCGGCGGTGATGATTTTCTTGTTTGCGGCGGTTTTCGTGCGCACTCCTCCGCCGGTGCCGCCGGTGCGAGGCCCGCCCGGCATGCCGCCATTGATGAACGGGATGCCGGCTTTCGCCGACGAAACGGCCGGCGGACTGAAGCGGAGCGCCGCGTTCGGAACGAGCAGCACGCTCTTCCTTTCGTCCGTGGTGATGGTCGCGGTCGCGGTCATGCCGGGCCGCAGCAGCCGCTCGCCGTTGTCCACGGTCAGCACCGCTTGATACGTCACGACGGTCTGGCCGGTGGTCGGTAAGTTGTGCACGGAGACGACCTTGGACGCAAAATTATGCCCATTCCAAGCGTCGACCAAGAACGTCGCGTCCTGTCCCTCTTTGACCTTGCCCACGTCGGCCTCGTCGATGTCCACGTACAGCCGGAGTTGAGTCAGGTCGCGCGCAATCGTGAATAGCACCGGGGCGGACATGGAAGCGGCGACGGTCTGGCCGGGTTCCACCAAACGCGACAAGACGATGCCGTCAATGGGCGAGCGAATCACGGCGTACGAGAGCTGCGTCTCGGCGTCCTTCAAAGAGGCGCGGGCGAGCGTGGCTTGCGCCGTCGACGACGTGATGCTGGCGGCTGCGCGATCCGCGTCCGCCTTTGCCGTGTCCAAATCTTTACTTGAGATTAGGCCCTTAGCGCTCAGGTCCAAGGAGCGCGCGTACTGTGCTTTGGTTTGAGCTTGCGTGGCTTTGGCCAAGACCAGCGATGCATCGGCCGCGTTCACCTGCGCATGCGATTGCTCGATCTTCGACTGCGCGGACGTAGTGTCGATCTCCGCGAGTACTTGGCCGACGCTGACATGGTCGTTGAAATCGACGTAAATTTTGGTGAGCTTGCCCGAAATTTGCGCGCCCACGTCGACCGAATCGAGGCCCTTTAGCGTGCCAGTGGCGGTGATGGTTTCTTTTAAATCGCCGACCTTTGCCTGCGCCGTCACGTAGCGCACGACTTTGCTCTTGGCGGTCTTGCTGCGCCAAAACGACACGCCCGCGGCCACCACCGCCCCCAGCACGAGCAAGCCAATCACTTGGTACAGCCGCGCTCGCCTTCGCCGTGACTTCGTTTCGGCCAAGATGGCGGTTCCGTCAGGTCTACCAGTCATCATCTCCTGCTCTAGCTTAGGGCGACCGAGATGCGAACGAGTATCTGTAATGTGTCTATTTGTGTTTGGCCCGAGCGCGCCCTGTGGCGCTCGTGTAGGCTCGCGGCTCGATGGAAGGTGCACGGCTCAAGATTTTGGTAGTCGAAGACGACGCGAAGATCGGGCGCCTAACACGCGATTACCTCGAACAACACGGCTTCGACGTAACGCTCGTGAGTGATGGTGTTGCGGCCACTCGTGAAGCCCTTCGACCGGAGTTCGACGCGGTCGTGCTCGACCTGATGTTGCCCGGTAAGAGCGGCTTCGAAGTGTGTAGGGAGATCCGTGAACACTCGCACGTGCCGATCATTGCCGTGACGGCTCGCGTGGAGGTGGCAGATCGCGTGCTGGGTCTCGAACTCGGCGCTGACGACTACGTGACGAAGCCATTTTCGGCGCGTGAATTGCTTGCTCGCATTCAGGCCGTGGTCCGGCGCGCGGAGGGTCGGGCGGGCCCCCGCGCCCGCGAGGTGCGCGTCGGCCGAGTGCTCGTGGACAGCGCCAGCCTGCGCGCCACACTCGATGGTCAAGTGCTAGCGCTCACCTCGTACGAGTTCGCTCTCTTGAGAGCTCTTGCGGAAAACGCGGGCAAGGTGCTGACGCGCGAGCGCCTGCTCGACCTTGCCAAAGGCAACGCGGAGGAAGCCTTCGACCGTTCAGTCGACGTGCGGATCTCGCGCTTGAGGCAGAAGCTCGGTGACGACCCACGGCATCCCCGCCTGCTGAAGACCGTGCGCGGAAGCGGGTACATGCTGGTGGCCGAGGAATCGGTGTGAGCGACCTTGGCCCGGGCGAGCGAGTGCCGTCCCGGATCGTACTGCGAGTCTATCTGTACGGCGTGCTGATGATCGTGCTCGCGTCCTTCGCCGCGTTCCTCGTGGGTCGTTACTCGCTTCGGCCGGCTTTGGACGGCCCTGCTCGCCCCAGCTCCACTTGGGTTGCCTGGCACATGTGTGAGCTCGCCGATCACCCGGCAGAGCTCAGCGCGGAGCTCGTCGATTTGAAGAAGCGCGTCGGGATCGATCTGTCCGTATACGACTCGAATGGTCGGCTGCTGGCCAGCAACGACGCGCCGCCGGTGCCGCCGGTGACGGGGCAGGACCTCCAACGGCTGGCGCGCGAGCGGAACGTGTTCGGCCGCGGCTGGGGCCAGGTCATGGAGCCTGCCAGCGGCAATAGAGCG
>CAXSGJ010000028.1:43229-60892 GCA_964236865.1 uncultured Polyangiaceae bacterium
TATGCCGTCTTCCGCTACCGCGCGCCGGAGTGGCCGATCAGCTTGATGCTGAAGCAATTCGCCGTCGCGCTCGTGGTCTTGGCGGTCGTATCGATCCCGCTGGCGCGCTCCGTAACGGCGCCCCTGGCCGGGCTTTCCAAGCTGGTGCGCCGCTTTGGTGCGGGGGATCTGACCGCGCGGGTCCGCTCCCGCCGACGGGATGAAATCGGCGCGCTCGCGCGGGCTTTCGACGACATGGCCGATCGCATCGCTCTCTTGCGTCGTTCTGAAAAGGAGCTGCTAGCCAATATTTCTCACGAGCTGCGCACGCCGTTGGCTCGCATTCGGCTCGCCCTAGAGCTGGTGACGGACGGGGATCGCGACAAGGCGAGTAGCTACCTGACGGACATCGGAGAGGATCTCGCGGAGCTCGAGCATCTGCTCGACGACGTGATGAGCGCGGCGCGCCTTGATTTGGCGCGTGACTCGGCCGGTGATGCGCTCCCGCCCCTTCGCTTCGAACGCATTTCGGGTCGGGCGCTGATTGAGGCCGCGGCAGCCAGGTTCTTGGTCCGTTACCCGGAGCGCACGCTGGAAACGGACATGCCGGCAGATCTACCGGCGCTCGACGCCGACCCAGTGGTGCGCCGCGTGTTCGACAATTTGCTCGACAACGCGCGCAAGTTTTCGGAGGGCCCCGTTCAGCTCAGCGCCCGAAAAGCGAGTGACGGCGCCCATCTGGTAATTGCTGTGAAGGACGGTGGCATTGGCATCTCCGCCCAAGATCAGCAGCGGATCTTCGAACCATTCTTCCGTAGTGATCCGAGCCGGGCGCGCTCGACCGGAGGCGTGGGGCTGGGGCTTGCCGTGGTGCGCCGCATCGTGGAAGCCCATCACGGAACGATATCGGTCGACAGCGAGCTCGGAGCCGGCACGCGCTTCGTCGTCACCCTTCCGCTCGCACACCCTGGGAACACGATCGCAGCGCTCGCCTCCTGACGAGCTTCGATGCGACGGCCGCACGCCGGCGGCCGTCACTCGAACCCCACCTTCGGCCGAAGAGGCACGCCTACTTGGCAGCCTTTTCTTTCTTCTTCGCCTTTTTCTCCTTCACGGTGAGCTTGGGCTTGTTGGTCGTCTTGGATTTCTCTTGGCCTTTGGGCATCGTGGAAAACTCCCTGCGTAAGCCGAAGTGGCACGCATCTTCTGAATACTCCTTCGGAGGCGTCTCTGGAAGGGCAGAAAGAGAGGCCCGCTGCGCGTTCGACACCCGCTTTTTAGAAGGAAGCCTGATAAGCCGCCCATAGGTCATCCACGCTCTGCCCAGTGATGTCCAAGAAGGCCTGCGTGGTCCATTTGACGCCGCGACTAGGGTCCAGGCTGGCGTTGAGCTCGTACACGAAGTCGGGGTATTTCTGGTCGAGCCAGACCAGGAAGAAGCCGGTGGTCGAGCCTCCGTCGTCGTAAGCGCCTCCCGCTTGGCGTTGGCTATCCGGCAAGTAGCCGGCGACGCGGCGTACGTAATCTGCGACGCCCTCGACCAACCAAGCATTGGCGAAGCCATCGTTGGCGTCGAACTGATAGGTGTTGGTTGCGTGGTAGTAAAAAAGATTACGGATCTCTTCGCCTACGTCGGCGTTCGCGTTTGCCACTTTCTGCAGGTGGCGTGAACTTACCCGAATGGTCGCCTCACCGTTGGAGTGGTACGTTTGGCTGAGACCGGCAAAGTCTTCGATCAAGATCGTGATCTTGGTCGTGACCCGGATTTCAGAGGCCTTGCGATAGAGGATATCGCACACGTCCCGCGTGATGCAGGACAGCGTGGTCGAAGGGTCGACGATGGCTTCAGTGAAGAGCATGCCGCTGGCGGTCTGGTCCCGGTTGTCCACCGTCACGGCGGGCGAGCAAGCGCTGGCGAACCGGGTTGGGCAGCGCAGGTCGTTCGACGGAGAACCACCCGACCCGCTCTTTCCAGCTTGGGACAGCGGCGAGCCGCCTTCGCCGCCCGCGCCACCCTCTCCGGCCGAGCCGGCGTCCTGAGTCAGGCCCGTAATGCCCCCAGCCCCGGCGCGTTCCTGTAAAACCCAGCCTTCGCTGCCCTTGCCACAAGCCGCGACCCAAGAAGAGCACAGCACGCATAACAGCAACCGGCCGCGGAGCACCACTCGGAAGCTACGGCGGGAGGGGGGCTCGCGCCAGGCGCTTGCGACTTTCGTCAATGATTTTGGCGGGCTTAAGGGAAAGGTGGAACGCCCCCTCAACTTCCCATGAGCTTTTTGAGCCGTCTTGGCCACAAGCGTACATATTGGAGACGAGCGCCCGAACGTCCGGACGCGCCGCTCATGACCGACGGTCCCCGCCATCGCCTGCTTCGCATCGTCCCGCCACCCGCGGACGCGGGCCCGTTGCTCGGGGGTGAACCCCGCCCCCAGGGCCCGCGAGGCATCGCGCCCGCGTCCGACGATGAACACGCGGTTACGGAGCCGGGGCTCGACGCGCTGTATGCACGCTACGCCCCCTACGTCGCCGCCATCGCCACGCGCATTCTGGGGCGCCAGGCTGAGGTGGAAGACGTCGTCCAGGAGGTTTTCTCGCTGGCCGTAGGCGGCCTCAGGCGACGCGAAGACCACCGCGAGATCAAAAGTTGGCTCGCCACCGTGACCGTACGGCGTGCCGTGCAGCAGCTGCGTCTGCGCGCGTTTTGGTCAGTGTTCGATCTTGCGGACGAGCCGAGCTACGACATGCTCGCCGACCCAGACTCCGATTCACGGGAGCGAGAGCTGATCGGAGACGTGTACCGAGCGTTGGATCGCGTGCCTTCGCGTCAACGTGTGCCGTGGGTGCTACGGCACGTGGAGGGCCAGAGCCTGGAGCACGTGGCCGAGCTCTGCGGCTGTTCTTTGGCCACGGTGAAGCGTCGCATCAGTGCCGCTCATGATCGAATTCAGAAGCAGCTAGGGGTGCGCCATGCTTGATCTCGACGAACGTCTCAAACGCGGGCCGCTTCGCGTTCGCAGCACGTGGAGCGCGGAGCAAACGCGGTCTCTGACCCGCGGCGTGTTGGTCCGGCGCCGGCGCCGCTTCGTAGCTCGCATCGCGCTCGGGGTGGCTGGCTTGGGCGCGCTCGCCTTCGCGGCGACGCGCTTCGCACAGCCCCCCAGTCGCGGCCCAATCGCGCACACCGCAGCGCTAAGCAAGCCGGCCGCAAGCGCCGCGTTGACGGCCGTGCACTACTCGGACGGCTCGATCGCCGAGCTCGGCGCGACCGGCGGGGTCGTTCATCTCGACAGTCAAGACGCCGATCTAGTGAGCTCGACGGTAGTGTCCGGCAGCGCGCGTTTCGACGTCGTACCCAATCACGCGCGCACGTTCGAAGTCCACGCCGGCGACGTGAGCATTCGGGTGCTGGGGACGGCGTTCCTCGTCGAACGTTCCGGGGCGGGCGCGCATGTCTCGGTCGAGCGCGGGCGAGTCCGAGTGTTATGGCCGGGCGGCGAAGCCGTTTTGGGCGTTGGTGAAGCCGGCGAGTTTCCGCCCGTCTCGGCTCTGGCGGCTTCGGCGGATGCGAGTGCGACGCCTGTGCCGGTCGAGGCGCTGCCCTCCGCGCCGCGCGTCTGGCGGGACCTCGCGCAGCACGGTCGCTACGCGCAGGCATTCGCAGCACTGCGGCAATCGAATGATGTCCGGGACGAGCCGCAGGATCTTCTGCTCGCCGCGGACGTGGCGCGGCTCAGTGCCCACCCCGCGCTGGCCGTCGCGCCGCTGCGCAAAGTAAGCCAAAACTACCCGAAAGATCCGCGCGCGCCCGTGGCCGCGTTCACCCTCGGTCGTGTTCTGCTCGATGACTTGGGCCGCGCGTCCGAAGCGGTCACGGCGTTCGAGCTAGCGGCGAGCCTATGGCCGAGCGGCCCGCTCGCCGGTGATGCCCTGGCCCGTGAGGTGGAAGCCCTGAAACGGTCGGGCCAAATACCGAAGGCGCGCAAGGTCGCAGAGAAATACGTCACGCTCCACCCGGACGGGCGCCATGCGCCAGCCTTGCGTGCGATGCTGATCACGGAGTGAGGGACGATCCTGAATCGATAGGCCGGGCGGCGCGGGGAATGTTCGTCGCCGTGTTTCTCTCCGCGGCGCCTTCGGCAGCTGCGGCCGGGGACGCCGCGGTCGACGTTCGCGTCGATAGCGTGACGTGCTCACGCGCGCTCGTCGAAGAAACGCGGCGGCTGACGCTCGTCGAATTGAACAGCTCGGAGCTGCCCTCGGGCGCAGATGCGCCGCGCGTGTTTCTGACCTGCGGAGAGCCCACGATCCTGGTCCGCGTGTCGCTGGGCAAGCAATTGGGGACGCGTCAGCTGGACCTCGAGCAAACGGACACCGGCCTGCGACCGCGCGTGCTTGCCCTCGCCATCGCCGAGCTCGTACGCGACACCGCGAGCTCTGAGCCACCGCCGCCTCCACCGCCGAGACCGCGGACGCAACCCGTCGGGAAGTACGCCGCGCCCCCGGCGCCCGTCCCGAAATACTCGACAAATCACCTGTTGCTCTTCGCTCAGTCGAGCAATTTCGGATCACACTTCGACCCGCTCGTGGGGGGCGGGTTCGGGGTCTCGCACGTCGAGCGTGGTTTGGCCTTCAACATAGCGCCGGCGCTAGCTACCTCGAGTCGGCGCACCCCACTCGGCACCGTGCGCGTGCTCGCCGGAGAGCTATCGGCGAGAATCTCCGTGCGCTTTCCGAGCTACATCCTAGCGAGCGAACTCGGCGCCGGTTACGGCGTCGGGTATGCGCGGATCACGGCGCAGAGCTCAACCGCTGAAGCCAGTGCCAACCACGTTCAGGGCGTCTGGATGGGGCCTTTCGTATTCGGCGCCGTCGAGTCACCCGTGCTGTCGCGCCTATTTTTGCGGCTCGTCGCTCAAGCAGGGTACGTGACCTTGCCCGTGCGCGGCCGCATCGCACAGTCGCGCGACAGCGAAGTCGCGGGGCTGTGGTCGAGCTTGAGCTTGGGCGTCGGCTGGACGCTGTGACGATTGCCACGCGAGGCATGAACGCGACGGCTATTTTTGGACGATGACGTCTATCTCCGCTAGCTCGGCGTCGGAGAATTCCGTGTTCGAAAGGGCTGCCACCGCGTCCTCCAATTGCGATACGCGGCTAGCCCCGATCAGCGCGGACGTTACCTCCGGTTGTCGGAGCACCCAGGCTATCGCCATTTGTGACAGCTTTTGCTCGCGACCTTGAGCCAGCGCGTTCAAACGTCGGACCTTGCTCAGTTGCTCCGCGGTGACATGGGCGGGGCGCAAGAAGCCGTGCGCCTTGCCAGCGCGAGAATCGTCCGGAATGCCAAACAAGTATTTATCAGTCAGTAATCCCTGCGCGAGGGGCGAGAACGCGATGCAGCCCATTCGTTCCTGGCGCACGGCCAGAAGCAGATCGCTCTCCACCCAGCGATTGAGCATGCTGTAGGCGGGCTGGTGAATGAGGCAAGGCGTGCCGAGCGCGCGGAGGATGCTTGCGGCCTCACGGGTTGCGTGAGCCGGGTAGTTCGAGATCCCGACATAAAGCGCTCTGCCGCTCTGCACGGCTTGATGTAGCGCGCCCATGGTCTCCTCGAGAGGGGTGTCCGGATCGAAGCGATGACTGTAAAAAATGTCGACGTAGGCGAGACCCAGCCGGCGGAGGCTCTGGTCCAAGCTCGCTAGTAGATACTTCCGGGAGCCCCACTCGCCGTAAGGGCCGGGCCACATTCCGTAACCAGCCTTGCTAGAAATCACTAGCTCGTCGCGATACGCTCGTAAGTCCTGAATTAGGACCCGGCCACAGGTCTCTTCTGCCGATCCTGCCGGAGGGCCGTAGTTGTTGGCCAGGTCGAAATGGGTAATGCCCAGATCGAACGCACGCAGCAATAGTGAGCGTGACGTCTCGAACGGGTCCACCCCGCCAAAGTTGTGCCAGAGCCCAAGCGAAACGGCGGGTAGCTTCAAGCTGCTAAGCCCGACCCGCTCGTAACGCATGTGCTGGTAGCGGTCCTCGGCGGCTCGGTAGGTCATGGTTTCACCTTTGGTTAGCTGCTTACGCTGGCGCGAAGCTCGATCGCACGTTGAAATTGCTCCGGCTGCTTGAGCAGGAGCGGCATGCGTTCGAGTGAGAGTTCGGCCAAGCGCCCGCACTGTTTGCCGAGCGCGCACTGCAAGTAGATGGCTTCTCGCAGCAGAGGCTCGAGGTCCAAGGCGCAGCGTTTTTGCCACTCGGCTTCGGTCTGAGTGTCGCGGTTCACGGAACCCTCGAAATCGATCAGCATCAATTCCAATGGCGTTGGGCAAACAATGAAATTGTGCAGCTCGGCGTCGCCGTGCGAGAGCCCGCCTGCCTGCAAAATGAGCAGTTTGGACAAGGCTTCTTCGCACAGCTTCCACAGACCCGCCGCTTCGGCCAAGGCAAGCTTTTCCGCTTCAGCGACGTTCGCGCTCGGAGGGTCGATGCCGAAGAATGGCGAGAGAGCACTGTACGGTCGCCCAGGCAGCAAGCAGCTACGAAAGGTGTTGGGCGTGTGGCCGATCGGCGGTGGAATGTCGATCAGACTACTCGCGCGAGCGTGGTGCGCATATTCGTCTTTCGTTTCACCGTGCAGCTGGCCGGGAAAATACGACTTGCGGAAGTGGAGCGGGTAAGTGGCGGCGAGTGGAAAGCTCGCGCGGGTATCCACGCTGGCGATCACCAGGTCCCCCGACATCAGCATCATGGGCCCGACCTGACGCTTGGCGATGGTGCGTACGACGTAGTCCCGCTGCGGCGGAGTATCGACGAACGTCAGGTACTCGCGCGACAACAGCACAGCGTGCCGAGGCGACACCGGGACCAGGCGCTCGTCTTCCATGAGCCATGAGTTCCAGAACGGAAGGCTCGCAGCAAGTACTGTCGAACCCAAGTAGTTGCCATCAGAGGCGAGCTTACGAAACGGCTAAACTTTGGGATTGTGTAGAACTATCCGGCAGTTATGCTGTGTTTGTGATCACGCGGACGAAGGCCGGACATGGCCCGGTCCAAACGGCGGCCTGATTCAGGCGCCAAGGATTCAGAAGGAACGACATGAGCCGGCCCGCAGGCGTATTTTTGGGAAATCATCAGTTGCCCGAGTCTGAACCTGCCCCGAGCGGTCGGTTGGTAGAATACGGGGCCGAGACCTTTTACGCCATCGATCGCGCAGAAGGCCTGCGCCCCTTCCTGATGAGCGTGGTCAGCGATTCAGATCACTGGCTTTTCATCTCCAGCAATGGTGCGCTGACCGCCGGCCGTCGAAACGTGAAGTACGCGCTGTTCCCGTACACCACCGAGGACAAGCTGACGGACAGCGTGCACGTCTCGGGTCCACACACGGCTCTGATCGTCGAGCGCGGAGGGTCACGCAAGCTGTGGGAGCCGTTTCGCGACAGCGCGGAGCTCGTGTACCGGACGTCGCGAACGCTGGAAAAGAGCACGCTGGGCAACAAGCTCCGCCTGAGCGAAACCAACGGCGATTTGGAGGTTTCATTCGGTTACCGTTGGTCAACCAGCCACGCCTACGGTTTCGTCCGCGAGTGCCAACTCGAGAACCGCGGCCAAGAGTCGATCTCGGTGCAGGTTCTAGATGGGCTGCAGAATCTTTTGCCCGCCGACGTCGACGACGCGATGCAACTCGGCTTCAGCTGCCTGCTGGACGCTTACAAAAAGAACGAGCTGGTCGGCAATGGCCCACTGGCGGTGTACACGCTCGCCGCTCAGGTCGTGGACCGGGCCGAGCCGCGCGAGTCGCTACACGCGACGACCGTCTGGAGCCACGGCCTATCGGGCGCTATTCATCTTTCGTCTGAAGATAACCGTCTGTTTGCCCATGGCAACATGCCCGCTCCGAGCCCAGAGGTGCGCGCACGCCGCGGCGCCTACCTGCTCGAAGCAACGGTCACGCTCGCACCCGGTGAAAAGAAAACTTGGCTGATGGTGGCCGACGTGGCCCGCTCCCAACAAGCCGTGAGCCAATTGCTCGACTCACTCTCCGATCCAGCGGCACTCGCCCAACAGGTGCTGGAAGACGTGGAGCGCGGCAACGAGAACCTCCGCAAAATATTGGCGGACACGGACGGCTTACAGCTGACGGCCGACCGCCTATCGTCCTGGCACCACACCGCGAACGTGCTCTTTAACGATTTGCGAGGCGGCGTGTACGCCCACGGCTACGACGTGCCGTCCGCTGACTTCGCGCGTTTCGTCAAAACGTGGAACCGCGCCACCTTCGAGCGCCACGAGTCGCTGTTTGCGGCGCTGCCCGCCTCACTCTCGCGGAGCGAGCTGTCCGAGCGTGCGGAGCTGACGAATGACCCAGATTTAGTGCGTTTGTCCTATGAGTACCTGCCGCTCACCTTCAGCCGTCGACACGGCGACCCGAGCCGCCCTTGGAATCGATTCGAGATTCGAGTGCGCGACGCGGAAGGCAACTGGCGGGACATATTTCAAAATTGGGAGGCTCTGTCCTTCTCCTATCCAGACTTCGTCGAAAACATCATCGTCAAGTTCGTGAATGCGACCACTGCGGAAGGCTATAACCCTTACCGCATCACTCAGGACGGCATCGATTGGGAAGTGCCGGAGCCCGAGCACCCCTGGGCCTCGATCGGATATTGGGGCGACCACCAAGTCATCTACTTGTGCAAGCTGCTCGAGCTTTCGCGAAACCACCACCCGGATCGGTTGCCGGCGCTGCTGGAGCGCGCAATCTTCGCATACGCCGACGTTCCGTATCGCATTCGCCCGTATCGAGAGGTCTTGAGCAACGTGCGGGATACGATCGAATTCGACGCGGTTAAACACAAGTCGATCGTACGCCGCGTGGCCGAGCTCGGATCCGACGCGAAGCTACTCTGGAACGCGGCCGGTCTGCACCGCGTGACGCTGCTTGAAAAGCTGCTGGTGGTCCTCCTAGGTAAGCTCGGAAACTTCGTTCCCGGCGCGGGTATCTGGCTCAACACGGGCCGGCCGGAGTGGAATGACGCGAACAACGCCCTCGTCGGTTATGGCGTGTCCATGGTCACGCTCTATTACGTCGAGCGCTACCTGAGCATGCTGGTCGAGCTCAGCGCGAGGCTCCACGGAAGCGTGACGTTGTCGAGTGAAGTCGCGACCTGGCTCGAACGCACCGTCGCCGCGCTGCGCGCCCAGCTCCCGTTGTTGGAAGACGGAAAGCTTGACGACCGCGCCCGCCGCACGATGATGGATGCCCTAGGCGGGGCCGCGTCGGATTATCGCGAGGCGCTGTACACGTCAGGGCTCGAGCGAAAAGTCGAGCTCGCCTCGAGCGTCGTCGAAGATCTGCTGGTGCTGGCGGAGCGCTGGGTCAAACACACCATCCTCGCGAATCGGCGCGCGGATGGGCTCTATCATGCCTATAACTTGCTTGCATTTCACGCCGATGAAAGTGTGGGCGTTCAACACTTGTACGAGATGCTCGAGGGCCAGGTGGCCGCGCTGAGCACCCGCGGCATGGGCGCCGAAGAAGGCGTCGCGGTTCTGGCTGCCTTGCGTACGAGCCCGATGTATCGCGCAGATCAAAATAGCTTCACACTCTACCCAGATCGAATCTTACCGACATTTTTGGGCAAAAATGTGATCCAGGACTCCAGTTTTGCCCGTTCGGTGGCGCTCGCGGACATGCTGGCGGCGGACGACACGCGCATCGTTCGGCGGGACGCGCAAGGCGTACTCCGCTTCAACGCCGATTTTTACAACGCCGACCGCTGCGCCGCCGCGCTGGTCGAGGTGCGGGCCGAAAACCGTTATCCGCGGCTCGACGAGCGCGAAGTGTCGAAGATCCTCGATATTTACGAGCAGACCTTCGACCACCGCAGCTTCACCGGGCGAAGCGGTTCGATGTTCGCGTACGAGGGCCTAGGCAGTATCTATTGGCACATGGTGGCCAAGTTGATGCTGGCGGCCAGCGAGCGCGTGTTCGCCGCCACCGATCTGGGCGTCGCGCGTGAGGTGATCGACGAGCTCGTGGAGCGCTACTATGCGGTCCGCGAAGGGTTGGGTGGCTTCAACAAGTCGCCCAGCGTCTACGGGGCTTTTCCGCTCGACCCGTACTCGCACACGCCGAGCCATACTGGCGCGCGTCAACCGGGAATGACCGGCCAGGTCAAGGAAGAGGTGATCGCGCGCTTCGCCGAGCTCGGTGTGCGCGTGCGTCAGGGCTGCATCGAGCTCCGCCCGCTGCTGCTCCGCAGATCCGAGTTCCTGCACGAGCCGGCTAGTTTTGAGACGTTCGACGCGCAAGGGCAGCCGCTTCGGCTCGAGCTTGGAACTGGCAGCCTCGCCTTCAGCTACTGCGGTGTTCCCGTGGTCTACCATCTGGCAGACACGCCGCGGCTGGAGCTCCGCTGCTCGGACGGCTCGAAGGTAGAACAGGGCGCGCTGTCGCTGAGCACGGCGCGGTCGGCGGAGGTCTTCGCACGAACGGGCCACGTGCAGCGCATCGACGTCTGGGTGCACACTGAGCTGAGCTGAGCCGTCCCGGCACTTATCGAAGTGACATTGGCAACGACTGAAAATTAGCCATCCGTTCAGTATCTGCGTTACTGAACGGACATGCAGATCAGCGTTCATGCCCGGGGTCTTTTACTCGCAATTTTCACATTGAGTCGCGCTTCGGTCGCGCTCTCCCGCCCGCTTTTGCAACGCCGCCTGCACTGTGCGCGCAGCGAGCTCCAGGCCGCCCTGGAAGAATTGACTCGCCTCGAGTTCGTGGACCCACGGCGGCTGCGCCTGACGCTGGCGGGGCTCGCCGTGGCGGTCACCCTAGGCGCCCGTGCAAGAAGCGATAAAGGCCGTGCCGCAGCGAAATCCGAGCCACTGATCCTGCCTCGCGCGCCAATCGCGCTCTTCTCCGCGCGCGAGGCACCGCGCGCCGTCGCTTGATCGGGTTCTGGCGAGCGGCACGAGCTTGGGCCGTCGCCCACTGCTTGCGGCAGGGCAGTGCGTCGGGTGAAGCTGCCTGGGCCCTCGGAGATCCGCCATTAGCAGCCTAGTCAGCATCCGTGGTCTAAGCCACGCGTTCAACTCGGGAGGACCCGTGTTGAAAAACATAGACCTCGAACTTGCTGCGGGCTCGTTCGTCGCGCTGCTCGGCCCCTCGGGTTGCGGTAAGTCCACGTTGCTGCGCTTCATCTCGGGCTTGGAAGCGCCGAGCGCGGGCACGATATCGCTAATTCCGAACACCCACTCCGCGCTCGGCGGCTTACCGAGGCTCGCCTTCGTGTTTCAAGACGCGCAGCTCTTGCCCTGGCGCACCGTGCTCGACAATGTTGCGCTACCGCTCGAGCTGCAAGCGGTGAACCGGAAGGAAGCGCGTGAACGCGCCCGGCAGCCACTGTCGGAGGTTGAGCTCGCGGACGTGCTCGATCGTTTCCCGGATCAGCTCTCCGGGGGCATGCGGATGCGCGTTTCGATCGCGCGCGCGTTGGTGACCGAGCCCGAGATCCTGCTCTTGGACGAGCCCTTCGCCGCGCTCGACGAGCTGACGCGCCAGCGCCTCGACGAGCGTCTTCGGCGGCTCTGGTTGGCGCGGAAGATGACCGTGCTCTTCGTCACCCACGCGCTCGGCGAGGCCGCATTTCTGGCCGAGCGCGCGCTCGTCATGTCGAAGCGCCCGGGGCGTATCGTACTCGACCATCAGGTCGACCTACCGGGAGACCGCAGTTTGGCCCTCCGCACTCAGCCTGCCTTCGTCGAGCAGACCGCTCTTCTTTATGCCTCGCTCGCCGCGCACGGCGCGCTCGACGACCAGGAACGCGAAGCATGAAAGCCGCCGCGTCGGGCCGCGTGCCCTGGCAACGTGTCGCGGCGGCGCTGCCACCGGCGGTCACACTGTTAGTCGTCGTTGCGGTCTGGGAGGGCACGGTCCGTGCCTTGAGCGTGCCGGCTTTTTTGGTGCCCCCGCCCTCTGCCGTGGGGGCTGCGGCGTGGCGCGAGCGGGCCGCGCTCGGCGGCGCCCTGATCACTACGGCGGAGGGAGCCTGCCTGGGCTTTCTGATGAGCGTGATTTTTGGCAGCCTGATCGGCTTGCTGTTCTCGCTATCGCGCTGGCTCGAGCGAGGTCTCTATCCCTACGCTCTCTTCTTGCAGACGGTGCCTATCGTTGCGGTGGCTCCGTTGCTGGTGTTGTGGTTTGGGCCTGGCCTGCGCGCGGTGGCGGTCTCGGCATTCATCGTCTCCGTCTTCCCGGTGATTGCCAACACCCTGGCGGGCTTGCGAAGCGTGGACCCGCGCCTGTCCGACCTGTTTCGTCTGTACCGCGCGCGGCTGCCGGACAGCGTACTCAAGTTGCGTCTACCGAGCGCGATCCCAAGCCTCATGGTCGGCCTCAAAGTCGCGTCGGGCCTCTCCGTCATCGGGGCGATCGTTGGCGAGTTCGTGGCGGGTTTCTCCGAGGAGAACGCCGGGCTCGGCATCACCGTTTTGTCCGCGTACCGCCAATTGCGCACGGATCTACTGTTTGCCGCGGTCTTGTGCGCATCGCTTCTCGGTTTATCGCTGTTCGCCCTGGTCAGCGTCGTCGCGGCCTCCTTGCGGCGCCGCCTGCGGGCTCGAGGTTGAGCCGGGTGAGTGATGGTAAAACGCGCCGTGCACCTCACGCCATGCCTCGCGGCACTGTTGCTCACCCTGTGCGCCGTGCCCGGCTGCGCAAAGAAGCCCACTGCCCAGTCGAGCGATGAGGGCGCACTCAGCACGCCCGTCAAGCTCGCCCTCGATTGGGTACCTGAGCCCGAGTTTGGCGGATTCTATGCAGGCCGCGAGGGCGGCGCGTACGTTCGCCACCATTTACTGCTCGAGATCCAAGGCGGGGGAGCCGGCGTACCCGTGTTGCAAATGGTGGCGACCGGCCGCGCCGACTTTGGCACGGTCGGGGCGGACGAGGTCATCACCGCACAGGCGCGCGGCGCGGATGTGGTCGCGCTGTATGCCGTGTTTCAAACCTCGCCGCAGGGCATCATGGTGCATGCCGCGCGCAAGCTACAGAAGCTCGAGGATGTTTTTCATTCGGGCACGCTCGCGCTGGAAACGGGGCTTGCTTATGCGACATTTTTAAAGAAAAAGTACGACTGGCACGGCGTGAAGATTTTGCCCTACGACGGCGGCGTCGCGCACTTTCTCGCTGACCCAGACTTTGGCCAGCAGTGCTACGTGAGTTCCGAACCAATCGCTGCGCGTCGACAAGGCTCCGACCCCGAGGTGTTCTTGGTCGCGGACTCGGGCTTCAACCCCTACGGAACCGTCGCGATCACGCGCCGGGCGCTGCTGCGGCAGAACCCAGCGCTTGTAAAATCATTCGTATTGGCCACGCGAGAGGGCTGGCAGGCCTACTTGGACCATCCCGCAGCCACCAACGCGCGGCTCCACGCTCTAAATCCCGCGCTCGATGAAGCAACCCTAAGCGCCGCAGCTGCCGCACAGAAGCCTCTGATCATCACGGATGACAGCAAACGAGATGGGCTCGGAACGATGCAGAAGGCACGCTGGCAAACGCTGGCCGGTCAGCTTTTAGACCTCAAGATCATCGATCGACCGGCGGTCGTCGACGACTTGTTCGTCACACTTTAGTCTCGAAACGCGACCCTCTAAGCCAGGCGCTCCACAGAGCGTTTGGCGCTCACCACTTCATGCAGCATCAAACCCGACAGAAAGCCGCCCAATAGACCGAGTGCGTGGGCCAAGCCCGCGACCTGAGGTGTGTAGTGATCAAAGGCGATTTGAAGCAAGACCACCGCCAACAACCGGAACAGCAGCTGCTTCGCGATGGGTGCTCTCTGGCGCAACCAAGCTCGCAGCATCACGGCGCACGACGCGCCGAGTAAGCCCATGATGCAACCCGAGGCGCCCACCAATTCTTCTGGCTTGATGACGCTGTACCAGGTCAAAACCAAATACACCGCGCTGCCCAAGGCGCCCGCAATCAAGTAAATCACACAGAACCTCAGTCGGCCGAAGGCGCGCTCCACGAACGGCCCCAGTACCCAGAGGCCACCCATGTTCATCAGCAGGTGCAACGCATTGGCGTGCACGAACAGATACGTGAAGCAGCGCCACCATTGCCCGCTCAAGATCTCAGGCGCGAAGAACGCCCACCTATCGCCGAACGCTTGCTGTGTTTCGACCAGCCGCGGGTAACTCCCCAACACATAAAGCGCCGCGTTGAGCACGACCAAGCTCGTCGTCAGCAGGCGCTGGGCCCCCGGTACGGCGCGGCTGAGCAATAGGTTTTGTTTGCTCAAGTACGAGCGTCCGAAATACTGAACGATGGCCCGGGTCTGTGCGCTCGGCGGCAGCTCGGGCTCGGCGTGGGCCAAGCTCTTGAAGCGCTGTTCCGCCTGAACGCGGAGCTGCGCGTCACGCGCGGCACGCAGTTGCCCAAAACCTAGCCGCGCCTGCAAGAGGTCACCGGCATACTGCGCGGCGACCGCCAGCCAGTAAGCGCGGGTCTCTTCGGCGTGACCGTGGCCGGGCCCGCCGAGCACGTGTCGGGTCAGCTCTACTTCGCCGCTGAACGCGAAGAGCGCGAGCAGGGAGACTTCCAGGGCGCCACTAGCGATTAACATGGATTCGTTCGAAGCCATGAACTGTGCCATCTGGTCGGTGTATCCAAGCTCACCGAGGGCGCGCGCGTATACCGCGAGCAGGGTCGGGGTCATGGGCGTCAGCGGGTCGCGGCGTTCGACCGCGCTCTTGATCTCCCGCCATCGCGCCGAGATGCGCAGCCGATGCACATCGGCAATCGCGGCCAGCTCGTCGTGCGCGGCCGCCAAGCGCTGTAGCAGCGCCTCGGCGTCTGCATTCTTGCCGAGGTACGAGAGCTCGAGCGCCCGAAACAAGCGGGGCAGCCCGCGCCGCTCGCGACTTGGATGCAGAAGCATGGCCAACACTGCGAAAAATTGCGCTCGTCCGTAGCGAGAGCGCTTCACTGCTCGGCTCGCCGCGTTATTGGCCCAGGTCGGTAGTAAAATCAGGATCAAGGCTAGCAGACCCGAAATGTATCCGGCGACGCTGGGGAACAGAAGCCATCCGGAGCCGGCGACGGTTAGTACGACCGTGCACACCGCCAGCCAATCCCATTGCCTTCGCGGCGCGCGCGCACTCCGCGCGAACAGACCGGAAGCCGTCAACGCGGCATACAGGAGAGCGAGACTGTTCAGATCCATGCGCTGGCCATTTCGCGCCCGCGCCGAGCGAGCCGCCCGACAATCTAGTCTGTCGGCGCTTACCGCGCAGAAAACGTGCGCATTCGCGCCGCATTTGCCGGGCGCGCTTCAGCTGAGCGCATCCGCCGGCAGCGCTGGTCGCGCGCTCCGCCTGAGCGCCAGCGTGGCCAGGTAGAACGTCACGGGCAGGACGATCAGCGCGAGCAAGGCCGCGCTGATCGTTCCGCCAACCACGACGACGGCAATCGGACGTTGTGTTTCGCTGCCGATGGCATGCGACAGGGCGGCCGGCAGCAGGCCAAGCGAAGCCAGGAGTGCGGTCATCAATACGGCTCTCAGCCTATCCCGAGTCCCTTGGACCACGGCCGCCTCCAAGGGCTCTCCGTTCGCCAGCCGGCCGCGGATGGCGGCGACTACCAGCACGCCGTTCAGCACGGCCTGACCCAAGAGCGCGATGAAGCCGACCGCGGCCGATACACTGAGCGGCATGTCGGCGACACCCAGCGCAAAGATCCCGCCGACTAGCGCGAATGGCACATTGAGCATGATGAGGGTCGCGTCGAATACCGAGTTGAACGCGGAAAACAACAACAAAAAGGTGATCACGAGCGCCAAAGGAATCACGATCCGCAGGCGCGCCATGGCGCGTTGCTGATTTTCGAATTCGCCCCCCCAGGTGAGCTCGTAGCCGGCAGGTATGGACACCTGAGCCGAGACCTTTTGCTGAGCCTCGGTTACGAACGAGCCTAGATCCCGGCCGCGCACGTTCATGCGTACGCCGATGTAGCGCGCGCCATTTTCGCGGGTGATGGCCGCTCGTCCCGTGGACATGGTGACCTCTGCAATCGCCGATAGCGGCAGCAAGGTTCCGTCTTTCAGCGGCAGCATGATCCTGCGGATCGCCCCGATGTCCTCACGCGTCGCCGTCGGCAGGCGCACTGTCACGTCGAAGCGCTTTTCACCATCCCAGAACTCACTCGCGGTGTGCCCGCCCATCGCCGTTTCGATGTAGTCCTGAACGTCCCCCAGATCGAGATTGAAACGGGCCAGCGCTTGGCGATCCAGGTGGACGGCGATTTGCGGCGTACTGCCGGATTTCGTGATGCCCACGTCGACCGCACCCGGGATCTTGGCTATCGTGTCGCGCGCCTTTTCCGCGGCGGTCGAGAGTTTGTCTAGATCCTCCCCGTAGATCTTGAGCGCGACTTGCCCCTTCTGACCGGACACGTTTTCTTCGACATTGTCCCGAATCGGCTGGGAAAAGTTGTAATCGACGCCTGGCACTTGCTGCAGCGCAAAGCTCATTTCCTCGATCAAGTCTTCCATCGTGTGCTTGTTGGACCGCCACTCGGCCATCGGCTTCAGCTTGATGAACACCTCCAGGTTGTTGGGCAACTTGGTATCGGTGCCGTCCTCGGGCCGCCCCAGCTGAGAAATCACCGACACGACCTCGGGGGTACGACGAATCAGGGCCTCGAGCTTCGGAGTCAGAGCCCGGCCGTTACTGAGGGAGATGTTCCCCGGCAGCAGGAACGTGACATACAGTGCGCCTTCGTTGAGCGCTGGCAAGAACTCACTGCCTAAGCGCGGCATCAATGCCACCGCGCCGCCGAGCACGCCGCCAGCCAAGATCAGCACGATCAAGACGTTCCGCATCGCAAAACCGATCGCCTTGTCGAACACGCGCTGGGAAAACGTGAGCAGGGGCGAGTCACGCATTACCTTGGGGTTCTTCAGCGCGATCAGGCACAGCACTGGCACGAGGGTGAAGCTCACGAGCAGCGCGCCGACGAGCGCGCTGACGACCGTGTACGCCAGCGGCGAAAAAATTCTGCCCTCGACGCGCTGCAGGGAAAAGATCGGGATGTAGGCGGCAATGATGATCAAAAGCGAGAATAGCGTGGGACGCGCGACCTCCTTGGCCGCTTCCGCGATGCGCAGCGCCAACGGTCGGGATGGATCGCTCGGGGCGGGCCCGTGGCTGCTGGGCGATAGCTTGTGGAAGAGGTGCTCTACCAAGATGACGGCGCCGTCCACGATGATCCCGAAGTCAACGGCGCCCATCGACAACAAGTTCGCTGACATGCCTCGCGCGTACAAGAATGCGAAGGACGCGGCCAAGGCGAGCGGGATGACCGCGGCCGCGATCAAGGACGCGCGCAAGGAGAGCATGAAGGCGAACAGGACCAAAGAGACCAACGCCGCGCCTTCGGCGAGGTTCTCGAAGACCGTCTTCAGCGTGGTGTTGACGAGCTCGGTGCGGTCGTAAAAGGGCTTGATTTTAACGTCCGATGGCAGCGCGTGGCTGAGCTTGATGATGCGAGCTCGCAGCGCGTCGAGGACGACCGTGGGGTTTTCCCCGCGGCGCATGAGTACGATGCCTTCCACCGCATCTTGATTCGCATCTCGTGTGACGACGCCCTGCCGTGGCGCGTAACCCTCTTGAATTTTCGCCACGTCGCGGAG
>CAXSGJ010000028.1:60902-78961 GCA_964236865.1 uncultured Polyangiaceae bacterium
CCGCGCGGGCGCGCTGCGGTGGGATCGCTTCGACCCGACCGTCGAGGCGGCCGCGCGGAACGGGCTCCCGTTCGTGCCGACGATCGTCCTCGCTCCCGCCTGGGCCGCCCTCAACCCGCTCGACGGGCCGGGTCTTGTTGTAACCCACGCGCACGTGTTGCAGATCGTCGATGCTGCTGAAAATTCCGAGGCTGCGGATCACGAACATCTCGGCCCCGCGCTCAACGTAGCCGCCAGTGGCGTTCGCGCTGGCTTTCTTCAACGCGTCGAACACGTCATTCAGGTTGACGCCGAGATCGACCATCTTGCTCACGTCGGGCTCGACGTGCACTTCCCTCACTAGTCCGCCATAAGAGACCACGTCCGCGACGCCGGGCACCTGCAGTAGCCGCGGTGAGATGACCCAGTCCTGCAGGGTGCGCAGGGTCATGGGGTCGGACTTGTTGCTCTCCAGCGTGTAGCGATAAATTTCGCCGATGGGGGTCGCGTACGGCCCGAGCGTGGGGTGGGCTTCCTCGGGCAAGGAGGCGTCCGCCATGCGCTCGGTGACTTGCTGTCGGGCGCGCATCGGGTCGGTCGCGTCGTCGAAGGTCATGGTGACGAACGACAGCCCGAAGAGCGAGATGCTGCGGAGGCGGGTTAGCCCGGGCGTTCCGTTCAGCGCGCGCTCGAGCGGTAGCGATACGCGCCGCTCGACTTCCTCGGTGGGTTGGCCGGAAAAGAGCGTGATGATCTGGACCTGGGTATCGGTCGGATCGGGGAACGCTTCGATCGTCAGGTTCTTGAATGCGAACAGCCCTGAGCCCAGGAGCACGGTAGCTAGAACGAAGGTAGCTATGCGATGGGAGAGCGAGAAGTCCAGCAGGCGTTCGAGCATCGGTGGCTCGCCCGAGGCACGCATCGTGCCAGTCGCGCTGAGGTTGCGCAGATCGCCGTGCGACGTCGATCAGGCCGCCTCGTGCTCGAATTCGACCAAAAAGAGGCCGGGGCACAAGTCTACGCGGGGCAGAAGTACCCCCTATGGGTGGTGGTCACTGGTGAACTTCGATCTCCCCGATGCTCCACCAATTGGTGCCGCCCACCGCCAATTCTATCTTGATGTAGCGCGCCACGATTGCGTTCTCGAATGCAAACGTCTGGGTTCCGGTGACCTCCCTTCGGGCGGCCTCACCAAAGCTTCCGTCAGTCGAGAAAAAGATGTTGTAGCTCTTGCCTGCGTCGTTCGGAAAATCCCCGCTGTCCAGTCTGACGGAGAAAAAAATCTGCGGTGCGCCCAGGTCGAGGCGCACGAACATTCCCGCGGCCTGACGGGCGCCGGTCGTCCAGCGTATCTTATCGTTGCCGTCATAGAGATTCTTCGTCGTCGAGTCGCCGAAGGTGTTGGAGGCGGTGGCACTCCAGCCGCTGGTGCCGATGGAGCTGCCGGTCGGCATTTTCGGCAGACACAGCTTCGCTTGGCACACGCTGCTGGCACAATCCAAGCCAGTCAGGCATTTGTGGCTGATGGCGCAGGGCGGGCACGCGCCGCCACCACAGTCCGTGTCGGATTCTGTCTGGTTCAAGACGGCGTCAGTACAAGAAGCGGCGACGCAGACCCCGCTCGTGTTGCACACGGAGCTGTCGCAGTCCCCGTTCTGCTTGCAATGCTTGGTGGCCGCGCACGGAGCGCAGCTCGCCCCGCCACAATCGATGTCGGTTTCGTCGTCGTTCTTGAGCTTATTCGTACAGCCCTCGTTCACGCACACGAGCTGAGCGACATCGCAGTTCATCGACGCGCAATCCGAGTCCGAGGCGCAGCTACTACCGAGACCGCAGAGCGGACACGACCCGCCGCCGCAGTCTAGGTCCGTCTCACTACCGTTCGTGATGTGGTCCACGCAGCTGGGCTTTTGGCAAGTGCCCGCGCTGCAAGAGCCGCTCGCGCAGTCCGCCTTGGCCGTGCAGCGGAGCAAAGCTTTACACAGGACTGGGCAGGCGCCGCCGCAATCGATGTCGCTCTCGGTGCCGTTCCTGATGCTGTCGTTGCACTTGGCGGCCTGGCAGATCTTTTGCTCGCAGTGCGCGCTCGCGCAGTCGTCGTCGGTGTCGCAGCCTCCGCCTGCGGCGCAGGCCGGACACAATCCGCCGCAGTCGATGCTGGTCTCATTCGGCCCCTGCATGCCGTCGCTGCAAACCTGAACTGGAGCGCTGCCCGGGCAGGCATCACACACCCCACCGCAATCTACGCCGGTTTCATTTGGGCCCTGGACCCCGTCCTCACACGTGTCCGGGCAGGCATCACACGAGCCCCCGCAATCGACGCCTGTTTCATCCTGCCCCTGCGCGCCGTCGGCACACGGATCCGCGGCATCCATGAAAGCGTATCGGGGAAACGAACACGCTCCCACGAAGACGAGCGGCAGAATCAGCCGCTTGAGGTAGGCTTTCATGCGATTCTACGAAGCTTACCCGCAGAGCTCGAAGCTTGCCAAACGCCGCAACTTGCGCCGGCTTCCTGCGACCTTAGAAGTGCCAAGCGAGCTTCAGGCTTCCCCCGGCGTCGAATCGAGTGACTCGATACACCGCTCCGATTCCCGCCAACACGAAGTTAGCATCGCCGAGTAACAATCCCGGGCCTGCATCCAAGCGCAGGGAGGCATGGGAGCCAAGCGCCAGCTGCACGCGTACGCCGAGCGATGCGGCGCCGATGTGAGTCGTTGCGCTGCCCGGTTGTGAAACGCCATAACCGCGCGCACGAACGCGATTCTCAGAGAACGCGGCGCAGCCCGCAATGCTCACTCTGCCCGGCAGGAGCCCGAAGCAAGCGCGCGCGCCCAAGCTGAGTAGTGCAAAGGTTCCCCCCGCGCGTCCTAGCTCGGCGTCCTGATCACGGTGCAGGTAATCGGCGCCGTATGCTTCCAAGGAAAGGCGATCGAGCTCCACGCCGAGGGTCGCTTCCGCGCCCGCGCCCAGCGCCGGCAAAAGACCGACCTCCGTGGCCGGACCCAATGAAATGACAAGTTGTGGTCGCTGCTTTGCAACTTCACGCGGTGGAGCGAGCACTCGGGGCGGCGGCCGTGGTGTGGGCGGCGGTTGGGCAGGTGGCACCGGAGGTGGGGCGGGAGGGGGTAGCGGCACCGGATCCTCTTCCGCGGCGCCGGGCTCGATCGCGAGTGCGACCAAAAGCGCCGCAGCGCGGCTTACCTCAGCGCAGCTCGCGGCGCTGAGCGTGCGTTCGCCAGTACGGCCCGATTGTTCGAGCGCGAGCCTGACCGAAAACGCGCCGCCTTCTTGCGCCGTGATCTCACCGGAGACCCGCGTGACGCCCTGCGGATGTGCGTCAGGCCCGATCAGGCGGGAGATCTCCGCGCGCACGTGGTCGGCGTTCGGGCAGCCAGCGGGGGCTCGCCATTCTAGCTCGAACGGTGCGCCGGGCGGGGCGGTCTGCGCGGTGGGGGTGCCGGTTGTGCCCGGCACGACGGGGGCGACCGGCGACTGAGCACGCGCCGAACTGGCCGCCAAGATCAGGACCAGGGCAAGCCTGACGACGCGCTGAGGCGACGAAGCCTGCCTTTCGCTCATCTGTCCCTCGCCAGGTGCTTTATCACGGAGCTCGCGATCCCGAATTCAAGTCACTCATAAGTCACTGTTTTTCAAAAGCTATTGCCGCTAATTTCGGGCCGCTACAAGGCACTAAAGCGTCGGCCGCTACCGATGTCCAAGAATCAGTTGACCGGTTTTGGCGGGATCGGCGCACGATCCTTCACTTTTGGCATTCGTCGAAGCGCCACCTTTGGGACGCCGGGCGAGGCGAGCGCACAACCGTGAACGAAGCAAACGGGGATCCCTTCGGCGGTAAAGCGGTGACCGGTAGTCTTGGGTGGGTATTCCGCCTCCAGTTGGAAAAACCCAGCGTTGCAAGAATCCGTTTGATAGAATCGAGAATGCTCGGACACCCACTCAATGAAGCGCTTCGGCCTGTTGGCTTGGGCGCGGCGGCTTTGAAAGAGGCTGCTGTTTGACCATCCGAATCCCATTTTCCCCTGGAAATGAGGTGGCTCACCTCGCCCTTCCGGATTCCGGCGCAGCGGTTGTGCGCCCCACGTTCGACCAGGTTTATCAGGAAACATTTGCATTCGTCTGGCGCACAGTACGCAGGTTGGGCGTTAACGACAGCGCGGTAGACGACGTCACGCAGGAAGTTTTCGTAACAGTACATCGCCGCCTCGCAGAATTCGAAGGCCGCTGCGCGGTCAAGACGTGGGTTTTTAGTATCGTCATGAGAGTCGTGCAAAATTACCGTCGGAGCCGACGCCGCAAGGGCGCCGCGCAGCCGATCACCAGCACGGTCGTGGATCCGGAAATCCTGGCCGACAGCAGTCTGGATCCGCACGAGCAGGCAAGCCGGGCTGAGGCTGGTCGGATTTTGCACAAACTCTTAGCGGAATTGGATGAGGAAAAGGCGTCAGTCTTCGTGTTGGCCGAGTTGGAAGGAATGACGGTGCCCGCCATCGCGGAAGCGGTGGGGGCAAACGTCAACACAGTGTACTCGCGGCTCCGAGCCGCGCGGAAGCAGTTCGAGGTCGCGCTCGAACGGCTCCAGGCTGAAGAGGTAAATCGTTATGGATGAGCTGAACTCCAACGCCCGCGCGCTGCTCAACGCAGCGAACCACTTCGACGACCCATCCGAGTGGGATCGCGATCGCGTTCGAGCCGCCGTGCTCTTGAGAGTCGGGAGCGTCGCGGCCGCCGGGACGGCGACGATTGCCGCCGCGAAAGCATCGTCCGCTGCTGCCAGCGCAGGTCCGTTGCTCGCTAGCACCCTCACCAGCGCGGCACTCTTCGGTGGGGCCGCCACGAAGGTTGGCGCCGTCGTGGTCATGGGCGCGCTGGCTAGTGTCGGTGCGTACGCCGCGTTCCGCCCTCAGAAAACGCCGGCTGCGGTCGGAGCCGCCGCTACTCCCGCACCAGCCGTCGCGTCGGTCGCGATGCTCGCGTCGGAACCGTCGCCCACTGCCGTGGTGCAAGCCAACGACCTCCCGGTGGACGAAGTCAAGTCCAGCCCGGCCCGGGTGCGGGCTCGCACGGCGGACCTCGAGGGCGAAATGAAACTTCTCCGCCAAGCGGACGGCGCACTTCGGCGCGGGGATTCAGCGGGCGCACTAGTGGCCCTGAACAAGCACGCCGCGGCCTATCCGAACGGCGTGTTGAGCCAGGAGCGGGAGGGCGTTCGTGCCATCGCCCTCTGTGGCGCGGGTAGTACCGCTCAAGGCCAGGCGGCTGCGCGTCGCTTCCTGACGCAGGCGGCGAAGTCGCCGCTCTCGTCGCGTATCCGCTCGGCATGCTCCGTGGATGAATGACTCCCCGGCGTGCGTAGCCGCAGTTTGCGCGGGCTGCGCTCGGCTACGGTGAGGTTGGCCCGGCCGCGTACAGCGCTTGGATTGCGCAGGGCGTCAGCGCCTTACCGTAGATTCTGAACTCGTTCACGCTGCCTTTGAACGTGTGGTCGCTCGCCCATTGCGAACGGCCGATCCAATCATTGACGTCGTTGATTGCGGAGAGCGGCCAAGAGATCGCCAAGCGGCCGAGCTCTACACCATCGCGATAAAGCGCCGCGTAGGATTGGCCGACGAACACCAGCGCCACCTGGTGCTCACGCTTATCGTTCATGTCGGCGACTGTGCGAATGTTCTGTTCCGGGTTAGTCGACGCTTGGCGAACAAGGAGCTGCAGCTTGCTCATGTTCGTGCCGGACGTGGCAACGGCCAGGTAGCTCGCCCCTTTGCTCGTAGTGTCATCCTCGCCCGCGCCAACGCCGAAGTCGAAGTAACGCTCGAACGCCGCGCCGCCTAGCCATGTTTGCCAGGTGACGATCGTCACGTCCGTAAGCACGGAAATCAGATGGTTTGGTAGGTTGACGTACCCCTTACAGCCATCGAGCACCGCTTGGCCTTTGCCGTCGAGCATCGGGTGGGGTTCCGCGGGGCAGGGAGGGGCGGGCGCGCCGGGCTGAGCTTCCGCAATCTGGCCGTCAGCGGCACCGACGGAATCTGCGGCGACTAACCCCGTTCCGTCGAACGAGTAGCGATGCAGCAGGCTTCCGGGCGGCGCTACGTCGGCCGCGCTGCACGCGGGCTCACCTGCCGCCCCAGACGCGCCGTTGCCGGCCACGCCGACGTCTGCACCTGCAGCTCCGCCGCTGCCTGAAGTTGGCGCGCGTCCCCCGTTCGCAACGCTGCCGCCCGCGTCTGCGCCTGAGCCGTCGACCATGCCGCCGGTATCGTTGCCGCTGGCGCCGCCTGAGTCTGTTTCAGAGCCCGAGCCGCCCCCACCTGGCGTGACGAGGACCGCGTCACGCCCAATGATTAAATCCGTACCCGAGCCGCAGGACTCAGCCGCGACCGCGGCGAGCAGCATGACGACGAAGGCGCATCGGACGCGACTCATGGACTTCACCTGTTTCCGCGGTTCAGGCTTTCTGTCAGTCTGTTCCACGACTTTAGGGCGAATTGGGCCCGGCCACGTACAACGCGTGGAGGGCACAGCCAGTCAATGCGCGGTTATAGATGCGGACTTCATTGAACGACCCGCCGAACGGATGATCGCTCGGCCATTGCGAACGTCCCAGCCAGTCATTGACGTCGTTGATGTTCGAGAGCGGCCAAGCGATGGGGATGCGAGTCAACAGCCGGACGCCATCCAAGTATAGCTCCGCGTAGGAACTACTGGCGAACACAGCCGCTATTTGATGCTCGCGATCGTCGCTCACGTTCATCCGAGTGACAATCTGATCCTCCGCCGCGCCCGCGGCTGATCGGGCCAGCAGTTGCAGCTGAGATGGAACGTTGCCCGCCGCGGAGACCGTGAGGAACGTGGCGCCTTGCGCGCTCGTGGTGTCGTCTTCCCCGGTGCCAACTCCGAAGTCGAAATAACGGGCGTAGGCCGCCGCCCCGGGTGAAGTCGTCGCCCACACGACCACCGTCACTTCTGTGAGAACGGAGATCAAGTGATTCGGTAGGTTCACGTAACCTCGGCAGCCGTCCAAGATCAGCTGACCCTTGCCATCGAGCGAAGCGCCGGGGCCGGGCCCAACACGCGTCTTGCAATCGTTGTCCTTCGGTATAGCGGGAAGCGCCGTCACGAGCTGACCATCCGCTGTGCCCACCGAGTCCTTCGCCACCGTCCCCGCTCCGTCGAAGTTGTAGCGATGCAGCAAGCTACCCGCCGGCGCGCGATCGAACGGATCACACTCGAGCTCACCCGTCGCGCCCGCGAAGCCTAAGCCGCCCGCGGCTCCGGCGTCCGTCGCGCCACCGCTCGTACCTGAACTCCCGCCGGTTCCCGAACCGACGCCTCCGGTTGGCGCGTCGCCGCCACTCGAGCCGCCCGCGCCAGACGTGACGGCCATGGCGTTCAGCCCAATGATCAAATCCGAATTCGAACCGCAGCCCAACACGCAGCCGGAGAGGATGCCGAGAGCCCCGAGCGCAAGGCAGCGTTTCCGCCGCGCAACGCGGCCGAGCCCCGTCTCCTGAAAGGCATCAAAGGTCACGACGTGGAGACTCTAGCATCGGCGGCGAGCCCGTTCACGGCGCCTGAGCTGCCCATTTCGTCGGCGGACGACGCTCAGCGCCAAGAGCGAGGCGAAGCCCAGCGAAGGCACGGAAAAAGCTTGGCGGTGCGCGAACGAGCAGCTGCTATCCGCCGGCGCGTTTCCACTTCCGGCGGCAGCTTCCCAGCTCGAGCCAGCGCCGGCCGCGCCTCCTGCGCCTGCATCCGCGCTGGCGCTCGCGTTTACCTCACCGGGACAAGTGGTGCTCGGCCTGAAGGAGCCCGCCGCGCCGCAGTCGGTGCCGAGTTGCTCGGCGATGGCGGGCCAGGCCGCGGGACACACACTGCCCACCGTGCTCAGACTTGGACAGGCGAGGGGACCGCGCACGCACGACGAGTGTAGGCGCGGCTCGAAAGAATTGCCTTGGTCCACGGATTCACCGACCACGAAGCCTGCTTCGAATTCGTCCGCGCAAGCGAAGAGCCCCGACCCGCTCCAGCTCAAGCAGCGCAGCCTCGCGCACGAAAGGCGTTCGAACACGAGCGTCGGGGTGGGCGCGCGCCAAATGCCGTCGGCGCGCCCGCTCGCGAGCGCAACCGTCCCGTCCGGGGACAGGGCGAAGCCGTCGAAGGGTCCGCGAAATTCGAGCACCGTTCGCAAGTGCAGGCCGCCATCGTGGGTGACGAGCAGGCGCCCTCCCGTCCCGCTCAGACGCACGTATGCGGTTTGCGCGTCGGGCACCGCCGCGATGTACGGCGCGCTCGTTTTGTTCGCGCCCGGTACGTCGTAGCGATCCCAATGCAGACCCGCGTCGGAGGTCCGCGCCAACACCCCGGTGACCCCTCGGCTCTCGGCCGACCCGCTCACGTACACCGTGTCCGCTTCGTCACTCGCGACGTCCAGGGTTACCGCGTTCAGGTCCAACAGGGGCGCGCCCAACGTTTGCCAGCTCTGCCCGCTGTCGAGCGAACGCCAAACCTGGGACTCGTTGCGGCTCATATCCACGCTGACCGCGACCGCGGCGTTGGGCGCGCCGGGGATCCGTGCCACGTCCGCGACATACGTCGCAATCCCGGTCGACGGCGCAAAGTTGCACTGGTCTGAACCGCTCCGAGCGATGCCTGTCTCGAGCGCAGCAATCGTCGAGCCGTCACCTAGCACGGCGATCGGGGGCTCGATGTTTCGATACCCGATCCCGCCTTCGCACACCAAATCCCAATCCTGGCCGCCGTCACGCGAGGTCAGCAGTCCAAAGTTCGAGCGCAGCACGAGATGTGCGCGGTTCGAGGGGTCCGTGACCAACTGGCTGACCGCCGGGAACGCCCCGTTGGCGGCAGCTCCGCCCGGCCAGAGCAGGCCCAGCAGGTACAGCGGAAGCAGACGGGCGGGCCGAAGCCGAGCAGTGTCCATTCGGTAACAGAAGAGTGACACGGGATGAGCTAGGGCTTAGACAGGCTAGACTGGGTTCTGGCACGTTGCTCGCTCGTGACGCCATTGCCCTGCGACCAGGCGACACTGGATTATCATTTCACCACTTGCTCCGAGTAAACCATGTCTCCCGATCAGAGCCAGGCCGACGTCGATTTTCGCAATCCCGAGCTTTACCTCAACCGCGAGCTGGCGTGGCTTGCGTTCAACGAGCGCGTGCTCGATCAAGCCAAGGATGCGAGCTGGCCACTGCTCGAACGTCTGAAGTTCCTCGCCATCTTCGGCTCGAATCTGGACGAGTTCTTCATGATCCGCGTCTCCGGCCTGCACGAGCAGCTGGAGTCTCGCGCGCTCAGCACCGCGCCCGACGGCTTTAGCGCGGTCGAGCAACTGCGCCGAATCCGAGTTTTGGTTTCGCGGCTCACGGAAGAAGCGGTCGCCCTGTGGCTTCGTGAGCTCCTGCCCGACTTGGCAAAAAATCAGATCCGCGTGCGCGCCTTTGGTGAGCTCACGAGCGAGCAACAGGACTGGGCGCGCGCGTATTTCCGGCGCGCCGTCTTTCCGGTGCTGACGCCGCTGGCGGTCGATCCGGTGCACCCGTTTCCGTTTCTGTCCAACTTGTCGCTGTCGTTGGCAGTCGAAGCAGAGCATCCAACGACGGCGGAACGCCGCTTCGCGCGCATCAAGGTGCCAGAAAGCTTGCCGCGCTTCGTGCTGATCGAGGCCGTGAATGGCGATTCGCCCGGTGCCGATTACGTCGCGCTCGAGCAGCTGATCGCCGGCAACTTGGGCGACTTGTTCCCGGGCGTGAACGTTGTTGGCTGCTACCCATTCCGCGTCACGCGCGACATGGATCTCGAGATCCTCGAGGAAGAAGCGGCGGATCTCCTCGCAACCATCGATCGCGAGCTGCGCATGCGCCGCTTCGGCGCCGCGGTGCGACTGGAGCTGTCGCCCGGAGTGCCAGAGCGAATTCGCAAGCTGTTCCTGCAAAAGCTCGAGATCGACGAGGACGACGTATACGAGACCGCCGGGCTGCTTGGCCTATCCGGTCTCTTGGCGATCGCGCAGATCCCCCGCGCCGATCTGCATGACGCTCCGCTCGCCCCGCGCGTTCCGCACGAGCTCAGTGAGCTCGCGGATCCGTTCGAGGCCATCCGGCAAGCCGACGTGCTGCTGCATCACCCGTATGAAGCATTCACGCCGGTGCTCACGTTCCTGCGGCGCGCAGCCGAGGATTCGAACGTGCTCGCGATCAAGATGACGCTGTACCGCGCCGGCGCGAATTCGGAGGCAGTGCGCGCGTTGATGCGGGCCGCCGAAAACGGCAAGCAAGTGGCAGTTTCCATCGAGCTCAAAGCGCGCTTCGACGAGGAGAACAACATCGGTTGGGCGCGCGCCCTGGAGCGCGCCGGCGTTCACGTCTTTTATGGGGCGGCGGGCCTGAAAACGCACGCTAAAATCCTGCTCGTGGTGCGCCGTGAGGGCATGGAGCTCCGGCGCTATGTGCACCTCTCCACGGGCAACTACAATGCGACGACCGCCCGCTTTTATACCGACACGGGCCTCTTCACCACCGACCCGGACATCGGTGAGGACGCCTCCGAGCTGTTTAACTCGCTGTCTGGATTTTCGACCAGCTTCAGCTACCGGAAGCTCGCCGTGGCACCGGTGACGCTGCGTAAAACACTGGTCGCGAAAGTGCGTGAGCAGGCGGAACGCGCTCGAGCGGGCAAGCCGGCGCGTATCTTCGGCAAGCTGAACGCGCTGGTCGATTCGCAAATGATCCGTGAGCTTTACGCTGCATCGTGCGCGGGCGTCACCATCGAGCTCGTGGTGCGTGGGGTGTGCTGTCTGCGTCCCGGCCTACCGGGCGTATCTGAGCGGATCACCGTACATTCGTTGTTAGGGCGGTTTTTGGAGCATGAGCGCGTGTTTTTGTTCGGACCGGAAGGTGAGGAAGACTTCTTCCTTTCGTCGGCCGACTGGATGCCACGCAATTTCGACCGCCGAGTCGAGGTGCTGTTTCCGGTGACGAGCGAGCTCATTCGCACGCGCATTCGGAACGAATGTTTGACGCCGCTCGCGCTAGACAACTTGCGTGCCTATGAGATGGCATCGGACGGCACGTACACGCGCCGCGTGCAGCGCGAACAGGAAGCCGCCAGCGACGCCCAGCTCCGCACCTGGAGCATCGTCGCCAAGCTGAACAGCAATGGCAGCCTGCTTCCGGTCGCCGTCGAGCCCGCGCGACTGGCTGATTGACCAACTGCTCCGGCCCGCGCCGGCGAATGGTTCGCGCGGGTTTCGAGAGGCGACATCGTGAACGACCGCGAGCGGCCGGATAAGATACTTATGCATCCTTTGGCTGGCGCCAGCGCCTCGTTCGGCGATTGGGGATGGCAACCGCGGACGTCTGGCACCAGAGTGAACGCCATAGCTTCGATGACACTTCGACTGAGTCTACGGTTCGCTCTTCTTTCTGCCGTGTTCACTGCCGCCTGCGGCAGCTCCTCCGGCTCGCCCGCTACCCGAGCTTTAGAAAGCGCCGGCGCGGACGGAAAGGCCACTGGTTCCGAAGATAGTGGCAAGGCAGGCGCAGCGTTTGGCTCGTTCGTCGGTCAGGGTGGCAGCCTCGGCCAAGGCGGAGCCACGGCGGGGCCGGGCAGCCCAGCGGACGGAGCGGCCTTGAGCGCGCCGACGACTTGGAACAGCGCGCGCTCGGCGACGGTTACCGACCATCAGTTGCAAACGGAATACGAGTCTTGGAAAGCAGCGCACGCAGCGGACTGCGCCAACGGATCCTCGGTGGTGGTCAAAGACGGGGGCGTCGTTTCGGAGGGCATCGGCTACGGCATGCTGCTGTCGGTGGCCATGGCCGACCAAGCCCTGTTCGACGGCTTGTGGAACTATTACCAGGACCATCTGGACGACAATGGTCTGATGAACTGGACGACGTCGAAGTGTGAAGCGCCAGGTGACAATCACATGAACGCGGCCACGGACGCGGACCTCGACGTGGCCATGGCGCTGATCCAAGCCTCGCAGCGCTGGCCGAGCGCGAGTTACTACTTGGCCAAGGCTGAGTCATTGGCCGGGAAAATCGCGGACCTCGAATCAGACCTGTGTAGCGGTCGCAGAGTCCTGCGGCCTGGCGATGCCTTCGGAGGCTGCAGCGACTCTGACGACTCGCGCATCAACCCCTCCTACTTCGCGCCCGGCTACTACAAAGTGTTCGCTCACTACTTCACTAGCCAAGCCGGCACCTGGACCGCGCTCGCGGACGGCTCGTACCAGCTGTATGCCGTGTATCAGGCGCGGATGGAGAATTTGGTGCCGGACTGGAGCGGGCCGGACGGCAGCGACAACGGGTCCACATACAGCTACGACGCTTGCCGGACCCCCTGGCGCGTCGCGGTGGACTACGGCTGGAGCGGCGATACACGCGCCAAAACCTTCATGCAAAACATCTCCAGTTGGGTCGACGGACACGGCGGCCTGCCCAAAGCCGCCCAAGCGCAAAACAGCGCGTTCATCGGCGCCTTCGCCCTCGCCGGCGGCTACGAACAAGGCAAGTTCGACGGCTACACCAACGCCTGGCTGAACACCAAACTAGACGACGCGCCCTACTTCCAAGGCACACTGCGCCTCTTGTACTTACTCACCGCGGCTGGGAAATTCTCGTCGACGCTGTGATGGGCTGGGGCGAACGCAGCCGCGGTTATTTGACTAGCGTCTGACAGCCGATGGCTATATCCAGTGACGCGCCCGTTGCCGACTTGAAGGCATCACACGTCTTCTCGCAGACTTGGATGCGTAAAGGAGCTGTCGTTGCCGGATCGGTGTCGTAATACCAGCCTCCCGACAACGGATCGCAGTCCTCTTCGCTGCCGACGTAAAACAGTGTGCTCGACTTACTGTTGAACTTGAAGTTCACGTTGACCTTAGAGTAGTCGAGAACCTGTCCTAACGTCGGCTGTGGCACCGAGAAGTCGCATGCAAGTCGTCCGCCACGAATGTTGTTGAGGACGCCGACGAACTGGCTAGTGACGTCATCCGTGGTGTAAACGATAAACGCGCTGCCAGTTCCACCGGCATTCGCCAGCTTGTCCAGATTTTTGCCCGCCCCCGCGCCAACGTCGGTCTGACCGAACACTCCGATCACAAAGGTCTTTATGCTTGGCGTCGAGGCCCGCCCATTGCTAGCAATCTTCGCAAGATCGGCGATAGTAGTAGGTGAACACTCGGAAGGCAGGCCATCCGTTGCCAAAACGGCAAGCACCTGGCGCTCCGGATGAGCTGTTGCCCACTCGCTGGCGTGTTTGATGACGCCGGTCAGTGCGGGAGCCGTCGGGGTACCGCCCGCCGGAATCTGGGCGTCCAAAGAGGCGAGCAAGGCTGCAGTAGAATCTGGCACGGTGCCAATCTCTCGGGCCGGCATGTTGTAAGATGCCGCGTCGCACTTATCGACGTGCTCGCAAAACCCCAGCCCCACTTTATGCATCTCTGCGAGGTCTGTCACGAGATTGCACGTTCCAATCGGCTGGTTATTTTCATCATTGCAATCACTCGTGGTTCCTACCTGCGTGCAAGCATAGTTCGTCGCTTTTGAGCAAACCGCATAGGGTATGCACCGCGGAACGCCTCCAAAAAGCCCAGCCTCGCAGTCGGAATTGGTATTGCACACGACCGGGGTGGGCAGCCTATTCGCACACAGATGCTGCGCGCATGGAGCCGCAGAGTCGCATTCGGCGTCGGTCGTGCACGACGTCGGAATATTGGGCTTCAAGAGCGGGAAATATTGAATTCCAATGCCCAAGCCCTTCGACGCATCGTCTTTTATGAACGCCTCGAGTGCGCTCTTGACGGCTTCCCACTTGGTCACCCCGTTGCCAGTGTCCACGCTCATCGAACCCGAGACATCCATCATGATGTAGAGGTCCAGCGGAACCACCTCAGCTTTGGTGACTGCAGCCGCACACGCCTCACTCATTTCCCCAGCTGAGCCTGCGTCGTTAGGCTCTGTATTGATTCCGCTCTTACCTCCCGCTCCGGGCACCCTATTGATTGAGCCGGCAGCCCCCGCGTCATTGCTTCCCGCGTCGCTGCTAGTGGGTCGGGCGGGGATGTCGTTCGAGCCGTTTGCGGAACAGCCGGCATAGGCGAGCCCAGCCGTGAGGGCCAGGACAAGTCCGGCAGAGCGGCGCGCAGTTCGAGACATAAGATTATATAGTGCATGCAATATCACGCGCTGAGAAGTGCGCACGGCTTGCCGATTAAAACGAAAGCGAGCCCTCGGACGGAAGCCTGGGTCCGTCAGAGCGCCGCGGCGCGTCGCCTGTAACGGCCACGTAGCCGCTCTGTTTCGAATGCATGTCGACACTGGCCGGTCGAGCACCGGGTTCGATTCGTCGCGCCGAGCCAGAGACTGATGAGCCACTACGACTCCCATCCGAACTAAGGTATTCGACGCATCCACACGCCATCGGCCGATCAGCTCGTCCACTACGACGCCATCACCAAGCCGCGAAGCGTTCGCGAGCGTGAGCCGGCCCTGCCGAAATCAGCAGCTGCACTCCGCTTACTGGCGCGAGGCCACAATGACGGCGAACGCGGCCGTCGCACTCGACGCGACGGGCGCTTGAAGTAGAGCAGTATCGCTGGGGGCCGCTCAGCTCGCGTTGAGCGCGCGCTCGATCGCCGACACCAGCGCCGGATCTTCCGGCGTGACGTCGGGTGCGAAGCGGGCGGTGACGTTGCCGTGGCGGTCGATGAGGAACTTTTCGAAGTTCCACATCACGTCCGTAGGCGCTTGGGGAGCCAAGCCGTGCTGCGCCAGTTTACTGCGCAGCGTGCCGCCTTCGTTCGCTTGCGCGGCGGGTTGCTGCGCAATCAGCTCACGATAGAGCGGGTGCTGGCCATCGCCCTTTACGGTGATCTTTTCGAAGAGCGGAAAATCGACCTGGAACTTCGAGCTGCAGAACTCCGCAATCTCTTCATTACTGCCCGGCTCTTGGCTGCCGAAATCGTTCGCCGGGAAACCGAGTACGAGGAGTCCCTTCGCTTTGTACTTCTTGTACAGCTGCTCGAGGCCGGCGTATTGCGGGGTGAGCCCGCACTGCGAAGCCACGTTCACGACCAAAAGCACGCTGCCCGCGAACTCCTTCAGCGAGCCGTCGGTGCCATCGATCCGGCGTACTGCAATCTCCTGGAGCGCGCTCATTCTGCCTCCTGAGAGTTGGAGCGAGTACGGCGTCGAGCGCGAACAGCGGTCACGACCCAGAGGCCTTCAAGTGCTGCGCCAAGTAGTGCTCGCGCCCAATGTCTTTGACGATGCTGGCTTGCGTTTCGAGCCAATCCACCGACTCCTCTTCCTCTTTAAGGATTCGCTCGAGCAAGTCACGGGTGCCATGGTCGCTCTTGCCGTTCATCAAGTTGATGCCACGGTGCAGGCGATCCACCGCTTCCAGCTCGAGCGCGAGGTCGAGTTGATTCATCTCGATCGGCTCTTCACCCACGCGCACCGGGCTGAGGCGCTGCATGTTGGGCACACCGTCCAAAAAGAGGATGCGCTCGATCACGATGTCGGCATGCTTCATCTCTTCGATGGACTCGCCGCGCTTCTTCTGAGCCAACGAGTAGTAACCTTGGTTCGCACACATCTTGTAGTGAATGAAGTACTGATTGATGGCCGTGAGCTCCGACGTCAAAAGCTCGTTCAAGAAATCAATCACCTCAGGGTCTGAACGCATCGCTCCTCGTTAGCACCGCTGGCCCTCCGCCCGAACCGCAAACGCCGCAGCACCTTCAGCCGGCGCTCTCGTGCGCCCGGATCGCGCTCGGCTGGGTGGCCTTTCTGGCGGCCCCGGCGCTGTCCAAGGGGATGCCGCGAGGCCGCTGCGCGCTGCCGAAATGCAATTTCTGTCGCGAACGTCGCTTCAATCCCCTGTATTTATTGGGCATTTATGGATTCGCGCGAGCGCGTCGAGACTGGACTTGATTTTCATTATCAACTCGCTAAGTTTAATCAAACCGCATGCTCGTGTGTCACTGCCACGCCCTGACCGATCGCGATATTCGTCGTGCCGTTCGCGCCAACGGCGCCTGCAGCGTGGCTGAAGTAGGCGACTGCTGCGGCGCCGCCACCGGTTGTGGTGGCTGCCACGACGTCGTCGCCGAAATCGTTGCGTGCGAAAAGCGCCGCCTAGCGATGTTCAGCCCATCCGACGCACGCGCACACGACACGTCGAGGCCGGGGCCCGAATCAGCGCGCCCAGCCCCCGACCTCCAGCTCACCGGCTAAACGTCCGACTGTCTCAGCGCGGCCCGAAAGCACGCTTTCCGCGCCACTTCGAATTCTACTCCACGTTGACGCCGCGACGGTGCCGGCCCGCAAGCGCGGGCGAGCGCTCGCGCAGGGCAGCGGCGTGAACGTCTCTCGGATGGCACCGCGACGGTTCCGCCGAGCGACCTTGGATGGCATCACGCATTTCGCCGGTGCTCCTCATATCGAATGAGGACGGTCGACTTAGTGTAGAAGATGTCCTCAAGCGTGGCTTGGAAGATTGGGTTCAAGCGGCAGAGGTCGCCTCGGTGGCTAGGATACCGGGGGCGTAACGACTGACGCAAGTATCCTTGCCTTATCTCTGCAGGTCATTCGTGAGGTGGTTACAGGAATGCTTGTGACAATCGGTGACGTGACTCGTAATGGTTTTGAGGCATGGGACTTGGAGGCCGACGCGGCTCTAACTCGAGTTGAACAGGCGTGGATGGCACTCGGAAGGGATCCCGGACTGGGAGAGGTTTGTGGGCTTTCGAACACCAAGGCTGGTGTGTGGCGTCCGCTTCGGTGCCGCGTTCGATTTGAGCCGTAGTGCTTTTTTCGGCCTACGACTGGAGCTCTGATCGCGCGCTCTGTTACGTTGTTATCGAGCGGCACGAGCGCATTGTCGACGAAGCATGTGAGCCGCTCCGCGGCCAGCCGCCGTGCGCGTTTCAATCACGCGGAAAGCACGGGCCCCGCTGCCCTTTCATGCCATCGAGCTGTCGCCGCAATTCTCCGCCATGCCGCTGGGACATGCCGTCGCCTCCGCGCTCCAGCCCAGCAGCACCACCCCACCGTGTTACGACGGGGTAGCGCGAGATCTAAATGTGCAGCGGTGATCCACCTGACAGCGCGGCGCGGTCGGGGACAATCGCCTAGACGAAAAGTCGGCCATGCGGGCGCGCTCGTCTGGAGAAAAGCGTTCAGCGGAGCGCATCGACAAAAGCGCTCGAAGCGAGCTTGGGCAGCAGGGCAGAAAGCGTTCAGCGGAGCGCATTGACACGGTGCCATCCCCACCCCCACGGAGTGCGGCACGGCCGCGGGTAGCCCGGCCCCCCACGCGGCCTGGTGTGTCGTGGCTCCACCGCGGCGCGTCGGCTTTAGACTACCGCGCGTCGACCGAGGTGATGTGGCTGAGCGACGGATCTAGATCTTGACCATCTCGAGTTCGGTGCAACTCATGATCGGTCGCTCTGCTCAGGAGTGACGAGCCAGCCTTGGGCATCCAGGAATCGAATCATCCATACCGTGCAGAGCACGTTCGAGGTGTACGTGAAGCTGAACCCTGCGGAAGCATTTGGAAGGCCCTTCTAGCGCCTTCGTTGGGCGCCGCGTCGATGAGGTCGTTAAGAGTAGACGGGCAGGTTGCGGTCTGAGACGTGACCCGTGCCAGCAACGGCGGCGCGTGCGATTGACACGGCGCGATCGACGTCGCCGTGCGCCATCACGGAAAGCGCGGCGAGCTCCGGCTCGGCTTCCGCGCGAGCCCGGTCGGTGACCACGGGCGCTGCGTGCAGGCCGAGCGCGAGCGGGCCGAACGAGCTCCCAGCTCGAGCGTGACGACTCGGCTGCGCAACGGGCACGTCCACGCCCGGGATGACAACGAGGACCGCGGCTTGCACTCAACGGAGCTCGCAGCCCCGTGGCGTGTGCGGGCAGTGAACCGTGTTCGCCCGTCGGGCCAATTGCGCCTCAAGGCGAAGCAGTCGAGATCGAGTTTAGGCGCCGGACTTAGGATTCGTTCGACAGGCTACCGCGTCGCACGACCCGAACGTC
>CAXSGJ010000029.1:0-10625 GCA_964236865.1 uncultured Polyangiaceae bacterium
GGCAGGGGGGGGGGGGGGGGGGGAGGGGGGTGGGGGGGGGGGGTTTGGGGGGGGGGGGGGGGGGGGGGGGGGGGGGGGGGGTTGGGGGGGGGGGGGGGGATGAAGGGTGCGCACTGAGTTGGGCGGGACGGACTCGGGGATGTCGTCTTCCAGCAGGTCCTTGAGCGTCTTCAGCTCGACCGGCTTGAAGAGTGTGGGACATGCGGAGCTCCGCAGGTACTCGGCTTCTACCCGGCCGAGCGCGCCGCCGGTCACGAACACGAAGCGCGCGGCGAGCTCGGGCCGCCGGGCGGCCAAGCGCGCGTGTAGCGTGTCGCCGTTGCGACCCGGCAAAAACACGTCACACACGACCAGGTCCGGCGTGTACAGCGGATCGAGCAACGCCACCTCCGCTTCGGAGGCGGAGCCGGCCGTGCGCACCACGTGCGGCTTGAGCGCGCGGCGCAGGGTGCGTGCAAACACTGGATCGTCGTCGATCACGAACACCTGCCGCGGGCGCGCGGCGGCGATGCGCTGCTTGCTCACGCGCACCGGCAGCAACGGGATGAGCCCGCTGTCCTCTTGGACGCGCGTCAAAAGCACGCGAAATGAGGCGCCCCCACCGGTCCGGTCGTGCACTTCGATGTGGCCGCCGTGCGAAGCCACCACATCACTGCAGATCTTGAGCCCAAGGCCCGTGCCTTGGCCGCGCTCCTTGGTCGTGAAAAAAGGCCTAAAAATGTGCTGAATCGCGCCGGGCGGAATCCCAGGGCCATTGTCCTCGACGACCAGCGCCAGCTGTTCACCGCGCGGCAGCACCTTCACCCAGACCTCGGGCCGCGCGCTGCCTTCGCACGCGTCGGCGGCGTTGAACACCAGGTTCAGCACCACTTGCCCCAAACTATCTCTGCGCCCGACCGTGTACACGGGGCCCTCGGCCTGCTGCGTCAGCGTGATACCGCGACGCTCCAAGTGGGGCAGGGCGATGGCGAGCGAATCGCGCACGACCGCGACCAAGTCCACGCACTCCGGCGACGTCTCGCGCCGCGAGACGAGCGACAGCTGTTCGACGGTGTCGCGGATGCGCGCGACGGCGGTCTGAATGTCCGACGACACTTCGGACAGCTCGCGAATGGCGCCGTTCAGGTCAGGGTCGGTGTCGTCGCTGAGTGCGGTCACTTGCTCGACCAAGCGCCCGAGCTCCTCCTGCTGCAGCAGCATCGCGCCCGCTGGGCCACGCAGCTCGTGCGCGACGCTGGCCGTCAGTAACCCGAGGCTCGCCATGCGGCTGGCCTCCGCGAGCTCGTCGTTACTGGGCAAGGGCGTGTGCCGGCTCTGCTCACGTTCCAGCGTAATGCCGAGCATATTGGCGATCGTACTGGCGAACTGCACGACCTCCTCGTCGACCCGCGCTCGGTCGTCGAAGAGCAGCACGAACACCGCGTGCGCGACGCGCCGATGCAGAACCGGTACCGCCAGCGCCGTGCGCGCGCCCAACGCCAAGATCTCGCCGGCGTCGTCGACGCCCTCCCGGTCATTGCCAAAGTCGCCGAGTAAGACCACACGCCGCGTGCTCAGCGCGCGTTGCGCAATCGTGCTGAGCGCGCGACGCAGCACGACTAGCTCGGGGCCACCGCGATCGCCCAACCCCCGCTCGGCGACCGAGGCCAAGCCCGACTCGAGCGTGAACGCGGCGGCCGCGCGCGCCCGCGTTGTTTCGAGCAGCGTGTCTAGCGTGTCCCCCAGCAAGCCACCCGACTCACCGGCAAGGCGATTCGATAAGCGATGGAGGGCGTCCAAGCGTTGCAGACGCATCAGCGAATTCATGATGGTGACGTTCGAGCCCGTTGCAGAATGTCCCCGTGAGCGAACCCTCTCAAGATAGGGCTTTTCATGCTTGAAAGCCAAGGTCTCGCCAAATCCTTCGGTGTTCTGTCAAAACACCTATCCCACCTTACCCACATGCGCCGCATGCGCCGCATGCGCCGCATGCGACGGCGCGCCCAGGCACTCCCTTTCAAACAACTCGGCCCGCCGCCACGCTCTCCCGCATTCAACTAAACTTCGGATGCGCGGAACAGCTCGCGGCGAAGCACGGGATACGGGCCGAAATCGTTCACAATTTCAAAGCCGGCCTCGAAAAAAATGGCGGCCGGCCCCAGCCATAGCTCGGCGGGTCCGAGTGCTTCGGCGCGCCTCGGGAATGCCTCAATGGCGCGCGCTCCCGCTTGCTCGCCAAGGGTGACACCGTGGTGGACCAGGGCACGCGCGAGGCCGCGGCGCCGGACGTCCTCATCCACGAGCAGACAGCCAACGGTCAACACGCCGTCTCTCGGCCCGGCGAAGCACGGCAACGCTTTATATAAGCGCTGCTCGTACAGTTTCGGGACGCGGGTCGCCAAGCACAGCTTCATCCAGCCGACGGCCCGCCCTTCGTGCAGCGCCACGACGCCCTTCAGGCCGCCTTCCGACAAGTGGCTCACGAACGCGGCGCGGTTCTGCTCAGGCGCGTGAAACAAGCGCTCGAGCCACGCGTTCTTGTCTCCCGCGAAGTGCCAGTACTGACAATGACAGGGGGTGTTCGTGCGCTCGAACAGACCGAGCAGCGCCTGCGCGTGCTCGGGGCCAGCCGCAGCCAACCGCCAGCCCGACGCTCCGGGGCCCTCGGACGGAGCGAGCGGCCTCACGCTGAGCTCGTGATCAGCCAAGCGGCGGTCGCGCGGGTCCGTTGGGCGCAGTCAGGCGCTCGACGGCTGCGGCCAAAGTGAACAAGCGCTCCTCTTCGAATGCGGGCGCTAGCAGCTGAAGGCCGACCGGTAGGGGCGGCTGCGCGCGGGTCGCTTCCGTCATGCCACACGGCACGCTGAGCCCCGCGATGCCGGCCAGGCTGGCGGGCAACGTGTAGATATCGGCGAGGTACATGGCCAACGGATCGCTCCCCTTGTCCCCAAACTTGAAGGCGGGGCTTGGACTCGTGGGCGCCGCGATGGCGTCCACCACGTCGAACGCGCGATCGAAGTCTTGCTTGATCAGCGTGCGCGTCTTCTGCGCCTTGCGATAGTAGGCGTCGTAATAGCCCGAGCTCAGCACGTACGTGCCCAGCAAAATACGGCGCTTCACCTCGGCACCGAAGCCCGCGTTCCGCGTCTTGCCGTATAGGGTCTCCAGGTTGCTGCGCGGCGGCTCCAAGCGCAGCCCGAAGCGCACGCCGTCGAAGCGCGCCAAGTTGCTGGACGCTTCCGCGGTCGCAACGATGTAATAGGTGGCGATGCCGTGCCGCGTGTGCGGGAGCGCAACCGGGTGCACGCTGCAGCCCTCCTGCTCTAGCGCGCTGATTGCCGCCCGCACCCTGCTGGCGACAGCGGGATCCAAGCCGGCTCCGAAATACTCTTCGGGGATGCCAATGCGCAGACCGCGCACCGACTTGTCACAGGCCGCTTCGTAGCTGCCCACGGGCACGTCCGCGCAGGTGGAGTCGTGGCCGTCCACGCCGGAGATGACCTCGAGTAAGCGCGCCGCACTGCGCGCGTCGCGCGCGAACGGGCCCACCTGATCCAGGCTGGACGCGAAGGCCACCAAGCCGTAGCGCGACACGCGGCCATAGCTCGGCTTCACTCCCACCACGCCGCACAGCGCCGCCGGCTGGCGAATGGAACCGCCCGTGTCGCTGCCGAGCGAGCCCGCGGCCATACCGGCCGACACCGCGACCGCGCTGCCTCCGCTCGAGCCGCCGGCGGTGCGCGTGGGATCCCAGGGATTGAGCATGGGCCCGAATGCGCTGTTTTCACCGGAAGAACCCATCGCGAACTCATCCATATTCGTCTTGCCGACGAGCACGGCGTCCGCCGCCCGCAAGCGAGCCACCACGGTCGCATCGTAGGGCGGTCTCCAGCCGCTTTCCGGCCCCGCGCTCGCCGTGCCGTCGGCGCTCCTCCGGATGAGCAGCTTGGAGGCGCACGTGGTGGGCGCGTCCAGGGTGCAGAGCGCGTCCTTGATCGCGATCGGCACGCCGCTCAGTTTGCCGAGCGGCTCTCCACGCAGCCGCTTCTGATCGACGGCGGCGGCGGCGGCCAAGGCCGCCTCCCGGCCTACGTGAAGAAACGCATGTAACGCGCGCTGCGCGTCCATCCGGCTGAGCGCGCGCTCGGTCAGCGCGAGTGCGCTCACCTCACCACGGGCCACACGCGCTGCTTGCTCGGCGATGGGCAGATCGAGCACCTCACTCATTCGTCGACGAACGCCGGAACGGCGAACCCCCCGCCCGCAACCCGCGGCGCCTCGCGGAGCGCGAGCTCGTTGCTCAAGCCGGGCCGAACGGCGTCGGGTCGGAGCGGCGCGCCGCTGACCGCGACTTGCGTTGTCTCGGAGACCGCGTCCGTGTCGAGCTCCGACAGCGAGTTCACGTATTCGAGAATGTTGTCGAGATCCTTCTGCATGCGGTCGATCTCACTGTCTTCGAGCTCGAGCCGCGCCAGTTTGGCGACGTGCAGAACCGTTTCACGAGTGATGGCCATGTTCAGCGGCGCGCAGGCTAGCATCACGCGGGCGTTTGGCTCATACTCATCTGTTCAGGCTTAATTTCAGCCTGATTCGAAGACGGCGGGCGCGCAACTGCCCCGCGCTGCGGCCGACTTCAGCCTCGTGCCTGAGGTCCCGAAGCCCCCGCTCCACTCGACGTCGGGCCATCCGCCCGATATGCTGCGCGATGCACAGGGTCGAAAGCGCGTGCGCGACCGGGGTAGCAAGGTGAGCGAGCTTCGCGAATTTCAAGATGGTGAGCTGATCGCGGGGACCCGTTACCGGGTCGTCCGCCTGATCGGCGTGGGTGGCATGGGCTCGGTGTACGAGGTCGAGCACACCGAGCTCGGCAAGCGCTTCGTGCTCAAAGCTCTGCTCCGTGAGCTCGCGCGCCGGGAGGATCTCGCGCAGCGCCTGCGCAATGAGTGGCGCGCCCTCGCTCGCCTGCAACACGCCAACATCGTCAACGTGACCGACGCGGGCACGTCCGGTGGCGGGGTCCCGTTCTACGTGATGGAGCGCTTGGACGGCGACACGCTCGCCGCCTATTTGAAGCAAAATCGCCGTTTGCACGTGCTGGAGGCGGTGGCCATCGCGGTCTCCGTGCTAGATGCGCTGAGCGCGGCGCACGACATCGGCATCATCCACCGCGACGTGAAGCCGGCCAACATCTTCCTCGTCCGCGGCGGCGGCGTGAAGCTGCTCGATTTCGGCATCGCGAAAATCGCGGACGCCAGCAGCGTGGTCACGGCGCGGGGCTTGGCCGTGGGCACTCCGCGCTACATGTCGCCCGAGCAAGCGCGCGGCGAGCGGGTAGACGGCCGTTCGGACGTGTACGCCACGGGCCTCATCCTGTTCGAGATGATCGCGGGCGTGGGCCCGTTCGACGACGCTCGCGACGCGAACGAGCTCTTGCTCGCGCACCTGGCGCGCGAGGCCCCGCCGCTCTCCTCAGTGGTCCTGGGCGTGTCGTCTGAGCTCGAGCAAATCCTGAGCAGCATGCTGGCCAAAGACTGCCGCGCGCGCCCCGCCCATGCGCGACAGGTCGGTCAACAGCTGCGTGACTTCACCGCGCGCCACCAGCACACGCCAACGACTGACGCGCTCACGGTCGAGGCGGGCTACACCGCCGAAACCGCGGTCCCCGGGCGCCCCGGTTCGACGTTCCGTCCCGATCGCACCACGCGCCCGGAAGGTCTGTCCGCCGACCCGCATGCCGGCGACACGGGCGCGTCAGACGCCGCGCTCACGCGGCCCGTGTGGGCGCCGCCATCGACCACTCAAGTGACCCTGTCGGTGAACACCCACGACGCGTTCTCGATTAGCCCGGCACCGAACACCACCTCTGTATCGCCGCCTTTGTTCGACGGCAGCGGCACGCTCGAGATGACAGCGCTCGCGGCCGCCAGCACGCGCGCGCCCGCGAGCCGAACGAGCTCGGCGCCGAGCTACCCACCGGCCGAGCGCGCGGATCGCACGGAGATGTTGGGGGAGCTCACGCCTGCGGCCGGAGGCGACGGACTGGCCACCCACACCCGTGTGCCCCTGCCGCCGGTGGCCCACTCCGCGCGCCCCACCAGCGTCACGCCGCCGCCCGTCGTCAACACCGGCCAATCACCGGCCGGACCGGCGCCACGCGCTCAGCGCCTCGTGGCAGTGCTGGCGCTCGCCGCGGCCGGCTTGGCCGCCCTGCTGATGGCGGGCGTCCTCCTGCGGCACGGTGAGCCGCCGTCCTTCACGGCTGCGGCCGCCGCGGTGCCCCCGCCGCCAGAGGCCGCACCGGTCGCCACGGCGGAGCCCCAAAAAATTGCCGCGCTGGCGCATGCCGCGCCAGCGCCATCGGGGCCGCCCGCGGAGGGCCCGGCCACGCCCACGCCCACGCCGGCGCCCGCGGACTCGGCCGCCGCTTCCGCGGTCACGCATTTACGAACAATTCCGGACGTCAAGCGCTTCAGCGTCGCGCCCGAATCTAAACGCGCACTAAGCGCTGCCCCGGCAGGCTTGTTTCTGCGGGCCATTCCTCGGCAAGCCGTGATCGGACGACCCAAGCTCAAGTCCGCAGGCTCCACGCTGCCCGCGTCCGGACTATAAACGCGCATCAACAGGCGGCTTGCGCGGGGGCGCCGCCTGCCGTAGGTTCCGCGCCCCCGCCCTTCGGGCAGGGATCCACCCCCGCGCTCGGCCTCGAGCTCGGACCTCTAAAAACCACACGCCCCACACGCGTCCAATCGAATCCGGTGCTCCTCCAGCGCAAGCTGCGAAGGAGTTGATTCGAAGGCGGGGCGGAGGAAAAACCGAAAGGAGCAAGCGTCATGGCTGAATCAGTATCGGGTGTTAACTCGCCCACCGAAACCTTCGAAGGCCCGAGCGAAATCGCCACCAAACTGCGCGATCCGGCCAACCCCCTGACCGTGCGGGAGCTGTTCGAAGCCGGCGTGCACTTTGGTCACCAGACCAAGCGCTGGAACCCGAAGATGCGCCAGTACATCTACGGCGCTCGCAGCGGTATCCACATCGTCGATCTCGATCAAACGGCGCGCCTGTTCAAGCGCGCGTACGACTTCGTGCAAGAGACCACGTCGCGCGGCGGCGGCGTCTTGTTCGTGGGCACCAAGCGCCAAGCGCAAGAGATCGTCCGGGAAGAATGCCGCCGTGCCGGCATGTACTTCGTGACCAACCGCTGGCTCGGCGGCACCCTCACCAACTTCCGCACCATCAAGGGCGGCCTCGACCGCTTGCGCTCGATCGAGCGCATGAAGGAAGACGGCACGTACGAGCAACTGCCGAAGAAAGAGACCGTGCAGCTCGAGAAAGAGCGCGCCCGCCTCGAGAAATACATCGGCGGCTTGAAAGGCATGGGCGCGGTTCCGAGCGCCGTGTTCATCATCGACCCAGCGCAAGAGACCATCGCCGTGCAAGAGGCTCGCAAGCTCCACGTGCCGATCGTCGCCATCACGGACACGAACTGCGATCCGGATCTGGTCGACTACGTCATCCCCGGTAACGACGACGCGATCCGCTCCGTGCGCTTGATCACCGGCGCCATCGCCGACGCCTGCGTGGCTGGCTCGGCACGTCGCCGTGAGTTTCAGCAACAGCGCGACCGGGACAGCAACCAGAACGACGGTCGCCAAGGTGGCGGCGGTCGTCCGGGCAGCGACGCTCAGGTGGTCTACGCCGGCGGCCGTGGCAGCCGCGCCGGCTCTGACGCGGCCAACTGAGAGGGACCCATGGCTCAAGTAAACATGCAGCTAGTGAAGGAGCTCCGTGACCGCACGCAAGCGGGGCTGAACGATTGCAAGGCCGCGCTGGTCGAGGCCGAAGGGCACCTCGAAAAGGCGGTCGAGGTCATCCTCAAGAAGGGCCTCGTGAAGAGCGCCAAGCGCGCCGGCGCGGTGGCCAGCGAAGGCCTCGTCGTGACCAGCTTGTCCGCCGACGGCAAGCTCGGCGCCATCGCAGAGGTCAACATCCAAACCGACTTCGCCGCCCGCAACGCTGAGTTCATCGCCTTTGCCGATAAAGTCGTGGCCGCCGCGCTCAAGGCAAAGCCGGGCGTCGATCTCGGCAGCGAGCCGTTCCCCGGCGGCACGAGTACGATCGAAGAAACCCGGGCGGCGCTGGTCGGCAAGCTCGGTGAAAACATCACCGTGCGCCGCTGGGAGCGCCTGGCGATCGACGGCGCAGGCCGCGTGCATTCGTACGTGCACATGGGCGGCAAAGTGGGCGTCCTACTGGCCGTGCGCACCGGCAGCGAAGCCGCCGCCCAGGCGCCCGCGTTTGAGAAGTTCGTGGACGACAGCGCCATGCAAATCGCGGCCATGGCCCCGCAGTTCCTGAACGTTTCGGAAATGCCGGCCGATGCCCGCGCTCAGCAAGCCGCGATCTTCGACGCCCAGCTGATCGAAGAAGGCAAGCCGGACGCGGCGCGCCCCAAGATCATCGAAGGCAAACTGGCCAAGTGGGCCAAAGACGTGTGCCTGCTCGAACAACAAAGTGTGATCGACACCGAGAAGAGCGTCGAAGGCCTGCGCGCAGGTCTAGCCAAAGAGCTCGGCACCGAAGTCACGCTGAGCCGCTTCGTCCGCTTCGAACGCGGTGAAGGCATTGAAAAGCCCGCCACCCCCGACTTCGCCAGTGAAGTCGCAAAAATGGCCGGCGGCTGAGTCGCACCGTGCTCGCCTCGCGAGCAGGTCAGTGAGCAGCAGGCTCGGGGTCCTCGGACTCCGGGCCTGTTTGCTTTCGGGGGTGGAGGACGCAGTCGGCAGCCTGTACGCGGCTCTCTGGCGCGGGCTCAGCACCCTTCAGCTTGGGATGATGGTCACCCAGCCGTCCAAGCCGGCTCAGCCTTCGGCGGCGCACGGCGACTGCAGGAGCCGGGACGCGTTCACTGGGCGCTAACGCTAGGCAAATACAGCCGTCCGATGGGGACGTCATCGTCGAATGGGCCGCCCACAAAACGACGAAGTGCGCCTTGCGGTTTGAATCACGTGGGCGCCGCGCCGGTAACGTGATGATCGCACCGCCCAGGATTTCGGCGCGCGTGGCTTCAGGCAGCGCTTCTCGATCGTCATAGCGCGCGCGGCGGCGGGCGAGCACCATGCGATGTCAGGCCGTGCACCACGCCAGACGGTGGAACATTCCGTGCTCGGTGTGGGCCTGTGTCTGACGCCCGCGGACCCGAGCGCACACGGAGCCGGTCGGATCATGAGCGACCCGTCATCACAAGTCGTGATCGCGCTTAAAGCCTGTCAAAAACTGAACTAATCTTTACAGGCGGCGGCACTAACCCCCATCGCGCCAGCACTCGGCGCTGCGCCGGGAAACGACTTGCCATGAACCATCAGCTGATTGCGACGCAGCGAGCCCGGCCTCGGTCCCTCCGATGTTCGCCGGCCCAGAACTTATTCGCAGCCACAACGCTCGCGTTCCTGAGCGGCCTGTCCGCGCTCGGGTGCAGCAGCAAGAGTACCGAAGGCAGCACCGTGAAGTCGTGCGCCTCGCAAGTGGTGTGCGGCGCGGCGTGTTGCGCCACCGGTGAAGCTTGCGGTGCCAACGCCACGTGCGTCGCCTCAGGCTGCGCAACCAGCAACGACTGCGCAACAGGCCAAACCTGTGCGAGCGGCCAGTGCGTGGGCACGGCGGGTGGGGCGGGGGCGGGGCCGGGAGGCTTCATCCCCGGCAACCTCGATCCCGGAGACGGCGGCAGCAGCGAGCCGCCTGGGGACGCCTGCGTGAAATTGGACGTCACCTTCACGCCCCAAATCCCGACGGTGGTCCTGCTCGTCGATCAATCCGGGAGCATGAACCAGTCATTCGACACCGGCATCCGCTGGAACGTGCTGCGTGACGCGTTGACCGGTCCGGCGAGCGGCCTGATTCCGACTCTGCAAACCAAAGTGCGCTTCGGCCTGGCGTTGTACACGAGCGACGGTGGCTTCGGCTTGGGCGAGCCCAAAAAGGTCTGCCCGATGATCACGGACGTACCGCCCGCCCTCAACAACCTCGCCGCCATCTCGGCCAAGTACCTGCCGGATGACTACAAGGGCGACACGCCAACGGGTGAAAGCGTCGACGCCGTCGTCAAGACACTGAGCGCCGTCACCGATCCCGGGCCGAAAGTCATCGTGCTCGCCACCGACGGCGAACCCGACACCTGCGCCGACCACAACAATGAACTGCCCGGCTCCGCCGCGGCCGCGCGGCAACTCTCGGTCACCGCCGTCCAGAACGCCTTCACCAGCCACATCACCACCTTCGTGATCAGCGTCGGCAATCAAGTGGGCGAAGCCCACCTGCGCGCCGTAGCGAACGCCGGCCAAGGCCTCGCTGTGAATGTCGACACCACCCCCCGCTTCTTCCGCGCCAACAGCCAGATGGAGCTCAAAACCGCCTTCGACACCATCGTCAACGGCGTTCGCTCCTGCACCCTCGAGCTGAACGGCAGCGTGGACAGCACCGCCGCCGGCACCGGCACCGTCACCCTCGACGGCAAACCCATCGCCTACGCCGACGCCAACGGCTGGCGCCTCACATCCCCCACCGTGCTCGAACTCCAAGGCGCCGCCTGCGACACGATCAAAAACGGCGACCACGCCCTAACGATCGACTTTCCGTGCGGGGTGATCGTT
>CAXSGJ010000029.1:10635-38579 GCA_964236865.1 uncultured Polyangiaceae bacterium
AGGGCGGCCCCCCCCTAAAGGCTCGTTTTCCGGGGGGGGGGGGGTGTCGGGGGGGGGGGGGGGGGGGGGTGGGGGGCGGGGAGTGGGCGCATCAAGGCGCGCCGAACAGGGCGATCGAGTCGCAGGTAGACAGCGCAACCGACCGCGCGTCGCGCCGTGGACCCCGCCCCCACGCGGCGTGGCTCGGCCGCGGGTGGCCCCCGCGAACCAGGCCGCAGAGCTCCGCGACCGCGCGTGAATAGTTTGCCCGGGCAGATTTAAAGGCAGTGACCTCTGATGGGCATCCGGCTCTAAGGCACAGCAAGCAGCAGCTGCGCACGCTTCGCGCACCTTAGAGCGCGCCTTTCGTTGTTGCTGCTGATGGTGCTGCGCCTTTTCGGAGCACGGCGCGGTCAGCCTGCCGATGCGGGCCGCTCACGCGCGGGCGGCTCTCCGATGCCCGCCCCGTCACTGATTGCTGGTGGCATTCGACCTGTAATGACCGCACCAAGCAACTCGCAGGCAAGGAAATAGATTGTAAACACTAAGGAAGAAGAAATCTTTGTGCGTCTGCGGTACCACGAAGGCAAGGATGAGCCCGACAAAGGCGTCTTCCGCTCGTCGGTGTACCTCCCAAAATACTTGTCTGAACTATTGCTGTAAATAGAGAGTTAAAACCTCAGGTCCGCCGACACTGACGTTGACGAGTCTGCTCCGATAAATCTTTGCGGGTCTCGCCGAGCGTTGCGCGAACTTGGCTGCTTCCTTATCGCGCTGTCCAGTTTTGAGCCCAAGGATTCGGGCTATCATGGAACACTTCGACGAAATTTCCGCGCCTGAAGGAACGACCGTGCTCGCTGATAGTGCATTCGCCATCCCGGCTTCGGGAACCCGTGCGGGAAGAGAAGACCCGTTCTAAGAGCCGAAAGTGAGGTGATACACCGAGGTGAGGCGCTCAGGGCGGCGAGAATCATGAACTAGCAGAGAGTGCTGCAAGCCAAGTGTGAAGAGCTGCAGGCATTCAAACAAGCCCTGGCAGATGTGGTGCAGCACAGCACCGGGCGTCGTCTGTCATCGCATCCGAGACGACAAGAGCGCTAAAGCCTTTAAGACTCTAATGTGGTCCTACCGCGGTGTGATCATGTGCGACGCATTGAAAACTCACGAGGCTGGCGCGAGGGCCAGTCCCGCGATCACTCTCGCCGGTTGTCGGGCTCATGTGTTGAGAAAGTTCAAGAAGCCGAGCCCGACCATCCAAAAGCCAATCTCGCGCTCGGCTGGATTGGCGAGTTGTACGAAATCGATGGGCGCGCGGGCAACGATGTGGCCCGCAGACTCGAGCTGCGCCGCAGCGAATCGGTCGCCGTTCTCGCGAAACTAAAAAGTGGCTTTGGTCCCCGGGCCATACGCAAATCGCTCTCGATCGGCAAAGCCGCTGCGTACGCGATCGCAAACTGGGAGCGCCTCACGCGCTTCGTCGACAACGCGTTCGCGCCGCTCGACAATAACGGAACCGAGCGCGAGATCAGAGGTCCGGTTGTCGGTCGCAAGAACCACTACGGATCAAAGTCGAAACGCGGCACTGAAGCAGCCGCCGCCCTCTACTCGCTCATCGAGACCGCAAAGCTCCACGACATCGACCCCGCAACCTATCTACGCGAGGCCCTGCGGGCCGCAGATCGCGGCGAAGCGCTATTGCCGTGGAACCTAGTCGCCGCTGTCGCCGAGTAAACCGGCGCGGCTAGCCCGCCTGAAAGCAGGAGTCACGACGGGACAGGGCGCGATGTAACGAAAAATCGCTCGCGGAAAACGCAAGTAACTTGCCACGCGCACTCCACGCCACTTACACGTCGCTCGTGCACGGCTAAAAGTAGTAGTGCTGGCTCGCGACCGTGCGGGGGCGGCCCAAGGCCGAAAGAGGCGAGATCGTTCCTACCGCGATTCAACGCAATTTTGAAGGAATTAGAGTTTGTATACTTTGCGTTGATCGCCGACGACCGCGTGGAGAGCGTCGCGTGTATCGATGATGAGATTGGCCTCGGTTAGAAGGCGCGTGCGCGGCATTGCCGAATGATCGGCCACGATCACAACCGCATCGAAATCGCCGAAATGCCGGCTTGGGTCTACGGTATTGAGGTCCATCCCCAGCGCATGAAGTGAGGCGACGTGAGGGTCCATGTAAGAAATGTGCGCGCCGCGTTCTCGTAGTCCTTCGATGATGGGTAGGGCAGGAGATTCACGCACGTCGTTCACGTCGCGCTTATAGGCGACGCCGTAAATCAAAATGTTCGACCCCCGAACTGGTTTTGTCCGGTCGTTGAGTGCTTCACTCGTGCGCTCGATCACGTAGCCTGGCATGCCGCTATTTACCGCGTCGGCCAGCTCAATGAAGCGTGCATGGTACTGTAACGTGCGGAGCTTCCAGGATAGATAGAGCGGGTCAATTGGAACGCAGTGCCCGCCCAGGCCTGGCCCTGGGTAAAAAGGCATGAATCCAAAGGGCTTGGTGGCGGCAGCGCGAATCACCTCGAACGGGTCGATCCCAAGCTTGCGGCTCATTACCGCCATTTCGTTCACGAGGCCGATGTTCACCGCGCGAAATGTGTTCTCGAGGAGTTTTACCATTTCGGCCGTCTCGGTCGTAGACACGGGCACGACGGTATCGATGATCTGCGAGTATAGGCTGGTCGCCATGCTGAGGCAGCGCGGAGTGGCGCCGGCCAAGACTTTGGGCGTATTGCGTGTCTTGAACACCGCATTGCCAGGGTCCATTCGTTCTGGCGAGAACGCGACGAACACTCGTTCGCCTAGCCTACGGCCGCTTCGCGTGAGCTGAGGAATAAGCACCTCGTTCGTCGTGCCGGGGTAGGACGTCGATTCGAGCACAACCAACATGTCGTCGTGCTGGTGGTGGGCAATTTTTCCAGTGGCTTCGACGATGAAGCGCATGTCTGGCTCTTTGGTTTTGTTCAGCGGAGTGGGTACGCAGATGACGACGGCGTCCGCTTCGCGCAGGACGGCGTGGTCGCTTGTCGCATTTAGGCGTCCGCTAGCGACGTGCGGCGCCACGTCGGTGCGGGGCACGTCGGCAATGTAGGACTGGCCGTCGTTCAGCAAGTTCACCCTATCAACTTCGCTGTCCAAGCCAGTCGTGCGAAAACCTGCGCGTGCAAATTCCGCAGCGAGTGACAAGCCGACGTAGCCGATGCCAATTACGACTACGCGCGCAGACTTTGTAGCAATCCGCGCCGACAGCGCGTCCGCCCCTTCGGCGGCGGCGATGGCAGGAACCATATCTGATGGAGCGGCAATCAACCGGGGATCTTAAAATAGGCCAGGTCGCGCGCTAGCACGCCAACGGGGCTGAGAAGATAGGTCGCCGGGCGCGGGAAGGCAAGTCAAGCCTCGGACCGCCCCGCTTGTAATGGTGCTTCTCGCCGGTACGCGATGTGCGGCCTTGAACGCTCGTACCTCGTCCGCAAGGGAGCCCTCGGGGCACCACCGCCGGTCCGCGGCCGGCGCTTTGCTCTGTGCCCGAGCGCCCTTGCGCATGATATGCTTATGACCAGTCGACGGTGAGCAAATGATTGTAGACGCGCCAACCAACACAGAGCAGCCATTTGACCCGTACGTCACGTTGCGCAGAGCATTGCTCACCCCTCAGCGCGTGCGCGAGCTGAGTCGCTTGCGCCCGTTGCGCGTCGCCTTCGACGCGGCCCGCTGCTGGGGCATGATTTTGGCGGCGTGGGTAACCGTCGCGTTCGTTCACCGCTGGTGGGTTGTGCTCCTCGCCATACCGGTCGTGGGAACACGTTTCTACGCCTTGTGGGTCATCGGACACGACGGACTTCACCGGCGGCTATTCACCAAAACGCAGCATAACGATCTGTTCAGCGACCTGTTCGTGTTTGGAGCGATCGGCGCGATAACGCGGTTGAACAACCGGAACCACATCGACCACCATCTTCACCTATCGAGCGCCCTGGATCCGGACCGGCACAAGCACGGTAGCTTCAACAAAAGGTCGCCGCTTGAGCTGGCTGCGTTCCTAACCGGCACCTCGAGCCTGCTCCGCTCCGTTTGGAACGTGTTCGGCCCGAAGAAAGAGCAAGCCCCTTCAGGTGTCAAACGGCGATACACGGCGCGCGATTGGACCATCTTGGTCGCCTGGCAGGTGCTGCTGATTACCGGGCTCACGTGGGGTATCGGCTTCTGGGCTTGGCCTGTGCTTTGGCTATTGCCAGTCTATGTGTTCACGTTTCTAGGCGACAACGCTCGGGCGTTCGTCGAGCATTCGCACCCGGAGGTCGATGCCCTGGCGGACCGACATCGTCTGGTCAATGTCGTGAGCAACCCCGTCGAGCGCCTTTTCTTTTCGCCGATGAATATGAACCTGCACACGGCCCATCACCTTTGGCCATCGATTCCGTATTACAACTTGCCAATTGCGAATGAAGAATTGCAACGGCTGCCGGCGGCGCAGAACATCGATGTGCGTAGTTCATATCTTGGCTACATCTGGCTATATCTACGAAGCACTCCCCTCGAGCGCCGCGGCTCGACGTCGAACACGGCGAGCTCTACGTGACCAGCCACCTGATACTCCAAGATAATTCCGCGAAGACGCGTGAGGAGGCCGTTCCGGCGGAGCTCATCGAACGCGGCGCGCCGACAATTGCCTGCGAGGACGTTCCACTCTGCGCGGTGTGCAAAGGCGCGACCTATCAAGAATTTGCGCGCGGATTCGATTATGAGCTCCTTACTTGCGCCAACGCCTGGCGCTTCGTCCAATGCACGCAGTGCGAGCACGTGTGGCTCCATCCACGCCCGGCGATCGACGCCCTATCGACGATATACCCGCCGACCTACTACGCGTACAACTACGAGCAGAAAATCAACCCTATCGCGGTCCGTGGTAAGGAATTGATGGATAGGTCGAAGGTCCGCGGCATCTTAAACCAATTGTCTTCGTTCCCTCGACGGTATCTCGACATCGGATGCGGCAGCGGTCGGTTCTTGAAAGCAATGGAGCAGAGAGGCTTGGATCGAAGCGGCCTCTTCGGCTTGGAGCTCGATAAGGAATGTGCTGAAAGGCTGGCCGCGCAAGGCTACCGAGTGTCCTCGGACAGAGTTGAGCATTGGCAGGCGCCGCCGTCGGAGCATTTGGACCTGGTCACAATGTTTCACGTGATCGAGCACTTGGACGACCCTGCGTTGGTAGTGGGGAAAGTGGCCGGTTGGCTCGCGCCTGGAGGGGTTTTCGCAGTCGAAACTCCGAACCGAGCCAGCTATGACGCGCGCCGCTTTGCGGGCGGCTTTTGGGGCGGATATCATATACCTCGCCACTGGCATATTTTCACGCCGGAAACCTTGACCCGTCTGCTCGAAGGCGCAGGCTTAGAGGTCATCTCAACACGGTATCAAACTGGCCACTCGTTTTGGATGTACTCGATCCACCATCGACTACGTTACGGGAGCCGCTCATATCCGAAGCTTGCGCGATGGTTCGATCCCTTCCAAGGGTTCTTGCCTTTTCTGGTGCTGTTCACGTTTTGGGACAAGCTACGTGCGACGCTTGGTTTCCGGACGTCTGCGATGCTGCTGTTGGCGCGCAAGCCATCAATCTGATTCGGCCGCTTCTACCATCATCGGTGTCGAACTCGGCTTTTCTCGTAGCGAGCCGTTAACCAATAGGCGGCGAACTAATCGGGCCCAAAAGAAGATTAACACACTAATAGCAGCCGCGCCTAGCCACGCCCAAACCGGTGTCGTCAGCAACCGTGCGTCGTGCAGTTTGGTCCAAGTGTAGGTTCCCGGTCCCACTTCCATCAGCAAGCGCCAATAGTCACGGGCAGGGAAGGCCGGACTGCCGTAGCAAGCATAGGCCCAAGACGGGACGGCATTGATGAATGCGAGGCCAAGCAAGGCTCTGCGGGCAGCGGGATGCCCGTCAGCGGGTAGCCTCGCGAGCAGGGCAGCGAACGCTACCATGACGAACGGCGCAGAGTACATCATATATCTGACGCCAAAGCCCGGAGCGTTACCGGGACCCAATGCCAACGGAAACGAACAATAAATCGCGAGGTTAATCGTTATAATTGCACCGGTTAAGCCCCAGAAAAGCTTTCTGAAGTGGTCGCGCTCCGTATACAGAAGATAGCCGACGACGCCAATCGCCAGTAGCAGTAAGGGGAAGTACAACAGCAGCCCGGAGTTCGGATTCAAAAAGGCGACATACAGCTTCTGGGCGTTGGGAAGGCTCGAGTCAAGATTGGTCACATCGAATACGCTCTGGTCGACGGTTCGCACCCGAAACCGATAAGCATTGGTAAAAGGGGAGCCAAAAGCGGACCAGTGGTACGCGAGCAGGGCCAACCCGGGCGTGGCCGCGCCGGCGGCGAGCCGCACCGCGGCTTTGGCTCGTTCGGAAGGCTGTGCCAGCAGAAGTACGAAGACGCCAGCGCAGGCCACGTAAGAAGCTGCTGGATAGTCGATGGCCGGCGCCAGCCCGAGCAAAAAGCCGTTCCAGATTGTTGCCGGTGTAGTGGGCGAGCGAGCGCGCATGGAACGCGCCACCACAATCCACATCAAGAACGCCGCCACGCCGGTGTGGATCAGGTTGACGGAGTAAACTAATATGATCGTGCCGAAGGCCGTCACGAAGGCCACCAGTGTCGCATCGTGCCCAGATAGGCGCGGAACCAAGCAACGGCTCGTCAGCACGACATACCAGGTCGTCAACATGCCGAGCGGAATCGACACGAGCGCGGTGCCCGCGACGATCAGGAGTAACACGGTCATGCGCGAGTTCGTCGACCTAAGGTGACCGGTCTTGGCGTAGATGCCGGCAGACAGTTTGGCGCCGGCCGTTTGCAGAACGTGCGCTGGTATAAGCCCTAGTACGGGCTTAATCGCCACGTAAACCGGCACCAGCATAAACGAGAGCCCGGGGCCAAAGCCGGAAAAAAAGTGCCCGTCTCGTTCGGAGATGTCGTTACTGTTGCCCGCGTAAGCGTCGATATGAAAGGTATGATGATCTACCATGGCAATGGTAAGATCGGCGACCGCGTTCGTGCAGACGTTGTTCACATACCCGCCGCAAAAATAGCCATAAGTGATCAGCATGAGAGCGGCGAGACCGAGCCGCGGCCTTGCGACTTTCATGGCCGTTCGCTGGGTCCACTCGCCTTGGGCAGGCTGGCGCCTCGCGTCGCGTCCGAGTTTGCGTCCTTCGACACAGGCTTCCTACACAGCACCTGATATTGCGCGCCCAATGGCAGCCGGAACAAATGCGGCTCAAGGAGGCGGAGCGGCTTCAAAAACCGAGGAAAGAAGAACAAAAAGTCCGTCCTGATTACTTCGAAGCCGACCGATCGGAGAAAAGAACCAGCCTGCGGCGCCGACACTAGGATGGCGTCGCGATCAAAAGAGATGCGGCTCATGACCCAGCGCGTCCCTGGGTTCCACGGGTTGTTTTCCCAGAACGCAAAGTATCTGCCCGGCGCCAAGGCGTCGAATACATAACGAGCAGCAACTTGTCGGTCGCGTGGCTGAATGTGATGAAAGATGCCATTGCAATAGGCTAGGTCGAACTCACCTCGGGGAGCGGCGTCTGCCACCGCCTGAAATTGAACCCGGTCGCTGCCTATCGTGCGCTGCGCCACTTTCAATGACGCAGTCGATATATCCACGCCCAAGATACGAGCTGCGGGCGCCAGCGCCCGCAAAAGGGGAATAGTCGAGCCGGTGCCGCATCCATAGTCCAGCACGGTCTTAAGGTCGCGACCTGGCTCGAGCGTAGCTAGGCACTCCTTGAGAAACTGCAGTCGACCCGAGGCGAAGTAATCCTTGTTCTCACCGGTGACGGATAGTCCCTCATCGAGGGCCTCGTCGTAATCCTCGGCGTATTCGTCGAACCCGCTCATTGCATCACCTACGCTGCATGCCCAGGATGCTAACGAAGAAGCTCGATAAAATCGTCTGAAAGCCCAGTGCAAGAAGACTAGTGCCCGGAATGGCCCAGCGCATCGTGCGCGGGTAATCGAGGTGACCAAACGAAGATGCTCGCCAGGTCTGAAAGGTCAAGCTCATGAGGATCGCTCCTGCGACGCACGCCAACAGGCCGAGGACGACCCCTCGCTCGAGGTCCATGACGCGATAGAAGCGGTTGTAGCCGGGCGTTGCCGGGCGAATTCCCTCATTGACCGCGAACGTCATCGTAAAGATGGCGAACAGCACCGATTGGTAACCACAGAGAATGGCTAAACTTCCGTAGAGTAGAGTATGAACGTCGAAGCCGACACCTCGAATGCTAACCGCCGGCAAAGCGAGCGCATAGGCAAGTGCGCCAAGCGCGATGAGTGACAGGCCGGGCGCGACGAAGAGCCAACGCGGACAGCACATCAGAAAAAAACGCAATGTTCGCCAACCGTCACGGACCGTGTTGAGGTGGGGAGGGTGAGCTTTCCTGCCATCTGGGTGAAGCGTGATCGGGACTTCCCCGATCTTTGCGCGCTGAAGACTCGACTTGATGATCATCTCCGTCGCGAATTCCATTCCTGTGCAGCGCTGTTGCAACCGCTCATAATGAGTCTTCGTGAAACCGCGCAGCCCGCAATAAACGTCATGAATCGGCGCGCTGAACCAGCGCCGCGCTAGAAACGAAAACATTGGATTGCCGATCCAGCGGTGCGTGAACGGCATAGCTCCGGGCAATATGCGGCCGCCGCCAGAGGGAAAGCGACAGCCCTGAACGAGATCGTACCCTTCTCGAAGCTTGTTGAAGAAAGACGGAATCTCTAAAAAATCATAGCTATCGTCAGCGTCACCCATGATGACGAGCTCGGCGCGGGCGGCCTCGATCCCGGCGATCAGCGCGCTGCCGTAGCCGCGTCTCGGCACGTCGATCACCCGTGCTCCTGAGCCCGCGGCCAGGCGCTGAGATCCGTCGGTCGAGCCATTGTCTGCGAGTATTACCTCGCCTGCAATGTTGGCTGCCCGCAGCGCTCGCATCGCCTTTTCAACACACGTAGCCACGGTGTCCGCCTCATTAAGGCACGGCATTACAATCGATAGCTCGACGGGTGTGTCAGCCTGCAGCTCGAGGTTTGGAGACGGTACGGATTGTAGCGCGTCGCTAGTGTTCAGCATAATCTCTCGATCCATCTTGTCTCGCCGTGGCTCCCGCGGGCACGATCGTCGTTCATCTTCGGGCTTCAAGAACGTCTACAGGTGCGAGCTCTAATATAGACGCCTTTCAGGCTACCGTTCGAATAATCAGCCCAACATGGCCGGGGCGCTAACGCGATGGGACCGTCCACGTTTCGAGTTGGATTGGCTCGGATTTGCAGTCCCTAGATCACCGACGCGCTCACTTCACATCGCTCAGCGCCGCTTGTCGTACATCAAGCACCCCGCAATTCAAGCAAATATCGGTAATCAGACCAAGCGTGCTTGACGGTAGTCGCTCAAAACCAACCGCTTGCGAAGCCTTTCAGCGACGCCACCGCGAGGGCCCCGAGGTGAAGCTGGTGTTTGAAAGTTCCATCAACTATGCGCGCGCGGAGCTCCGAGGGTGAAACGTACGCCACCGCGAGCCCTACCTCGTTCGAGAAGTCCGGTTTCGGCTCGGACGCATCGACGAAGAACGAATGCAGGCAGTTCTCCAGGCGCCCCGTGTCCGGGAAAAATTTGCCCAAAGAGTGCACCGCTACCGACGACAGCCCAGCCTCCTCCAGCAACTCCCGCCGACAGCATGATTCAGGGCTCTCGTCGGGCTCGAGGAGGCCACCCGGCAACTCCCATGTCTCGCAGGCGACGGCGGGGCGAAATTGTCGAACGATTGGAATCCGACCGCTGGGCGTTCGCGCGACGATGACGACGTAGTCCGCCTGTGCCAGGCAATGATAGATCTCCGGGGGCGCGTTGGGCGCGAACTCCACCGCCTTTTCAACGAGACGAACCCAGGAGGAAAGAGGGGTCTCCAGGCGGGAGAGGATGCGGGGCACTCGGGCGCCTTATCTGCCGAGACCCGCGCGATGTCAATATGGTCTCGTACGTGCCATGAGCCGTTTGCGCAGACTCCGCCGCATTTAGGTGGTTCAGGATCGCGGTGTTTGGTATGCCTGCGCGACAAATGATCTCGGAGTCAGGACCTAAGCTCGGCTACGACGTGTGCATCGTGGGTGGCGCGGGACACGTGGGTGCGCCGCTGGCGTTGGTTTTAGCCAAGCATGGCCTGCGTACACTCATCTACGACCTGAACCGAGCCGCCCTGGACAAGCTATCGTCGGGCGCGATGCCCTTCATGGAGAACGGCGGTGAAGAGTTGCTGCGAGAGGTACTGCCGACCGGTCGGCTAGGCCTTTCCAACGAGATTGGCGAGCTAAACGGGGTGCCGTATGTGATGCTCACGATCGGAACTCCAATCGACGAGTTTCATAACCCCATGCTCCGCGTCGTGCTCGATTGTGTCGATGCTCTATTGCCGCATCTATCCGACGGACAGACACTGATCCTCCGTTCGACCGTCTTTCCCGGCGTTACCGACCACGTTGATCAGTACCTCCAGGCGCGCGGCAAGAAGCTTCTCGTAGCGTTCTGTCCGGAGCGCGTAGTCCAGGGCCACTCGATCAAGGAGCTTCAAACACTGCCGCAGATCGTGAGCGGTACGACTCCAGCCGCCGAGGAAGCGGCGGTTCGATTGTTTTCTAGGATCGCGCCTTCGATCGTGCGCATGGTGACGAAGGAAGCAGAATTTGCGAAGTTGATCAGCAACGCATACCGATACATCCAGTTCGCAGCGACCAACCAGTTCTACATGATGGTTCAAGAAGCAGGGCTCGACTATCACCGCCTGCTCGAGGGGCTAAAGCACGACTATCCTAGAGCGCGCGATCTGCCTGGCCCCGGCTTTGCCGCCGGGCCGTGCCTCTACAAGGATACTTTGCAGCTGGCCGCGTTCAACAGTCAGTTTGGTCTAGGCTACTCTGCTATTCAGATCAATGAAGGGCTGCCGGCATTTATTTTGTCCCGATTATCGACCCAATATCCGCTCAAAGAGATGACGGTGGGCCTGCTCGGCATGGCATTCAAATCAGACAGCGACGATATTCGTTCATCCCTGAGTTACAAGCTCAAGAAGTTGTTGCGCTTTCAGGCGCGTGAAGTTTTGACCACGGACCCTTTCGTGGCGAATGATCCCGAGCTGATCCCGCAAGGTGAGTTGATTTCACGTAGCGACTTGCTCATCCTGTGCGCGCCGCATCAAGCGTACCGGGAGCTCGATCGCCAAGGAACGCCGATGGTCGACATTTGGAACATGGATGCGAGTGTGCAGCCCGGAGCAAAGCGCGGTGAGTAAGATTCGGGTCGGCGTCATCGGCGGTGGATTCGGACAACACGTGCACGTGCCGGCCTTCCGAGCGGATGCCCGAGCCTCGGTCGACGCCATCTGCGTCTCGACCCTCGAACGGGCCCAGGCCATCGCCGGGCGTTTGAACATTTCGCGAGCGTTCGGTGACTGGCGCGCGTTAGTCGCGGACCCCCGAATCGACGCGGTCGCGATCAGCGTTCCGCCCTCGATGCAGGCGGAGATAGTGCTGGAGGCCGCGTCGCGCGGAAAACATGTTTTCGCCGAAAAACCGATGGCCGAAAATGCGAAAGACGCACAACGTATGTGCGATAGCGTCGCGGCAGCCGGGGTAGTCGGCGTGGTGGACTTCGAGTTTCGTGAGGTAAACGCCTGGAAGCGCCTCAAGGCAATGTTGAATGAGGGGGCGGTGGGTACACTTCGTCATGTGTATCTCAGCTGGCGAGTCGAAACCGTAGCGAATCGCGAGCGTTCGAGCAGTTGGAAGCGCGATGCAAGCCGCGGCGGAGGCGCGTTGAGTCTTTTCGGGTCTCACGCCCTCGATTCGGTCCTTTGGGCGTTCGGACGCGTCGAGCGCGTGACGGCGCGCACCTGGGCCCCGGACCCCGGGATGGCCGACACGCGCGTCGAAGCCTGGCTCGAAACCGTCGGCGGCGTCCTCGTGTCGATGTCCTTGGCCACTGATGCCCCCTTTGGCAGCGGGTATAGTCTGGAGATTTACGGCGATGACGGCGCGCTCGCGCTCCGAAATCGGACCGCTGATTACGCGTCCGGCTTTAGCCTGACGCTGGCGCAGCGGGGCAAGCCTACGAAAATACTCGAAGTTGAGCCGCACGACGCCGGTGCAGACGGTCGCGTTGTCGCGACCGCTAGCGTAGTCCGCCGCTTTCTCGACGGCGTTCAAACGGGCGCACCCGCGAAGCCGGACTTCAACGACGGTCTCTCGGTTCAGCAGCTCATGGACGCCATTCGCGCTGCTGAAGGATCGCGAGTCTGCGTGCATCTCAATTAGGGCCGCTTCTTTTCTATCGCCACCCGCAAAGTCCGCCGTTAAGCTGCGGCGCGTCGCGCTAATGGGCACATTGATCGTAAAACCCGATGCATACTTCCACGAATAACGCGAATCGACGTGAGGTTGAGTTCTTCGACCAATTCGTCGCCGAGCACGGCGATTATGATGTGTTGTCGGACGCGGCTTACGACCGCTTGTTGCGCGTCTTCGAGCAAAGTGTGAGGCCCCGCGCTGGAGAACGGTGCATCGACCTCGGTTGTGGGACGGGGGCATTCATTCGTCGCCTCAGCCGCTTCGGTCTGAGGCGGTCGGGCATGGACATTTCCCCGCGGGCGGTCGAGCATGCGAGCCTTGCGACGCCGGATGTAAAGTTTCTAGTCGGCGACATTGCTTCGACCCAATTACCTGACGCCAGCCAAGACATTCTTTGCTACTCGGGGGTCTTGCATCACGTCAGCGCGCCTCATGATAGGGTGCGTGTGCTGCGAGAGGGGCATCGTCTCTTGTCTCGCGGCGGTCGTCTCTTTGCCTACGACCCCAACGTGCAGAGCCCATCCATGTGGCTATATAGAGATCCTCGTTCACCGTTTTTTTCTGAAAAAGGCAAGACCGAAAACGAAGTCTTACTCCATCGGACGCAACTGCACGATGAACTCTCCCAGGCAGGCTTCCAGGACCGCACGATTCGAGGCATAGGCGGAATCTCGTTCCGCTTCGTCGAAAGCCGCGTCGCAGGGCTCGTTTTGCCGTTGTATAATCTGTATGAAGGGCTTCTTCGGCGGTCGCCGCTAGAGGATCGACTCGGTACTTTTCTCATCACCGTCGCCACCAAGACGTCCTGAGCGTAAACTAGCACAGGATAAGAGCGAAATTTCGCCGACGGATATGACACAACCTGAACTCGATATCGTAATCCCTGTCTATAACGAGGGGTTAGGCATACGGGCGGTCCTCGAAACTCTGCGAGACCACGTACGGACGCCTTTCAGAATTCTGATCTGTTATGACCGCGACGACGACGACACGTTGCCGGCATTGGCCGAGCTCGACGGAGTGGGCCTGACGATCGTGCGGGTCAAGAACCGTGGGCGCGGTGCTTTCGGGGCGGTTGTGACGGGTTTCGCAGAAAGCTGCGCGCCCGCCGTGTTGGTCTTTCCCGCTGACGACGATTATAACGCCCCCCGGCTCGATGCGATGGTGCAAAAATTTAAAGATGGGTGCGACGTCGTGTGCGCGAGCCGCTTCATTCCCGGCGGGCGGATGGTAAATTGTCCGCCGTTGAAGTCGATACTCGTGCGCAGCTCGGCATGGGCGCTCTTTCACTTAGCGCGCGTTCCATCCCACGATTCGTCCAACGGCTTTCGTCTGTTCTCGCAGCGCTTGCTCCGGAGCGTGCCAATCGAGTCGACTGAGGGCTTTACTTATAGCATCGAGCTGCTGCTTAAGTGTCACCGGATCGGATGGCGAGTTGGGGAGGTCCCCGTCGAGTGGTTCGAGCGAAAGACTGGCCAAAGCCGCTTCAAGGTTCTTCGTTGGCTGCCCGCTTATCTGGAGTGGTTCGTGTATGCGTTTGAAACAACGTATCTGCGCCGCGGGCCCAAGACTGTGGTTATGAGAGAGAGCAACGTATGAAAATTTTGGGTAATCGATTTCTGGTGACCGGTGGAACCGGCTTTATCGGTAGCGCGCTCGTACGGGGACTGCTGCGAGCCGGCGCATACGTGAGGTCGCTGGACAATGAATCAAGAGGCTCTCAGGAGCGCGTCGCCGGTTTGACTGGCGATGAACAAACCCGGTTAGAGCTAGTACAGGGTGATATTCGCGATCCAGAAGCTGTCGCCCGCGCAGTTCTGGGTATGGATAGCGTCGCTCACCTGGCGTACGTGAACGGAACAGAATTTTTTTATACCCGACCAGAGCTGGTTCTGGAGGTCGCGGTCAAGGGCATGATGAACGTGCTCGACGGCTGTGTGCAGCACGGCGTTCGCGACCTGGTCCTGGCCTCCAGTTCAGAAGTCTACCAGACGCCGCCGCATGTTCCGACGGATGAGAGCGCTCCTCTATCGGTACCGGACGTGCTCAACCCGCGCTACTCGTATGGCGGCGGCAAGGTCATCTCCGAGCTGCTGACGCTGAACTATGGCCGCAAGCACTTCACCAGGGCAGTCGTGTTTCGACCGCATAATTGCTACGGCCCGGACATGGGCGAGGAACACGTGATTCCGCAGCTGATCCGGCGCTTGCATGCGCGCGCAAGTGGAACAATTGGGCCGATTGCTCTTCCTATCCAGGGCACGGGCGACGAGACCCGCTCTTTCGTCTACGTGGACGACCTCGTCCGCGGCGTGATGCGCGTGATCGAGAGCGGCGAGCATTTAAACATCTACCACGTCGGAACGGACTTGGAGGTTTCAATAAAGAATCTGGTCCAAGCGTTGGGGCAAATACTCGAACGTCCCGTGACGGTCGAACCGGGCCCGTTACAAGAGGGCGGCACGCTGCGGCGGTGCCCAAACATCGATAAGCTAAAGGCGCTCGGATACGCCCCCGGTGTCTCGCTCGAGGAAGGGCTGCGCCGATCGGTGAGCTGGTACACGCAACATGAAAGAAGGACCATAAAATGAGCGCGACAATCAAATTGGCGGCTGGCTCCGGCGGAAGCGTCGTGGTCGAAGCCTGCCAGGTCTGTCAATCGCCGGACTTAGAGCCCGTGTTCTTCGCCGGCTATTTGCCTCCGGTGAATGGCATGCCGACGATTGGCTCGCGCCCGGAGGAACAGCCAGCGTATCCGGCGCAACTCTTGATTTGTCGGCGCTGCAAGCTGGCGCAGCTCGGCCTCGTCGTTGATCCCGCCATTCTGTTTCCGCCGAGCTATCCTTATACGAGCGGCACGACAAAAATCCTGCGCGATAACTTCGCCGAGATGTACGAAGAGGTTTCGCGGTTTTACCCGCTGAAGCCGAGCGATTTAGCGGTTGACATCGGCTCGAACGACGGAACGCTGCTCAGCAATTTTCACAAGGGCGGTCACCGGGTTCGCGGCATCGAGCCGACGAATGCAGGCCACCTCGCCAATGAGCGCGGAATCAACACGCTTATAGCGTTCTTCGGAGATGAGTCGGCACGCCAAGTCGTTGCGGAAGACGGCCGCGCAAAAATCGTCACCGCGACCAACGTTTTCGCGCATATCGAGGACGTCGACAGCGTTATGAAAAGCATCCTTACGCTGCTCGACGACGACGGCATTTTCATTAGCGAATCTCATTACTGGCTTTCTCTGCTAGAAACTCTTCAATACGATACAATCTATCACGAACATCTCCGCTATTACTCGCTAACGAGCTTGCGGTTTTTACTGGAAGCGAACGGGATGGAGGTGATCCGCGCCAAGCGAATCCCGACTCACGGCGGGTCGATCCGCGTGTATGCGGCAAGAAAGGGTAAATATAGGGCTGATGCAAGCGTTGCGGAAGTGTTGCAAACTGAAGACCGCGAGCTCACCACCGACGGTATCACCCGGTTCTGTAGTGGCGTAGTGTCTTCGAAATTGTCCCTGTACGCGTTGCTCGCGAACATTCGCGCATCAGGTGACCGTGTATACGGGGTCGGTGCGCCGTCGCGAGCCAGCACCCTCATCAACTACGTTGGGCTAGACGAAGGCATTTTAGATTGTGTGCTCGAGATCAAGGGGTCGTACAAGATTGGCAAATACATCCCCGGAACATTAATACCTGTACTGGAAGAGTCTCGCTTGTTCGAAGATCAGCCGCGTTACGCGCTGCTTTTATCATGGCATATCGCGGATGAATTGATACCGAAGCTCACCGCTCGCGGGTTCCGCGGAGATTATATCGTACCTTTGCCCGTGCCTCATGTCGTTGCCGGCAAGCCCATTTGAGGATGACACCCCCTGTAGCGCCCCGGCAGCAGGTCGCGTGCGATGTTGCGACGACGCCACTCAGCAAAGTGTGGTCAGGGCAGGGTGCCTGTCTAGGTCAGTGATGCGTCTGAAAACGAAGGGCTTGTTACACGACGACTCCGGGCTTCTCGGTTTTTGACGTATCATTACATTCCACATAGTCCTCGCAGTGTAACACCGACTCATTTGGTTAGATTCGCAGGCGCTTCGACCCGGCGGTACACGTCAAACACATCCCCGTGCCACGTGCGAATAAAATTTCTAAATGAGTCGTGCATTTGGGGCGACTGAACGATGTCGCGCGACACCATTGCAACGACGACCGTTGACGCTGCGTGCACGCGAGCCTGAATCCGAGTGAGCTCTGCGCCCGGCATAATGGGAAGCGTCACGATCGACGTCCACCAATTATCCGTCCCATGAAAGCTAGGGAAAAGCATTGCTGCGCAACCGGCGGGCGAAAGGATTAGCGGAGACTGCCCGCTGGTCATATCCAAGACTTGATGCCACTCCTGACGCTGACGGTCAGTCGCCCAAAGGCCGGCCGTTGCCGCGCTCGGTGAGTATGTGCGCCAGACTTTAAGCCTGTCAGGGATCATTCTCGCGTGAACAAGCATCAGCATAGAAACCAGGACCAGGAATGGTAGCGCCGCCCGTCTATAAGTGGTCAACGTGGCTGCCGTTCCCAAAATCAGTGCAAACGCATAATAGGACCAAGACCCGGCGTTTCCGTAAAAGAAACAGACGAAGCTGACGTGCAAGAGGGCCGTCGTGACGGCAAACTCGTCTGATAGACTGAGCCAAGTCCTTCTTGTTACGGCACGCCAAAGAGCGACGACCGCCCCGACGACTAGTAAGCCGGTCATAGTTAGCCACACACCTGCGAATGTGCCGAGGTAAAACTTCGGACGGGCGCCCGGTGGGCGCCAGAAATCACGCCCGGTGCCGTTGAAAAAGCCATAGCCGATTAGCTCATACGTTTGACGGCTGCCGCTTGGAAACTGGACCTTAATCATCGCCGCGACTCCATAGATGCAGAGCAGTACGGACGCAATGCAGAGGCCCGTCAATGCTGGAGCGCCCATGGCTCGCAACCAACTTACAAGCGATGACCGCTTTTGCAGCTGTAATCGCACCAGCAGAAGGAACAACACAAGCCCATACACATACGCCATGCTAGGCTTCACGAATGCGCAGGCGGTGACTAACGATAGCGCCACGCTGTGGCGGCCCCGCGCATGTTCCGCCAGCGCGTGGACCAGAAGCACCATCTCAACCGCATGGGTGACGTTGAAGTAGGTGTATGGAACGATCAATGGCGCAGCAACGGCGACGAAGACGACCCCGAGGGTGGGCAGGCGAAGCGCTCTTGCGCAGCGCCCCAATCCCAGGCCCACCAGCGATTCGCACACGACGGTTAGGGCCGCGTATGCGAGCGTGCTTCTACCAAATAGACCAAACCAGCCTCGCGCCACCAGCAAGGGTAGCAGGCCATATGGGTAGTAGAAGTCGACTCCTGGCCGATAGCCGAGTTCCAAAAGGCGTTGGACGTTTAGAGTGCCTCCATAGTCTTCGAACGCAGTAAAGACGAAGTGCCGCGCAAGGGGCCAGCTGACCACGGCCGACAGCGCGAGCTCGCAACCCAACAGGATGCCAAGTCGATTGACTGAGCCGAGCTTAGCCGCAAATAAAAAAAAGGCCTCGGGTCCGGTAGCCCGACGAGTTAGCATGTGGGGAACTTTAGTAAATTGCACGAAGGAGTTCTACCCCCCGTGGAGCCCCCATTTGCCCTGAAGCCTTTCGCGAGCCTGGCTATTACAAGTTTCCGCAAGCTCGCATAGAGAGCTACTGCGCGGCCCCACTTACGAAATTCGCTGCCATAACGCCCATGCAGCGCATATAAGTTCGTGAAGTATGCCAGCGCGCCGGTATAAATAGCCTCGGTAGCAGGCGCGGGTTCTGGGGAGAATGACCCGCTGATAAGCTTAATACACGCGGCAATGGAGCGTGCTTTGCCTAGTCGATGCCGTACCGTGCGCAGTGCTCCGGGGACGCGGAGGGCACACCCACTTTCGACCGGGTTCGAAGGCCTTCACAACTGGCTGCCTTGTCCATGGAGGATGCATGTCTCCTCGACCGAATGCGCGTTTGAGTGCGCGGTCCGCTCGCGGCGGGCGCCGATGAAAGTGAGTAGTGTCGACCGGGCGCGGCAGCGCGAAGCCGCGTGGCGCGCGCGATGGGGAACTGCTTGGCGTCTTTCAGCCGAAGCGGCTGGGCGGCTATGTCGACGACTTTGGCTCGGTGGACCGGAGACGCGCGGGAAGGTTTTTGACTCCCCACGCGTTGACGGATCGACAGGCCGGTTATAAAGTGCGAGCGCCGAAGGTCTTGCAAGTTTGCACATTTTCACCGAACGAACACCCATGCGATGGCGGTCCGCCGAGACCATAACGATGATCAAATTACTACGCTCAAAGCAGGAGCTGGAGGACGCGCGTACCTGGCTCCGGGGACGCGGCATCGATTTCACGCAGCCTTCGAAGACGCGCTTCTGGCGATTGCTTTACACACTTCGGTTTCGGACGCCGGCACTGTCCGCGGACAAACTCAAAAGTTGGGACGTCAGAAATATGGTCGAGCTCATCGAGCAACTTGCCCCTGAGCGCGACTCTCCAGTTCTCGACCTGGGCTGTTTCAATTCAGAGATCTTGTGGGGACTTCACGATCTTGGCTATACGGACGTGAACGGCTGTGACCTGAACCCGTTGTGCAAGTGGATGCCGTACTGGACTAGCGTAAAATATAGACTTGGCGATATGACGCGTACCGACTACGAATCGAAGCGGTTTCGCGTCTTGACGGCGGTGTCGGCGATCGAGCACGGCGTTCCCATTGACGCGCTAGCGCGTGAGGCAAGCCGCCTGCTACAACCAGGCGGCTTCTTCCTCGTCACCACTGATTACGATGGCACGGGTGCTACGCATGACACGAGCCGAGACGTGATTTTTGGGCAGACATGGACGATCTTTTCGCGTCCAGCGCTGCAGGCAGTTATCGACGAGTTTCGAGCCAATGGTCTGGAACTCTTGTCAAACAGCAATGACGATGTGTTGAGTCACGATACAAGGCCCGTGAACTGGAACGGGCAAGAATACACCTTCGTGTTACTCGCGTTCAGGCGGGTAGGAGCGAACTAAACAGTGTCTAGCGCGCGCGTATTGATGATCAGCGGCAACGGCCCCGATCACGCCTGCGGGGTTGCGCATTTCACAGAGCGTCTGCTCAGGCAGCTCTCTCTAGATCGTCCTGACGCCTCATTTGTCTGGCTCAGTCGGCGCGCCATGCTGAAGCAGGTTCCGTTCGCCGTGCAGTCGCAGAACATTTTGCAGATCCGGCCGTCACACACGTGGCGCCCCACCGCCTGGCACCTAGCCGGTGCATTGATGGCCGCGTGGCGGCCGCAAATCGTACATATTCAAGATGAGGTGCATTCCTTTCACGAGACACGCGCGGCCGTCGAGCTGGCGTGGCGGGCGCGACGCGCCGGGGCTCGCGTCGCCGTGACTTTGCACGAATATCATACGCACCTAGCCAGCGTGAAGCATACGGACGAGCTGGTTTCGCTTGCGGATGCCATTTTCGTGCAGGACGCGAGAAATGGTGAACGTTGCCTCGAGCGTTCGGGTAAGGTGCCGGCGGCCGTTGGCTGGAGCCCAGCAAACATAGATCCGCCCGCGCAGGCGGTCACGCCGATCCCGAACCGATTCGTAACATTCGGACTCCTGAATCGAGCCAAAGGTCTCGAGCTCGTTGGTGAGGCGTTGCGAACGCTCAAAGGGCGACATCGGGATCTTACGTGGCACATTATGGGCCCGTTCGATCCTGTGAATAACGAATATCATCGAGAGCTGGAGCAACGTTTCACGGAGCCTTGGATCGTGTTCACCGGCGGTGGCGCGAAAGAGATGGGGCAGGCACGGTTCCGCATTGCCCTGGCCAGTGCGACGGGCATGTTGCTGCCGTTTGCTGACGGCTGCTCTCCGCGCCGGACGACGTTGCAAGCGGCATGGGCGTTCGGCTTGCCGACGATCACCACCGCGCCCGAGGTGTCGGAGCCAAGCATTCGTGACGGCGACAATTGTTCACTGATGCCCGGAATGGGGGCGTCCATGCTAGAGCAGGTTCGGGCGTGGGCTGAAGCGGCCGAGCGCTTGGTGGTCGACGCGGCCTACGGCGAGCGCCTGCGCGAGGGAAGCCGCACGGCTGCTCGCGCGCACAGCTGGCAAAAGCTGGGTGATCAGCACGAGGTCGTCTACTCCAAGTGGCTCGGCGCCCGCTCTTGATCGACGTTCCGGGTGGCGTCGCGGGCGCTCTTCGCGGTCAATCGTGCTCGCGTGATCAGCACCCGGGGCTGAGCTCTCGTATTCTCGCGCTCGACGGCGTGCGCGGCGTTGCGGTGCTGCTCGTGACCATGTTGCACCTCCTCTACTCGGAAAAATCCTGGATGCTCAGACATGTCGCGGGATCGGGCTGGATCGGCGTCGATCTCTTCTTCGTGCTCTCCGCGTTCCTGATTACTGGTATTTTACTAGCCACTGTCGATGCGCCAAATTTTTTCTCGAGCTTTTACGCGCGCCGCGCGCTGAGGATTTGGCCGCTCTATTATCTGCTTTTGGCTTTCACCTTCATTGGAGCGCGCGCCCTTCCAAGCCAGCTGCACGTGAGCCCCGTGCTCGCTGCATATTACGTGACGTTTACCCAGAACATCTTCCTGCCGAGAGACTTTGGTCCTTGGGCCCTTGCCGGCACCTGGTCCCTAGCTATCGAGGAACAATTTTATCTAGTCTGGCCATGGTGCGTGAGGCGTCTCAGCCAAACAATCCTTCAAAAAATATTGTTGGGAATCGTCATTGTCCTCCCATTTGTTCGGTGCGTCGCGCTCGTCGGGGGAATGTCGCCGCGCGCCGTGTACATTTCAAGTTTCATGCGCGTGGATGACTTAGCGGCTGGTGCCCTAGCTGCAATCTTTTTCGCTTCAGAATCTCGCCCCAGGGCTCGGGCGTTTTGTCGGACGCTCGGTACCATCGCACTGTGCGCAGGCGTGTCTCTATCGATGACAGTTGCGGGCCATCGTGCGATTACTGGACTGGGTCGGGTTCCATTTCATGAAGCGTTCGTCCTGTCGGCAACGTACTCTCTACTCGCGGTAGGCTTCGCGTCGGTCGTCGTGCTCGCAGCGTCGGAGCCGTTCGGTTTCTGGGCTCGGGCACTACAATGTCGCCCCCTGCAGTTCTTCGGACGAATAAGTTTTGGTGTCTACTTGATTCAAGGAACGGTCGTTCCCTTGGCACAGGCTTTTTTAAGGCCTTGGCTCGGAGCCCACTCATCACAAGCCTCGAGCGGCATCGTCACGATATTAGTTGGCGCATTCGCCGGCGTGACGACGGTTGTACTGGCGCTAGCGTCGTGGAGGTTGATCGAGCTTCCCGCCCTGACGCTGGCACGGCGATTCGTCGCGGTGAAGGCGAGTAGTGCTTCAGATTGAAGCTGGTGGAAAGGCTCATTGGCGACCGCGTCGCGGCGGTCATGCGAAGAGTCGCTGGTTGGGAGCGCAGCGATCCGCAATGGCAAAGCTGCCTTGGCCCAGGGCCGGACGCGGGAAGTTCGTTCGAAGCCGGCAGAACTTCGCCGGATTCGTTTTGACCTCGCCGACGCCGGAAGCGTGAAATGTCGCTCCGAGCAGTAGCCCATGCTCCACGTGTTCCCGCGTTGGACGGCATTCGTGGGGCAGCAATTCTTGGTGTGATGCTTTTTCACATGTCCATGGTCCCACCGAAAGGTCACTGGGCGGTGACCTGGGCAAACGTTACCCAGAATGGCGGACTGGGCGTGGACGTTTTTTTCGTGCTTTCCGGCTTTCTGATCAGCGGCATTCTTTTCGAGGCCCGGGATGAGCCACGCTACTTTCGCAACTTTTACGCTCGCCGTGTGTTGCGCATTTTTCCGCTTTATTACGCCGTCGCCGCTTTTTCCTTTTTAGTGCTGCCTCGGTTGGAGCCCTGGACCGTCGCCAAGTTTGCGCCGGTCAATCGCGACGCCGCCTGGTACTGGCTTCATCTCTCAAATTTTTCCATCGCGCGCCGCGGGCAGTTTGTTCATGGCATTATGGATGTCTCCTGGTCTCTCGCCATCGAGGAGCAATTTTATTTGCTCTGGCCGTCCGCGATACTACTCATGCCACCGCGGGCAGTGCGCTGGAGTTGCGTTGTGCTCATCGCCGCGTCATGCGCGAGTCGCGCGCTTCTTACGGCCAATAGCGCGAGCCCGATCGCGGTTTACACGCTTACTTTTTGCAGGTTGGACGGCCTAGCGCTGGGCTCGCTGGTCGCGTCAATCGTCCGAACCGTGGATAGACGTGCGCTCACCGCCTGGGCGACTCGCGCGCTGTTGGCCGCGCTGGCGTTGCTCGGCTTCATGGCGGTTCCACTCAGCGCTAGTTGGGATGACTTGCGCGACGCCGCCTGCGTACACCTGCTTGTCTCGATGTTCACGGCGAGCGCGATCTTTGCGGCACTTGCCGTCCCGCGCTCGCCACCGCTGCGCATGTTCGAATGGGCCCCCATGCGAGCCCTCGGTCGGTACAGCTATGCGCTTTACCTCTTCCACTACCCCATCACCGCTTTGGTGAGGGACAAGGTTCTTCCGCCTGCAAGGATGCCGGTTGTGTGGGGCTCGAGCTTGCCGTCGCTGCTCTTCTTCTATTTGGTGGCGGGAAGCGCGGCCCTGTGCGCCGCCGTCCTGAGTTGGCACGCGTACGAAAAGCACTTCCTTCGCCTGAAGCGTTTTTTTGAGTGAACGAGCGACGGCTCTCGCTTCAGAGGCCGTCAAAAAAATCCAGATACCTTTTTGCCACGACGGGCCAAGCATACTTTGTGCGGGCTTGCGCGAGCCCGGCCTCGCCGAGTTCGACGCGGCGTGCAGGGCTCACCAAAAGATCGGTGATCCCTTTTGCCCAGCCCTTTTCATCCGCTTCCCCGATGATTAGGCCCGTATCGCCAACCACCATCGGGATCTCGCCGCTGTCACTGCCGATCACGGGGACGCCGCAAGCGGCGGCCTCCACGAGCATGCGGCCGAACTGCTCGCGCCACTGTGGAGTGCTTTGGCTAGGCGCACACAAGAGATCCATTGCGTTCACGTACTTCGGCACCGCGTCGTGGGGGACGTGGAGCATTCGGGCACGGTCGCCATATCGTCCGCAAAACTGCCGTACCGCCGCTTCCATATCGCCGGATCCGACGAAGAGAACTCGGAAAGGTTCGCGAATCTCATCGAGTGCGCTCATTAGCAGGCGCACGCCCTTTGCCGCGGTGAACCGCCCCATGAACCCAACGACTGGAGGCCCGTCTAAGTTCCACTTCAAAGCCTCTCGAGCAGCGCGCCGCGCGGTTGGGTCGGGCTTGAAAACGTGAAGGTCGACGCCGAGCGGAATCGTCCGGTGAGGACTGGCGTAGCCCGGTCGATTGCGTAAATTGTCTTCGATCGAATGGCCACAGCAAACCCAGCCCGCCGCTCGAGCCATGCTGTCCCTTTCGAACCAGGAAAACGGAGCCGGATAGCGCTTGGAATTACTCTGCGCGGTGAAAAAAACGAGCTTCGAGTTGGGCTTGACTAGGCGCGCGATCTCCCAGCCCGCCAAGACATAGGGTTCCTCCCACGCGTGGACGACATCCCAGTCTTGTCGAAGCAAGCGGGGGAGGGCCGCGCTCCAAGAAAACACGTGCACCTTACGGGTTAGATATGCGTTGATCGCGAGCAGTTTCATATCGTCCGCCGGCGTTCGCTCGAACCGTATGGGAGCCAGATCGTTTCCTCCATGAAAATACTTTGGCGCCACGCAAGTCACTTCCCAATCGCCGCGTCCGACGGCGGACATTTCGAGCGCCAGGCGTCGGTTCAACGAAACCACGTAGGAGTGACCGATGGTGAGCAGTCGCTTTGGTTTCATGCTTGCAGTCTGCGGTCGCCGCGCGTTCAGTCAGTCTCAGTTTTTATGGGCGCTGCACAGCCAACTGCGCAGCTGATCTAATCGCTCGGATCCCGAGTCATTTCGCGCGGCCGAGCTTGCACCAGGAACGGCAGTGGTTGCAGCGAAAAGATGCGACCGTACTCCCTGATGAGTGCCGAGGGGCGCACAGCCGCTCGAACGCAAGCTCGTGAGGTCTCGCCAGTTTTCGCCACTCCAGCCGCCGGGGCGGGTGTGCTCGCCGCATGCCGCCAAAACCTCGAGCGCTCGCCGCAAGCGGCTGACATGGCCGGGTGGCCGACACGCCGCAAGCGCACGTACCGCTGCGGGCAAGTCACGGCAAAGCCCGCAGCCGGTTGCTCGGCATTGCGGACGCGAACTCCATCGACACGAAACGACAAGCGAGCAATGGCTGCGGCGCATGTAGCGCGCGGCACGCGTATCAAGTGAAGATCGCGGTCTTCGCAACCAAGCGAAGCTTGTCGTAAGTGGCCCTTTGAGGCAGAACGAGCCACGATGCGCGCCTTGAATCCGAGTGTTACCGTCGTCGCGCCGACGCATCACCGGGTAGCGTCGCTTAGGGCACTGCTAGATTCGTTGTGCGCACAGCAGCTTCCCAGCTCGCAATTCGAAATCATTATCGTTGGGGACGAAGGGGATCCGGGGGAAGCCGTGGTCCGCGAGTTCGTCGAACGAGGCGAACTCGATCTGAAGTTTACGTTCGTCGAAAACGACCCGTGGGCTGGCCGCAGCGCGTCGCTGAAACGAAACCACGGCGCTAGTTTGGCGCGCGCGCCCTGGTTAGCGTTTATCGACGATGACTGCGTGGCCGATCCGATGTGGCTGCGTGCAGCCATGACCCTTTTTGAGGCGCCCGAACACGGCGGCGTCGAGGGGCGGAAGACCATTCCGTTGAACGGCGCGCCGACGCTTACGTATCGAGGGCTGCTGCTGTTTACTCGCCCCGGCGGTTACCAAACCGCCAATATGTTCTATCGCCGCGCGGTCTTTATGGCCATTGGGGGCTTTGACACCGCGTTCCCCTTCTACTTGGAGGACACGGACTTGGCTTGGAGCGTTCTGGACCGAGGCTTCGCCATTCCCCATGCAGAAGCGGCGGTGGTCTCGCACCCCGTTTCACCAGCGCAACCGATGCGGATTTTGGCGAACGCTCGACGAAGCGTGCTGATGCCCTACTTGTACAAGAAACACCCCGAGCGCTTCAGGCGTTCCGGAATGAGGACGATCGCTCGCTCACATGTGCCGTACTTGGCGATCTACGCGGTGCTGATCGCGGCGATCAGCCTTGCGCAAGAAGCGTTGGTGCTGAGCTGTTTGGCGGCGTTGGTGACGGTTACTGTTCTTCACACTGGGAAGCTGTTTTGGAAGTGCGGCTTCTCGATCACGGAATTGCTTGTCACAAGTGCGCTCTTGCCGATCGTTCCCCTCGTAATTGTCGTACAGCTGGCTCGTGGCAACCTACGAAACCGCGTGTTGCTGCTGCGCTAAGCGCGCTGCACCGTCAGCGTGGGCCGGCTATAGCGAGTCCGCCCGTCGACCACCTCCGCTCATCGCGCCTGGGACGCGCTGGCAGCGAGAATGAGCCGATGAACGAGCAAGCTGATAGCGCCCTAGACCCAGGGCGTGGTAACGAACCACAATGACGCGATCAGCTCGATCGGCATGGAGCTTTCTGTCCGGCATCGCGTTCAGCGTCACGTCGATGGGTCTGGCGCTGGTCGTGACGCCAATCTTGCTGCGGGAGCTCGGGGCGTCCCGACTGGGTGCGGCGCGCGCGGTGGCGGATTGGGCCGGTTATCTGACCCTTTTCGAGCTTGGCTTGAATGGCGCAATGATGCCGTTGCTAGGCCGAGCCCTGACGCATGGCGACCCGGCTCGGGTCAAGGCGACGCTTGCGGCCGGATTTCGCGCGTACCTACTCGTGTTGGTCCCAATGCTTCTGGGCGGAATCGTCCTTCGGCTGGCCATCTCCCACCTGGTCACGGTAGAGCCGGGGCTCCAAAATGAGCTCCGGCTAGCCTGCGTGTTTGCAATCGTCCCTCTTTTATTTATGCCGTTGTCACCGTTGAAGACGCTGATCGAAGCGAGTCAGCGTGGCTATATCTTGAGCGCGCTCGTGATCGCCCAGAGCGTGATCATCGCGGTTTCAGGAGTCGCTCTCGCTCGGTCGGGCTTGGGCATCGCGGGCCAGACCCTGGCTACCGCGATCGGAGCCGGGTTCTTCACCGCTCTCATGATCTGGGACGCGCGCCGAAGCGCAGCCGGCATGCTGCCATCGCAACCCTGGCGTGCAGACGCCGCGGTATCACGCGCAATCTGGAATTTGAATACCCCAACCCTTATCCTGAATGTGTGCGGTCGCGTCGGCTTTTTGACAGATAATATCGTGATCGGCTCTATCCTGAGCGCACCGGTGATCGTACCGTTCCTGATGACTCAACGCTTGGCGCAAATCGCGCAGGGTCAACTGCAGGCGGTCGGCTCGGTCAGCTGGGCAGGGCTCGCGCAGCTGCATGCCCGTGGTGAGCAAGACTTGTTTCGCGTGAGATTTTTGGAGTTGAACCAGTTGGTCATGGTGCTCGGGCTCACCGTGCTCATGCCCATTGTCGTCTTCAACCACGCGTTCGTGGCTCTTTGGCTGGGGGAAGCCAGTTACGGCGGTTTCGCGCTCACGTCCATCGCCGCTTGTAATGCGTTGGTGCTCGCCGTGGCGTCCTTATGGGGCTGGTTGTTTGGTGGCACCGGGCAGCTCGCCAGCGTGGTGCCGTCATCGATGGCCGCTGCGGCGATCAACCTGGTTGTCAGCGTCGGCTTCACTTGGCTCCTGGCCCGGCGTGATGTGCACAGCGCGATCTGGGGCCCTGTGTTGGGGACCGCCGCCGGGCTCCTACTGGTGAACGTGCCGGTTACGCCGCTCCTCATGCGCCGCCATTTCGGTATCCCAATCCGGCCTTTGGCAAAGACGCTCTGTGCACCATTGGCCATCGCGCTGCCATTTTTCGCTGTCTTGATGTGGCTCGCCCACCGCCGCCCACCCCACGGTTGGTTCATGTTGCTCGCGGACATGGGCAGCGCGGCGTTCGCGTTCGGCGCTTTATGCTGGCTTATCTTGCTCGATTCCACGGACCGGAGTCGCTGGATGCACCGCCTACGTCTCGCGGTCGGTAGATGAAGATCCGTGCCGCTGAGCATGACGGGCTCCCCGGGGATCTCGGTCTCAAAGTTAGCGTGGCTTACGAGAGCGCGGTCAAACGAAGCTGTGTGAACAGGACGCTTGCCAAGAAGCTAGTCGGAAATTGGCCGGACGCGTCGCAGAATATGCGCTCCCATTCGTGCGAAGGCTAGGAGCTCGGCCGCGCTTTAGTGTATCTGGATGAGCATGGTCGAACGGACTAGTCACGCCGGTCCCGACGCGGTCGAATCCACCGTCATCGCTGCCTCAAAGGAGTGGACGGAGCCGGACCCCGATCGCGCCGTCCCCTTCTGGTCCTCGGTTAGAGCGGACATAGTTGCCTACGTTCCGTCCGAAAGTCGACCCCAAACTTCGCTGGGTTGGGCGGTTAAGGCCGCGAGAATTGGTCTCGGCTCGCCAGGTTTCAAGGTCACGCTTCTGTAC
>CAXSGJ010000029.1:38589-62862 GCA_964236865.1 uncultured Polyangiaceae bacterium
CATGCACTCGTCCATCGCGCGGGTGCGACGGGTCAGGTCGTCGCGCGGCTGCTGAGCGGGGCTACGACCGCGGTATATAGAAGCTCGATCGCCCCAAAGGCGCGCTTACACGGAGGGCTCATCTTGCCGCATCCCCAAGGCATCATGATCGGCTCAGGAGTGGTCGTGGGACCGCGAGCCTGGATTTTTCAAAATGTAACGATGGGCGGCACGTACGGCAAAGACGGCGAGCCTACGATCGGAGCCGATTGCCGGATCTATACCGGTGCCGTAATCGGCGGCCCGGTTCACCTCGGCGACGAAGTGGTCGTGTCGCCGAATTCACTGGTGCAACGCAGCGTGCCAAGTCGAAGTATCGCGGTGGGAGTCCCCGCCAACGTCTTCCCGAAGTTTGCCAAGCCGAAAGCGTGACTGAGCCGATTTAGCGCAGGCCTCGCCTTTCACCACGCTATAGCTCTCCCGTGAAGCTCTTCGAAGCGCTCAAGGTTCTCCAGGCAGCGTCGACAATCGCTCGCCCCTTTCCGCTCCACGTCGTGTGCGGCTTTACGCCACTACATCTGAAAACGTTCGTGGCGGCGCACCTCCAAGCCCGTGACCCAGTTCGGCGGGTCGTCGCGAATGTCGGGCTTTTCGGCGATTGCTTGGGCAACTTGCAGCGCTTGAACGCGCTCGAGACGCCGCCTGAAGCGGCGGCGGTCGCGCTGGAGTGGTCCGACTTCGACCCGAGGCTTGGCCTACGTAACGTCGGCGGGTGGCGTCCTCGCGACCTTCCCGACATCGGCAAAACGGTGCGCGAACAAGCCCGACGCTTCGCGGAGACGATTGGGCAAAGCGCTCAGCGCGTGCCACTTCGAATCAGTTTGCCGACGTTGCCGTTACCGCCGGTATCATATTTCCCTGGCGTGCGCTCTGACGCTTTCAGTCTCGAGCTTCGCGCGCACATGTTCGAGCTAGGAGCGTTGGCTGCGCGTACTCCGAATGTCGCAGTCGTCAATGCAGAGCGCCTCGACCGGATGTCACCGCTCGACCAGCGGCGGGACGTAAGCGCGGATCTAGCGAGCGGCTTCCCATACTCACTCAGCCACGCCTCAGAGCTTGGGCGCGCGCTGGCCGAGCTCGTGTTACCGTCGGCACCAAAGAAGGGCCTCGTCACCGATCTCGACGATACACTTTGGCGCGGCTTGATCGGGGAGGTGGGGCCCGGCGGAGTGACCTGGGACCTGGATCACAGAAGTCATTCACACGCGCTCTATCAGCAGATGCTCAGTTCGCTTGCAGATTCGGGGGTGTTGATTGCCGTGGCGAGCAAGAACGACCCGTCCGTCGTAGCGCAGGCCTTCGAGCTTCGCGAGGAGCTCGCCGCTCTGCGTGAGCCATTGTTTCCGGTGGAGGTCTCCTGGGGCCCCAAGTCCGACGCCGTTCAGCGCATTCTGCACGCTTGGAACGTCGGCGCGGAAAGCGTCGTTTTCGTCGATGACAGTCCGTTGGAGTTGGCAGAGGTGCAAGCCGCGTGGCCCGGTGTCACTTGTCTTCGCTTTCCAAAGGAGAGCGACGCACAAGTCTATGGGTTGCTAGAGCGCCTACGCGACTTGTTCGGCAAGGTCTCGGTAACTTCCGATGACGGTTTGAGGGCGGAGAGCTTGCGGCGAGCCGAAGCTTTTCACGAAGAAGAAGCCGCGAGCGTGGCGGATCCGAATGAGTTTCTGGCGCAGCTCGACGCGCAGCTCACGCTCGATTACATGAGCCAAGCACTCAGCTCGCGCGCCTTTGAATTGATTAACAAGACGAACCAGTTCAACCTCAATGGGCGGCGCTACACTGAGGGAGACTGGCTTGCTCACATGAACGCTCCAGAGAGCTGGTTGGTCACAATCGGGTACAAGGACAAGTTCGGCTCACTCGGCACGATCGGCGCCATCACCGGCCGTCGCTCTACGTCATCGAATGCGTTGTCGATCGACACTTGGGTCTTGAGCTGCCGCGCCTTTGCGCGACGTATAGAGCACGCGTGCCTCGATGCGTTATTTGGTCGCTTCGACGTCGCCGAGTTGGCGTTCGACTTGGAGGTGACGGAAAAGAACGGGCCATGCCGAAGTTTCTTCCGTGATTTAATGGGCTACGAGCCGCACGGCCCATTCGTTCTCTCCCGATCGAGATTCGAGAGCGCTTGTCCTCCGCTGTACCATCGTTTGAAGGAATCAACGCAATGACTGATACCGCTCGCCGCCTCGCCAAATGCTTATCCGCTTATTTCGTCGGCCTATCTCCGGAAGAAATTCCACGCGCGTCGATGGCGACGGTCGGCGAGTGGGATTCAATGGCCTCCGTCACGTTGATCGCGGTCGTCGCTGAAGAATTCAGCTTAGAGGTTGCACCCGAAGATTACGAGCGCTTCGTGTCCTACGAGTTGATCCTGGATTACCTCGAGAACGTTCGAAGTGTTTCCTGAAGCGAAGGCCTACGCGCCGGAAGAGCTCCGGCCCGGCCTGGTTGCCGAGTTCGAGCGCGACATCACCGAATCCGACATTTTCGCGTTCGCTTCAAACTCGGGAGACGCGAACCCTTTGCATGTAGACGCGACGTATGCCGCGACGACAGCGTACGGGGCCCGCCTTGTGCACGGCGCATTTCAGATCGGCTTGGCCTCTGCGTTGATCGGGATGCACCTTCCAGGGCGCCGGGTTCTGCTAGCCAACGTGTCCGCTCGGTTCCCCTCGGCTCTGTACTTTCCTTGTCGCGTACGGGTGCGTGGAGAAACGACAGCTTGGAATTCTGAAGCACGCGCGGGCCAAATCAAAGTAACAGTCTTGGAAACTTCGCAGCAGATACCGACGGCGGAGATCGTGATGGGGTTTACGCTTCATCAGGCGGGGGCGGGGGAGCCTCCTGTCCGGGCGCAGGCAGGTCGAGCGCCCGGGGGACGAGGAAACAAAGTGGTGCTGGTGACGGGCGCCGCAGGGGGCCTCGGGTCTGAGCTCGTCGCGTCTTTATCCGCTCGATACGATGTCTTAGCGATGACCCGCCGGCACCCTTTGCCAGACTCGCTGACGAATCGCGCCGGCGTACACGAGTGGCGGTGCGAGCTCCGCGACGCGACACAAGACCGTGCTCAGCTCCTAGACGCACTAGGGGGAAGGCCGCTCTATGGCGTGGTGCACGCGGCGTGGCCCGGAGCACCGCTTGGAGGCCTGCTGCAAGCGCAGGACGAGGTGATCGAAAATCAGGTCCTATTCGGGGCGACGGCGACCGTCGGTCTAGCTCGCTTGCTCTTCGAGACCGTGGGTTCGGAGGGGGGGCGATTCGTCGCCATCAGCTCGGTCGTCGGTTCCCAGAAGCCGGTCATCACGTTGGCCGCTTATTCACTCGGCAAGTCGGTACTGGAGAGCGCTGTCAAGTTGCTCGCGCCAGAGCTTGCACGGCGCGGGGTTACGATCAACGCCATAAGCCCGGCTTTCATCCCGGCCGGCATGAACAAACACAAAAGTGAGCAGCAGCAAAAGCTCGAGGCGAGCCGCGTGCCGCTCGGCCGCCTGTGCGAGCCGGGTGATGTCGCTTCCCTCGTCGATCATCTATTGTCAACCGATGCCGGGTTCGTCTCCGGACAGGTGATTAGTTTGTCCGGGGGTCAGCTTTGACGAGGCGCGTGCTTTTCATCAGCCCCGCTGCAGAGCTCGGCGGCGCCGAGCGTTGCTTGCTCGATTTCATTGCCGCTCTACGGGGGTCGCGCGCCGACACTGTGAACATCTCGGTCTTGTCTATGGCTGAAGGTCCGCTTCTGACCCGGGCGCGTGCTTTGGGAGTGGACGTCGAGGTCATCGTCCCACCGACAGTCTTGACGGAGTTCGGGGAAAGCGGAGGCGCACAGAGCCTCCGAACGCTAGTCAAGCAGGTCTCCTCGGCGCCCTCCTTGCTTCGCTTCCTGCTCGCCCTGCGCCGGGCGATCGTTTCAAGACAACCCCACGTCGTCCACAGCAACGGCATGAAGGCGCATTTGCTTGCCGGTCTCTTGACGCCCACGCGGTCGCGCTTAATCATTCACTTGCACGACTTCGTCGGTTCTCGACGGGCGTCCAGGCGCTTGTTGCCCGCTCTCGCGCGATTGCGCCCAAGCAGCATTTTTGCCGCAAACTCCCGAGCGGTCGCCGAAGATTTTTGTCGGTTGGCTCCATTGACCGACGTCCGCACTCTGTACAACAAAGTCGACGTCGATTATTTCGGCCCGGGCGCGATGGAGGAGGAATGGCTAGCGGCGAGCGCGGGCTTGCCTGCAGCGCCCGCTGGGACGGTGTCCTTCGGCTTGGTTGCCACTTATGCGCGATGGAAAGGCCACGCCCTATTCATTGAAGCCGCCGGTCGCTTACAAGCTTCGTGCCCGGGTGTCTCGCTGCGCTTCTACGTCGTCGGCGGCCCCATCTATGCAACTCCAGGCTCACAAGTCGACGCTGCGGAGCTTAGGCTGGCGGCCGAAAGAGCAGGGATTTCGTGGTGTTTCGGATTAGTGCCGTTTCAAGACGACATCGTGCGGGTGTTTCGCTCATTGAATGTCATCGTCCACGCCAGCATCCAACCGGAACCATTTGGCAGAATTATCGTGGAAGCGATGGCGTGTGCCCGCCCAGTCATCGTCTCCAACGGTGGGGGCGCGGCCGAGCTGTTTGAGCACGGAGAAACTGCGTGGGGATTCGCCCCGGGCGATGCGGCCGCGCTCGCGGAGGCTATGGCGGCCTTGCTCGACGCCCCGTTGCGGGCACGCTTGGCCAAGAACGCACGTTCGCACGCGCTCGCACAATTCAGCCGCGCTCGGCTCGCGCCAGAGCTCCTCCACCTTTATGATCATTGAAAACGCGCCGATGGGCTTGCTAGGCGGTCGCGCTGCGGATAGCTTTGAGGTTATCATTCTGCTATCGGCTATTCAGCCTTACTTCCCGCGGCCGTTCATAGTTTGCCGGCGGCAAGTCGCCGGGCACATTCAGGAGCAAGCTTCATGACACGTCGTCTAGCAAATTCGTTTCAGCACCTAGGTGGAATCGCCGCATTGTCCTTGCTAGCCGGCTGTGGGAGCGAAGCGGGCCCGTCCTCGCTGGCACCTGAACCAGGGGTCTCGGAAGCCTCCGACTCTACGCCCACCGCTGGCATCGAGCTCAAGGCGGTGGGCACCGCTTTGGGAACCTACCGCAATGGCCACGTGTCGTTCGGCCCGGTGGAACCGATCGCCAACACGGCCCCGGGCGTCAAGACGCAGGGCTTTGGCCCCTTCACCCAGAGTCTGATTTCGTTCGACACCGACGCGGGGGACGGTGTCGGAACGGGCACTTGCACCGCTTCTCAATACTGCGCCACCGTCTCGCTGACCAACAACACTGGTCGCGCCATGCAGAACGTGTTCACTGAAGTCACGGACTATGTCGGCATCGAGCCGGCCAACGCAACTGTCAGTTGGGCGGGGCCCGCATTCACGCGCTCAAGCGCGTACGCGAGCGCGTTCGTCAATAGTGGCAATGTGGCAGCCGCGGACTACGGCGACTTCACATCGGGGCAGACCACGTCGCGCGAATTCAAGTTCGACATTGGCACCGCAACCAATTTCTACTTTCATATCGCCGTTTACGCCACCTTTCCTCGGTCGTCTTTCAACGGAAGCTATTATTATCCCACGCCGGCGGTTGATGGCTGCGCTACGACGCCGAACACGGTCTTGACGGTCGCCGATGACGTGGAGGTCGCCTACGCCTTACCGTTTGCGGTGACATTGCAGGATCTGACCTACGATCGCGTGGTGGTTGGCTCCAATGGCTACCTCTTGTTCTACACCACAGGCGGCACGGCGCCGACGGTCAACCCGGCTGGCGATAATCAGAACATCGCACAGCCCAATTTCCCGATTGGGTTTTACCCCTTCTGGGATGATCTGGCATACCCTGATGGCGGCGCCGTCTGTGCCGCGGTCACGGGCTCGACCCCGAATCGCCAGCTCGCGATCACTTGGAGCAACGCGGCAATTGCCAGCAGCCAACCTGGGAAGTCTACCTTTTCAGCGGAGCGAATCACCTACAGTGCGACCATCCAGGAGAACAACGACGGTTTCGCGTTCGTGTACAATCTGCCCGTTGGCGGGGTCACGAGCTTAACCCGCGGAAGCAGCGCGACGATTGGGCTAACAGATGTCAACCGCGGTGCTTCTCAGGCCTTCCAGTTCGGCTTGAATAACCCGTCAGTCCCTCCGGCATCCCCGTCCAGTTATCCGTTCACGTTCTATATCGCGCAAAATATTCCGAACCCGTAGCGCTCTGTGAAGGAGACTGTACGCACGGACAAGCTGTCGGCCGATCGCCATCCGCGCTGGGTTTCACCGCCTGGCACGGCCCCCAGTGGCCATGCGAAGTCGGTAAAGAGAAGCAACGGCCTCGTCGGCTTTGCTACGTTTCACCTTGGCTTGCAGCTCATGCTGCTCATGCCCGGGTTGGCCTCGGTTCGCGCCCTTGTGCGCATTGGTGGCTTCGGAGTCAGCCTTCTTTTTTTAGTCTTCGTGCCCAATCGCGCGACGACACGTGCGCCGGTTAAAGTTTGGTGCACCGCGATATTAGCCATTGTGCTGCTGGAGGCGCTCCACCCGAACAGCGCAGGCGGAGTGGCCGTTCTTGCGCAAATCACCCTTTACGTTGCAATTCTAGGCCCCGTTTTCTGGGTGCCGAGATTTGCGGTCACACCGCGCGCCTTTCAGTCGCTCTTACTGATGTTGTGGCTGTACTATTCGGCAGGTGCCGTTCTTGGCGTCCTTCAGGCCTATTTTCCAGGGCGGTTCCAGCCGGAACTGTCGAGCGTGGTGGCTGAGACGGGTAAGGGCTATGCCGCGTCTTTACAGATCAAGCTGACCTCGGGCGAGCACGTGTTCCGCCCCATGGGCTTGACCAACGTGCCAGGGGGCGCGGCGTACGGCGCCCTTTTCGCAATCTTGCTCGGAACAGGCGTCATCCTTTTACCAATTTCGCCTTTCTTTGGAGCACGGCTGGCCGCCATTGGTTCAATGCTCGTTGGCGCGATGTGCCTTTATTTATGCCAGATTCGCTCCATGGTGGTGATGACGGCCATCTGCATCCTGGTCATGTTGGGCTTGTTAGCGGCCAGTGGCCGGGTCTCGCGCTTGTTGGCGATGGTAGCATCCGTCGGCGTCGTCATACCCGTCGCGTTCACACTCGCTGTCTCGCTGGCTGGTTCGACGGTGACGGACAGGCTCGCGACGCTCGTCGCGTCCGACGCTGGGACCGTTTACTACAAGAATCGAGGGCGGTTCCTGGATTCGACGATCAATGACCTGCTCCCTCAGTATCCGCTTGGAGCCGGTCTTGGCCATTGGGGAATGGTGACACGCTACTTCGGGTCTGGGGGCGCGTACTTTTGGGTTGAAATTCAATGGACTGCGTGGGTGTTGGATGGCGGGCTACCGCTAGTGCTGGTGTACCTGATAGCTCTACTCATCACGACTTGGTCTTGCCTACAAATTACCCGCGGTCGTTATGGTCGAAGTGAAGAATCGCTGCGTGTATGGGGGTCGGTGGTAGTGGCTTATAACGTTGGCGCGATCGCGCTATGCTTCAACTACGTGCCATTCATTGGCACGGCGGGGCTCGAGTTTTGGCTTGTCAATGCCGCGTTGGTCGCGGCGGCAACTAACCTAGACATGCTGGCTAAGCCGTTGTACGTTGCGGCACCAATCCCGCAACGCGTCTGAGCGGCACGGTCAGGTCCTTGGAGCCAACACCGTGGCGGGACTTGGCGAACACCCTCGTGGAGCACATGTTTTAGTTGGGATCCGATGCGTAGCCAGCACGAGTTGAATCCTCATGCCTAATCTAAGCTTAAGATATGGGGCACGGTCTGCGCAGTCGTCGTATGACCTCGCCTATGAGCGCACGCGTTGATACAATGTCAAATGCGCGTTCACAACGCCGGCAACACTAAACTCCTTCCGAACGCGCTCCTGCGCGGCGCGCCCAAGCTGTTCAGCATAGGCCTCGTTCTGGAGCAATTGGCTCATTGCCGTTGCGAGCGCAGCCGCGTCCGAAGGAGCGACTACGAGCCCCGTCTTTCCGTGCTGGTTGACGTACGGCACTCCAGATTTCAACTCGGTCGAGATTACGGGTCGGCCGGCTGCCATCGCCTCTAATTGAACCATACCGAACGCCTCGCTGCGCGCCACGGACGGAAGCACCAAAAAGCGGCAGCGCTTGTAAAGCGCGCGTAGCCGGTGGCCCGAAAGTTCGCCGAGGAATGTGACCCGCTCGCTGATACCGAGAGCACGCGCGTGCGCGGCGAGCTCACGCTCGAGCGGGCCCTCGCCGACGATCGCAAGCCGCGCTCGCTCCGTCAAATTGAGTGCATTCAGGAGCACGCGAATTCCCTTGTAGTAAACCAGCCGGCCCACGAACAGGATCAGCGGATCGGCCTGCCAAGTGAGCGGCAGGCCCTCGTCCCAAACCCCCTCGGCGGAGGCGTATGGTTCCGCGTCAATCGGGAAGTGGATGACGTGGCACTTGGCGACGAACCGACGCAAAACCGGGGAGTGCTCTACGTGCTTCGGCGTGGCGACCACGATCGCCGCCGCCCGCCGATAGAGTAAGGCATGGGCCCCGGTCGCAGGCCGACCCAGTATACGCTGACGAATTATATCGCTGTGGTGGGTAACCACCACCGGACGCGCCACGCGCGCAGAAAGGATGGCGAGGGCCCCGACAGGATTGGGCGTATGAAAATGCAAAACATCGAAGTCGAGGTCACGTAGCGCTCGAACCAAGCGCAGGCTGAGCGGTTGCGAATTGACCAAGAGCCTCGTCCCCAAGCGGATGACCCGGACGCCGTTAAGATTATCTTCAATCGTTTCTGGGCCATCGTTGGACACCACGGCCGTGACTCGATGTCCAAGTGTAGCGAAGCCCCGGCAGAGCTGTTCGACCACGGTTTCAATGCCGCCACGGTACGGCGAATAGTATTTACCTACATGAACGATGTGCATCGCTTCTTGCCACGATATCGCATGCGCTGAGCGGGCCGCGAAAATTTATGACCGCCTAGCGGGAGTGTGGCGGGCGGGCATCTAGTTGGGTTTCTGCGGCCGACGTGGTCGCGCGCTCGATGGCCCGCTGGCTGCGTGGGCCAGTACTCTTGCATTCTCATCATCCGGCGTGCGGAAAACCTCCGGTGCCTGCGTCCGCCGTTGCGCCGGCGCGCTGCCGCGGAAAGAGCAAATCGGCGCGTTTTGAGGGACGTCGGCACACCTTAAACCGCATTGACTCATCGTGCGAAGAATGCGATGAGCGCCCGATGGATTTGGGTCGCGGTAAGGAAGTCAACATCACGGCCCGGCGAGCGGCCAACCGGGTGCGCGAGTTCTTTTTTCCGCTGAGCAGTGGGCTTGGCGCCGCGCGTTTCGAGGATATCATTAGTCCCACGAATCGCGTCTCCCTAGAGCTCGAGGACTGGAATGGTGACCTGGGGGCGGGAAGTTTTTGGGACTTGACGGCGCTCGTCACGATTGCCCGGCACCTCCAGCCGAAGCGCATATTCGAAATCGGGACTGGGCACGGCCGCACCACACTAAACCTTGCTTTGAATACCCCGCCGGATGCCAGGATCTTTACGCTCGATATTTCTGATGGTCCAGTCGTTGGTAAACTATTCAAAGGACATCCGGCGGCGGGAAAAATTCAAACACTGACTGCTGATTCGGTCGCGCACGATTACTCAGAGTTCGCCAACAATATCGAGCTGGTGTTAGTGGACGGTAATCACGGTTACGACAGTGTAGTTGCGGATACCAAAAGCGCCTTCGGCATGGTGGCCCCGAAGGGAATCATTCTTTGGGACGACGTCCATCCAGCGTTCGACGGTGTCGTCCGCGCGCTGAAGCAGCGCCCCGAGGCGTCGCAAATTCGCCGGATTGTCGGGACAAAGCTAGCAGTCTATCAACGCTAAAGCACCGCCAGCCGCTTCGCTTGCGTCTTGATCCAATCAAACTCCGCGCAATTCCAAGTACCGGCCGCTCTAACGGCTTTCGAGGCTTGCAGGCGATGGCCCGTTGCCGGCGCGGGCATCGCGTCTCGATGTTAGCCATGACCCGACGCGCGAGTCCGCTCGTCGTGGGCGGCCAACAGGTGCGCCTCTAAGTCGGCGACGACTTTATTCCAGGAAAACTCAGCTTCGACTAGCTGTCGGCCTGCAAGAACAAGCCGCTGTTTTAAGGACGCGTCGTTCAGAAGCAGTAATACTTTGTCACAAAATTCCGTGGCATTGTCCGCAATCAATATATTTTTTCTGTCACGATACGGAAGGCCCTCCGCGCCGACGGTGGTGCTGACGATCGCTCGACCCATCGCCCAAGACTCGAGGATCTTGAAACGCGTTCCGGAACCAGCTCGAAGCGGGACAATGCTGATCTGCGCCCGCGCGAAAAATGGTCGGGTGTCAGGCTGGAAGCCGGCGAACGATAGGCCCGGAACGCCTTCGTACTTCCGTAGCTGGTCGGTAATCGAACCGACTATGCTCAAGCTGAGATTCGGAACTCGGCGCAACAAAGATTGATGCATCTCTTGCACGTAGTACTCTATGGCGTCTGCGTTTGGCCCATAGTTCATTGAGCCCGTAAAAACGAGAATGGGCGCTTCAGTTTTGGGCGCGTCAGGTAGCGGCGAGAAGTAGTCGATATCCACCCCGTTCGGCGTCACTGCAAAGCGCTTGGCGCTCTCCTCTAGCTTCAAGGCCTGCGCATCGACCTGCGAGACGCAGCAAACGAGGTCGGACTTTCGCACTACAGCAGATTCCATCCGCCTGACGGCCTCGGTGAACCAGGAGTTCAGCAGCCGAACGGGAAGCGCTGCCGACTTGGGCTGAGAACGAGTCAACACTACGTAGATCGCATCGTGCGCGTTAAAAACGAGCGTAGGACGACGCGACTCATGCATTAATTTCAAGAAAAAATGCGCCACGTGCAGTTGCTCGCATTGCACGACGTCCGGTTGGAATTCCCGGACGGCCGTTCGCAGGGATTGTTCGAGTTCGGCGCCGTGGTAGCCCCAGCGAGCCATCGGGTTTCGGCCCGAGATCCAAGCCCAACGTCTCGACAACGCACGTTCGGGCGGCATAGGCACGATGCGCAGATACGCAAGCTGCGCCCCCAGCTCCCCGAACTCGCTCTTGTCGTGCTGGCGATCGGACACAGCCCAGAGGGCGATCTCGTGGCGCACGCCGAGCAGGCGCATGAAATGGTAGGTTTGAATCACCGCGCCGCTCGTGGGCGACAAGGGCGGGGTGTTGCACAAAAATAAGATTCGCAAGTGATGCTCCTAAGTGTGTCCGGCGCGCGTGCTGAGCGCGCCGTGCACCAATCGATCGCGCCTGCCCGTTCATCCCGAGGAAGCAGTGCAGCTAACTGTCCGCAGCGCCGTCGCGATGTCGGCGATTCGCGCCTCCGGCTCGCAAAGAACGCGCGCTCGCGCGGGTGCATTGGAGGCCAAAGCTCTACGCAGCTGAGCATCCCCAAGCAGCCGACGCAGCGCGTCGGCGACTGAAGCCGGCTCGGGTTCAGTCAGGATTCCACAATCTGCGGTCACTATTTCTGCGGCTCCCCCCATATCGGTCGAGACTATTGGCAAGCTTGCGTAGAGCGCTTCGATGAACACGATGCCAAAGGGCTCGGGGCCAGTATTGGGCTGGCAGAAGACGTCCGCGGCACGCAACACGTCGGGGACGTCGGCCCGCAGTCCCAAGAACTTGACGCGCGAGGCGAGCCCATGATTGGTCGCGTAGGTCTTTAGTTCCGTTTCATAGGCCCTTTCGCTGTCTCGTTGGACCCCGCCGCACATCCAAATGCACCAATCGCCCGAATCTTGCGCGAGCATGGCGTGTGCTGCGCGAAGTAGCAGTTCATGACCCTTCCACCGCTCGAATCGGCCGGCAAACGCGATAACGCGCGTGCCCTCCATTGTCTCGAGCTCGTGACGTACGTCGGCGCGGGCCCGCCCCGCGGGCGCCGCGTCGACGGGATAGTAAATGACTTGGCTGGGCACGCCGCGGGACAACGGTCCCAGTGCGACCTTGGTGTGGTGACTGTTTACGATTACGAGGTCGGGGCGAATCCAGTCCGCGAGCCGATCGAGCAGGCTGGCATCCAGCGGGGCGCCGTGGGCCCATGTAACCAGCGGGATCCCGCGGAGCTTGAGCTGCGCGCCGAATAGGACGTGTGGCCATGCTCCATGAGTGATAACGACGTCGTAAGCGTTCTGTTTCGTAACCTGCAGCAGTGCGAGGTTGGCTCGGAATACCGCCAGCGGATCCCTCAATTGAACATTGCCGAGATGGTGTACCGCAGCGGACTGCTTGCGGAGCTCCCGCATTAGACGACCCTCGAAACACAGCGCGAATTCCGACGCGATGTCCGGCACGCGGTCTCGGTAGCGAGCGAGCGTCACCAAAAACGTTTCGACTCCCCCATACAAATTGCCGGCTGCAATGTGTAGAGCGCGGATTCGGGCCGGCATGTCTTCAGCAGCTAAGCATTGTTGCCGGCGCCCGAAAAGCGGAATTGGGCGCCTAAAGCAATGATCTTCCAACGCAATCCGATGTCGCGCGGCGAATCATGAGCGTGCGCCGGCCGCCCAGGGTGCTTAGAGATCGCGCAAAACGCCATGATCAGACCTGAGCCTGCGCTATCCTCCGCTGCATGCTCAGCGCCACTTGTTATTTGCCTGCCGGCTGTGCGGGGCGAGCGAGTGAAGACGCCGGTTAAGACCAAAGAGCCGCTCGAGCTCGCCGTGCTGTGCGACTTCCGCGAGGAAGGTTGGCCCAGCATGGACTTGGTCGCGGACAAGCTCCTCGCGCATCTCGATCCCGCGCAGACCGCTGTGCGGATTAGGCCAACGCGCGTCTGTCCGCCGCTTAAAGTCCGTTTCGGGCGCATGCCCTTTCGGCGGCTAAGTTGCGCCGGTCGCAATGCCGACCGGTTGCTCAATCGGATGTACGATTATCCGGCCGCGGCGCGTAAGCTCGCGGCTCAATTCGATCTGTTTCACATCTGTGATCACAGCTACGCGCAGCTCGTGCATGACTTACCGCGGGGGCGCTCAGGAGTCTTTTGTCACGACCTGGATACGTTCAGGTGTTTGCTCGAGCCGGAGCAGGAACGCCGGCCGCTCTGGTTCAAAGCGATGGCTCGGCGCATTCTACGCGGGCTTGAAAACGCAGCGTTGGTGTTTTACACAACTTCGACAGTTCGCAATGCAATCGAGCGCTACGGGTTAGTCGACTCCGCGCGGCTCGTGCAGGCGCCCTACGGGATTTCGGAGGAGTTTGGCGCCGGTGAGGGGCACGCACACGCGGCGGATCACTTGTTGCGTGGAATTGACGGCGCGCCCTTTCTCCTTCACGTGGGGAGTTGCATTCGCCGCAAGAGAATCGACGTCTTGCTGGACGCGTTCGGCACGGTGCGCCGCGCTTGGCCAGGGCTTCGATTAGTGCAGGTTGGCGGTGAATGGTCGGCGGTGCAGCGGGCGCAGCTCGCTCGCCTGGGGTTGGAGCACGCTGTGTTGCAGTTGCCACGCCTGTCCCAAGAACTCATCGCGGCGCTGTACCGGAATGCTACGCTGGTGCTGATGCCAAGCGAGTCGGAGGGATTCGGGCTGCCGGTCGTGGAGGCAATGGCGTGCGGCGGCGTCGTCGTCGCCAGCAACATCCCCGTCTTTAGGGAGATAGGCGGTGAAGCCGTCGTCTATTGCCCGATGGGCGACGCTCAGGCTTGGGCCGAAACGATAGACCGCTTGCTCGCCAGTACAAAATCGGCGCCAGCGTTGGAGCTGCGGCTTCGGTGGGCGCAACAGTTCTCGTGGCGGGAACACGCTCAACGTATCGCGCAAGGCTACGCGAAAATTGCGTAGAATCGAGCGAAGCTCCGCGGCGCAAGCGGGCGAGCTTCAAGTTGACGCGAACAGAACCTTATTTTCATTAACCCAGCTGAAGAGCCTCTGCAGACCCTCTTTCGTGTCGACCGTGGCCCTCCAGCCCAAGAGCCGCTCCGCCTTCCGAGTGTCGGCTACAAATACCTTTTGATCGCCAGGCCGCCAGTCGGCGAACGTAAAGTCGATCTTGCGCCCGTTGAGGCTGGATAGCTCCGAGAAAGTCTCCAGCAGCGACAGTTGCCGCTCCGGCCCCCCGCCCATGTTGAACACCTCGCCCCGGACCTGATCGATCTTGTCGATTGCAAGCGCGTAGCCCGCGACCAAGTCTTCCGCCCAAAGCACGTCTCTCACCTGCTTTCCGTCACCGTAAACCGTAATCGGCCTGCCCAGTGCCGAAGCGATGGTAAACCAGGCGATCCAGCCCTGATCTTCGATACCGTACTGGTGAGTGCCGTAAATGCAAGACTGGCGAAACACAACCGATGGCATGCCGTAAATGCGCGAATAGTCGCGCACGTATTGGTCCGCTGCGCCTTTCGAACAGCCATACGGGGAATGAAAATCCAACGGGTACGTCTCGGGGATCCCGTGGCTGAGCTCGGCGTAGCGGTAGCGGTCGCCCGCCAGCTCGACGCTCACGTCCTCCATCCCGCCGTATACTTTGTTGGTCGAGGCGTAGAGGACGATTGCCCCGGGCGCGTGGCTTCGCACGGCCTCGACGACATTGAACGTTCCTAGAGCGTTGATGTCGAAATCGGTGCGCGGATCCTGCACAGAAGTCGTCACCGCGACCTGAGCTGCGAGATGGATCACCACATCCGGCCTGAAGCTTTTCACCTCGTTGTCCAGAGCGGTCGCATGCCTGATATCCGTCTGGGCGAAGGTGAACTGCGCTTGCGTCCGTAGCCACGCCAAATTGGACTTCGCGCCGCGCCGCGACAGATTGTCCACGATGTGGAGTGTGTGCTTGGCGAAGTGATGGGCCGTGTGTATGCCAATGAAACCCGCGCCGCCAGTGATCAAAATTCTCATTATTCTACGCCTAAGCCAGCAGTTACCAGACGCTGACGCTCGTCACAAGTGTAAGCGCACGAAACCGTGTGCTGAGCTCGTTCTTGCCTTGCCTCGGCGACCCAAGCAAAGTTCGAATGTCGAGCTGGCTCGCGGCAACGCAGAGCGCTCGCGCCGCGAATGCCCGGCCCCTCGGACGTTCTGCTTCGACCCATGATTGAACGAATCCGAGCCAGCGTCCTTCAGGGGCCCAGCAAGCCTTGCCCGATGCCCGGTTTGCATTAATATGGCCGAGCGATGTCAGTTTTAGCATCAGTAAAAGATATAGCGCGGCATTACGTTCCTGCCCGAGTCTGGGGCAAGCTCCGCGTCCTCCGAATGACTCACTCGGTACGCGCGTTCAAGCATCGCGAAGTCGTCCACACGTACGGCGGCCGAAAGATGACCATTCACGTCGGTGACCCGCTGGCACTCGGCTGGTACGATTGCGACTGGCCCGAACCGACGGAGATGGCATTGCTGCGTCGGCACAAATTGAAGGAGGGGGCCACAGTTTTCAATCTGGGCGCACATCAGGGCATAATCGCGCTGATGTTGGGGGACATTGTGGGTACGTCGGGCAGGGTGGTGGCTTTAGAGGCAAACCCTCACAATGCGGACGCCGCGCGTCGCAATCGAGATACCAACTCTGCCAAGCAAGTGATCATCGAATCCGCGGCAATCTCCGACGTCGTCGGTGAAATCACGTTCAACCGCGGCCTCAATGGACAGGTCGATAATGGCACCGGCGGCTGGGGCACCATGCGTGTTCCGTCACTCACCGTCGACGCGCTCGCCGAACGGTATGGCACGCCGGACGTTCTTTTCATCGACGTAGAGGGTTTCGAACTTCACGCGTTGCGGGGGGCCAAAAGGACACTCGAGACACACCCCGATTGCTTTATTGAAATGCATGTCGGCATCGGTCTCGAAGCCTTCGGCGGCTCCGTTTCCGCGGTGGTCGCGGCGCTGGGTAGCAATTACGACCTATATATGTCCAACGACGCCGCGCCGGCTCCAGTTGCATTGGACGAGAGCCATGCGATGCTGAGAGCGCGCTTTTTCCTCACGGCAATTGCTCGCCACTGACGCTTGAAACTCGCTTTCAGTCGGCAACGCCTTCGCCGCGCGGGAGCGTCATTCGTCAACGAGCGCGCGGCAAAGCGTTTGCCGCGTTCACGTAGACCTCGTGGGTGAGACGCGCCACAGAATTCCAAGAGAACTCTTGCCCCCGCTGCGCGGCGCGCGCGCTCAAGTCCTGGCGAAAGCTTGCGTCGTCGACGATTCGACGCAGCAAGCTCGTCAAGCCTTCGGCGCTGGCGGTTGGAAATAGCTCCCCACCAGAGCCGAGCACCTCGGGCAGGCTTGTGGCGTTCGCCGCCAGCGTCGGGCACGCAAAAGACATCGCCTCGCACAGTTGAAGGCCGAACCCCTCATACAAGCTCGGGTACACAAAGACGAGGGCCCGGCGGTAAAGCGCAGCCAGCGTCGCGTCCGGTACGAAGCCGGTCAAATGAATCCGTCCAATGGTTATGCCGTCGGAGTTCTCGCTGGGTATCGGCGGCGGATTGTGCCCGACCAAAACAAGTGAGACTTCGCCGAGGGCGGCCATACGAAAAGCCCGGATCAGGAGATCGACGTTTTTTCGCCGTTCGAAACCTCCGGCATAGAGAATGAATTTGCCGCGAATGTTCAGCGCCCGAAATAGTTGCTCCTCTTCCGGCGCTGAGACGACCTGTTCGTGGAGGTCGGACGCCTCGTGGATGACGCTGATCTTGGAAGCGGGGATTGCGAAGTGCTTAACAAGGTCCCCCTTCGCATGCGCGCTCACCGTAATGATCGCAGTCGCGGAGCGGCGGGCCGCCCAAAAACTTGCCTTAACCATTCGTTCGCGAATCCCCCGACCGGCGCGTTCCGGCTCGAAGGCGGCGTCGATCGCGTCGTGGAGAGTAAGCACGCGCGCGCATGGCGCGACCAGGGGCAAGCCGTAGTTGGCCGGCGCATGCAGGACGTCCACGTGTTCACGCGCCGACGCGAACGCTAGCCAAACTTGTTCCCAGGCCACATAGCGCATCTCCGGAGATTGCACGACGCGAAAGCTGCCTGGGACGAGTTGAGCTAGATGCTTCGAATTCAGCTGCCGATCGGTGAACAGTACGAGTTCCGCTCCGAACTGCGGAAGATGACGGAGGAGCTGGACGGCGTACCGGGTCCAGCCGCGAATCTGTGGTGCCGCCAGCGTGCGAGCGTTGATGCCGATGCGCATGGCGCCTTAAAGCACCAACCTGTGCCATCCCCGTGGTTTGCATAGCAATGATGCGGTCATTGGAGCGTCACGTCGATCTCGGCCGCCATCACTTCCCACGTTCGTCCGCGGAGAACGGAGGAGAGCTGCCGAGTCGCTTCGCGAAGCTCGTCCGCACTGTTTCGCCACTGCGTTAAAGCTTGCTCCAGCTCCAGCGCGCTGTTCGGATCGTGTAAAAGCAACTTTCCGAGCGCGGGGGGATAACGCTCGGCGACGCCGGCGTCGGCGCTAACGAGCGCTGGCAGTCCCGTACATAGCGCCTCCTGCACTCCAAGGCCGAACGCTTCGTATCTCGTCGGTGCAACCAAGGCATCGCAGGCTGCGAGAATATCGGGCACATCGCGCCTAAAGCCGAGGAAGCGGATTCGACCGGTGAGACCGTCGGCAGCGGCGCGTTCTCGCCAAGAGCGTAGCTCTGCGCCATGGCCAACGACGATCAGATCGCCATCCCAGCTTTCGGTCGCGCACAACTTCGACCATGCCGCGTAAAGCGTATCGAAGCCCTTACGGCGGTCTCCCAGAGCCCCGACAAAGGCAACCTGTGGTCGATTCGACCACCCGAATTGTTTGCGGAGCTGCTCGGCGCGATGTGGGCTAGGAGGTGAAAAGCGCGCGGCGTCGATTCCGTAATAGACAGTACGAATGCGAGCGTCATCAACGCCGAGGCGCGAAGTGAGGTCGCGCCGCGTGCGCTCTGAATTCACGATCACCAACCGTGCCATCCGTAGCGCATTTCTTTCTTGCCTCAGCTCGAAACGTCTCGCCACGGCGCCCTTGGCCCACGCACCGAGTCCGTGCACGCCGGTTGGCTCATACGCCGCATGGACGTAATGAACCCAATTGACGTCGCCCAGCTGGCAGTTGCCCCCGTTTACGACGATCCGGGAGCGGAGGGTCGAGAGGCTCCGAGCGACCCTGCGGCCAATTCTATCGAGCACCGGTGCGCCAAGCAGATACGAATTGAGTGGTTTCGGAACTTGGTGGAAACGCACATTCGGATGTTTCGCCAAATCGTCGGCAACGCGGTATGCCACGAGATGCACAGTTATGCCACGGTTGGCAAGGTGTCGAGCAAGAGCAAAGTTAGGCATATCCATGCCGCCGAAGCGCACGAAATCGCCCGAGACCAAGATCGCCTGCTCCATTGCCGGTTTATAGCTTCCGCCCAACCGCCCGTCACGTTTTGCACTTTAGCTGCAGTGACGCAAGAATCGGGTAGGCGTGACATCTGGACGCGATCTTACGCTTGATGTAATCTTTGGCTCCGCGAACGCTGGAGCGCTGCGCTGCAACGAATCCTCGGTCCGGAGTCCCTCCATGAAGAGCTATGTCGTCGCCTGCGTAGTCGCGCTTTTTTTGAGCGTGGTCGCGACCCCGCTGGTCCGCCTGTTTGCTCTTCGGGTCGGCGCAGTGAGCGCGCCGGGCGGTCGTCACGTGCACGTTCGTGCGATTCCGCGCATGGGCGGCATCGCCCTGGCCTTGGCCTGGGCCGTACCGGTGATGGCGTTGGCCTTACGCGATCCGTTCGTTGTGAGTGCCATCGGTTCGCGCCGGGTGCAGCTGTTCGCGGTAGTGCTGGGGGCCTTTGTCATCTGTGCCGTTGGCGCGTTCGACGACGTCCGCGGCGTTCGACCGTTGTACAAGCTGGCGGCTCAAGTTCTCCTGGCGTGTTTTGCGTTCGCATGCGGGTTTCGTATCGACTCTATCCAATTGCCGATGCTGGGCGCCTTTTCGATGGGCGTGTTCGCGCTGCCGGTCACGGCGTTGTGGATCGTCGGCGTGACCAACGCGGTCAATTTAATCGATGGCTTGGATGGTCTGGCCGCCGGCGTGGCCTTTTTTGCCGCGTTTACCAGCTTCGTGATTGCGAGCATTTCAGGGTCGGTGTTCGTGGCCTTGATGATGGCCGCCCTCATGGGCGCGCTGGTTGGTTTTCTGTTTTTCAATTTCAACCCGGCGCGCATTTTTATGGGCGACTCGGGCAGTTATTTCCTGGGTTTCGTGCTGGCCACGACTGCGCTCGGTGGCGGTCTCCAGCAGAAGGCGTCCACTGCCGTTTCCCTGCTGGTGCCGGTCCTGGCGCTGGGCGTGCCGATCTTCGACACGTTGTTCTCCATGTTTCGCCGAGTTTTGGAGCGCCGGCCCATTTTTTCGGCCGATCGGGGACACGTGCACCACCGGCTGCTCGACTTGGGGCTCACGCACAAGCGCGCGGTTGTTTTTCTTTACGGGGTTTCGAGCCTTCTCGCGGGCGGGGCGATCGCCATCTCGCTCGGCCGTAGTTGGCATGTGGGGCTGGCGCTACTTTCGGTAACGATCGTCTTCATCGGTTTGGTGCGGTTTTTAGGGTATTTCGAGTACTTACACTTCCGTAAACGTCAGAAATCTAGGTTGCGCGACCCGTTCACTGAGACACTGCGCGCGGTGGTTCCACGGTTGATTGTCGGCCTTTCCAAGGCCGATGACGAGGCTGCGGCCTTAGCGGCGCTGAGGCACTTAACCACCGAGACACAGATTCTGTGCGCTGAGCTGCTCGTCGCCGGCAATCAGAAATATTGCTGGAACAAGTCGGCGGGCGATTGCGCGCAACGCGATTTGCTGGAGATGACCTTCCCGATCGGGCCAGACGAGTTGTCCGTCGCCACATTGAAGTTTAGGTGGAATGGCGAGAGTGAAGACCCCACGGCACAGGTGGACGTCTTGCTGCAGATTTTGGTTGATGAGCTCAGCCGTTCGCTGCTGGCCGTGGAAAGCGAGCTAGCCCCCGCAAGCCCCCTCGCGGCGCAGGCGTCCGCCCTTCCTTTAGCGGTTCCCACTTAACATTGATCAAGATGTATTCGTCACAAGCCTCGCACTCGACTCCGGAAGTGGAAGCAACGTTCTCGCCGGCCGTGCTGATGCGGGCGGTTCGCAAGAATTGGCCGATCGTTCTGGCCCTGTTCGTCGCCTCATCGCTCGCCGCCTGGCTTTACACTGTCAATCAACGCCGGCTGTATCAGGCCGTTGCGGTGGTTCAGCTCGATCCACAAGCTTTGGCCCCGCTCGGTCATTCCGACGTCATCGAGTCGGGTGTGGACAGCTACTGGAGCAATCTAGAATATTTTGCGACGCAGTACCAAGTCATCACATCGCGCCGGGTGGCGGAGTTGGTGGTCAAAAAGCTTGCCCTCGACAAGGACACTGCGTTCCTGACCAATCGTACCGCGGCGGAGCAAAGCGCGATCGCTCCGAAGAGCTCCGTAGAAAACACCGCCGAGGTGCTACGCGGACGTCTGAAGGTAGAGCCGATCGAGGACAGCCGCCTCGCCCGAGTGAAATATACGGATGGAGACCCGGCCCGCGCGCAGCGGATTCTCTCCGCCGTCGTGGATGCGTACGTTGAGCAAAACCTCGACACCGGCCTGGATGCGACGAATAAGACGGTTGAGTGGCTGGGCACCCAGCTTACTCGGCTCAAGGCCGATCTCGAGTCGCAGGAGATGGAGCTTCACGACTTCAAGATCAAATACAATTTGTTGTCGGTCTCTTACGACGATCAATCGAACATGGTGAGAGCCCAGATACAGCAGCTGAACAGTGAGCTCACCTCGTTAAAGACTCGAAAGGAGGCGGTGGAGGCGCGCTTGGCCGCACTGACCAGCATCGACCCGAAAGACCCAGGGGAAATCCCAACGAGCGAGCTCATCGCGAATGGCGCACTGGTAGATCTCCGGACGGGCTACGTCAAAGCACGCACTGATGTTGCGAAGTTGAGCGCGGCGGGCAAGGGCGAAAATCATCCCGAAATGCACGCGGCTGCCGTACAGCTCGACGCCACGCGTGCAGCATTGCTTCAAGAGCTGCGAAACATCCAAAACGGCGCGCGCATGGACTTGGTCGCTGTCAACCGGCAGGTCGGCGGACTGTCCTCGATGTACGAGGGCGCTCGTCGGGAAGCGCTTCAGCTGAACCTGAAGGAGCTAGAATACAGTCGGTTGCACCGCTCCAAGGACAACACGGAGAAGCTCTTCAGTATGGTGCTGGAGCGCTCGACGGAGAGTGGCTTGTCCAAGATGGCACCGTTCAACAACGTGCGAGTCCTCGACCGGCCGCTCAAGCCCGGCGGTCCGATATTTCCCAATCCCCCGGCTAACCTTGCGCTTGGTATGGCGCTTGGCCTGCTGCTTGGCCTCGGGGGTGCGGTAGGGCGCGACCTCTTAGACCGCACCGTGCGCACGGCAGAGGACACAGAGCGAGAGCTTGGACTGCCGGTGCTTGGCGCTTTGCCGAATGTCACGGGCGCCAGCGGCGTGTCTTCGACGTACTACGGGCGCCGGCGCGCGCGCAAAAAAGCCACGGCCGACGTCATGAATTCGCCGCCGGAGTTGTTGGTGCACACGCATCCAAAGAGCGTTGTTGCAGAGGCCGCGCGCGCGATACGCACCAATTTGATGTTCATGGCGACGGACAACCCCTACCGCTGCCTATTGGTGACTAGCGCCGGGCCCGCGGATGGTAAGACGACCGTCGCTGCGTACATCGCCATCGCGATTGCGCAAACGGGGCAGCGGGTTTGCTTGGTGGATTGTGACCTTCGGAAGCCCCGCGTGCATACGCTGTTCAAAGAGCACAATGACCGCGGTGTCACGACAGCATTGCTCGAGCCGAATCAACTCATGTCGTGCATGTTGCAGTCGGAAGTCCCAAACCTCTCAGTGCTCCGGGCGGGGCCGACTCCGCCTAATCCAGCGGATCTGATGCACAGCGAGGCTTTCGGCCGCTTGCTGGAGGACCTGCGGTCCAAGTTCGACCGCGTCGTGATTGATAGCCCCCCGATCGGCCTCGTCACTGACGGGGTGATTCTGGCCACCAGGGTGGACGCGACCGTACTCGTGGTGCGGGCTCTCAGCACGCGGCGCGACGCGGCGAAGCGCGCGGTGCGCTCCTTGCGCGATGTCGGCGCGAACTGCGCGGGCTTCGTCCTGAACGCCGTGGTTTCACAAGAACGCTACTACTACTCGGGCTACTACGCGCCGTACGGCGCAGCCAGCGAGCGACCTCCGCCGTCACCCGCCTAATCGGGCGGGAGCGGCCGCCGTGTCTGTGCGACTCGATCGCGCAGACGCAGGGTGACGGAGCGCGTGGCCGGCGTGGCATCCGGACTGCGATCGGCCTTGTCGAGGGCGGTCCGAGCGATGCCGGTGAGCTGCAGAGCGATCGCCCGTTCCGCCACGTGCAGCCAACGTTCGGCGGTACCGTCCAGTTCCGCGGCCCTGGTGAAGTAAGTCACCGCCAGGATTCCCTTCTTGGCCTCGTCGAGCGAATGCGCGAGCGTATCCAGCGCCACCGCGCAGTCCGCCCCGCCGGAGCAGCTGCGCGCGACGTATTGGTCCGCCGCGTCAATGATCATTGGGTCAGAACCGCTCGCAATTGCGGCGGTCAATGAGTCGAGCGCGCAAGCTTGCCCTTCGGCATGCGCAGGACACGTCGATGCAAGAATTCGGGCCGCGCCGGCGAAGTCGCCGCGCGCCTCAAGTGTCTTGGCCGTGACGTATTGCGCGTGCCATGACTTGGGATCGATGTGACCTATTGAGCGCGCCACGCGATCAACTTCCGCGAAGCAGCTCTGAACGTCTACGCCCGAACAGGGCTCAACTTGGCTGCGCGCAGCGCCGAGAAGTGCGTCCGCGAGCGCGGTCATTAGCTTTTCGTCGTTCGGGTTTCGGCCAATTGCAGCACGGAAACACGAAATCTTCAGCGCGGACGCCTGGACCGTCTGGCAGACGTTGGCAAGGACCGCCGCGCCGTTTGCGCCGCGCGGAATTCCCTGCTGCAATACCTCTAGGCTTGGTGCCAGTCGCGCTATGTCGCGAGCGATGATGCCCCCTAGGGTGTCGTCGGCTTCGCCCGCCATCCGAAAATGCAGCATCGCTTGGATGACGGCTTGGTGCGCAGCCAGCACCTCCGCCAATACCAGGTGTGTGCGGCCGTTCGTTGGCCCAAGCTCGAGCGCACGGCCTAGCCACGGTAATGGGCTCTCCGCTTTCGATCTGAATGCTGAAAGCGCGCCGAGAAGCGGAAAATAGGCCTCTCCGGGATGCCGAAGCATCGCGGGGCGGAGCTCCGCTTTGAACGCCGCATGTTGCTTGGCGTCCGGGCGTTCGAGCCGGTGGTAGCTGACCGAAAAACTTCGGCGCTCTTGCTCAACGGGCAAGCTCGACCAGGTGGCGGCGGATGTCCAGACGGCGCCGAGGAGGAGGGCGGCCCCAATGGCGCCCACGAATTCAGGACGCGGCGGCGCCGGGTCCTTTTGACGTGCCGTGCGCTCTGAGGCAGCCACGGCCACCACCGCGGCGATCATCACCGCTGGTATCTCGAGGCCCAAGTCAGCAAAATTCTGTATCAATAATACGCCGGTACCGGTGAGCAACAAGAAACGAAGGCGCTCATTGCGGGCGCCGTACCATTGCCAGCCGACGTAGCCGACGACGGCTAAGATTGCGCCCCCGCCAATGACGGCCCCCCACTCGGCCGGCCATTGAATCATGAAGTTCTCGGCGTGGGCCGAAACCGAGGTCCAATCCACGCTGAGACTTCTGCGGTAGGGAGGAAAAGCAGTCTCGAAGCCACCGCGTCCGACGCCGAGCCACAAATGATCGCGAATGAGCGGTAAAGACCAACGCCAAGTCGCGACTTTGCGTTCGACGTCCGTAAGCCCGAAGACTGGCCGTTCCTGCGTTGTGGTGAGCGTGATGAAAATCAAGAGCGCGAACACGATCGGTGTTGCCACCTGAAGAATGCCAACGGCGGATAGCCGGACACGCCGCTTCTGCGTCAACCAAACCGCAACGACGCCGCTGCCAACCAGCGCGCTCGCGAGGCCAGCTCGCGAGCCGGAGAGCAGCAGGGCAGTTAAAATCGTAGCTACGCCGCACAGCGCTGGAAGTCGCGGTACCTCGGTGCCGCGGCTGAGCAGAAGCCCGACCCCGGCGAACA
>CAXSGJ010000029.1:62876-77424 GCA_964236865.1 uncultured Polyangiaceae bacterium
CCGAGATTCGCGTAGCCCGCGAGGTTATTTGAATTCAAGAGCGGGCCCAGATTCCAGCGGCCGACTGCGAACGTAGGTTGGTAAAACCCGTAGAGCAGTTGAAGGTTGGCCGCTCCATGCCAGACCGTAATGAACGAAACCACGACGGCGGTGGCGAACAGCAGCAGAGCGAGCACCGCCGGGTTGCGCTGTTTGCGCACGCGAGCGGCCATCACGTACACCGCCGCGTAGGTTAACCACTTCAGCCCTTCGGCGATCGACGCCCCGCCATCCACGGAGACCGGGAATCGCGCAGGGGAGCGCTCGCCAAAGGGATCCAAGGAATGCGTCCAGACCTGCGCGGTAGAGGGCGAGAGGAACAGGCTCCACGCTGCCGGTAAGGGTACCGCTTGTAACAGGGAAAATGCGGCTAGCGCGGCCAGGACCAGGGCGGGCGTAGGCGGGCGCGGGAACGCAAGCATTGCCAAGCTGCCGCCGACGACGGCGAGCGCGGAGATGTACAGCAACGTTCGCGCGTGCACGGTACCCACCGCCAAGACAGATGCCACGACCGTGATGACGAGCAGCGCCTCGCACACATGCCCGATGAGCGTGCGATGCGGGTCTTCTTCTCTCCGTTGCCGATGACGAATGCGGCGCGGAGCCTGACTTGTTCGATCCATTGGGCGGTCCGGCGCACTTTATCCGGCAGCGCCTGCGTCGGAAGCAAAATCCTCGCGCCGCGTGATAGAACCAGAGGCGTGAGTGACCCATGGTTATCGCCGCCAGTCGTTCAAATCGACGCGAGTCTGGCCTGGGTGTTGCGAGCGGCGTTTGCAGCAGATTTGCCTGACTCGCTTCCGGAGCATCCGAAGCGAGCGCTGCACTTAGCTAGAAAGCTCGAGGTTTCTGCACGAATCGCGGCGCGGCTCCTGCCGATAGGTCGTTCAGCTAGCAGTCTCTTCGAGCGCGAGCTCGACCTCGATTTTCGCACGAATATTGCCGTTGACGCGCTACTGAGTCAGGGGTTGGAGGATGTGTTGCGCGTCGCAAGCCTCCATTCGACCCCGGTCGTGGCCTTGAAATATGCCGCTCTTAGGCTTGGCAAGATCACGCAGCCGGGGACACGCGTGGCGGCGGACCTCGACCTACTGGTTCCAGCGGCGGCTGCCTCTTCTTTGGCCGAGGCTCTGTTGACGATCGGCTTCAGGCGCACAGGTACTCGCAGCCATGCGCATCAGTTGGAAGCGTTGGTGGGTCCGTATGGCGCAGTGGTGGAGCTTCACCTTCACATTCCCGGCGTTCAGGTGGCAAACGGCGGCTTCGCAACCGTTCGCGATCTATTCGACGCCCAGATGGTTGCCCCGGCGGAGGGCGCATGCGCGTCGCTTCCTACGCCGGCGCTGTTGGCTGCGCACGCCCTCGCGCATGGCCTGCTCCAGAACCGGGCGACGCCGCAGAGCTATTCGTTGCTCCGCATGCTGTCCGACCTAGCCGATCTACGACGGCGTCAGCCGGAAGGGCTACTGAGCTCCGCTGCGCGCCACCTGTCGCCGCCCATCGCTGGGCTGTGCGTGGCGGCGGAAGATTTAAGTGTGAAGCTGTCGCGGGGCGTGTTCGAGGGCTCCAGTTTCGACAGCACGCCGGCGCAGCAGCTCTTGTCGCACTGCTTGGGTGCGCGCTTGGATGCCGAGTACTCGCGCCGCTTGCGGTCCGCCGGTTTCGCAAATTTGTTACGCAACTATCCGACTGCGCCGGAGCTCCTTCGGTTCTTGAAAGGCTCCTTAGTTCCTCCCGAGCCAGAGCTCGACGCGATTTATGGCCCCGCGACCTCGAAGTTTGCGAGGCTGCGTCGCCGCTGGCGGCGGCCCTTCGACCTTACTCTGCGCGCTGCCCGCCATTGGGCTCGCACTCGCTGATGCTCGAGTTTCTTGAACTGATGCGGCCAGCGCGCTACTGAGTTTCGTTCATGCCACCTCTGCCGCTCTGGGCCCGCGCCCTCCGTCAGTTCGATCGTCTGGCTTGGTATGCCTACCACGCGCACGAGATCACGCGGGACGAGCTGCTTTTTGCGCTACTCGCCCCGGAGCTTCGGTCAGACGCGACGGTCGCAGCCTATTCCAATCTCAAGACCTACCTTCCGGGAGGCATCACGTTCGAGGGCGGGCTGTTTGGCTGGGAGGAGTCGCTGCTCGAACATGCCAGTATTCCGCGGTCGGGCCATGTCTTGCTCGCTGCCGCCGGCGGCGGGCGAGAGCTAAATGCGCTATTGGAGCGGGGCTTCACCGTCACCGCATTCGAGCCGAATCTTCGATTTTTCAAGGCCGCGAGCGGCGTCGCCGCTCGCTTCAACAATGCCCAAATTCTGCGCGGCAGTTACGACGACCTCGTGCGCGCAGCTGACGGTTCCGGTCCGTTGGCCACCTTAAGCAAGCAATCATTTGATTGGGTCCTGTTCGGATGGGGCAGCTTCACCCACCTCACACGCCACGTCCAACAGTTGGCGGTATTGCGCGCCGTACGCTCGGTCGCCCCTCGCGTGCCGCTCGTTTTGAGCTTCTTTATGCGGCGACCGCTGGAGCCGAGCAGTCGTTCCGAGGAGCTGCGCCGCTTCTTGCGAGGCGTGCTGCGGCGCGCAGGCAGCCGGCATGCGGTCGAACCGGGGTTGGGTTACGACTACGGCGGCGGCTTTGTGTACAGCTTCACCGCGGATGAAATTAATGAGCTCGCCGAACGAGCCGGCTACCGCGTCACTTTCCGCGACGAGAAGATCTTCCCCCACGCGATCCTCGTGCCGTCATGAGTTAATGCGGCAGCACCCGCGGACTGTCCTCATGCTGCTCGGCACCAAGCAACGCGCGGAATGCGGCAGACGCGATCTTCAGCTCGCTCGGATGCGCTACCGCCTCGACTCGATGGTGCTCGTCGAGCACCACGACGGTTTCGAACTGAACGAGCACGTCGGGGCGATGCGACACCACGATCACACTGGCCTGGGTCGAAGCGGCCTTCAGAACGCGGATAAGGGAGCGTCTGCCGTCGACATCGAGCCATGCGTCTGGCTCGTCCAAAATCAAGATTTTGGGTCGTTTGAGGATCGCGCGAGCGATCGCGATCCGGCGTTGTTCCCCGCGCGACAAGCTGCCAGCGGCCTTGCCAAGTGGGGTGTCGAGCCCGAGGGATTCAAGCAATTTACGGGCTTCGATCGGGTCGTAATCCGCGGCTACCAGGCGCAGGTTCTCCGCAATCGACAGAGACTCAATGAGCAGCGGATTTTGGGGCACGAAGGCGACATCATCACGACTTAGATCCGTGGTTCGAACGCCATCGAGCTCGAGGCTTCCTGAAGAAAGCGAGCGCAGCCCTGCCAGCAGCGTCGCAAAGGTTGTTTTGCCCGAGCCGTTCGGCCCGGCGATGCCCACTGGCTTCTCGAGTCGAACCTCGAGTTCTCCCAAATCGAGCGCCAAAACCTGATCGTGGTGAGCGGTGACGCCCGTCGATCGTAAAAGAAGCGGCCGGCGCTCGAGACGAATGCAGGCGCCGAGCTGGCGCTCGGTGACACCCAGGGCCAGCCGTGTCAGCTCTGAGTTAGCCACAGAAATAGACTCGAGGTGCGCAGCAAAGGCGTACGCCGCGGGCAGGCAGCTGCCTAGGAGCATCGCCCCGATCAGCGAATGCGCTGGCAGATCAGCAGTTCTGACCCCGCGCACTAAATCGACGCCGTGAGCGCGCGCAACCGCATATAACGCCAAGCCCGCGACGACCGCGATCCCGAGTCGATGTCGAGTTCTGGCGCGTTCTACTGCGTCCTCGGCTAGGCACCACGCCGCGGTGGTCTCGGCCAACCGCTCCAAAAAGCGCGCCGTGGCGAGCGGCGCGGCGAGTTCACCCTCGTCGCGGGTGGCCGCAGCCATCCAAGTCGCAGTGAGCTGACGCCGGTCGACGATTGCGTCAACGCCTCGTCGGCGGAGGCGATTCGACAGCACGCCGAGCACCACGGCGCCCAAAAGCACCGTTCCGACTTGAAGTGCCGGACCCGCGCCGGTGCGGTGCGCAGCCATTCCGAGGGTCAGCACGCTGGACGCGCCCGCGCCCAAAATCGCGGGCGCGTCGAGGGAAACCGCGTACTCGGCAATGTGGGCGCCCCAGAACGCGGCATCGGAGCGCACCTCCGGGATAGCAGTGCTCTTCCAGAGTGCCTGCCGCGCGGTGCTCATCATGAAGGTGTGGCGCAACCGGCGCCGTACCCGCTGACGAACGATCAGACGCGCCAACTCAGCGCAAGTGCCGAACGCGACTGGAAGGATGACGTCGGCGCGGGCATTCACGACGAAGTTGACGGTGAGCGGCAGCACCATGAACCACGCAAAATCGAGCGCGGCCAATGCAGCTATCCGCCACCATGCCGCTCGCATCAACCCGATCAAAGGTGATGCCGAACCAACCAGACCTGCGCTATGTCTCAACGCCATCGCGCTAGTGATTCGATAGTCTTTAAGATCTCGCGTGTGGTCGCGGCCGGCCTCGATAGCAGGTCGGCCCCTAGCGACACATCATACGCTTCGGCTGTGTCAGCAAGGAGCTTCAGCGCTGCCATCTGCTCCGCGCCGCGCGCGATGGCGTCCACCACCACGGTGGCGCTCGAAGACAGCAACTTTCCAAAGGCTTCGGCCGCCGTTACTCGCCGCACGACGGTGTGCTCTTGCTGTTCGATGTGCGGCAAAACCAGGCGTATCGGACCTGACCAAGAGCGGCGAAAGCGCTCCGGCCAGATCTGGAGCGGCTCGATCGAATACTTCCCATCGGTGGGGGGGACATCGTCGAGCGCCCCGAGCGACCGCTTCACGAGCCTGATGGTCACCGGACTGAGATGGAATTCGCGTGGGTAGGCAAGGAGCTCGGCGTTGTTTGTACGCGCGCGCAATAGCAATCGATCATCGCCGAGGAAATCGCATCCAAGCTCGATGAGGCTCAAGAGCAGCGTGGTCTTGCCGGCGCCCGAGTCGCCGGCTAATATCAGCGCCTCGTGATCGGTGCAGGCCGTTGCCGCGTGCAAGTCGAAGATGCCTCGCTCGCGCAGCAGCAAGCTCAGCGCAATGTGCTGCATGCCAGCTGAAAGGTTGGTCTTCGAGTTTTCGAACACCTCGCCCGACATTCGCCCCAGGCGCGGGAATACGGCGATGCGCGATTGTCCGTCACTGAGCACGTGACCGCCAACGTTGGAGTATGCCTGAACGAGGCCGTGACAAAACGTAGCTCGAAAGCCCTCCACCGCCCTGGATACGGGCTCCGGCACCGCGCGCAAGCTCACGTGCAGCGCGTCGCCGGCGCGCGCTGCGGTTCCAAAGCCAGCGAAAAGCCGCGGGAACGCGTCGAGCGCAAAGGGTTCGTAGTCGAGCGTGATCGGCACGCCGTGAAAATCAATCGCGCCGCGTTCGACAGGCGCTCCTGCAGTCACGCTTGCCGACCTTCAACCGGCGACGATCGGCAGCCTCTTGGCCCAAGCGCCGCGCCAGCGCTCGCGCGTCGCCGCAGGCCCGCCGACGCCGCCGTCGACCCAGTGCGGCTTGCCGTACCGCTTCAAGCAGGCGTTGCACGGGAACCGGTCCCAACCGTCATCCACCTCACCGCGTGCCAGCTCCGCAATTCGATCCACCTGTGACTCGTGAATGATGCCGAGTAGCTTGGAGTGTGCCTGAGGTAAGCTCATGCTCTGCAAGTTGCCCGCGATGTCGCTAAGTGCGCCCTGGCTCGGAATGCCCGCGTGCTGGCAGCACAGGTTCAGGTTGCCCTCAACATCGATGTGCAACTGCTGCCCCGCGAAGGCCTGACACGTGTAGAACGGCTGCGGCTTGTAAAAGCCCTCTGCCACCCCAACCGGCAGCTTCAGCGCGACCGCCAAGCGATCGATGCGATCCATTGCGTTCCGCCACTCCGAAACCGGCAGGTAGAAGGTTTCGTCGTGGGCGGTGCCAGTCGGTTGCATCTGCACGAAAGACAAGCGCGCCGCGCCAAGCTGCCCCGCAAGCAGACCAAACGCCTCGATCTGATGCAGGTTTCGCGCGTTCAGCGTGGTGTTGAACACGAAAGGAATATCGAGCGCGGCGCATAGGGAGACAGCCGTGAGCAGCGAGCGATAGCTGCCCTGGCCGCGGATGGAATCGTGGGTGCCCTCGTCCGCTCCATCCAAGCTGAAGGTGATCGAGGTCATGCGCTCGCGGCGCAGCGGGCGCTCGCGGAACAGATCCAGGAGCCAGGGCATCTTCAAGCCGTTGGACACCATGTGCCAGGTGTAACCCAAGTCTACCGCGGCATCCAAAGCTTCCCGGAACTGAGGATGGAGCGTCGGTTCGCCACCGGTGAACGCGGTGTGCTCGGCGTTGTAGACTTGCCGGCCTTCCGCCAGCGCTCGCTTGATCACCTCAAGCGATAGGTCTTTTGGCTTCTTCTCTGGGTCCCGAAGGCAATGCTGGCAGTCCAGCTGACAGCGATCTGTCAGGTGAAACGCGATCCATTCGACTGCCATTCATGCTCCACGGCGCACGCGCAATCAGCCACCCGTCATGCTGAGCGCGCCCATGCTCATGACGCCCATGCCGCTCAGCAGGGTGACGCGATGGATAGAGCGTTTCTTCTCGCACTGCGGGGGCTCGTAGGGGCGGCGCACGCGGACTGCGCCGTTGGAGCCCGCTGAGGTTTCAGACTCGCGAGAGACGAACGCGGGAGACGAGGAGGGCTTGGATGAGTCTGTCATGGCTTGGCAGTTCCGAGATGTCTGAGTCTATCTGAAAGCACGGCGTGATACCTGCTCACCCGATTACCTACGATGCTAGCCCGTTGATTCTGGAACCGCAAGCCGCGCAACGGGCCTCACGGCCGGGCTTCTTGACGAGCAGCCAGGCTTCTGGAATGGGTAGGCAATGGGTGCGTAGTGGACTTGGTTGAGCGAACCCGTGCAGCCATTCAGCTCTCCTGGATCCGGGTGCGCCTGCCTTATTTGCTGGCAACCCAGTCCCTGGATGACCTGCTGGCGCAGCTCACGGGCGCCGAGCGGGCGTCGACCACGGGCGGCGTCAGTTTCGTGGCACTGGAACGGGCTCTGGATCGGGCCGAGCGCTGGACCGAGCGTTTGCCCCTGCTGCCTCGCACCTGCCTGTACCGGTGCCTGGCTCGTTATGCGGTGTTCAGGAGCCACGGGTTCCCCGCCGAGTTCGTGATGGCGATCGCCCCGAGCGGGCCGGACGCCGACGGCCACGCCTGGCTCGAGCTGGACGGCACGCCGTACCGTGAGGATCGCGCGGCGGACTTCTTGGTCTCCTTCCGTTACCCCAAGGCTGCGGCTTAGGAGGGGCGGGTGCACATGCTAAAGTCAGCCGATATGGATGCCGCACCAAGCGTTGCCCAGCACGACAAGTGCATGCTGACCGAGCTGGCCGACGGAACGGGCGTGCTGTTGCACTTGGAGACCAAGTTTTACTACACGCTGAACCCGACCGGCGTCGAGGTCTGGAAGGCCCTCGGCGACGGCGCGAAGACGGAGCGTGAGGTGGCGGAGAAGATCAGTCAGGAGTTCGAGGTCGATGTCGACACGGCCTCGAATGACGTGGGCGGCGTGTTGGCGATGATGCTGTCCGAAGGCCTCGTCCGCAAAACGCGCTGAGAAGGGCGAGGGGAGCCCAGCGTGCGGCTGTGCGCCGTGTCCGTGGATCTCGATGAGGTTCACCATTATGCGGACCTCCATGGCGTCACTCACGTGGCCCCGAAGCACGCGGTGTATGACGTGGCGCTTGCTCGCATGCGAGAGCTCGCCGCTGAAGTCTCGCTTCCGCTCACCTTGTTCGTCGTGGCTGCCGACGTTGCGCGTGAGGAGAATGCGGCCGGGCTCCGCGAGATGCTCGCTGGCGGGCACGAGATCGCCAACCATTCGCTCGATCACCGGTACGACCTGACCCGACGCAGTCCGGCCGAGCAGCAGCAGCAGGTCGCTGGCGCCAGCACGCGCTTGCGGGACGTGCTCGGGGTGCAGCCGGTGGGTTTCCGAGCGCCGGGTTATACGGTCACGGACGCGCTGTTAGCCGTCGTTCGCGACTGCGGTTTTCATTACGATTCTTCGGTATTTCCCTGTCCGCCTTACTACGCGGCGAAGGCGAGTGCCCTCGGCCTGATGAAGCTCCGCGGCAAGAGCTCGCGTTCGGTTTTGGACACGCCGCAGGTGTTGCGGGCGCCAACCTCGCCGTACCGCATCGGTCGGCCCTATTGGACGCGCGGCACTGGGCTCCTTGAATTGCCGATTCAAGTGGCGGGCCCGCTGCGTTTGCCGTTCATCGGCACGTCGCTCACCGTGCTGGGCGCGCGCGGCGCGCGCTGGCTGACACGCGCCGTCCTCGGTCAGCCGCTCGTGAATCTGGAGCTTCACGGCCTGGATTTTCTAGACTCGAGCGACGTGCCCGGAGCGTTGGCGCGCGTGCAGGCCGATCTGCGCAGGCCCTGGCCGCGTAAGCGCGAAGCGCTGCTAGCCGTGCTCGAGCTATTGCGCAAGCACCGCTATGCGTTCGTAAGCCTCGCCGAAGCCGCGCGCGCTTTTAGCTGACGTCAGCCGCTCGGATCGCCGACCGCGCGCTTAAACCAGTCGTAAAACTCCGTCACGCCTTGAGTCACGGATACTTTGGGATCGTAGCCCAATAGCGACCTAGCTTTATCGATATTGGCGAAGGTGAAGTCCACGTCGGCCTTCATCATGGGCTCGACTCGAAAGGGTGCGCGCTTGCCCGTCAATTGCTCGAGCGCTTGCACGAAGTCGGCGACCAGCACCGGTTCGCCGCGGCCGATGTTGATCACCTCGTAGCCCAGGCGCCGGTCGAGCGCCGCCACCACGCCCGAAACGACGTCTCCCACGAAGGTCCAATCGCGATGCATGTTGCCGCCGTTGAAGAGCGGCATGGGCACGCCCGTCCGGATCGCGTCCAGGATCTTGTAGGCCATCATGTCCGGCCGACCGCGCGGGCCATACACCGTGAAGAAGCGCAGCGCGGTGAAGTCCAGGCCTTGGATGTGGTGGTAGGAATGCCCGAGCAACTCCGCTGAGCGTTTGCTGGCCGGGTAGGGCGCCAGCGGCCGATCGGCGGCGTCCGTCTCCACGAACGGAATGTGCGGCGTGTTCCCGTACGCGGAAGACGTAGACGCAAAGACGAAATTGGGCTGGTTGTAGCGATGCGCGGCGTCCAGCAGGTTGAGGGTGCCGGTCAGATTACACTCGTAGTAGAGCCATGGATCTTCGACCGAGCTACGCACCCCGGCCATCGCGGCCAGGTGAGCCACCCCGCTGAAAGCATTGCGTTCAAAGAGTGCGGACAGCGCCGTGCGATCGCGGATGTCGGCTTCGACGAGCGTGAAGGTGCCGCCGCGCGAAGCCATGCGCAGAACTTCCGCGATGTTCTCGCGCTTGCGGCCGGGGCTGTAGTAATCGTTGAAATTGTCGATGCCGACGACGTGGTCGCCGCGCTCGAGCAAGCGCCCCACGGTGTGGCTGCCGATGAAGCCAGCCGCCCCAGTCACCAAGAACGTTCGCGCGCTCGCCTCAGCCATTTTGCAGGTTCCTAGGGGGCGGCGGCGCCCGCAATCAACGGACGTCCGCGGGCTTTGCGGCCGGCGCGGCGCCCTTCTTGGATAGGGCGGAGGTCGAAGCATCCGACATGGAGGTGACCCCGCTCGACTCCAAGAACTGCTGCAGCAGCTCGTTGTTCCCGTGGCGAAGCTCATCGGGCGAGCCGGACGCCACGATGCTGCCTTTGGACAGCAGGTAAATTTCGTCGGCGATTTGCAGTGCGCCCAGCATGTCGTGAGAAATGATGACGCTCGTCACGCCGAAATTCTTTCGGGTCTCGACGATCAGCTCGTCCACCATGCGACTGGTCACTGGGTCGAGTCCGCTCGTGGGCTCATCGTACATGATGACCTCCGGCTCGAGCATCAATGCGCGCGCTAAGGCCACTCGCTTGCGCATGCCGCCGGACAGCTGACTCGGCATCCGCTCTTCGATTTTCTCCAGGCCGAGTGAACTGAGCTTCTCCGTGACCTTCTGCTTGATTTCTTTTTCGGCGAGCTTCGTGTGTTCGCGCATGGGGAAGGCCACGTTGTCCATCACGTTCATGGAATCGAGCAGCGCGGAGTACTGAAAGACCATGCCGAATTTGCGGCGCATCTTGTTCAGCTCGCGATCGTTCAAGTTGGCGATGTCTTGCCCGCTCACGATCACCGAGCCCGAGCTCGGGCGCTCGAGCCCGATCAAAATGCGGAGCAGCGTGGTCTTGCCGGCGCCCGAGCCGCCGATGATGACGGCGATGTGCCCGCGGCCGATGCTCATGTTCACGTCGGTCAGCACCTTCGTGTCACCGAAGTTCTTTTGCAGTGAGCGCACCTCGATGTGCGGCCCTTCGGCAGCGGCATCGCTGTTCGCGCCGCGTTTGTCGCCCGCTTGCTGCTCGCTCACCGGGGGACGATAGAGCGAGTTGCCCGCACCTCAATCATAAAAGCGCCGTCGCCTTGACTTCGGGCTAGAAAAGAAAAACTTTAGACACATGACCGAAGAGCATCTGACCGCGCTGCTCAGCGCTGGCGAAGCAAAGAAGGACGACAAAGGCTGGGTAGGTGCCGCCGACGGCCGCCTCTTTACCTTTTACGTTGCCTCCGGTGGCGCCGCGCTCACCGTGGGTCGCGTGGAGGCCATCCGCGTCGACGGGAAGCTGCTCCACGCCCGTACGAACCGCGGCGAGCTGTACCTGCTCGCGCTGAGCGACGTGTACGCGGGCGCCATCGAAGGTCCCACGGCTACTTCGCGAAAAGCCGGCTTCGCCTGAACCACGGCTCGGCGTCTGCACTTCGCGGCGTGCGGGTGCGTCGCCTAAGCTTCGGACAGCGCTTCGGCCACTTGGTCCACCATCCACGCCTGGAGCTCGGGAAAAATCGGCAGGGCTAGCGCTTCACGCGCGGCCGCTTCGGCTTCCGGAAATGCACCGGTGACGTAGCCGAGGTGCGCACAGGCGGGCTGCAGATGAATCGGCGTCGGGTAATAGTGCTCGGTGGCAATGCCGCGCGCGCCTAGCCGCGCCGCTAGTGCGTCGCGCTGGGGGGAGCGGATCACGAACTGATTGTACACGTGCTCCCGACCCTCGAGTTCCCGCGGCAGCACGAGTGAATCACTCGCCGCCGCCAAATAGGCGCGTGCATGCTCGCGCCGCCGGGCATTGTAGCCGGGCAGATGCGCTAATTTTACGCGCAAAATCGCCGCCTGCAGGGCGTCCAAGCGAAAGTTGCCGCCCAGGCGCTGGCTATGATGCTTGGCGCTAAAGCCGTGGCTGCGGAGCGAACGCGACAGGGCCGCGAGCGTGTCGTCGTTCGTGCTGACCAAGCCGCCATCACCGAAGGCGCCCAGGTTTTTGCTGGGAAAAAAACTGAAGCAGCCCATGTCGCCGAGCGCGCCCACACGCTCGCCGCGTAGCGTCGCGCCCATGGCTTGCGCCGCATCTTCAATCAGGGCGACGGAGTGGCGTTGCGCGAGCGCGCGCAGGGCCGACATATTTGCCGCCTGCCCGAACAGGTGCACCGGTAAAATCGCGCGGGTCCGCTCGCTCAGGACTTCGGCCACGCGCGCGGGGTCCAGGTTGAAGCTGGCACGTTCGATGTCCGCGAACACGGGCCGCGCGCCCACGCGCAGGATGGCGCCGGTGGTGGCGAAGAACGTATACGGAGTCGTGACAACTTCGTCGCCCGGGCCGATGCCCAGCGCGGACAGCGCGACGATCAGCGCGTCCGTGCCCGACGAGACGCCGATCGCGTGCCGCACGCCCAGGTAAGCCGCCATCTCGCCCTCGAAAGCGGCGACTTCTTCGCCCAAAATGAAGCGCTGCGACCCGATCACGCGCTCCATCGCAGCGCGGATCTCGGGCATCAGCGCCAAGGTCTGCGCGGCGAGATCGAAGAACGGGACGCGGCTTGGCTCGGCCGGGCCGGGCACGGGGAGGGGCAAAGTCACGACAGCGGCAAATCTTCCGGATGGTCGAGGCAGCTCAGCGTGCCACTCGGGCTCTCACGATAACGAAAGCCGCTCTCGGGGCATAGCAGATTGCCGTGGGCGTCACGCGCCTGTAGGCGTTGCCCGTGGCGGCTGACCCACCCCGTGTGCTGCGCCGGAACGCCCAGCAGCAAAGCGTAATCGGGATAGACGCCAGAGACGACCGCGCCAGCGCCCACGAGCGCGTAGCGCCCCAGATCCGAGCCACAAATCACCGTGGAGTTTGCGCCCAGTGTCGCGCCCCGGCGGATGCGCGTGCGCACGAATTCGTTCCGACGCGAGAGCTCTGCGCGTGGATGCTTCACGTTCGTGAATACGCACGAGGGGCCGCAGAACACGTGGTCCTCGAGCTCCACGCCGTCGTACACCGAGACGTTGTTTTGTATTTTGACGTGGTCGCCGATCTTGGCGCCGCTGGCGACGAACACGTTCTGGCCGATGGTGCAAGCGCGGCCGATCTGTGCGCCGGCCATGACGTGCGAAAAATGCCAGATCCGCGTGCCGGCGCCGATCACGCTGGCCGCATCCACGCACGCGCTCGGATGGATCGACACATCGTTGAACGAAGCACTCATGCGGACGCGACTCTAGCGCGCTTTGGCGTTGCCGCGCGCCGAGGGCGGCGCTAACCCACAGCCCATGACCGAGCAAGATAGCCTGAAAATTGGCTCGCACGTGTTCAACTCCCGGCTCATCGTGGGCACCGGCAAGTACCACAGCGTGGAGGAAACGGCCGCGGCGCTGACGGCGTCTGGCACGGAGCTGATCACGGTGGCCCTCCGGCGCGTCGACCTCAAGGATCGCAGCCAAGGCTCGCTGATGAGTTTGATCCTGAGCAAGCGTTGGACCCTGCTACCGAACACTGCCGGTTGTTACACGGCGGATGAAGCTGTGCGCACGCTCCGCCTCGCGCGCGAGCTTGGCATCGCCGATCTGGTCAAGCTCGAGGTCATTGGCGATCCGCAAACGCTTTATCCGGACAATGAGCAAACGCTCGAGGCGGCCAAGATTTTGGTCAAGGAGGGCTTCACCGTCCTGCCGTATTGCATCGACGATCCGATCGTTTGTCGGAAGCTCGAAGATCTGGGCTGCGCCGCGGTCATGCCCTTGGCCGCGCCCATCGGCTCCGGCCTCGGCATCCGAAACCCGCATAATTTGCAGATCATTTTAGAGCGCGCGAAGGTTCCGGTGATCGTCGACGCTGGCGTGGGCACGGCCAGTGACGCGGCCATCGCCATGGAGCTCGGCTGCCAAGGCATCCTCCTGAACACGGCCATTGCTCACGCAAAAAAGCCGGTGCTCATGGCCGAGGCCATGCGCGACGGCGTGATTGCGGGTCGCAAAGCGTTCCTCGCCGGTCGCATGCCGAAGCGCGCGTATGCGAACGCATCGAGCCCCGAAGCCGGGCTGATCGAATGAGTGACGGCTCCGAGCCCGGCTCGAGCGCTCCTCTCGCCAAGGTCAGCACGCTCTCCAGCTATCAACGGCGGCTGTTGCTCTTTCTGAGCGTGGCGAGCTTCTTCGAGAGTTATGATTTCTTCGCGCTGACCCAAATTTTGCCCAATTTACGGGCAAATTTGCGGGTCGGGGTCGCCGGCAGTGGGCTGCTCGTGGGCTTCATCAACTGCGGCACCATCTTGGCGTTCGTGCTGGCGCGCAAGGCCGACCGCTGGGGCAGAAAGCCGGTGCTGACCGCCACCATCATCGGCTACACGCTGTTCACGTTTCTATCGGGCTTGTCGCCGAACGTGTACGTGTTCGCGGTGTTGCAGATGGTGGCGCGCATCTTCCTGATCGCCGAGTGGTCGACCAGCATGGTGATCGCCGCGGAGGAGTTTCCCGCCCAGGGCCGCGGCACCGTGATTGGGGTCGTGAGCGCGGCCGGGGGCTTCGGCGCCATCGTGTGCGCGGGCGTCGTCCCGCTGCTGCTGCACACCGCTTACGGCTGGCGCAGCGTATACTTCATCAGCCTGGTGCCGCTCGTGATTTTGGCCGTCGCGCGCCGCGGCTTGCGCGAAACGGAGCGCTTCAGCGAGCAAGGTCCGCAAGAAAAGCAGGAGAGCTTGTTTGCGATCTGGAGCACTCGGCACCGCCCGCGCGTGATCCAGCTCGCGGTGATTTGGTTCCTCACTTACATTTGCACGCAAAACGCGGTGACATTTTGGAAAGAATTTGCGGTCGCGGAGCGCGGCATGACCGACGCGCAGGTGGGCAACGCGGTGAAGCTCGCCGCCTTGGCCTCCATGCCCCTCGCGTTCGCCGCCGGTAAGTTGCTGGACGTCGTAGGTCGAAAGATCGGGGCTACGCTGATTTACGCCGCCACCGTCGGCGGCGTGATCGGCGCCTATACGTCGCGCAGCAGCGCGGCGTTGACCGCGTCCTTGGTGTTTGCGGTGCTGGGCGTGAACACCGTGCTCACGGTGCTGAACGCGTTCACCACCGAACTTTTTCCAACTCGGTATCGCGGCTCCGCCTTTGCTTGGTCCAACAACTTGATCG
>CAXSGJ010000029.1:77434-78855 GCA_964236865.1 uncultured Polyangiaceae bacterium
CATTGGCTATTGTCTATCGCCTACGGTGGTCACGGCGTTGGTCCCGAGCTACGGGTGGGGGCGCACTTTGAGCGTCACCACGGTCTTCCCGGCGCTGGCCTTGATCGTCATTTGGCTGGTTCTGCCCGAAACGCGCGGCCGTGAGTTAGAGGAAACGGCGTCGCTCTGAGCGCGAACCGGCGGCCCTCCGCGAGCGCCTCGGGTTCGCGTCGACGAAAATGTGTGGCACTCTAGCCATCCGCGCCGGACGCACTTCGTGACCGCTTCGTACCAACCCCCGCTCAGCCGACCGGTCGCGTTTACCACGCACGTCGCGCCGGCCGCGGCCTACGTGACGGCGGTCTTCTATGGCGGGTTGATCCGCATGGCCGCCCTGCCGCAGCTGGGACCGGTTCCGGCGGATAAGCTCTTGCATGCCTTGGCATTTGGCGTGCTGGCGTGGCTCATGGTGCCCGCGGCGCGCTACTGCTTTCCGCGGGCTTCGTTCGCGCGCCGCCTCGCGCTCGGCGCGCTGGCTTCGTCCGCCGTCGGCGCAGTGCTCGAGCTTTGCCAAACGTTCGTCCCGTACCGCAGCGCGGATGTCTGGGATTGGCTGGCCGATACCACTGGCGCTGGCGTCGCGGTCGTCGCCCTGGGCTCACTGCTTCATCTCTGGCACACGCGCACGCATGGTTGAGCCGTCTTGGGCGCCGCGCCTGATCGTCTTCACCGACACCGCTCGCTTTGCACGCGCTGAAGTACTGATGCGCTTCGCGGAACTTGGTCGGCGCGCAATCGCCGGCAGCGTGCTGTTCGTGTTGCGTGATTATTCTTTCAGTGCGCTGGATCGATTGGAATTGGGCATTGCTATCTCAGCCCTAGCCGCGCGGAGCGAACAGCGATTCGGCCTCGCCGACCGCGCGGATCTGGCGCTCGCATTATCGGCCAGCGCCTTCCACCTCCCAGAAAACGGATTGTCCCCACAGGACGCCCGGTCCCTGCTAGGCCCAGTCTTCCTTTCTCAAGCCTGCCACGACCCGCGGATTGAGACCGCACCGGAGCTAGACGCGCGCCTGCTTTCTCCCATTTTCGCGCCCCGCAAGGGTCGCCCGGCGCTAGGCTTGAGCGCGCTCAGTCAAGCCGCTGCTAGCCCGGTCCCGCTCAGCGCGTCGCCGCCAGCGCACGCGCAATCAGGAGTTGCGGAATTCGGTCGAAGCGCGCTCCCGCGTCCCTTGCTCTACGCCTTAGGCGGCGTCGACCCAAACAACGCCGCCGCATGCCTCACCGCGCAAGCCGCCGGCGTCGCCGCCATCGCCGCCGCCCAGACCCCCGACCCGGCCCCCCTACTAAAATCTCTAAACATCCTCCGCGTCTAATCACGCGCCCTGTGCCCGTGCCCGTGCCCGTGCCCGTGCCCGTGCCCGTGCCCGTGCCCGTGCCCG
>CAXSGJ010000030.1:0-19922 GCA_964236865.1 uncultured Polyangiaceae bacterium
CTCTCCCCGAGGATACTCTCCTCGCTGGGTGTCTTGGAAATCCGGGGAACCTCAGACGGTGGCTACGTCATCGCGCCCCCTTCAATCCATCCGAGCGGGGGTTCGTACCAGTGGGCGTCGAATCCGAACTGTACGGCGATAGCGCAGTGCCCGCCATCGGTACGTCCCAGGCCGCGTCTGTCGACGAAGGCGTCCACTCCCCCGACCGACGCGCCTTCTCCGCTAATTGAAGCCGACGCGGCAGAGACAGTGCTGGGACGTCTATTCGCAGAGCGCGGCATGCTCGGACGGCAGCTCGAGGGCGGGCGAAGGACCATCATTTGTCCGTGGGAGGCTTCGCATACGACGGGCTCGCCCCACAACTCGTCCACCATCATCTTTCCAGCCAATTCACCGAGTGGCGTCGGCGGCTTTTATTGCTCGCACGAACATTGTGCCGATCGAGGCACCGTTCATTGCCTGGGCGAGTTGAGGAGGCAAGCGACGAGCGCCAAGACGGACGCGGGCGACGAAGAGTCTTGGGCGACTCGCCTATCACGTTCAGCAAAAGGCGAGTTGCGCGTCACGTTCCGGAACATCGTGGAAATCTTGACCCACGACTCGGCCTACCGTTGCCGGATTGAAAAAGACGAGATGCGCGGCATCGTCCATCTGCAAAAATCCGAGCTGACCGACGCGCATATCAGCGGGATCCGCGTGGACCTCGAGCAGCGCTACCTGATCCACCCTTCCGACGCCGAGACCGTGCGAGCAGTGCAGTTCATTGCGGAGGCCAACTCTTTTCATCCGGTACGGACATACCTTGAAGGCCTTCAATGGGATGGGACCGCGAGGCTCGATGAAGTTGCCGCATCCATCCTGCAGGTACGCACGGACGCTACTGAAGAAATCAAATTCTACGGCCTGCTGCGTCATCGGTGGAGACTGGTTTTCCGACACTGAGATGGCGCTCGACACCGTGAAAAGGAGTGGAGTGATCGTCGGAACCACGAACAACGACGACTTCTTGCACGACCCCACGGGTAGCCGCCGCTTCTGGGTGATCCCGATCGGGCGCATTGACTCGGTTCTGCTACAAGCGCAACGCGATCAGCTTCTTGCGGAAGCGGTGACATTCTACCGAGCCAGCGAGCGTTACTGGTTGGACGATGCTGAAGAGAAGCAACGCCAAAGCCTCGCCGAGATGTTCATCGAAACGGATCCATGGGATGCGCGTGTGCTCGAGTTTGCGGCTGCTCAGGTGCGCGTGCGTTTGCACGACGTCCTTTGCCAGGCACTCTCCATTCCTCTGGAAAAGATGACCAGACGCGACGAGATGCGTGTCGCGAATATCCTGAAGCGCGGTGGCTACCAATCCGAGCAGCGCCGCATCGACGGGAAGCCCACCAGATACTGGGTGCGTTCGGGATAGCAAACTTGGGCGGGACGGCGGTACGAAGCAGGGGCCTGACGCTCAATCAAGCCCACAACACCCGTACCATCCACGCCGCGTGCGGTCGGTGCAGGAAGGAACGCTCTGAAACTGTCCCACACCGTAACGCTTGGTCGTCCCAGTGGCGCGCCCCCCAAACAAATACAAATCCGCAAGGTTAGTGACGTGTCCCGCCCGTCCCGGCCGCGGGCAACACTAAACGTTGCAACTCTCGCCGAAACGAGCGACATACAAACGACACATGGCGCATCAGACAACCGTCCGCTTTACGGACCAAGACATCGCGCTGCTCGCTGCGCTTCAGCGCAAGACCGGCATCGTGAGTCGTACGGAGGTTCTACGTCGCGCCATCCGTTTGCTAGCCGAGCAGGAGGGCGTTGGTCGCGCGCCAGGGCGGACTACCCGCCGACGAAACGGCACTTGATGGCGGCAACGACGATCGCCAAGTGGAGCGCGGCCAGATAATGTGTACGTGCCCGAACGACCCGGCCAAGCCGCTCATCGTGGGTCCTAACTGACATCCTCTTCCCTAGGACGTTTTGCGCCCGCCTCGAGATGTACCGACCACAGCGTTCCAACGCGCGGCGCTCGTCGAGCAACGAAAATTTAGTGATGAAGATGGCGTTGCCCGACATCGACCAGAAGCCGGCGCCAAAGGCGCTCCTGCATTGCCTCCCCGATCGGTGGTGGAACCGCGAGGGCCATCGGTAACATACGAAGCTCCCGTATCAGGCGTTGACACTCGAGCGCCTGCGAGCAAGCATCGCAGGCGAGAAGGGCACAGCCAATGGCGAACGACGTTCAGAGTATCACCGGTACGCCCGCGATGATTGGGGCGCGTCTGGCCAACATTCCAACGGCGAAAAGCACGCTCTTGCCTGCGCACCTAGCATGGTTGGACACGCAGGCGATTCCGCTCGTAAAAACAAATATCGCCCCGTGGATCGACATCATCGGTTACGCGAGCCGCAAAGGCGACGTGGCCTCCAACCAGCGCTTGTCGTTCCAACGATGCGAAGCGGTGAAGAAGCATATCCGGCTGCGGTTGGGCCAAGCAGAGTTCAACGTCGAAAGTGCCAAAGGTGAAAGTGAGAGCCTCGGCGACGAGAAGAACAACGACGGCTACTGGCGCGCGGTCGAGGTCTATGTCTTCGGCTTTCGACCGCAGAAACCGATAGCAAAGCCAACCCCCTCGTCACCTGGCTCGCGTCACTTCAGAATCAGAATTCGCGTGGGCCTTTCGGCTTCTTCCCCTTTTCTTTCCGGCCCTCAAGGTGACGCTTATTACTTCGAGGTCGTGGATGTGACTCGACGGCTGCACGCCATCTTTGGGTATGCGGGCGCCGGGTTGGCGCTTCCCACGTTTCTTCCGTCATTTCTTTCTTTATCGGGGCCCGGGCCTTTCACAAACTTCACCACCTCTCGAAGCGAATCGCTTTCGAGCTTCGACGGCCCAGCTCAGTTTTTCGGCGATCCCGGGATTACGATTGGACCAGCATCTGCCGGTGGGCTGGTGCGCCTTGCTCTCGAGAGCAGGACTCTCGTGTCGCACCTAACCCTAGTCAATCCGAGCATCATACCAATCAGCGGCGGCGCCGGAGTCAGCATTACTACGGCTTCCGCTACCCGGGGCGTGTTTCGAATGCTGACCAAGGCAGTCCCGATCGTGGGCGCGCCATAAGTGGTCACAGTGCGTCGAACTCCGAAGCTTGAGCTCGCCATCCTCGTGGTAAGCGCGGTACTCCTAGCATCTCTTGTCTCTGGCTACCTGATCGTGATCCCCGCGATGCGCGACCTGATCAAGGAATTCGACATGGCGGTACCTCAAGCCACTCGGATTGCATTGGACGTGAAAAGTCTCGCCATCGTTGCGACCACCGCCGCGACACTCATCGGCGGGGCAGTGTATTGCTTACGGGTCGGTCGACGGCCCCCAGCTATGACTTTCGCCGCTCTCTCGCTGCTCGTGACGTTGGCCGCGTCAGCTTTCCTTTTCTACGCCGTGTACCTACCAACAACGACGTCCGTCGCTACGCCAGAGACAGACATGCCTAATCCTTAAGCTCTCGCTGCGCAGCGACCGCTTTGAGCACGGGCGAGCGGCTTCTTTGCCCGCCAACTCCGGTGGATCGTCGCCGAACCGTGTCCAGCCGCCGCCTGGCTCCGGAGAAGACCCCTCCGCCTGCGGCCTGCGCAGGTGGCGCTTGGTCTCGCCAATCGTCTTCGAATCGTCCACAGGCTGTATCGAAAGGACGCCAGATGTAGCGAACACCCCGGCGAAATCCGCCTTTCGCTACATCTCGCGGCATCTCGATACACGCCAACCGGATTTAGGTTCCGGCGGGGCAACCCGTGGGGGTTCAAGTCCCTCCTCGAGCACAACGTTGAGATCGCAAGAGAATCGGTCGGAGCGCTGAGCCAGGCGCTGGACCGGAGCTGCGTCGGCAAACGATTCAGTGGACGATTCGAGCTGGATCGCCTTCAAGTGTTTTGCAGGGCCCCTCCACCACGGCGAGAGCTCTAAGCGTGCTAGGTGGCGCTACCTTGCGCGCATGTACTTTTTTAGGTACACGTTTAGAACGCCGTGGCCGCCCAGAAGAAGCCGATGCTGTCGTGCAGGTTCTACGCAAACGGGACCGGCAGCGAACCCGTACGCGAGTGGCTCAAGGCGCTGCCGTCGGCCGTCCGCAAGGAGATCGGAGCTGACATCGGCCAGGTCCAGTGGACATGGCCCGTGGGAAAGCCACTGGTCGACGGCTTTGGCGCCGGACTGTTCGAGGTCCGCACCAACTTGAAAGGCAACATCTATCGGGTGCTGTTCTGCCTGGATGGCGCCACGATGGTGCTGCTGCATGGCTTTCAGAAGAAGAGCCAGAAGACCCCGAAGGCCGAGGTAACCCTGGCTCGACGACGGATGAAGGATACGGAGGATTAGCCATGAAGAAGAAGCACATCGGTTCGACCCTCGACTCGCTCTTCGAAGAGCTGGGCGAACGAGAAGACGTCGAACTTTTGACCCAGAAAAAGCTCCTGGCCGCCAAGATCGAAAGAGCGATGACCCGACAGAAGATGACGCAGGCCGAGCTGGCTCGAGCCATGCGCACGAGCCGCACCGTCGTTCACCGCCTGCTGGACCCTCGCGACACCAGCGTCACTTTGGCGACCCTGTCGAAGGCTTCCAAAGCGCTCGGCGTAAAGCTCTTGCAAGTTGCCTGACGTTTCTAAGAATACTTGAAATATGTCGCGGGAGATTCTACCCGGCATCGCTGCATCCAGGGATGCACGGCAGAAGCACCGAGGTGTTTGTTACCGCATGCCGTTTGGGACGCTACGTCGTCCTCCGTGCCTGGCTGTCGATCGGGGCCTGGCGCAGAACATAGAGCCGATGAGCGCGTTCGCCTTTCTCGAAGACGGGTACGTTGGCCCCTCGCCGGCGGTCCTGGATTCCGGCAGGGCTCCCCGCCCGGTTCGGAGGGCATTGAATCGTCCCTGAATCGTCCAAGTCGTGTATCGAAACGACGCCAAATGTAGCCAACACCCTGGCGAAATCCGCCTTTCGCTACATCTCGCGGCATCTCGATACACGCCAACCGGATTTAGGTTCCGGCGGGGCAACCCGTGGGGGTTCAAGTCCCTCCTCGAGCACTGAATAGACTGTCCTGCTAGCTGCGAGCGCGTTCGAGCAGTTCACTGACGCGCAGTCGTGACGCCCAGCCCGTAAGGTAAGTCTGGTCCATCTTGTCACCGCTGATTTGCAGGACGGACACGATGTCTCGCCATTGCTTGTCAGAGACTTCGCCGCCTTCGCGGAACCAGAGCAGCTTGCGGAGCACGGTATCTTCGGGCGACTTCACTACGAGCGACTCCCCGGCGGCGGTGACGACCATCGGTCGACGTCTCGAAAATTCGCTTTCGTCGAATGGCTCGTAACCGCGGCCGAAGAAATCAATCTTCGTGACGACTGGCAAGTAGAAGGCGTTAGCGCAGCTGGCGCGCAGGACCGCGTCGCGTAACGTGTCGGTATCGACTTCGAAGTCTGCGCCCAATTCTGTGCGTAGGTCGCCGACCTTGCCTAGAGGCAACGCAATCACGAAGTCGATGTCATTGGTGGCCCGTGGTTCGCCTTGCAGCGAGCTCGCCAAGCTGCCACCTACGAAGTATTCGGCGCCCACGACGGCCAAGGCACGCGCGACTTTCAGCGCGATGTCGATCGCGTTTTCACCGACCTCAGCCGGCATCGAGCTCGACACCGGGGAAGAGGCGAGCGGCGACCTCACGTCCGTAGAGCCGGCGGGCAAGTCGGGCGCGGACCGTACTATTGGAGGCCTTGGGATCGTCAGTCCGAATCGCGGCCTCCGCCAGCTGTCGAACAGCGGAGCTCAACCCGGCGGCCGTCGTGATTCGAGCCAGCGGCGTCTGCGCGCGAAGCAGCTCGTAGTAGCGTGCCTGTGCAGCCTCGGACGTGTCGCGCATGGCGATAGTGTAGCAACGCGCTGTTCAAATCCGTTCGCAATCTTCAGTAGGCATACGGTGTTCAGCGGCCGGCCAACCATTCGCGAGACCTCGCCGGCCGATGTGGCCGGATCCCCGCCGGCAGCCTAGGGAAAGGTCCCCAATCGTCTTCGTACCGACCGAAAGGATGCGAATCGGCGAACAGGAGCCAACCAGCGCCGCCGTAACCTGGGCTGTTGATCCGGCCCGGCCAAGAAAGCGTTGGCGCTCGCTGCCCGTCCTAGGATTCCGGCAGGCGCCTGGTCGGATTGGGAGGGCTTTGAATCGTCTTTGAATCGTCCACGGCGTGTATCGAAACGACGTCAGATGTAGCGAAGGGGGTGGCGAAATCCGCGTTTTGGCGACATCTCGCAGCGTTTCGATACACGCCAACCGGATTTAGGTTCCGGCGGGGCAACCCGTGGGGGTTCAAGTCCCTCCTCGAGCACAACGTTGAGATCGCAAGAGAATCGGTCGGAGCGCTAAGCCAAGTGTTGAACCGGAGCCGCGTCGGTAAGCAATTTACGGGACGATTCCAGCCGAATCGGCCTTCGGTAGTGTTTGCATGCCCCTCCACCAGGGCGAGACTTTACCAGTGCTAGCTCACAAGAATCCGACGTTGTCGTGCAGGTTCTACGCAAGCGCGACCCGCAACGGAACTGTACGCGAGTGGGCGCAAGGCGCTGCCGTCAGCCGTCCGCAAGGAGACCCGGAGCTGACATCGGCCAGGTCCAATGGACGTGGCCCGTGGGAAACCAATCGTCGACGGCTTGGCGCCGGGCTGTTGGAGATCCGCATCTGGCTGAGCTGGCTCGACCCATGCGCATGAGCCGCGCCGTCGTTCACCGTCTGTTGGACCCACACGACACCAGCGTCACGCTGGCGACTCTTTCGAAGGCTTCCAAAGCGCACGACGTCAAGCTCTTGCAAGTTGTCTGACGCTTTGGCTTCAACTCACTTGGCGCGCCCGGGGTGGATGAATTTAGAAATGGGACGGGGACGTTCGGAGACCGATGCAGTAATTGGACGCATGCCACCGAGCAGTTCCCGCGAGATTAGGCGGGCCTCGTTCCTTCGCGATTCAATGGCGGAGGTCTTTTCCGAACGCGTCCGGTTCGACGCGGCACGCTGCTGCTCCTATAACGGCGGCCGAAGAAATCGATCTTGGTGACGACCGGCAAGTAAAATGCGTTGGCGCAGCTGGCGCGTAGGCTTGTCGCGAATTTCTTCGAGCACGCTAGGAGGCTCTTGGGCTGAGAAGCATTGAACGTCGCACTTGAGCGTTATTTCAAATCCACGACGGGCGTTGGCCACAAGGCATCGAGCTCGAGCTCGATGGCTCCAAACGGTTCGAGGCGGACGGTATCTGTTCCCCCACGTGTCACCACGAGTCGATAGCTATCGCCATCGAGTCGATAGACCTCGATCATGCGTTCAAGCGGATCGACGAGCCAAACGTGCGAGACGCACTCGCGCGCGTAAACAGGTAACTTGCGTTCGCGATCGATACGTTCGCGTCCAGGTGACATGACTTCACAGGCCCAATCGGGCGACAACTCGAGAAACGACGTCGGTGGGACTGCTGGCAGTCGGGAACGCAGCCAGCCCGCTAGGTCGGGTACCAAGATGTCTCGTCCAAGGTGTAACTCTGGCTCGAACAAGATGATCCAACCGCCCGGTCCGCCCCGGCCTCGATGAAAGGCCCCCCCGAGGTCCATGCCAAGCACAGAGGCGGCCTCGGCATGCGGGCCCGCGGGCCTTGGGCTGGTGTAGAGATGGCCGCCCACGACTTCTGCGATCAGGTGCTGGGGCGCGCGCAGCACGTCTTCGTAGCTCGCTTCGCGACGGGCTGGTTCGGCTGCCATGGAGTCACTTTACCATGGACACGCCGCCACGGCCGAAGCGACCAATGGAGTGCCAGGCCGGGCGGGAGCAAAGTGCCCGGGAGACCTTTTCAAGTGTTGCCTCGCGAGCCTGCGTCCGAGTCTCGGAATTTACTCAGCGCAACGGCGCTCGAGAGCAGCGGGCCACCGTGCTTGCCGCGTACGATGCGTTGCGCAGGGTAGATGCTGCGATGCCCCGAGAGCAGGTAGGCAATGACGGTCACGATGACAACGTGCGGAAACATCGCCGAGCCGAGCAGCTCGACGGCCATGATAGAGAGCGCGACGGGCGTATTGGCAGCCGAGGCAAAGACAGCGGCAATGCCGACACCCGCGCCCAGCTCGAGGGGCAAGCCCAGCACGCGCGCGAGGACGCTGCCCAGGCTTGCCCCGACGAAGAACAATGGGGTGACCTCACCGCCGAGAAAGCCACTGGCGAGCGTGACCGAAGTGAAGACTATTTTGGCGGCAAAAGCGTAGGCGGGCAGCTGCGGATCCGAGAACGAGCGGACAATCATCGGCACCCCGAGACCTAGGTAGTCGCTCGTGCCGATTAGCTTCCACATGAGCACCACCGCCGCACCGCCGAAAAACATGCGGAGCGCGGGCGACCGGACGCGGTGCTCCAACAAGTGCTTCAAGCGATGCGTCAACTCGACGAACGCCACGGTGGCGCCGGCCATGCCGATGCCGATCAAACAAAGCTTACCGAGCACGAGCGGCGTGAGCTCCACGAACGCTGCTGGCAAATAGGGCGTGTGTACGATGCCGAGGTGGCGTGTCACGTAGTCACCGACCAGCGAGGCAACGAGCGCTGGCGCGAGCGCGTCGTACTCGATCTTGCCGATGCTCACCACCTCGAGACCGAAGAGCGCTCCAGCAACCGGGGTGCCGAATACGGAACCGAACCCGCCCGCAACACCCGCAGCCAGGAGCAGCCGTCGCATCTCTTTATCGACGCGGAGGCGGTGCGAAATCCAGTCGGCGAGGCTCGCGCCCATCTGCACCGCCGTTCCCTCGCGCCCCGCGCTGCCGCCGAACAAGTGAGTCAGTAGGGTACCGACGAACACCATCGGCACGAGCCGCAGCGGGATCTGGGGCGCATCCTCGTGGAACGTGTCGATGATCAGATTGTTTCCGCCCCTGATGGCTTTCCCCCAGCGACCGTAGAGAAAACCGATGATCAGCCCGGCAAGCGGCAGGGCGTAAATCACGGCTTCGTGGCTCTGGCGAAACCGCGTGACCAGCTCGAGCGCTTCGAGGAACAGCGCGGAGGCTATTCCGCAAGCAACGCCCACCACCGCGCCCAAGCCGAGCCACTGAGCGAGCCGTCCGCCGCGCTGCCGTACATTTTCGATGACCTTCACGCTGAACCTCTTCGCCTTTCGGCGCCGAGGGTCCATGGGAATCCTACGGCGCCATTACAGCACTTCCGTAGGAGTCATTGGCTACCGCGAGGGCAACGGGTATCGGCGGACTCCACCGCCATCCATCGTCGAAACCATACGGTGCTCCGTCGGCCGCGCCTTGTCAAGATTCGAGGCACCCAGGGTACTGCCGCGGCCTGTCAGACATCTGCGCAGCGGTCACCGCTTGGATTGTCGTAGGCGCCCTGGCTTGCAAGGCTCGTTGAGTCGAGTCGCCAGGGGCTTTTGCTCGTTCGCGTTCTGCCCGCGCATCCGATCAGCCTCGGTTGCTGAGGCGCGCCTGGCAAGCCGCATCAACCTGGCTGGCCCCGCCGGACCGGCTGCGAGCGCGCTCATTCATAGACCTCGTGTGCGTTCACGCCGCCGCCTGGCGAAAATTCGGCGCTCAGTCAAAGCGAGTTACTGGTCGTTACGTCGCAGCCATCGGCGGTGACGATCACGGTGTGCTCGAACTGAGCGGACAAGGATCCGTCGGCCGTGACGACGGTCCAGTCATCGGGCAGCAAGGTCACCTCCGGGCCGCCGACATTGAGCATTGGCTCAATCGTGAACGCCATGCCCGCGCGAAGGCGCATGCCGCTGCCTTTCGCGGCGACGTGCGGGACGTGCGGGGCGGCGTGCATCTTTCGTCCTATACCGTGCCCACCGTAATGGGTGACCACGCTGAATCCTTCACCGCGTGCGAGCTCGGTGATTGCGGCGCCGACGTCGCCCAGATGAGCTCCGGCGCGTACGACGGCGATGCCGGCGTCGCGGGCGCGTCGCGCCGCATTGACGAGTCGCTCTGCCTGACTGCTCACCGTGCCGATCTCGAAGGTCGCGGAACAATCTCCGTGGAAGCCGTCCATGCAGCTCGTGACGTCGACGTTCACGATGTCGCCCTCTTCGAGCCGTTCGCGGGCGTTGGGCATGCCGTGACACACGACCTGATTGCGACTCACACACACGGCATGGGGGAAGCCATGATAGCCGAGTTGACTCGGTTTGGCACCGCGACGCGCCGTGTCTTCACGCACCCAGGTCTCGATGTCGGCGGTGGTGATGCCGGCGCGGATCCGTTCCCCCACGTGCTGCAGTGTTGCCGCAGCGACTGCGCCGGCGCGGCGAAGCTTTGCAATTTCCGCGTCGCTGAAAATCTCGATGCTCACGTTCGAAGTACTGGCGCGCGCGACGTATGGCGTCCAATACCGTTTCGGCATACATAACCCGGACACTTTCGCTAATTGAAGTCGCCACCATGAGCCTGAGTCAGATCCGTTATTTCGTCGCCGTTGCTGAAGAGGGCCACGTGAGCCGCGCGGCTAAGAAGCTCCACATCTCGCAGCCACCGCTCAGCCGGCACATCCGCACTCTGGAAGAGGAGCTAGGAACGGAGCTCTTCGAGCGCACCGCGCGGGGCATGCGCGTCCTGCCCGCCGGCGAGGCATTTCTAAAGCATGCTCGGGAAATCCTCGCCACCGTCGATCGCGCCGTCGCTGAGCTGCGCGACTTGACGAAGGCTGGCTCGCGCGCGCCGGCCTCACATGATCATCAAGTCCGATGACGACAAAGGCAGTGGGGTTGATGGTCACGAATCAGTCGGACGGCGGCCCAGCCTTCGGCGTCGAATTTTCAAAAACCTTTACTTGTGCAGTCAAACTTGCCTCGGGCGCGCGGGCGCGCGGTGGCACCGGCAGTCCGTGCCGTCAGCTTGCTCGGAAAACGACTGAAGCCATCATCCGTCTGCGTTGCGCCGGCGGCCGTTGGGCGTTTGCGGACCGCGCTGTACGATCGCCGAGCGTGCACCGTCTAACTTCTAGCCGCTCGGCCTTTGTGGCCACCGATTCGACGCACCATTGGCAAATTGACACGAGAGCAAGCGCCTCGTCGCCGCCCTACCGTGTTGCGTCCATTGCCGGCGGCAACTCTCCACTCTGCAGCGCGAGCCACGTGCCGAACGGGCGCGGTGGGCGTGCTCGATCGCGTAGCTACCGCGAAGTGGCGTAGTGAGCATCCTCGCCGCGGGCGGTGGCACAGCGCGTGCAGTCTGGAAATCGCGCTTCGAGCCGAAGCGATTAGGGAGAATCAATGGTTCATTTCAATTTCGCCGCACTCGTCTTGGTCGCAGGCCTTGTTGGCGTCGGTTGTGGCGGCTCTACCCCACCCGCAAACGATCCAAACTCCGCGGGCTCTGCTGAGCCAAGCGGTGACATGCCGGGCTCGTCGGGAACGGATATGACGAACGGCAATGGTTCGGGAACAGACGGCACCGGCACAGGAATCGGTACAGCCCCGGGCACCGGCATGGCGCCGGGCACAGGGACTGGATCGGGGAGCTCCGGCACGGGAACCGGCACGACGGGTAGCGGCAGCACGGGCACGGGTTCCGGTTCTGGCAGCGGCAGCACCGGCTCTGGTTCTGGCAGCGGCGGGCACTGAGCACGGCTAGTGTTACTCGCGTCGGGGGTGATAAGCTGCGACGCGCATGTCCGACCCACAGCAGCCTGAGCGCGAAGCGAGAGGGCGCGCCGACCAAACGTTGCTCGGCGTTGCGCCGCCGCGCGTCGATACCGATAGCCCGGTCGAGCACCGGTTGCACAGCCCGGTGCTCGTGCGCTCGGGCACATCCGTAGCGGATGTAGAGCAGCCGGGCATCGCTCGATCAGGTCAGCTCGTGGAGAACCCGGTCAAAGCGCCAAACGGGGCGGCGCACGTGGCACCAGCATCGCCCACCGGTAGCTCGGCGAGCCGAGCGAGCTTCGACGCGGCTTTTGCCTACGTGCGGAGCCGTCCGGCGATTTGGATGATGGCCTTGCCCGTGCTGTGTTCGCTCGCGCTGATAGCGCTGCTCCGCCATCCCGCGCGAGCGCGCACGGCGGTAACTGGCCAGGCCGTGTTTTCACCAGCGGCTGCGCCGGAGCCTCACGCGGCGCCAGCGGCAACCGCGACGCTTGCTGAGCTCGAGCGCCGCCCCGTGGGCTTACTCAGCGCCAAAGAGGTCGTGCTCTTGGCGCAAGCGCGCGCCCAGCAAAAGCGGTCTGCGGCGGGCGCATTGCGCGAGCAGTTGGAGCGCGATCCGGCATTGGGCAAAGACGGCGCGATGCAAAAGGAACTGCTGCATCTCACGACTGACCCGTTGACGGCTCCCGACGCGCTGGCCGCGTTGGCCGTGGTCGATCCGCCGATCGGCGGCGATCTTTTGTACGAGGTGTGGACCGGCACGACCCAGCGCACGGAGACGACGGAGCTGGCCCGTGCGATACTGTACAGTACGGACGTGCGCCCGAAAGCGTCGCCCGCGCTCGCCGTGGCGCTCGACCTTCGCGACGCGGAGAGCTGTGAGCAGTATCAATTGATCCTGCCCAAGGCACTCACGGACGGCGACCGCCGCGCGCTTCACTTGCTGACCAAGCTGAATGGCAAGCGCGGTTGCGGCGCCAAGAAGAACGAAGACTGCTTTGCTTGCCTCCGTAGCAACAGCGCGCAGCTGGCGGCCGCCATCGGTGCCGTCAAGGGCCGCCGCGCGCCGACCCTTACAGGTCAGTGACCGGTCAGCTTCACGCGCACGCGCATTCCAGCTTGGGACCGAGCCTTCACTGAAAGCTGGGCCTGGCTCGAAATGAGCCCTTCACATGGATGGTGTCGTGCCCAGTGATGAGTCCGTTATACAGCGCGGCTTCGTAGCTCCCGGCCACGGTGGTCGCGCTGAAGTCAGTGACGATGATGGTGCACGAGCCGCCATTGGGACCGCCATAACCGCCGGAGAGAAGAGCTACGCCGCCGGCGCCGCAGGTGGCCGTGCCGACTTTCGTGAGGCCGTCGATCTCGAGCATGCGATCCGTGGTGCCGACTTTGCCGGAGAACTTGAGCACTGGGTGCTCGCCGGCGGTGCTGTCCGTATAAGCGAGCGTGCCATTCGTTCCGCACTTCCAGGGCGAGCCGTTTAGCGCTTCGACTTGAGTCACGGCTAGGGTCGCGCCGTTGGTGCCGGCGGGAACACCGGGGTCATTGGCACCGGCGCAATCGCCCACCGGGCTTGTCCCGAAATGGAAATAACCGGCCGTCACTTCATGTAAGGCGCCGCCCACGCCCGCGAGCGTGGCCACGAAGCGCCCCTCGACGCCCGGACTTACGCTCGTCACTTCTAATGTGCAGCCGCCGTGTAAGTCGGGCACGGCCACGCCGCGGAGGGTCGAGGTGTTCTGATTGTTCAGTGAGATCCTGGCCTTCGTGCTGCTGGGTTGGTTTTCGCAAGCATAGCTGCCCACCTTGCTCGGGATCGCGATCATCCAGTCCCCTTGCTTTCCGTCGTCTGCGTACATCGAAATGATTCCAGGCACGGTCGATGTGGCCTTGGCATTCATGGTGCGTGTGAAGACTGTGGTGCCGTCCACGGTGCCGGTGATTCCGTCACTGCTGGCGAGCAACACTTTGCCGCTATCGTCCGGCGCATTGCCGGCGCCTGCGAGACCGCCGTTGCCACCGCCGCCTGCGAGACCGCCGTTGCCACCGCCGCCGTTGCCGCCACGCTCCTCTCCGCCCGCCTCACCGTTGGGCGCGCCGCCGTCGTCAGAGCCAATGGGCGAATCGTCCGCGCCCGCCGCCGCGCCCACGCTGCTGTCACCCGCATCGCCCGCGGCCGCAGCGGGATCTGAATCGCTGCCTCCACACCCTGCCGCGCTAAACCCGTACGCACCGACGACTAAGGCACCCAAGACCCAAGCAAGTGAACGCATGGAGTCTGTCTAACATTTGCGCGCAGACTCGAAACCCCCTATCGACTTGCGACGGTTTAAGGCCGGATTTCTAGGCGTAGACGCCGAACCGAGGGGCCACCAGCGACGCAGATCTCGCCACCTCCGGGCGTCGCCAGGTGGCCTTTCGTGACCGCAATGTGAGCGACCGCGTCACGCACACACGGCGCAGTTCACGTCCGTGGCGTTCCTCGCTCCGGCTCGGGCCCGATGTCCGGGGAGGTCGGCCGCGACGCCGAAGGCTGAGTGCTTTTCGCCGTGCGCGTGACCATCTCAAACAAGTCGGGGGTTGGTTCGTGCCGGGGGATCAGCGGACGAATGAACCCACCAGTCGCGAGCGGGCGCGCGGCAACGCGAGGGCGAAGGCCACCTGGCGATCGGCGCCCTATCGCGCGTCTAATTCAAAGACTGCCGAGTTGTAGGCGAGCGGAAACCAACGGTAACCCACGCCGGCTCTTGCCACGTGCCCAAAACCTGGGAAGGAGACGTGATCGGAGGCCACGAGCACCCCCGTTGTCGCCGCACGCTCGAACAGACGCGTCCGCGTCGAGGCGGCCGCCGCGGGGTCGACATCATATTCGACGGTGATTAAAGGGTGTTCGAATTGGAGCTCTGCCGCGTGAATCACATCTCCCCAAAACAGGAGCTGGTGACCCTCGCTTTCGAGCAGAAAGACGGTATGGCCTGGCGTATGCCCAGGTGCCCGCTCGGAAGTGAAGCCGGGTATCACCTCACCGTCGTGTTGAATCTCGACCAATCGATGCGCATCGACATACGGGTTAACCGTCTCTCGTGATTGCTCGAACGTCTTACGCTTGGCCTCGGGAGCCTTTGCTTCTTCGTCTTTGCTGAGCCAATAAGCCGCATCCGGCTTGCCCACGTAGACCGTTGCATTCGAGAACTGGCGCTTGCCAGCGATCGAAAGGCCACCGGAATGGTCGCCGTGAATGTGCGTCAGCAAGATGCTGTCGATTTGCTCGGGGCGATAACCCGCGCCAGCCAGGTTTTTCAGCAGCAGCCCGCTCGTGGGGCCGAATACTCCGCCAGCGCCCACATCGACCAACACCACGTGCGCGCCGGTGTTGACGAGGTAGGCATTGATCGAGACGGGGGTCGGCTGCGATTCGTGTGCGGCGCTCAACGTGTCCCGCGTCAGCTGAGGGTCGCTCAGGATCTTGTCCAGTTGGCGCGATGTGACGCCGTCCGAGAGCGCGACGACCTCGAAGGCGCCGAGCTTGGCTCGGTAAAAGCCGGGAGCCGGCTGCGAGCTGAGCGAGGCCGCGGGCGGCTGCACGGTCGCCGACGCCGACGCCACCCACGCTGCCGAAGCCACGGGCCCACCGTCGGCAGGCGCCGAATGTTTGCACGCGGCCGCGAAGCTCATACTCAAACCAAGTGCCATGAGTCTTTGCCGGCGCTTCATCTCGATTCCTTCCTGGCGTAGGGCTTCGGCTCCGGCGCATTCGCGCCTGTCGGCCAATGTGAAAAAGGCGGTAGGCTTCGAGGTCTCTGCAGTCAACTAGGTACCCGCCGGTAACTATAAGAACAATGCCATCTCTCATGTCACAGCCGATCGATGCCTTCCGTAGCGCTTGCCCGTCGCGTGCGGTGCTGTCTCGCCTCGCCGATAAGTGGTCGATGTTGATCCTCGCCGCGCTGAGCGCTGATGCCGTTCGATTCGGCGCGCTACGCCGACGGTTGGAGGGGATCTCTCAGAAGATGCTGTCGCAAACCCTCCGCAATCTCGAGCGAGACGGCATCGTCGTGAGAAAGGTCTTCCCGGGCCGTCCGCTGCGCGTCGAATATGAGCTGACCGCCCGCGGTCGCTCAGTGCTACCGCTTGCGCAAATGCTCAAGGCTTGGGCAGAGACGCACATGAAAGAGCTCAAGCGCAGCAATGCCGCATTTGATCGGCGAACGTGACGCCATCCAACCGTTGAACGTGCACCGTTCCGGACGCCCGGCGCCGCGCGGTACGATAACTCTGGGTGGCGGCTCAGCCGGTCGGACGAGCGGGCCGCGCGCTCATCACGCGGGCGCGGATGCGGCGGCTGGCGGTTCCGCTTTGGCCGGGTCAGGCCCAGGTTCGCCTGGCGGAACGGGCTTCTTGGTTCGGCGCGCTTTGATCTGCTCGACCATCACGAACAGGGCCGGGATGAAGAAGATGCCAAGCAGGGTAGCGGCGAGCATGCCAGAGACGACGACGGTGCCCATCACGCGCCGCGCGGCGGCTCCTGCGCCGCTGGCAATCCACAGCGGGACGCAGCCGAGCACGAAGGCGAAAGACGTCATTAGAATGGGCCTGAGGCGGAGGCGTGCACCCTCCAGTGCCGCTTCGATGACGGGCTTGCCTTTGTCGAGCTCGGCCTTGGCAAACTCTACGATCAGGATCGCATTCTTTGCGGTGAGCCCGACGAGCATTACCAAGCCGATTTGCGCATAGACGTTGTTGTCTAAGTGACGCGAGATCAGGCCCAAAAAAGCGCCCAAAACCGCAACCGGCGTGCTCAAAAGCACACTGAAAGGGAGCGACCAGCTTTCATACAATGCGGCCAAGATCAGGAACACGAAGACGAGCGAAAGGCCGAGCACCCGTGTGGAGCCGCCTTGGGACGCCTTTTCCTGGTAAGAGAGGCCGTTCCAGGCGTAGCTCATCTCCGGCGCCAAAGTTTTCGCGGCGACGGCTTCCAAGGCGTCCAGCGCTTGCCCAGAGCTGTAGCCCGGAGCCGGGCCGCCCTGGATCTCTACAGCACGGTACAGGTTGAAGCGCACGGTATACTCGGGGCCCGTCACCTGCCGCACACTGACGAAGGATGAGAGCGGCACCATCTCGCCCTTCGAATTACGCACGTAGAACTTGCGAATGTCCTCCGCTGAAGTTCGCACATTGCCTTCGGCCTGCACGAACACTTTCCACTGCCTGCCGAAGCGGCTGAAGTCGTTGACGTATGAGCCGCCGAGAAATGTTTGCAGCGCTCCGTAAACTTCGGTCAAGGCCACGCCCTGCTTGAGCGCCTTGTCTTTGTCCACGTCGGCGAAGAGCTGCGGAACGGCGGGCGAAAAAAGCGGCCGCACGTTCTCCAGCTCTGGGCGCTTCTTGGCCTCGGCCATGAATTTGGCTACGTTTTGCGCAAGAAATTGCAGCGACCCGCCGCTGCGGTCTTGGAGCATCATGCTGAAACCACCGGCGGAGCTGATTCCCGGAATGGCCGGCGGAGCTGCTGCAAACACGCGCGCTTCGACGATGCGTGAGAACTGCCCGTTCAGGCGCCTGAGGATAGCCACCGAGGTGAGCTCATCGCCTTTGCGATCGTCCCAGGGCTTCAGCCCGATGAAGCCCATGCCGGTGTAGCTGGCCGCCGTGCGCGTGAACAAGCTGAAGCCGGCGATGCCGTTGTAGCCCTTGATGCCCTCTTCTTTGGAGAGGATGGCATCGATCTGCGAGTAGACGGCTTTGGTGCGCTGCATCGACGCGCCGTCGGGCAACTGCACGCCGATGATGGCATAGCCTTGATCCTCGTCCGGGACGAAGCCCGAGGGCACGTGCCGCGCCAAGAGCAGCGAGATACCGGCCACGCCGGCCAGAAGCAGCAGCGGAATCGCGAGCTTCCGCACCAAGCGTTGGTTGATGGCGATGTAGCCGTCGGTCGTGTGCGCGAAGCCCCGGTTGAACCATGCGCCGAGCCGGCCAAACCAACCATGCGACTCCTGGCGCGGTCTGAGCAACATCGCCGCCAGCGCTGGCGACAGCGTCAAGGCGTTGAACGCTGAAATAAGCACTGAGACGGCGATTGTGAGCGCGAATTGCTGATACAGACGGCCGGTGATGCCGCTCAAAAACGCCACAGGGATGAACACCGCCGCCAGGATCAGCGCGATCGCAACGACCGGGCCCTGCACATCCTTCATCGCCTGCAGCGTGGCGTCGCGCGGATTCATCCCGCCCTCGATGTGATGTTCGACCGCCTCTACGACGACGATCGAGTCGTCGACGACCAGACCGATCGCCAATACGAGGCCGAACAAAGACAACGTGTTGACCGAAAAGCCGAGCAGCGGAAAAACCGCGAACGCGCCGACCAGCGACACCGGCACGGTGAGCAATGGAATCAGTGTCGCCCGCCAACTCTGCAAAAAGATGAACACCACGAGCACGACCAAGAGAATCGCTTCCAAGAGCGTCTCGACGATCTCGCGGATGCCTGCCGTGACGGGCGCAGTGGTGTCGAGTGATACCTTGTAGGCGACGCCTGGGGGGAAGCGCTTGGCGAGTGTATCCATCGCACTCAGGATGCCTTTCTGCACGTCCAGGGCATTCGAGCCAGGAGTCTGAAAGGCCGCCACTACTGACGCCGGCTTGCCGTTGAAGGTGCCGTATTGCTGGTAGTTGAGCGAGCCGAGCTCGATGCGCGCGACGTCGCGCAATCGCACGCTCGAGCCGTCTGGGTTCTCACGTAAGATGACGTTGCCAAATTCCGCGGGCTCGACCAACCGGCCCTGCGCGCGGACCGTAAACGTCAGCTGTTGCCCGGCCGGGGCCGGCTCCGCGCCCACCTGACCGGCGGGGTTCACCACGTTCTGGGCGCGAATCGCGTTCGTGACGTCCGTGACCGTGAGCGAGAGCCGCGTCAGCAGGTCGGGATTGAGCCAAATGCGCATCGAGTATTCGGAGGAGCCGAAATTCCGGATGTCGCCGACGCCTTTGACCCGCAAAACTGCATCATTGATGTTGATCAAGGCGTAGTTCGCCAAAAAAGTCGGGTCGTAGCGCCCGTCCGGCGAATAGAGCGAGATGATCAAGAGTGGAAAGGCCAGCGACTTCTTGATCGTGACGCCGATATTCTTTACGTCTTGCGGTAGGAACGGCTGCGCCTGCGAAAAACGGTTGTTGACGAGCACGTTGTCCACATCGCCATCGGTGCCGACATCGAAGGTGACGACCTGCGTCATGCTGCCGTCATTGGCGTTCGTGGACTGCACGTACAGCATTCGGTCGACGCCGTTCATCTGCTGCTCGATGGGCGTGGCCACGGCTTGCTCGATGGTCAACGCGTCGGCCCCGACGTAGCTCGTGGTGAGGTTGACCTGCGGCGGCAAGATCTGCGGAAATTGCGAGATCGGTAGGCCCAGTAGGGACACCGCCCCGACCAACACGGTGAGGATCGCGATCACGATCGCGACGATCGGCCGGCGAATGAAAAATTCAGACACGGCTAAGACGCCGCCGGCGCTGGGGTGGGCGCGACCAGGGCCCCGTCGCTTATTTTTTGCACTCCGTCGACCACGATGTTCTCGCCCTCCGTGAGGCCGCTCGTCACGATGCGCAGGCCCTTGGCCGACGCGCCGAGCTCGACCGTGCGAAGCTTTACCTTGTGGTCGTTGCCCACGACGCCGACCGAGTACGTGCCTTGCACCGAGACCAGAGCTTTTTCTGGCACGGCCAGCGCGCCTTTGCCTTGGTCGTCCCGCTCGATGCGCACGCGCCCGTACTGACCTGGTCTCAAGCTACCGTCCGCATTGGGAAACAGCGCCTGTAGTTGGATCGTGCCGGTGCTGGCGTCCACTTGGCGGTTCGCGGCAACCAACAAGCCGCGGTGCGGGTACACGCTGCCGTCGGCCAGCAATAACTCGATGCCCGGGTCGTCGCCGTCCGCCTTATGGTGCGCGTCGAGCTTGGGAAATTGCTGACGCGCCCACTTCACGTCGCGCTCTTGCAGGTGCTTCAGGCGGTCTGGAAATCGCACGTAATCGAGCTCGCTCATCGGGAAATTGACACGGATCGGATCGAGTTGAGAGACCGTGGTCAACAGGGTCGGGCCGTCTTGCCCGACCAAGTTACCGACGCGCACGAGCGCCAGGCCCGCGACGCCCGAGACCGGCGCATGAATCTGTGTGTAAGAGAGGTTCAGCTCGGCTTGGCGCAAGGACGCGCTTGCCTCGAGCACTTGGCCCTTCG
>CAXSGJ010000030.1:19932-51818 GCA_964236865.1 uncultured Polyangiaceae bacterium
CAGAAATGTTCAACGGTTCGATTGACGCTTCTGCTTCGCATCCGCCGCTTGCGCCACCGCATCGTCGAGCGTCTGCTTCGAGACGAGGCCCTGCTGCTCTAGCAAGTGGTTGCGCTCCAGGCTCACCTTGCCGTTGGCATTGGCTGCGTCGCCCCGCGCCACCGCGGCCCGGGCAGAGGCTACGGCATTGGCGTACTCCTCTGGTTCAATCGTAAACAGCAACTCGCCCTCGTTCACGAACGATCCATCTTTGTAATTTTGCGATCGCAGATAACCCTTCACGCGCGCCCGGATATCTGCGTTCACGTAACCGTCGAGCGTGCCCACGGCTTCGATGAACAGCGGAAGATCCTGACGCACGACGCGTGCCGTTAAGACCTTTGGCGGCGGGGGAGGGGGCGATTTTTTTTCGGCGCAACTGGCGCCGCTCAAGCAAGCGAGCAGCAGGCAGAGCGCGACACGCATCGGGATCATGTCCGTCCGTTTTACTCTCGACCGAACTGCTTTGCTTGATATAAGCCACGGCGCATGAGCGACGACGCGCCGCCGGGCGACAAGAACGGTCTGGAGCCGCTGGCGGGTCGGCGCGAGTGGATCGGGCTGGCCGTGATCGCGCTGCCCTGTTTGTTGTACTCGATGGATCTCACGGTCATGAACCTGGCGTTGCCAGCGCTCAGCCGCGCCCTCGACCCGACGAGCCTCGAGCTCCTGTGGATCGTCGACGTTTACGGGTTCTTACTAGCGGGCTCGCTCATCACCATGGGCATGCTCGGTGACCGGTTGGGGCGGCGGCGCCTGCTCTTGATTGGCGCCGCGGCGTTCGAGGGTGCCTCTATTTTGGCTGCGTTCTCGACTAGCGCGCGAATGCTGATCTTCACGCGCGGCCTGTTGGGCATCGCGGGCGCGACGTTGGCGCCCTCTACCTTGTCGCTGATCCGCAATATGTTCTTGAACTCGCGGCAAAGAACCCTCGCCGTGGGTATATGGGCGACCAGCTTTTCGGTGGGTGCAGCCATTGGCCCCCTCGTGGGAGGCCTGCTGTTGGAGCATTTTTGGTGGGGCTCGGCATTTTTGATCGGCGCGCCCGTGATGCTTCTGTTGTTGTTGCTCGGGCCGCATTTACTTCCGGAGTTTCGGGCCGCTACACCCGGACGTGTGGATTGGTTGAGCGCCGCGCTCTCGGCGCTCGGCATTCTGCCGCTGATTTACGGGCTGAAGCGAGCGGCGCTCACCGGCTTCGGCATGAACCCTGCCCTATGGATCGTGGGCGGCGTGGCGGCTTGCGGCATCTTCATCCGCCGGCAAGGCGCGCTGCCGGAGCCGATGCTGGACATTCGATTGTTTCGTATCCCAGCGTTCACCGTCTCGCTGATCACCAACGTGGTCAGTCTGTTCGCCACATTTGGTGCCTTTCTCTTCATCGCCCAGTACCTGCAGCAGGTGCTCGGGCTCTCACCGCTTCGAGCCGGCTTATGGACGGTGCCTTCGGCAGGCGGCTTCATCGCCGGGTCAATGCTTGCGCCCCTGCTCACCCGACAGCGCAAGGCAGCGCACGTGGTGGCGCTCGGCTTGGTGGTGGCGGCCGGTGCTCTGATGCTACTCACCCAAGTTGAGCAAGCTTCGCCCGTGATGCTCGTCGTCGCGGCCAGTGTGTTCCTGGCACTCGGGGTCTCGCCAGTGGTCACGCTTTCCACGGACCTGATTGTGGGCAGCGCGCCCGCCGATCGCGCGGGCGCCGCTTCGGCGATCTCCGAGACCGGCACCGAGCTGGGCGGCGCGCTCGGCATCGCGATTCTGGGTAGCATCGGCGGCGCCGTGTACCGCTGGCGGATGAGCGCGGCCGCGCCCAAGGACTTGCCCGCACGCTTCGCTGAAGCCGCGCGCGACACACTAAATGGCGCCCTCAGCGCGGCTCGTCAGCTGCCGCGAGCCAGCGCCGAGCCGCTGATCCTGCAGGCCCGCCAGGCTTTCTTGCAAGGCATGCACTTGACCGCATTCATCGGCGCTGTCATTGCCGCCGCCTGCGCTGGTCTCGTACTCACGAGCCTACCTCACGACACGCCGCCGGCTCCGAGATGACGCAGAGGGTTCGCGGATGCCGACCGGCGTGCGGGCGTCAGAGCGGCCGGCGAGCAATCAGGCAGCGTGCACGGCGAGCCAGCCGCCGCCGTGCGATAGCTCGGTGATGCGCGTCTTCAGCTTTTTCTTGGCGCGCGCTTCGAGCTGACGGGCGCGCTCGCGCGAGACGCCTAGCGTGCGCCCAATATCCGCGAGCGACAGCTCGTCCTCACTATCGGCCATCAGCCGATGCTCGACGATGTAGCGTTCGCGCGGATCGAGCCCCGTGAGCGCCCGGCTGACCGCGTCGCGCGCGTAGCCGTCCACCTCGGAGGTCATCAAACCGTCCTCTTGGTTGGGCTCAGCGGCGACCAGCGTATCGGCGAGTGTGGTCGCCGAATCGCTGTACACGGGGGCGTCGAGCGACACATCGCGCGCCTCCAGCGACCGCACCATCGCGGCGACCTTGGCTGCCGGCAGATCGAGGGCTTGCGCGAGCAGCGCGTCCGCTTGCTCGCCATCGCCGACCAGATTGGAGATGCGCACGCGTTCACGCCGGATCTTGAAAAACATCTTCGAGCGCAGCGCGCCCGAACCGCCGACCATGCTCCATGAGCGAATCACATGATTTAGAATGTAGGCCCGGATCCAGTACGAGGCATACGTCACGAAGCGCGTCCCCCGGCTCGTATCGAACTTTTGCAGCGCGTGCACCAGGCCAAAATTGCCCTCGGCCACCAGCTCAGACAGTGGCAAACCGTAGCGGTGATACTTGAATGCGATTGAAACGACGTAACGCAGGTGCGCGCGGACCAGCTCCTCACGGGCGCCGGCGTCCCGTTCCGTCAGCCAACGCGTGGTGAGGGCGTGCTCTTGTTCACGCGACAGCTCCGGGTAGTTATGCGCTGCGCTGATGTAGTGAGTGAGGGAGGGGTCGGTTTGGTGGGCCATCATGGGTTCGCTTGGAATGTGCTGTGGCTACGCAGCGGTTTGCGTAAGAGTTCCGCGAAGTTTTGTTAAGATGCGACTGTGTACGCTCGACCAAAGCGGCTGGACGGACGCGCTTTCATCGCCGACGGTGGCTTCGCGCAATTCCAGCCTGGCGGATCTCGACGCCCTGGTGGCCGGGAGTGGCCCGTTCACGGGCCTCGAGACCGACGCCGGCCGACCGAGGATCGACCCGAGTGTTTTTGATGGATCGATGGTCACGCAGGTCGACAGAGCCCCGCCGAGCCTTCGGCGTCCGAGCCGGCCTCGCACCCCGCAGCCTCCCCCGGCGTTCCCGCCGGGCGTCCGGCTAGGTGCTTCACCTCAGTCCGGTCAGCGCGCCGGTTCAGTGACGCGGCAGCACGAGTCGGCCCAGCAGCGTGCGGCCCTGCACCCGCTCGGCGCTCAGATCCATCTCAGAGACGCCACTCGCCGGGCGGGCAGGCTCCCCCGCGAGCTCCTGGGCGAGCCACTGTTCGAGTCGGGCGTGTGGGGCGCCAGCGGTGCGCGCTTCTGCGGCGTGGCGGAGGAGGGCGTGGACTTTACGTGCGCGCAGTTGGGCGCGGCCGCCGACCGCAGTCCAGAGCGCCTCGACTTCTGAGGCGTCGAGGCGGCGCCATGCTCCGAGCTCGAGGCCCTCGTCGCGTAACGGACCAATCGCGCGGCGGTGTAAGTGGACGAGGTGCAGACCAAGCGCAAAGCACATGTGTCGGATCTGACGTTTCTTACCTTGGGTCAGCGTGAGCTCGAGCTCGGTGGCGTGCTCACTGCGCGCCAAGACGCGCGCGCCCTGCGCTTTGAGAAGCTCCCCGTTGTGACGAACGCCTTCGACCAACGCGGCGAGTCGCGGGTCATCGTCCGGGAACGGCTCGTCCAACCACAGCCAATAATATTTGCGGGTTCCATGATCGGGACGCAAGACGGCGCTAGCGAGATCCCCGTCGTTCGTGAACAGGAGCAGGCCCGTCGTGTCACGGTCCAGCCGACCCACCGGAAAGCAGCCGGCAGGCATCGCGCGCAAAAACGGCGACAGGTCGGCTTTGCCGTTCGGGTCGCGCGCGGTGCACGTCACATGCTTGGGCTTGTTGAGTACAGCGCAAACGGCCTCGGGCGTCGTGTCGGCGATCGGGCTGCCGTCCACGAGCACGCGATCGCCGTCGAAGATCAGTGTTTCTGGGGGCAGCACGCGCGGCTCGGCCCGTTCGGACGTGAGCACGCTCAGCCGACCGGCGTGCCAGTACTCGGCGACCTCCCGCAGTGGAAGGCGTAAGCTCTGCGCTGCCCGTCTCAGCAGTCGCTGCGGCAGTCTGCTTTCGGCATCGGAGCTGCCCACGCGCGCTACGTATCACGCCGCGCGTCGGGCCTCACGCCCCGCGGGCATGCTCGATTCTATGCTTTAGAACTTGCCGGCCGGGCGGTCGTCAAGGTTCTGGCCTCACGCTGGCGTGTCACTCCAGAGCGTCGTCATCCAAGCTCTTTAGGAACTTGACGACCTGCGCGCGCTCCTCCGCATCGGCCACGAAGAACGGGTGCGGAACCGTCGCTCCATCGCGCGCGCTCGGGTCGAGCAGCTCATCGAGCGACCTCACCGAATCGTCGTGCAGGAAGACGGGCTTCCGCGCCAGATCCATGAGAAGCGGCAGGGTGCTGCCGCGCGGTTGACTTTGATTGCTGGCATCGACGATCACGAGTTTGTCGTCGAAGGTCCCGGACGAGTTGCGCACCGGGGCGAGTCCGGCCGCGCTGCGATCAGCGAGGAGCTCTCCGACGTACGCAGGAAATAGATCTGGCCGGCTCGGCGCATTGGCAAAGAGCTCTACTGAGCTGTTGTATGGCACCAGGTTCTGCGGGACGAACGTGCTTTGGTCGTCGCGATGACAACTGGTGCATTGGGCGCGGAATAGAGCTCGCCCTTTCGCGATCGCGTCGGGATCGGACTTGTCGCCGCGCGGGGGCCTGAGCGTGGCCAGCTAGCCGTTCATCGCGAAGTTCTTGGTGTCGTCCACGCGGAGGCCGATCGGGGAATCTTCGACTTTGGCCCCGGCGGCCAGGTTGATCATCACACCGGTGTCCGTGGCGACGCCGCCGATCATGGTCGTGGCCCGCCCGACGAACGGGTAGCCATTTTGACCGCCTTTCTTCACGCCAATGTTTGCCAAAATCGCTTGGTAGTTCGACACGATTTCGAGCCCGGCATCGCCGCCGCGCTCCATCAGAAACGCTTTGCCGCCGTCCGTGGTCAAGTCGGTGGGGTCGAGCAGTGCCGTGTACACCAAGTTTCCGAAATTGTGCAGCATGTGAATGGATCCTTCACTGCCCCAGGGCGCTCCGAGGTCGGTGCGGAAGAATGGCGTGATGTGCATGGGCGCGCCGTTGCCGTCTGGCGCATCATCGAACATGCCAATGGGGTAGAGCTTGGGATCGCTCAAATAGGCGTCGACCTCTCCTTCGGTCGCTGCCGCCGAGATGAGACCCACGCCGGGCCCCTTGCGCGACAACGATTAGGGTTGGGTTGCCGTGAATTGCTGGTGGGCATCGTAATCCTAGCGCGGAGGTTTGAACGACGCGATCATCGGCCGCTACCTCAGCAAGCCGACTGAGCCGCCCACAGTCCGTACACCCCGCCGCTCGCGAGGTTACGTCGCGACGTTCGAAATGCCTGCGTTAATCCGAGTCGGCGTCCGTTCGTGTGACAGCCGTGAAGTTCTGCGCCACCGGCGCCGTCAGTGGCTGCGGCGCGTGCGGGGTCGTGGCGGGGCAGCCGCTTGTAGCTCGTGAAGCCAGTCCACTAGTACGCGGAGCTGCCGCTTCAACACTTCTTCGGAGCGGAGCGTGTGTGACAGCAACATGATGCCCTGCAGAGACGCCACCAGCTGTTGCGCATGCTCACGCGCCTCACGGGATCGATGACCAAGCGACGAGAACTGCTCGGCGCTCCAACTCAAATACGTGTTCAGTAAGCGTTCGGCCGCTTTTGCGAGCGGGGCATCACGCCGTAACTTGCGCAATTCTTGGAAGAGGCCGCCATGCGGGCAGCCATAACGAACGACCGCGTCTGCCATGGCGAGCGGGGCGAGTGCTAACTGACGAAGCCGGCCGAGCGGGTCCACATGCGCCTTGGTCCACGCCGCGAAGCAGGCCTGTAACGCCAACTCATGCGCCACGATGACTGCCTGCGCCAGCGCCTCCTTGGTTTTGAAGTAGTAGTGGACGTTGCCCAATGGCACGCGGGAGCGCGCCGCCACGTGAGCCAACGTGGTGCGGTGAAAACCCTGCTCGTGCATCAACTCCCGGGCAGCGCGCACCAGTTGCTCGCGTTTTTCAACGGCGGCGTATGCTTCGGGCACCCCACTAAGTTAGCCGGCTGGCTAACAGTGTCAAGCCGGTGCCGGACGAACTGGCGCGCGCATAACTGCCCCGCCAGTCATCGAATCTGATCCAGATGCGGACATCCGTCCTCGAAGTTGCTAGGGTGCCCACGTGCTGCGCTGCGAACGTTCTGCTCGACCACGGCTGGGTGCTTCGCTCGCAGCGTGGCGCCCGCCAATGGGGCCGCCGTGAGCGGCGCTCCCACGCGCGGCGCGGTGCTCGAGCTCGCGGAGCCGTCAGCGGTACCGCTCACGAGTATTTATGCGTCGCTCGATCACGCCATGGACCGCTACGCTCGCGGTGACGACGCGGCGTTCGCCGAACTGGCGCGCGGCCTAGCTCCGAAGTTGCGCGCGTTCTTGCGACGCCTGGCGGGGGTCGCGGAGTCCGCCGATGACCTGATGCAAGAAACCTTCTTGTGCATGCATCGCGCCCGCGGCTCGTTTTCGCCTGGTAGTCCCGTGCTGCCCTGGGCCTATGCGATCGCGCGGAATTGCTTTTTCAATCAAATGCGCGCGAAAAAGGCGCGCTTTCTACGGTACAGCTTGGACGTGACGGAAATAGATCTGGGAACCGCCGCCGAGCTAAACGCCGAGTCGGCAGTTGCCGCCCGCCAAAGCGCGGAGATCGTCACCAACACTCTCGCTGCCATGCCCTTTCCGAACCGTGAGGCGTTCGTGCTCCTACGCTACGAAGGGCTGAGTGTCGCGACCGCAGCTCAGATTGTGGGTATCAGTGATGGTGCCCTGAAGTTGCGCGCGTTTCGCGCGTACGAACTATTGCGCGCGGCGCTGTCCGCGGAAGATGTGCACTGCGTCAAGCGCTAGTCCGGCGTCTGCCAGCTTGATCGACGCGTTCGGCCACCTGCGCGGCATCGCTCAAATGCGCGTGAAGTGCGGCAAGAAGGCGCCGCCCAGGCAAGCCGAGAGCAGCACCGCTCCACCGTGCGCGCACGCGAGGTGCCAATTGCTGATGACGGGGCAATGTAACGTAAACATGCCGGCCGCGATCAGGCCACAGCCGCCGCCCAAGAGCGCGCTGCGCCCGACGGCGCCCGCGGCGAACGTCCTGCGCAGGGAAAGAGCGGCGGCGGTGAGTGGCAGGAGCGCCCAGAGCAAGGTGCAATTCAAGCAGGCGGCACCAAGCGCCAAATCACCGCTTTCGCCTCCTTGGTACGGCGCCGGCATTAGCAAGCCGGCAGAAATGAAGCTGACCGGTGCCAGGAGCGCAAGCGCACGCACGAACGGCGCTCGTATGCCCAGGCTCAGCCTGCCGCCGAGGCTGGCCGTCGCGACCGCCAGACCGCCGGCTGCCAGCGGACCCAGCATCAAAGCCACGATGTAGCCAGCCGACAAGCGCGCGAGATCGCTGCGCACACCAAAGACGCTCAACTGGAGGGCAAACCAGGCCAGACTGATGGCGATCGCAAGGCGCTTACACTTCGTTAGCTCACGCCGTGTTGGGGACGACGCGAAAGGCCCCAGGCGGGGAGCCGGGCCGAGCATTCCCGGGTCGCCCGCCGCAGGCTCTGGCAAGTCGGGAATGTCGTTGAAATCCGGCATGTCGAAGTTTATCAGGCAGCGCGCCGCAGAAGCGCCGATTTAGACGTTACGCGGCGCACTCGCCGTGGTTTCTTGACCACGGCGACTAACGGTGCGTCAACCCGCGCAGTCGGCGCGCGCTCAGGCAACATAAACGGCACAGTGTCGGGCGTCGCCCGTTCGTCGTCAGTCGAGCTGGGCGACGCTTTCGTCGAGCCATTGTTCGATTCGCCGCAGCTGTGCCGCCATCAGCTCGTCGGATCCCAGCGTGTGCGCGATGAGCAGCGTGCCCTGAATAGATGACACGAGCTGTTCGGCGAGAGCCCGCGCCTCGCGCGCGGGGCGGCCACCCAACTCGAACTGCGCCTCTGCCCAATCCAAGTAGACCGCCATCAAGCGTGCGCCAGCGCCGGCCAGCGGAGAGCCCGCTTCGAGCTTTTCTAACTCTTGGCACAAGCTGCCGTGTGGGCAGCCGAAGCGCACGAGCTCCGCCGCCGCGTCGAGCGGCGCACGAACGAGGCAGCGCAAACGCTGCTGAGGCTCGGCGTGACGGTGCGTCCACGAAGCAAACAGCTCGAGCAAGCCCTGGCGATGAGCGCTGACGACGGCTTCCGTCAACGCCTCCTTGCTTTGAAAGTGCGCATGGAGATCGGCGAGTGAGACTCGTGCTCGCTCTGCCACCGAGCGTAGGCTGGTGCGCTCGAAGCCTTGCTCGTGCAGGAGTGCTTTCGCTGCGCGCACCAGCTCAGCTCGCGTGTCGTGTTCATCATCGCAGTGAGTCATGACATGAGTTAGTTGGATAACTAATAAGCCCGGCGCGTCATGGTTGCGCCCCAGCTGCCACGTGGGACGACACGCTGTACGTCGGAGCCGCACGCCGGTTGCGGGCGCGCGCTTTTTCTTCGCCGGTCCGGTCCCCCGCGCGCTTACTCGGCGCGCGCGCCGCTCGTGTCCTTGACATCGCTCATGCGCGACTTAACTAGCGAGCGCCGTGCGCCCGCGCCGCCCAAACTGGGGGAGCGACTAGCGGCACTCGAGGTCGATTAGCTCATAGCAAGCGATCAGTCGGCCACTCAATGCGAGCCGGATGTTTGCCGATCCAACGCTTCTCGGACCTTGCGCACGAGAGGCTGGGGCGTGATCGGCTTTTGAATGAAAGCGATCCTCGAATAAAAGACGCCGTGACGCACGACTGCGTCGTCGGTGTACCCCGACATGTACAGCACCTTCATTTGCGGACGGACCTGAAGCAGCCGTTCGGCCAGCTCGCGGCCGCTCATCCGGCGCATGACCACATCCGTCAGTAGTAGATCGATCGGCGAAGTGTACTGTTCACACAATAGGAGCGCGTCTCCGCCGCTTTGGGCGTCGAGAACGGTGTAGCCGTAGCGGCGGAGAACGGTTCGAGCCAGGAGCCGAAGTTGTTCGTCGTCTTCCACCAGCAAAATGGTTTCGGAACCTTCCAACCGCTGAGTTTCTGGCGGCGGACTCGATGTGCGCGCAATCGTCATTTGCCCGACCGTTGGTAGGTACACCTTCACCGTCGTCCCGTGCTCGAGCTCGCTGAACACCTCGATCGCCCCTCCGCTCTGCATGACGATCCCGTGAACGGTTGCAAGGCCGAGCCCGGTGCCTTTTCCCAGCGGCTTGGTCGTGAAAAAGGGTTGGAACATGCGGGCTTGCGTTGCCACGTCCATGCCGACGCCGGTGTCACTCACTGCGATCAGCACGTGGGGCCCAGCCGCAACGCCTGCGTGCTCGCGGGCATAGCTCTCATCCAAGGTGACTTTTTCGGCCGTGATGGTGAGCTTCCCGCCTTCCGGCATGGCGTCTCGCGCGTTCACCGCGAGGTTCATGATCACTTGCTCAATCTGCCCCGGGTCGACCAGGACCTTGCCGCAATCGGGTGGGAAGCTCATCGAGAGATTGACAGTCGCCCCGACCAAACGTTGCAGCATGGCGCTCATCCCCGCCACGGTCGGGCATAAGTCGACGACTTCCGGCTGTATCACCTGTTGACAGCCGAAAGCCAATAAGCGCCGCGTGAGCGTACCCGCGAGCACCCCGGCGGTTTTTATTTCCTGTAAGTCTGCCCGCCTCGAGTCGCCTTCTTCGAAATCCAACGCGAGCAGCTCGCTATAACTGAGAATGACCGACAGCAAGTTATTGAAATCGTGAGCAACGCTGGCCGCTACACGGCCGATGGCTTCGAGCTTCTGCGCCTGCTGCAACTGTTCCTCGAAGTTTTTTCGTTCGGTCAAATCACGGGTGATTTGAGCGAACCCGAGCAGGGTTCCGGCCGGGTCATGGATGGCAGACAAGACCACACTCGCCCAAAACTTCGAGCCGTCTTTGCGAACGCGCCAACCTTCTTCTTCGACCTTACCCGTGCGCTCGGCAACCTCCAGATTGCGCTGGGCGTGGCCGTCTGCTGCAGCTTGGTAGAACGTGGACAAGTGTTTGCCGATGATTTCATCGGCCCGGTAGCCCTCGATCAACTCGGCGCCCGCGTTCCAACTTGCGACGTTTCCAGCTGTATCTAACGTGTAAAGCGCATAGTCCTTCACGCCGCGCATGAGGCGGAGAAAGCGGTCTTCGCTCTCGCCAAGGGCCGCCGTGGCATCCGCGAGCTGCGCAGTTTGCTCGCGCACGGTATCCTTTGCGGCGTTGAGCGCGAGTGCCTGATCTGCCTTCTCTAACCGGGCGGCCGCGCCCTCGTCACCGTCGAGTCTTGCCTTCATTTATCGATCCTCGTCCTCCAGCAGGCAGCCCAAGCCGGGCCGCCACGGCGGCCGCGCTCAACCGATCGCCCGACCCCACGAAGGAGTGTGCCATCTGCCTTGCGAAAAACCAAACTGTGCTCGAGCCGAACCGACTCAGCACCTGATAAACTAGCAAAGACGCCAAATTGTTAAGGTACATACACGCAGCACAACCCCACGACGCCAGACCAGAAGCCCGCCAAAATGCAATCGGCGTTTTGGCCAGCACTGATGGTGCGGTGCTAACAGCATGGCATCTCGCGACGCGCTCACTCTCCTCATCTTCGTGCTCACGATGCTTGTGGTCGTCTGGAAGCCGCGGGGGCTCGCGCTTGCGCTGACATTTTAGCGCGGGTCAGTCGCCGTGCCCGCTGCTAACCGTGCAGGTTCCGGTACCCGAGAAGCGGACTACGTCGGTGTACGCGCCCTGGTACACGTAGTCGCGTAGCGTCAGGCCAACGTCGGGGCCGCCCATCGAGGCGCTATAGGAGCCGTCGGTGGCGAGCTTCGATAATTGAACTAAGGCCAGCTCGTCCAGCGTGACATCGCCATCCCCATCGCCTGAGCGCGTGTCGGCGTCGGCGATGGGATCGAAGCGAAGGAACGACTTCCCCACCCTCAACTGGTCTTGAAACAGAGCCTCACCGTGGATCTCGAGGTCGAGGGTGGCGGCGCCGGCTTCCGCGAGCGCCAGACCACGAACGCCGCCCACATTCGGCCCGCTCGTGCACTCGCTGTAGTTCACACGCTGGCGAAAGGACCAACCGAAGGTCTTCACGGTGTCGCCTTTTTGAGCATGGCCTCGAACATACATACTGACTCCACCGAACCCAGCATAGGGGTCGGCGCCGGGGGTTCGCATGAAGACTACCTCTTCTTCATTGACGCCCGCGCCGAGCACGGTTTCATCATCCGGATTCGAGAGGTGGAAGCCAATGTCGCATTGGCCGAGCGCGAAGGACTCACTCAGCTTCTGCGTGCCGGGAATTAGCGCGTTGTAGAGCCGCAGGTAAGAGGCTTCCGAGTAGCTCGAGCAGTGCGCGCCATCCAGGGAGACGCGTCCCACCGCCAACAAGAACTCGTCGAAGGCGATCGACCAGCCATCCGCGGTAGAAGTTCTGCTGATGCCCTCAATCACCGAGGCCGCAGGGGTAACGGTCACCAAAACGCTGGCCGGCTGCGGGCGCGTATCCGTTGGCAAGCAGGCGGTGAGCCATGCGCCAAAGATTGCGAACGCGCTCAGACGCTCGCCCGATCGACGCCATGTTAGGCTCAAAACCCCGCCTCCAGCCCGACGCTTGGGACAGTGACCGGTCCGATTGTAGTAGAACCGAACGTTTCTTTGCTGAGCGTTGCATTCAGCACCTCGAACACGAGTGAGAGCCACGCGTTCGGGCCGAGTTGCCAGCGCTTCTCGAGCCTAATGTCGAGCCGGTAAAACGGCGGGTCGCGAGGCGGGTTGGTCAATGGTGCACGGATCGAATCGCGGCCGTCGGGATTTTTCGGAGTGCCGGTGTAAAACACCAATCGCGATCCAGCCCGCCAGCGACGACCGAGGTCGTAGGCAGCGGCGGCGCTGGCCACGTGCGTGCGGTCGACCGAGCTTGGAAACGTGTACCCGGCGATACTTCGCGTCGAGCGCGACAAAGTATACGAAAGGTAGCCGCCTAACCGTGTGGTCAGGTGCCGATGGACGAAGAGCTCGAAGCCAATTGCACTGCCGGTGCTGCGCGCGTCGATCGCATCGTCCACCACGCGGCCCACGCTGATGGCGTCGCTCATATTGAAGAACGCGTTGTGAAAGACGCTCGCGGTAGCGGTCGTCTCGGCGGCCAGCTCTAGCTCTACGCCCGCGCTCGTCTGCCAGCTGCTCTGGAGCCCACCCCGCAGCTTGCCGGGGGCAAGCCCGGGAATGGGAACCACGAACGAGGGGGGCTGATGCGCAAGCCCATAAGCGTGCACGATCCTCAGCCTATCAGTAACCTTGAAGCGCGCCGAGATCCGCGGGTCCACGCTCAGCGCGGTCGCACCACCGGAGCCGAACAAGTCGATGCGCGCACCGGGCGTCACCTCGATGCGCGAGGTGGGCCTCCACGCGAGGTCCGCGAAGAAGCCGAGCGCGACGTCCGTGCGCGGCGGAAAGGTAGCATTGAAACGAGCCGTATCCGGGTCTTCTGGGTCTGCATACGTCCGAGCGTCCGCCGTGTAGCCATCGATGGTCGCATCACCCCCGATGCGGAGCAGCGCTCGCTCGCTGAGCGGATGCTGTAGCTCACTCCGCAGCCCCAGCATCTTGTCCCGCGTGTTCCGTTGATCCGCGATGCGCGTTTGATCCCAACCCAAGGTCACGTCCGTCCGCAGCGTGCTCGAACCGTCGAAGCGGTGGTCGTAACGGACATCGAGGCGATAAAACTCCGACCCAAACAGTACGTTCAAAATATGATTCTTGGTCTGTCCGACCAGATCGTACGAGCCGAAGCTGAACGCGGTGATGCGGTCTTGGGGCGTGACGTCGTACGTAATTCTGGCTTGATAGTCGTGGTACGCGAGGGTCACGTCCGGCGCCAGCAATGAGACCAGTGCCGCCGTGTAGGAATAACGGCCGCCCAAGAGCACGGTGCCTCGCCCGCCCGCAAATGCGGTTTCCGCCAACGCGCCGGCGTCGATCAACCGGAGGTTCGCCTCGCCATGCAGGTAGCCACGGGGCTCGCTGGTCTCACCGGATACGATGCCGCCCGCGAAACGGCCAAACCGCGCGGGGTAGCCGCCTGGATAGAGGTCCACGCGCTCGACCATTCCTGGATGCACGATCGAGGGCCCGAGTCCGACGTGATAAAGGTACGGCACCCGCACGCCATCCAAAAAGTAGCCGACGTTGCCCGGCGGCGCGCCGCGCACATAGAAAAAGGGCAGCCCGGATACGATCGGAGTCACCCCCGGCAGGGCCTCGATGGCGCGGAAGGGATCGCCAAATGCACCCGGAAGCTGACGGACCTCAGCCCGGCTGAATGACGAGACCGCTGGCGCCAACTTGGCACCTACGATCTGGATTTCGATCGGGGCTGGCCCGAACACCGGTGGTATTGGGGCGCCTGGCGACGGCGGCGCCTGGGGCGGGTGCGGGTCTGGTTTCGGATCGGCGCGCGGCGCGACGAAACGAACTTCGAAGTGAATCACGGACGCGACCGGTTTGCCCTGACGCGCAGCGGGCTCGAAGCCCCAGGTAGCCGCCGCTTGCTCTGCCGCGCCCGAGAACGGAGGGTTGTCGATCGTCGCTCGTGCCGAACGCACCGTGCCGTCGGCGTTGATCGTCAACGTCAACACCACCACCGCATCCCCCGAGGCGGTGGGCGGGTAGGTCACGTTGGCGGATGACACGATTCGCGGCGGCACGATCGAAAGCGAAGTAATCCCTGGGCCCGCGCCCGAGGCTCCGTCCGCGTGCGCCGCCCGCTCGCTCCACATCAAGGTCCAGAGCAAAAACCAGCCCACGACCAGCCACCGGAGCGAGGGCCTGGTCATGAGCAGCGGGTCACGGGCACAGGCTAACGGCCCCGGCGCCTCATGCGCGGCTATTCCGGGCGCTCGATACCGGCGAGCACCAAACCGCGGTCGCCTAAGTCATAAAAGTGCGCCAAGAGCGGGCCCGGCGTCACCCCGTTGCGCAAACGCAGGGTAGTGTAGCGCTCGATCGCGTTGCCCGGCAGCGAGGCGGCGAGCTCCGCCCTCGGCAACTCAGTGCATACCTCGCCGTTCGATTGCCAAAGCGTCGGCACCGCGCTGGGCTCAGCTGTGCCGCGAGCGACGTCAGCGGAGTAGCGATATGAGGCACGCGAAAATGTGCCGGTGCTGCGTGAAAGGTCCATCGCGCACACCCTGCGCCCTTCAATGCGCACATCGGCCAGGGGTGAGAGCTTGGAGAAATAGCGCCTCAAGATCACGCGCTGGCGCTCGAGCAACACCTTGACCAGATACTCGGTGTGCTCTGGCTTCGTGAAGTTTCCCACGCCCACCGCTGCGCGCACGTCCTCCGGGGTGAAGCGCGCGATGATGCGCGTGGCCCAGGCCGCGTCGCGTTCCGTCATGCGCGAGTAGGCAGGGTTCGGGTATTCCCCGCGCCACAGGTCTGGGTCGAAGTCGCGCGTGCTGAAGTAGCCGAAGTTTTCGGCACCGGGCGTGCGCGCTGAGTGATCCCACGGGCGCTCTTGCACGCCCAGCGTGGCGAAGTCTTCGAGGATGTAGTTGAAGTCCAGCAAGTACGAGTGACCTAGACGGCGTGAAAAGCCGTCGACGTCCCACTCACTGCCGAAGCAGTCCCCGAGGTCGATGTACCAATGACGCACGTAGCCGGGGCTTCCCGGATCCTTCGGGTTCGTCGGCATCCAAGTCGCCATGCTGTTTTGCTCGCGCGAATCGAAATGATTGAGCCAAGCGCCCAGCACCCGCGAGCCGCGCAAATCACGACGATTCTCGTGTTTGATGGTGTCCGAAGGATCGTCCCCGCGCGTGCCTTCGTATTTGAACGGGCCGAGTGGCACCCCTGGCAGCCAGCGAGACGCGACGGCTCGGTACAATTCCCCACGCCGCCCCGTTTTCGAGAGGATCTTGTCCAATAGCTTTTCATCGAAGTTTTTCGTTGGGCCGACATTGGCTTTTATTTTCAGGCCCGGCTTGAGCGTGAGCGCCGTCTTTTTGAAATACACGACGCTGTCGCAAGGAGCCCACCACCCGGCCGCGTAATAAAAACGGGTGGCGATGGCGGCGGCCCCCGTGGCGCGCTCGGCCTGCGCGTCGTCCGTCTTCAACATGAACTTCGTGCCGTCGACCTTCACGCGAAAGCCCGGGTTGGCGCCGTTGTCTTTGCCGTGGTCGATGACCCAGGTTCCGTCTTCCGGATCTGGCTTGAGCTCCGGGCCCTCTGCGCAGTAGCCCTTGGCCACCGTTTCAGGCGACAAGGAGTGCGCGCCGATTCGATTGGTGAACCAGCTCGAGTCCGGAACCTCGTCGAACGCATTCACGTTCTCTGCTTCACCGTAGGAGTCGACCTGGAACACTTTGGCGACGGGACGAAAGATGGCGTTGTCCGCCGCGTCCCACGAGAACGACGACTCGTATTGCTCAGGAACGCAGGCAGCGGCCTCGACGCCCTGTTTTGCCGGCGTGTCGGGGCACTCGACCCGGACTGGATCGAGATCTTGATCGCGCACGACCGGGGGGCCCAGGGCAAAGTGACGGGGATCTCCCGCGCACGCGACGAGGGCAACCGCACCCGTGAACCAACATAAATGCCTAGAGATTCTGAGTTCAGATGCCATGGTGCGATCCAATTACGATGCGCAAAGAAGAGTAGTGAAAGCCCTGTTCGAACGGGTCGGTACCGCCGGCCACCAAGATCTCCAGCCCGGACTCTGGCGAACCGTTCGAGCGCAGGCCAATGGCGGTGCTGAGCCGGAACAGGCCGGGGTCGAAGCCGTCCAGATGTCGTCCGAACACGTTGCCCACGTCAGCCTGCAACACGCCGTTGAGGTAGACCCAGACTGGCCAGGTGTATTGAGCAGTGGCTACGATCGCGCTGCGGTCGATCAGCCGCCCCTGCAAAAAGCCGCGCATCGGCCGGTTGCCGCCGAGTGAAACTTGATCCGTGAACGGGATCGTGCCTCGCAACGGGTCGGTAAAGTCTGCGGCCACGCCCAGACCGAGCACGCGCCGCTTCCAAAGGTCTATCCCAACCCCCGCTGCGCCGCCGTAGGCGACCCACGCTCTCCGCTTTGCGTCATTGCTCGAAGGCGCAATGACACTCTCGCCGTGTGCTTCGAGCCGGACGCCGGTGCCGACGTACGGATCTGCCTGGCGTGTATCGATCGCAACGGATAGCGATTGAAACGCTGCGATGTAGCCCAGCCCGTACCCCGGCGGCGAGGGCACCGTACCGTTGGCGACTGCGTCGGAGAGCGCGGGCTCCGAGCAGCAACCGCCGTCGCCAAAGCTCAGCGTGCGCATCCCGGCGCGAGCAGCGAGCGCGCTCAAATGCCAAAAGTCATTTTCATAACCGAGCGCGAACTCAGACGTCATCGCTTGGTAGCGGTAACGGGGGTCGCTCGGGCTGCGTGGACCGATGCCGAAGAAGGGCAAGTCTTTGCGCCGCACGAAGCTCGCTTGCTCCGCGATCACTTGCCGCGGAGTCAGCGCGTACTCGTCGCTTTGATGCACCGATATCCAATCCGGGCCCCAGGTGCCAAAATGCAGCTTGAGCGTGTTGGGGTCGGTCAGGAAATACTTCCAAGTCAAGTTGAAGCCGACGCTCGGCTTCAAGCCGAAGTCGAACAGCGCAGATGGAAACAGCGACACGTTCTGGCGTTCACCGAACGTGAAAAAGTCGACCACCTGCTGCGGCCATTGATTGCGCTCTGCAGCGCGAGTCAGCGCGCCGATCGGCTCACGCACCACGTACTCACTCACGAGCCAGAGCGGGAACAAGATTACGCGTGGCACCCAGAGCAGCGCGGGCCCCACGGTGGGCGGCGGCGGACCGCCGTATTGCTGGGGCTCCCGTTTCGGAGACCCAAGTGCCATCGGCGAATACAGAACCCCGATGGCCAACCAAGCGATGGCCAAGAAGGAGGAAAGGAACTGCCGCTGACGACGGAAAAAAACTCTAAAGATTAAGCCGCGTGTGGGTAACACTCAGTCAGGGGTGCCGGTTCCGGGGAACAGGGTCAAGAATAAACGCAAGTGCACGCGAATTGAGACAGATTGCTATCGACCAAATGGCGCGCTTCGCACGGTACCAGCGCAAGGCCCGCGAATGGTTCAGTCGATCACCCTCGGCCGAGCATCCTCGCTGGGCCTCGTCGCTGCTCAACTACATTCCAACAGGTTGCGTTTTCGTCGCGCCTGCCGGGCCTCGGCCGCGATCATCGACCGGCTTAGCCCTCCGCGAGCCCTAGGACTCGGGGCGTTCGATGCCAACCAGACGCAAACCGCGCGCGGGCCCTAGGTCGTAAAGGTGGACTGCGAGCGGGCCCGGCGCGACGCCATTCGCGATGCGGACGGTCACGTAGCGCTCCACGGCGTTGTCCGGCACCGACCCGGCAAGCGCGGCTTGCGGCACGTCCAGACATGTGTCGTCCTTTCCGACGAACACCGCCTTGACCGGCAAGGGATCGGCTTTGCCGCGCGCGATGTCCGCCGCATAGTGAAATGCCTCCCGAGGAAACGTCGCGGTCTTGCGCGCTAGATCCGTGGCGCACAAGCGGCGGCCCTCGACGTGCACATCAGCCAGCGGAGAGAGCTTGGAAAAATAACGCTTCAAAATGGTGTGCTGCCGGTCACGGAGCACTCGATACAAATATTCTGTGTGCGCGGGGTTGGTCAGATCGGCGACACCGACCGCCGCGCGCACGTCCTCGGCGGTGAAGCGAGCGATGATGCGGGTCGCCCACGCTGCGTCGCGCTCGGTCATACGTGAGAAGGCCGGGTTCGGGTAGAGCCCGCGCCACAGATCCGGGTCGAAGTCGCGCTCGCTGAAGTAGCCAAAGTTGGTGGCGCCTGGGGTGCGGTACGCTCGCTCCCAAGGGCGCTCTTGAGTTCCAAACGTGGCGAAGTCTTCTAGAATGTAATTGAAGTCGAGCAAGTAGGAGTGGCCCATTCGACGCGAGAAGCCGTCCTCGGTCCATTCGCTACCAAAACAGTCGCCGAGGTCGATGTACCAGTGGCGGACGTAGCCCGCGCTCTTCGGATCCTTCGAGTTGGCCGCCATCCAGGTGGACATGCTGTTTTGCTCACGCGAATCGAAGTGGTTGAGCCACGCCGCCAGCACGCGGGCGCCTCGCAAATCACGCCGATTTTCATGGGCGATGGTGTCAGACGGGTCATCGTCCCGGCTCCCCTCGTAGGTGAACGGCCCGAGCGCCGCGCCCGGAAGCCAGCGCGACGCCACGGCCCGGTAAAGCTCACCGCGCCGACCGCCTGCTGACAAGATCTGGCTCAGCAACTTGTCGTCGAATTTCCGGACTGGGCCGACATTGGCTTTGATCGTCAAGCCAGGCTTCAATTTGAGCACCGACTTTTTGAAATAGACGACACTATCGCAAGGCGCCCACCACCCGGCAGCATAGTAAAGCCGCGAGGCGACCGCGGCGGCGCTGGTGGTGCGCTCCGCTTGCGCGTCGTCCGTCTTCAGCATGAACTTCGTGCCGTCGACCTTGATGCGAAAGCCAGGATTGGCGCCGTTGTCCTTGCCGTGGTCGATGAGCCAGCTCCCGTCGGCCGCTTCGTCGGGTTTCAGCTGGGGCCCTTCGGAGCAATAGCCTGTAGCTACGGCTTCCGCGGACATGGGCTGCGAGCCGATGCGATTCGTGAACCAGCTCGAGTCCGGGACCTCGTCGAAGGCGTTGACGTTTTCGGCCTCGCCGTAAGAGTCGACCTGAAAAAACTTGGACACGGGGCGAAAGATCACGTGGTCCGCGGCGTCCCAAGCGAACGAGCTTTCGTAGGGCTCTGGCATGCAGGCAGCCGCCTCTACGCCCGCCTTCGGGGGCGTTTCCGGGCAATCGATCTTTACAAGATCGAGATCTTGGTCGCGCAGGACCGGCGGACTCAGCGCGAAGCGGCGGGGGTCCTCTGCACACGAGACCAGCCCAGCAGTACACGCGAGCAAGCGCAGCAGTCTTCGGCGGAGCCGGTCAGATGCCATGGTGTGATCCGATCACGACGCGTAACGCCGAGTAATGAAAACCTTGTTCGAACGGATCGGTGGCGCCCGCTACCAGGAGCTCCAACCCCGAGTCTGGCGAGCCGTTCGAGCGAATGCCGATCGCCGTGCTGAGGCGCAGCAGGTCGGCAGAAAAACCGTCGAGGTGCGGACCAAATACGTTGCCGACGTCGGCCTGTACGACGCCATTCAGGTATACCCAGACCGGCCAGACATACTGTGCCGTGGCCACTGCGGAGCTGCGGTCGATCAATCGACCCTGCAGGTAGCCGCGCATGGGGCGTTCACCGCCCAGCGATACCTGGTCGGTGAAAGGGATCGCGCCTTTGACCGGATCGGTGAAGTCCACCGTCACACCTAGACCGAGCACCCGGCGCCGCCACAGGTCGATCGCCACACCTGCCGCACCGCCGTAGCCTACCCAAGCTCGCCGCTTGTCGTTGCTGTTCGACGGAGCAACGACGCTCTCGCCGTGGGCTTCTACGCGCAGGCCCGTGCCCACGTATGGGATCGCTTGCCGAGTGTCGAGCGCGATTGATAAGGCTTGAAAAGCCGCGATATAGCCCTGGTGATAGCCGGGAGGGGACGGCACCACACCGTTGGCGACGGCACTCGAGAGGGCAGGGTCCGAACAACAACCGCCGTCACCGAAGCTCAGTGTTCGCACGCCCGCGCGCGTCGTTAGGGCGCTCAAGTGCCAAAAGTCATTTTGGTAGCCGAGCGCAAACTCAGACGTCATTGCCTGATAACGGTACCGTGGGTCGCTCGGGCTGCGGGGGCCGATGCCGAAAAACGGCAGGTCCTTGCGGCGCACGAAGCTCGCTTGCGTGGCGATGATCTGACGCGGGGTGAGGGCGTACTCGTCGCTGGCCTTGATCGCGACCCAGTCCGGTCCCCAAGTCCCGAAGTGCACCTTGAGCGTGTTCGGATCCGTGAGAAAATACTTCCAATTCAAGTTGAATCCGACGCTCGGCTTCAACCCGAAATCGAATAGCGCCGAAGGGTACAGCTCGATGTTCTGCCGTGGCCCGAAGGTGAAGAACTGGATCACCGCGTCCACCCATTGATTGCGCTCCGCGGTGCGAGTCAGCGCGCCGATCGGCTCGCGCAGGACGTACTCGCTCACTAACCAAACCGGAAACAGCACAACCCGCGGCACGTACATGAGCGAAGGCCCCACGCGCGGCGGTGGTGGCCCGCCATAGTGTTGCCGCTCACGCTTGGGATTGGCGAACGCGCTGCTCGACCACAACGTCGCCAGAAGCACGATCAGGCAATGAGCGGCGAACGCTCGGCAGCGAGCGCGCGGGCGCGTCGTGAAGGTCAAGTCGAGCACCGAGAAATCAGCTTCACGCATGCCCTGTAGCGTGGAACGCCCGAGAACTAAAGCGTCCGGTCTGAGCGTGCGCTTTGTTAGACATCGCAGCCAGGGCGCTTCGTGCGACTGGCCGGGTCCGCTCGCGACCCTTTTTGTGCCTCGCGCTTGGCTGTTGCGACCGCGCAGTCATGAGCGGCGACGCTCGCCGGCAACGACGGCGTGAATCGCTAACGTCGGCGTCTCGCGCTGAACAGAAACAGGATGGCCGCGGCGCCGCCCACAGCGGCGGCCGTCAGCAGCCCCCGGTGCATTGCCGCTTCGGCCACTAGGCTCGTGCTCCGAGAACGCGCATCGAACGTGCCGTGGGCGCCAGGGTCGCCGGCCACCGGAGCAAACAGGTTATCCGCCGCGTCCCGAGCGACGGGCTCATCGGTCTGCTGGGCGTCATACCCAGTGATGCCCAGGTATCGATCGGTCAACCCCGGCGCGAGCTTCGCGCCTCCCACGATGGCAAGCCAGGTGGGCAAGCCAACGTACAGCTCACGGCGCTTCGAGCGAGCGGCGTACGCGATGGCGCGCGCTGCCACCTCAGGTTGAAAGATGGGTGGTACCGGCTGGGCTTTACGCGGTAGGCGGCTCTTGACCCAACTGAATTGCGGCGTGTTCAGCGCCGGCATGTGGACCATCGTGATGCTCACTCGGCTCTTGTCATGGTGGAGCTCGCAGCGGATGGAGTCGGTGAAGCCGCGGACGCCGGCCTTTGCGCCACAGTAGGCAGATTGCAGCGGGATGCTGCGATAGGCCAGCGCAGAGCCGACCTGGACGATTTTCCCTCGGTTCCGCTTGGACATGCGCTTGAGCGCCGCCATGGTTCCGTTGACGACACCCAAGTAGGTGACCGCCGTGACCCGCGCGAACTCCTCGACGGTCATATCCACGAACGGAGAAAATACCGACGTCATGGCGTTATTGATCCACACGTCGATCGGCCCGAAGGCGCGCTCGGTTTCTTCGGCCGCGTGCTCTACCGCTCCGGCATCGGCTACGTCGATCGGGAACACCAGTGCTCGGCCACCCGCGGCCTCCACGTCACGCTGGGTGCCGGCGAGCCCCTCGAGGCCGCGCGCAATCAGGGCGATGTGCGCGCCTTGACGCGCGAACGCAAGCGCCGCCGCTCGCCCCACGCCCGCGGAAGCGCCGGTGATGACCACTACCTGAGGCATCACGCCCTGTTCAACCGTTCTAACAAGTGGTCACCCACGCGCAATGCATTGGCCATGATGGTGAGCGAAGGATTGATCGCGCCGCTCGAAGGAAAGAAGCTACCATCTACCACATACAAGTTGTCCAGATCATGGGCTTTGCACATGACGTCCAGTACGGACGTGCTCGGGTCGACACCGAAGCAGCACGTGCCACACTGGTGTCCAACCTGGGCCAGCGGGATGGTTTTTTTGAAATACAGAGATTGCGGAAAAAAGAGAGTTTGCCCGTCGGCCGCCTCCAAGCACTCTTTCCAGCGTTTCATCAGCCGTGTGAAGCCTTCCGTGTACCGCTCTTCGTAGTCTAGAATGATCTGAGCGCCCTCGATGCGCACTCGGTTGTCCTTCAAGGGCATGTCTTCGGCGGTTAACCACCAGTCGATGGAGTGGTGCGCGCTGGCATCGAGCGCCGGGCCAGGAACGAGGCCGAAGGTGTCGGGGCCCAGCATGTCCCCAAGCACCTTGCCGAGGAGCTGCGCGTGGCCCATCGGAAAGGAAAAATCTCGTTCGCCCCAATAGAAGTCATTGCTGGCGATGGTCTTTTGAAAGATGGTCGGGTTTAGGGAGCGCCCAACGGCGACGATACTTCCATTGTGATGCTTCATGAAGTTGCGGCCCACTAGGTCCGAGCTATTGGCCAGACCCTGCGGGTGACGGTCGTTGGCCGACCTCAGCAACAGCGCCGCCGAGTTGATCGCCCCGGCGGCAACCACGACGATATCCCCGGTAACGCACTGGGACGGACCTCCGTCCACGCTGAGTTCGACGCCGGAAACTTCGCGGCCCGATGCGGAGGTGAGCAAGCGCGTGACATAAGCGCCGGTCCACAGCTCGACGTTTTGGTACTTCAGTGCGGGCCGTACACAGATTACCTCCGAGTCTGCCTTGGCGTGCACCAGGCAGGGAAAGCCGTCGCAGGTCCCGCATTTGATGCACGGGCTGTGCGCCATGTCCGCCTCGTTCAGGTCCACCCCGAGCGGGATTGAAAACGGATGCAGGCCTTGGGCTAGGAGCGCGTGGCGGAGCTCGGCGATCCGCGGCTCGTCGCGCACGGCCGGAAACGGGTAGGGCGCACTGCGCTCGGCGTCTGTCGGATCTTCACCCGCTGCGCCGTGCACACGATACAGAGCCTCTGCCTCCTGGTAGTGAGGCTCCAGGTCTGCGTATGTAATTGGCCAAGCCGGAGACCGTCCGCCCCCCGCGTGGATCACCTCTCCGAAATCCGCCTGGCGTAGTCGAAACAGTGCGGCGCCGTAGACCTTGGTATTGCCGCCCACCCAATAGCCAGTGCCGGGATGAACGTCCTTCCCGTCCTTGTCACGCCACACGTCCTTGGTGTGATAGCGGTTGTCTTCAAACACCGCGCTCGCGCTCCAGTTCTCCTTCTCGCGCGGCAGGTACCCTCCGCGCTCCAGCACCAGAATGCGCTTGCCCGAGGGCGCAAGCTTGGAAAGCAGCGTGCCGCCCCCCGCGCCGGTGCCGATGATGATCACGTCGAAGTGGTTCGTCGTCATGGAGTCGTAACCAGGCCCTTCTCTGAAGCGCGTTCGAACAAGCGCACGCTGTGACCGTCCGGGTCTCGGACCAGGGCCGCACGCGCCACGTCGGGCCCCAAAAAGCGCCCGCCGAGCGCGCGGCCGGGTACGTCGCCGCCGCTCGCGCGCAGTGCACGGAGGCTCTCGTCTAAGTTCGGAACCTCGAGCACGATCTCCCAGTGGGAGGTGTCGGCCGCTGTGCTCACCGGGAACGGCAACCCGGGTCCTGGAGACAGGTACTCGAGGAGCTCGATGCCCGGGCCCTGCGCGCCGCGCAGGGAAGTAATTTTAACGCGCGCGCCGGCTACCCCACTCAAGAGCTCCTGTTCGTGACCCTCGTTCAGGCTCTCGCTCATCACGCGCAGGCCGAGCGCATCCCGATAAAATCGCAAACTCTGAGCCGTGCTGCGCGTCGCAATCGCCGAATGATCGATGCCCAAGAAAATGCGATTCGTGTCGCTTTGCCAACGAGGGTCGCCCTTGCCCTTTGGAAACTGAATCAGCTCCATGAAGTGTCCCTCCGGGTCGCGGAAATAAAACGCGCGGATGCCGGCGGCGACCGGGTTACTGGCGGGCAAGGTTTGAGGAGCGGACGAAACCGGGCGCATGCGTGTCATCGCCAAGCGGCGGTATGCTTCATTCATATCGCGCACGACCAACGCCACGTGCTCGAAGCCGGTGTCATTGGCGCGCAGCACGTCGACCGCCCGCGCGGGCGGCGTAGAAAATTGCCGGAGCATCAGCGCCTGTTCGCCGAGGTGCAACGTCAACTCATGCGCTTGCCCGTGCGGCACCGAGACGAGCTCTGCAAAGCTAGGGCCCGACAGCTCCTGCACCGGCCCGGATATCATGTCGAACGCCGTCAGAAACGCCCGCTCGGACTCGATGTCGAGCACGGTCATCTCGAACGCTGACACCGCAGCTGAACTTTGCGCCGCGCGAGGCGAGCTCGGGACGGGCGCGGCCGCACAGCCAGTTACAATGAGAGCGAGCCAAACACGCATGAGGAGTATGCGAGTTACGGGCCTCTGCACACGCAGTTACGAGAAAACTGCGGCTGCCTGAGATCCGGACCGCGGGTCTGAACTGAGGCAGATTGCCGCGTCGTGAATCGGAGAAAAGAAGCCAGGGGCGCAAACCGTGGCCGTACTTCCCCGTACATTCAGGGTGCGTCTAACCTTCGTCGTCCCCCGCGCTCTCCGGCGCCACTGGATTGAGTACTCATTCGAAGCCCTCGGTTTGGCGGTCTTCATGCTCTCGGCGTGCTTGATCACGGCTTTGCTGGAGTTTCCGAGCTCGGGAGTGCACCGTGCTTTGCCAAATGAAGACGTCCGGCGTGCCCTATTGGGTGTTGGCATGGGCCTGACCGCGGTGGGCATCGTGTACTCGCCGCCGGGTCAGCGCTCCGGCGCCCACATCAATCCCGCTGTGACCTTGGCCTTTCTGAGGCTCGGTAAGATCGAACCGGTCGATGCATTCTTTTATGTGCTTGCGCAGTTTGCCGGCGGCGTGCTCGGTGTGCTGCTCTCGCGCGCGCTCATTCCGCATGAAATCGCCGACCCGGCGGTGCGCTTTGCGGTCACCGTGCCCGGAAAACACGGCGTCGCGGCCGCGCTGGCCGCCGAGCTCGTCATCTCGTTCGTGCTGATGAGTGTGGTGCTCACGGTCGGCAGCATCGGCGCGGCGGCGCCCTTCGTTGGGCTGGCGACGGGGTTGCTCGTGGCGCTGAACGTGTTTTTTGCTGCGCCTTTCTCCGGCTTCGGTATGAACCCCGCGCGCAGCGCCGGATCCGCCGTCGTGTCAGGGGTTTGGACCGCCTGGTGGGTGTACTGGCTCGCGCCACCTGTGGCCATGTTGGTGGCCGCGGAGGGCCACTGGCGCCTGCGTGGCGCGCACGCCATGGCATGCGCCAAGCTCCATCACAGCTCGCGCCTGGCTTGCATTTTCTGTGACTTTCAACCGAAGGCTTTGGAGCACAAACCATGACTGAGCCCTCGGCGAGTCGGCCGATCTCCGATTACGCCATCATCGGCAATTGTCGCTCAGCCGCCTTGGTTTGCAAAAATGGCAGCATCGATTGGCTGTGCTGGCCGCGCTTCGATAGTCCGCCGGTGCTGAGCGCGCTGCTCGATCCAAGTGCGGGCGGCAGTTGGCTCATCGCGCCAGTCGGGCCGCTCGCAGCAAAAGGCACACGGAGTTACGTCGGCGCCACGGCCGTGCTCGAGACTCGCTTCAGTGATGAAGAGTCCGAGCTCGTGCTCACCGATGCCATGACCATCACTGACGGTGAAGATCAAGCGAGCGCGCTGTCGCCAGAGAATGAATTGCTGCGCATCGTTACCTGCACCCGTGGCCGGGTCGAGGTCGCGGTCGTGTTCGACCCTCGCCCGGACTTCGCGAGGCAAAGCAAGCGGGTCAAGCTCGTCAGTCGCGGAAAGCTCGGCATCCGAATGGAGGCGCCGGACGGCTTGCTCACGCTGCGTTCCGACCCGGAGCTCAGCATCGGCGCATCCGGCGCTAGTGGTCAGTTCTGGCTCTCGGAAGGTGAGTCTGCATACTTCTCGCTCACCCACACCGTCGATGCCCCGGCGGTCATCCCGCCCCTGGGTGATTGGACGCGCCGCGTGCTCGCCAGGACCCGCACGCTATGGGAAGAGTGGTCGCAAAAGACGCGTTACGAAGGTCCGTATCGCGAGCTCGTGTTGAGGAGCGCGGTCGTGGTCCGGCTCCTCGCTTACGCTCCCAGCGGAGCGATCGTCGCAGCGCCCACCACCTCCCTGCCAGAGACGATCGGCGGCAAGCACAATTGGGATTATCGATTCTGCTGGCTGCGCGACGCGGCCTTCACTGTGCGCGGTATGCTCGAGCTTGGCCACCCTGATGTGGCGGAGGCGTTTACGGGCTGGCTGCTGCACGCCACGCGGCTCTCGAAGCCCAAGCTCATGGTGCTGTATGATGTGTATGGCCGGCGGCCGCCGGATGAGCAAGAGCACGAGCATGTCGCAGGTTATAGCGGCTCACGTCCGGTCCGGACCGGCAACGGTGCGGATGGGCAAGTCCAATTGGATTGCTACGGCGAGGTGATCGACGCGGTCTGGCGCGTGACGCTCGCGGGCATGCACCTAGACCGTGAGACGGCCTCCACCGTCGAAGCATTCGGGGGCTACGTTTGCAAACATTGGCGCGACCCAGATGCGGGGATTTGGGAGCCGCGGGAAGCGCCCAAGCAACACACGCATTCGCTCGTGCTGTGCGCGGTGGCCCTGGACCGCTTGGTGGATTTGCAAGAGCGGGGTCACCTCCGGCCCCGTCATCGCGCGTTATTCGAAGCTGAGCGCGCCAAGATCCGCGAGCAGGTCGAGGCGCGTGGCTACAGCGAGGCTCTGTCGAGTTACACCGCTGAGCTCGACGGCGACACCTTGGATGCGACTTCACTGCTGCTGGGCTGGTACGATTACCAACGTAGCGACGCGCCGCGGATGAAGAGCACGTCCCGCGCGCTGCTAGCCCAGCTTTCGCCGGCCCCCGGGTTGCTGTATCGATACCGGCACGCGGAGGACGACGAGGGCGCGTTCGGAATCTGCGGCTTTTGGATGGCCGAGCACCTGGCTAAGGGGGGCGGGACGCACGAGGAGGCGCGCGTGGCCTTCGAGCAGAGCATTGCGTACGGAAATGACGTCGGACTCTTCAGCGAGGAATTCGACCCTAAGAGCGGCGCCGCGCTCGGCAACTTTCCTCAAAACTTCAGCCACGTGGGCTTGATCAACGCTGCCTTATCACTGGCTGACCGCGCTCAGAGCGATGCCAGCGCCACCCATCGAGGACACCTGCCATGATGTTACTTCACTGTGGGTTCTGGGGGCTCTTCGCGACGATCGTGCTGACGACCCTGCTAGCGGCCAGTCAAGGGCTCGGCTTCACGCGCATGAACATGCCTTTCTTGCTCGGAACCATTTTCACGGCAAACCGTGATCGCGCCAAAGTCTACGGAGTGGGACTGCACTTCCTGCTCGGCATCGTGCTCGCGTGGCTGTACCTGATCACATTCCAAATCTGGGATGGCGCGACGTGGTGGAAGGGCCTGATCCTCGGTGGCCTGCATGCCTGTTTTTTGTTGACGCTCGGGGTGACGCTCCTACCCGGCATTCACCCGCGCATGGCCAGCGAGCAACAGGGCCCGACCGCATTGAAACAGCTCGAGCCGCCCGGGTTTCTCGGCATGCACTACGGCAATCGCACGCCCGTCTCTGTGCTGATCGGTCACCTGATCTTCGGCCTAATCCTCGGCATTTTCTTGCCGCATCACTGACGGCCGAATCACATGCGGCCGCCTCGGTCACGGGCGCCGCTCTGGTTCGCGTGTCGGCGAAATCATGCGGCCGAGGGCCAAGGTGCATGCAGCCGCCGCGCGACCCTCAGCGCCCATGCCGTCGCCAGGCGCAGTCCGTGGCATGAGCGCTCGGGCGGATCCGAGCTACACAGAGTCCAGTGAAGCCGTTACACGAGCGGTTGTTGGACGTGCCGCAAGTCGGTTCGGTGCGCTGGATTGGCGTTCGGCCCGAGCACGGCGCGGACATGCGGGAGCTCGATGAGGTGGAGGCGGTCGAACGCCGCGGGCTGCTTGGAGACGTGGCGGCGCGCGCGCGGGTCGGCGGCAATCGGCAAGTGACACTCGTGCAGGCGGAGCACCTAGCCGTGTTGGCGGCTTGGCTGCGTGTCGCCGCCGTGCAGCCAGTGCAGCTGCGGCGCAACTTGGTGGTCGCGGGGATCAACTTGCTTTCGCTGCATAAACTCCAGTTCAGCATTGGCGACGACGTCATTTTGCTCGCCACTGGCGCGTGCGCGCCGTGCTCGAAAATGGATGCCACGCTCGGAAGCGGCGGTTTTCAGGCCCTGCGCGGCCATGGCGGCATCACGACCCAGGTCGTGCAGGGCGGTTGGATCCGGGTCGGGGACCGCGTCCGCGTGTGCTGAGCTTGGGCACTGGTTCTGGTCCGCACCGCGACGCCGAAGGCTGTGCCGGTGCGCGTCGTGGAGCGTGACCATCACAGCCCTTGCAGAAGTGTTCGCGCGCGAGCGTTGCGGTCGGCCGCAACATCGGATCAACCGCTATCTTTCACGCCGAGGCGGGCCTAAAGAATTGAATTCTACGCGTCAGGCGTTGAGGGTGATCGCCTTCCAAGCCAGCAGTGCGCCGTCGCTTTGCTGTCGGGTGTTGAGGGCGACATCGCCCAGGGCGAGGTTTGATTCTCTGATGACTTGGTCGCTACTATTTTTGACGTAGCCCGCGCCGCCAGTCGGGTTGTAGTTGGGCTGCGTATCGTAGATAGAAGCTTTGAAGTCGTCATCGAAGAACAGCTGGGAGGTGAGGTAGGCCGCGGCGCCGACTGTTACCTTGAAGTGAATGTGCGTGGCGCGGCTGGCATACCAGCCCGGAAAGTTAGCGTCGAAGGTGACCCGCCCGTCGTTGCCCGCTGTTTGAATGCCGCGTCCCCACAGGGCGGCGGCTGCGGCGGCGCTGCCGCCTGTGCAGAAGGCGTCGTTGTTGCCGTCGATGTCGCCTGAGTAAACGCCCAGGGTATCGCAGGTCCAGATCTCGACGGTGGCGTTCGGTACAGGCTCGCAAGTGGCGTCCAGCACCAACAACTCCAGGCGCATGGGCAGGCCGGGATAGCCTTCACTCACGTCCCTGCGCGTGAGCAGGTGGCTCGTTGCATGACAGGGGCCGGCCGTCGCCGCCTTGTACACATTGCAGGTCGCGCCGATGCCGGACGCGAACGGATTACCGTAATCTTTGCCCGTCAAGATTGAGGTTCCGTCGCTTGCCCAAGCCTCGGCCGAGGTGCCAGCCGCGCCGGCGCTATCGCCGCCGGTGGCGGCTTCGCCCGCTCCGCCGCTGCCTGCTTCGCTGCCCTCCGTGACGGCAGCGCCCGCCGCGCCCGCGCCATTCATGCCTGCACCGGCTTCACCCGCACTGGCTCCGCTCGCGCCAGATCGGCCCTCGACGGCGCCGTCGAGGTCTGACGAGCCGCAGCCGAAGAGAGCGGCCGCGCTCAAGCTGCTGAGGGCCTCGAGGAGCCGCCGGCGCGAAGGGCGGTGATGTGATTTACTCACGATGAGTCGTCCTGCTGATGTTCACGGTTTGTATGTGTCAGCCGGCGCGCGGAGCGATCATTCCCCGCGGCAGCAATCGCATGGCGAAATATCGGTGCGTCGATCGCCGGCCTTAACCGCGAGAATTAGTGAATGATATTCAACGTATGCTGACTGTCTGTGCGCAGGCTCTAGTGACATTTCTTGGCCCGCTGGCGGCGCTGCGCGCCGCGGACCGAGCTAGACAGTCGGAAGACCATGACGATTGCCGTCGTTGCCGAGAAGCCATCCGTCGGGCGTGACTTGGCGAACGCGCTCGGTGCCACACGGCGCGGTGACGGCAAGCTATCCGGTAACGGCTACGTCGTGACTTGGGCGATCGGTCATTTGGTTGGCTTAGCGGAGCCCGAGGGCATTCGACCCGAGTGGAAGCGTTGGCGGCGCGACGACCTACCCATGCTGCCCGAGCGCTGGCCGCTCACCATCTTCGACGCGACGCGCGCGCAATTCGAGGTCGTGCGTCAGGTGCTGAACGCTCCAGACATCACGTCCGTGATCTGCGCCACGGATGCAGGCCGAGAGGGCGAGCTGATCTTTCGGCTGATCTACGAGGCCGCCGAGTGTCATCGGCCGGTGTCGCGGCTGTGGATCTCTTCCCTGACCGAGGCCGCGATCCGCGAAGGCATGCGTCGGTTACGTCCGGCGCGGGACTATGATGATCTCGCCAATGCTGCTCTAGGGCGCAGCCGCGCGGACTGGCTCGTGGGTATGAACTTGTCGCGCGCGTACGGGCTCGCGCTCGACGCCCCGCTGTCGGTTGGCCGCGTCCAAACCCCGACGCTGGCGATGCTGGTCGAGCGTGAGCTCGAGATCGGAAACTTCGTGCCGGAAGATTACCTGGAGGTCGTGGCCACGTTTTCGCCGCGAGCAGGGGAATCGTATCGCGGCACCTGGTTTCAGCCGGGAAAGGCCGAGCACCCGCCGCGGTTGCCGGCATCTGGGGAAAAGGCGGGGGAAATCGTTGAGCGCGCGCATGCGGGGCAAGCGCGAATCGAGAGCGTGACCTCACGAACGAAGCGCCTGCCTCCGCCGCTCTTGTATGATTTGACCGAACTCCAGCGGCACATGAATCGCCTGTACGGCCTGTCCGCCCAGCGCACGCTCGACGCGGCGCAGGCGCTGTACGAAAAACACAAGCTGCTCAGCTACCCCCGCACCGACAGCCGACATCTGTCGGCGGCGGAAGCGAGCACCCTGTCCGCCATCGTTCAAGCGATCGCCGCTCCTTACCGGGCGCTGCTCGCCGAAGGAAGCGGTGAGCGCGCACTCTCTCGCCGCTTCGTGGATGACGCAAAGGTGAATGATCACCACGCCATCATCCCCACTGCGACGTCAGCCGCAGGCTGCGCGCTCGGTAACGACGAACGGCGGGTCTACGAGCTCGTATGTCGGCGCTTACTTCAGGCTTATCACGCCGACTTCGTGTGGGCGGCCACCGAGGTCATCACCGCGATTCGGCCGCGCGCTAGCGCCGAGCCCGTGGACCGTTATCGCAGTCTGGGCACCGCTGTAGAGCAGCAGGGTTGGAAGGTGCTCGATCTCGGTGACCCAAAGCCGCCCCGAGAAAAGGCTGAAAACGCCGGAAGCGCGCCGGTTGGCGACGCGGAGAGCGCGCTGCCATCGGGACTCAAGGATGGGCAGCCGCAGCACGTTCTGGACGCAAAAGCGGTCGACAAAACGACGCGGCCCCCGCCGCGCTTGAATGACGCTTCGTTGCTCACGGCCATGGAAACGGCCGGCAAGCACGTGGATGAAAAAGAGCTATCGGCGGCCATGAAAGACAGCGGGCTCGGCACGCCGGCGACGCGCGCGAACATCATCGAGACGCTGATCGCGCGCGGCTATGTGATCCGTGACGGCAAGGCGCTGCTCGCGAGCGAGCGCGGCATCGGGCTTATCGCCGTCGTCGATTCCGAAGTGAAGAGCGCGGCCATGACTGGCGCGTGGGAGGCGCGCCTGCAGGCTATCGCGCGCGGTCGCGCTGCGCTGCCGGCGTTCCTCGAGCAGATTGAAGCCTACGTGACGGCCGTGGTGGGTCGCGTGCCACCGGTCCTGCCTCCGCTGGCCGGTCAGTCGCCTGCCACGCGCTCCGCCCCGTCGCCAACGCGCTCGGCCCCGTCGCCAACGCGCTCTGCCCCGTCGCCAACGCGCTCTGCCCCGTCGCCAACGCGCTCTGCCCCGTCGCCAA
>CAXSGJ010000030.1:51918-65066 GCA_964236865.1 uncultured Polyangiaceae bacterium
CGCGCGCCGCCCCGTCGCCAACACGCGCCGCCCCGTCGCCAACACGCGCCGTGCGCTCGACTTCTGAGTTGCCACGCGCAGCGCCACTCCCCGCGCGCGCCCCGCCGCGTGCGCCGAGCACGGCCGCGCCCCGCGAACTCGCCGACTTGTTGCGCGAGCGCTTCGGCTTCAGCGCATTCCGCCCCCATCAGCAGGCGGTTTGTGAAGCCGCCGCCCGCGGCGAGGACGTGCTGCTCGTCATGCCCACCGGCGCGGGCAAATCGCTCTGTTACCAGCTACCGGGGTTGGCTCGCGGTGGCACAACGCTCGTCGTGAGCCCGCTCATCGCATTGATGGAGGATCAGGTGATCCGGCTGCAGGCGCTCGGACTGCGCGCAGAACGCATTCACTCGGGCAGGTCGCGGCTCGAGTCGCGGCAAGTGTGTGCGGACTACGTCGCAGGCGCGCTCGATTACCTCTTCATCGCGCCGGAGCGCCTGGGCGTGGCTGGGTTCCCCGAACTGCTTGCGCGGCGGCCTTTGGGCTTGATTGCCATTGATGAAGCGCACTGCATCTCGCAGTGGGGCCATGACTTTCGTCCGGACTATCGTCTGCTCGGGCAGCGCCTGCCACTGCTGCGCCCGGCCCCGGTGGTGGCGCTCACGGCCACCGCCACCCCGCGCGTGCAGCAGGACATCGTGGCTCAACTCGGCTTGGGGGCGGTGCGCCAATTCATTCATGGCTTTCGCCGGCACAATTTGGCGCTCGAAGCGTTGGAGGTTCCGCCCAAAGATCGACCGGGTCGCACGCTGCAATGGCTCTCAGCGCCCGATCGCTTGCCGGCGATCGTGTATGCACCCACGCGCAAGGCGGCAGAGCACGTGGCGGCGGTGCTTGCGGCCCAGTTTCGCGCCCAGCCGTATCACGCAGGCTTGACGGCAGAGACGCGCGAGCGCGTGCAGGCGGACTTTCTCGCGGGCCGATTGGACGTGGTGGTCGCGACCGTCGCGTTCGGCATGGGCGTCGACAAGGCCGACGTTCGCACCGTGCTCCACTTGGCCCTACCCGGCAGTGTCGAGGCTTACTACCAGGAGATCGGTCGCGCGGGCCGGGACGGCAAGCCATCCCGCACCGTGCTCATGCACCACTTCGCCGATCGCAAGACGCACGAGTTCTTTTTGGACCGTGACTACCCGAGTGAGTCATTGCTCGAAAAGTTATTCAAGGCGCTCAAATCGTCGCCCGTCACTCCGGACGCGCTACGCAAAAAAACGCGCGTCGCCAAGGGTGACTTCGAGAAGGCACTCGAGAAGCTGTGGATCCACGGCGGCGTGCGGGGGATGCCAGAAGCTGAGCTCGTCCGCGGGCACGAAGCCTGGCGAGCGCCGTACGCCGCGCAGCGTGCCCTGCGTGCCGAACAACTCGAGCTGGTCGGCAAATTTGCCCAAAGCCGTCAATGCCGCATGGTCGGGCTCGTGCGCCACTTCGGGGACGAGGCCGATTCCGGACAAGCCTGTGGTCGCTGTGACGTGTGCGCCCCGGAAGCGGGTATCGTCGCCAACTCGCTGGGGCCTCCGCCAAAGGTGAAGACTTCGGCAAAGCGCGGGCGTAAGACCGGCAGCCGGCGTGCACGCGGCGTCACGCGCGCCACGGGGGTTGCGCTCCCATCCAGCGGCGAGAGCGCCGCGCTAGTCGCCAGCTTGCGCGCCTGGCGCCTGCTGGAAGCCAAAAAGAAGCGCGTGCCAGCGTTTCGCATCTTGAGCAATCGCGCCCTGGTCGCGATTGCGGAGGCACGCCCGGCGAGCGCGGCCGCCCTGCGTGGCATCACCGGGATCGGGCCTAAAGTGCTGCAGAGCTACAGCACACAACTCGTGAGCTTATGCGCGCGCCATTCCTGAAACCGCGTGTGCGATATCGCGCACCCGGTGGGTAGACCTGCCACCTCTGCCACACGAAGTTCTGGGGATAGTCTGATTTGATCATGCCGATGATAGATTTTGCTGGCTCGCTGTGGGTAACGGGGGACATTTCACACTCGCGAAACACTCGCGCAGGAGCTTCGAAATGACGACGACTACTTGGGCGGGTTTGAAGGGGCGCACTCGCTGCGGAATTGCGGTTTTATGTGGATTTTCCTGGGCTTGTTCCACGAACGTCCCCACCGGCAGCGGGCCGAGCCGGCCGACGGACGGCGGCAACAGCAATGCCGGCGGCTCGAGCGGCACCGGCCTCACGGGAACGGTCGGGGGCGGGCCGGGCACGCTGTGCATTGATAACTCGTGTGGCGGAGGCATGGCCGCTCCGACGATCACCTGCGGTGATGGCACCCTGACCAACAGCGAAGCCTGCGATGACGGCAACACCGTCTCGAACGACGGTTGCAGCGCAGACTGCTTGATGGTCGAGGTCGGCTATTCTTGCGTTGCGGCCGGCCAGCTCTGCTACCGCATCGCCAAGTGCGGCGACGGCCTGGCGGTCGACCCGGAAATCTGCGACGACGGCAACACCGCCGCCGGCGATGGCTGCTCTCCGCGGTGCACGTTGGAGCTAGGTTTCAAGTGCGCCGGCTCGCCCAGCATGTGCACCGCCACGACCTGCGGGGATGGCATGAAAGAGGGCGCAGAGAGCTGCGACGACGGGAACAAAAATCCCTACGACGGTTGCAGCTCGGTTTGCCAGACGGAGCCCAACTGCAAGGCGGGCGCGTGTGTTTCGGACTGTGGCGACGGCTTGGTGATCGGTGAAGAGTGCGATGATGGCAACACGCGCAGCGGGGACGGTTGCTCCGATCAGTGCAAGGTCGAAAAAGGATTCATGTGCGCGGCGGCAATGACCATGTCCGATACGCTGGACGTGCCGATCGTGTATCGCGACTTCCGCGAACACCAGGACCCCAATCACGGGCATCCAAATTTTCACTGGCCGGGCTTCAGTTACGCGACGCCAGGCATCGCCAAGCTGACGCTCGATGCCGATGGCAAGCCGCAATACGACGGCACGGGCAACCTGCACGTGGATAGCCAGGCAAATTTTGCCTCCTGGTATCGCGACACCGACTACAGCCTCAAGTTCATCGACAAGCTCACGCTCACGAACGCGGCTGGCGTGTACACTTATGATAACCCCGCATTCTTCCCGCTCGACACGCGCGGCTGGGTGGTGGCCGCCGCGACACCGGAGGCGCCCTACGGCGGTCATAATTTCGCCTTCACGAGCGAAGTGCACTACTACTTTCAATACGACGCAGCCAAGGCGGCGACGCTCTCGTTCCGCGGGGACGACGACGTCTGGGTGTTCGTGTCCGGGCGACTCGTGGTCGACTTGGGCGGGGTACACGACGTCGTTTCTGGCTCGGTGGTCCTGAGCCCAACGACGGTCGATACCATCAAAGCGCCGCTTAATTTGGTTCAAGACAAGATCTACGAGATCGACGTCTTTCAAGCCGAACGCAACCCGGGCGCCTCGAATTACAAGCTATCCCTGAGCGGCTTCAACCCAAACCCCACGCTTTGCACGCCGGTGTGCGGCGACGCGGTCCTCAGCATCGGCGAGCAATGCGATGACGGCGCCAACATGGGCGGCTACGGTAAGTGCGCGGCGGGTTGCGTGCTCACCGAATATTGCGGCGATGGCAAGGTCGAAGGGCCGGAGGACTGCGACGACGGCAATCACATCGACACGGACGGCTGCAACAATGCGTGCCGGGACCTGAGCGTGCAGTGACCACCGGTACGGGGCGAGCGCGGTCGGCAGTCGATCACGCGCTCGGTCCGTTCAAGGTCGCGGCGATTTTAGCGAGGTCGATGATCACAGCGAGCAACTCGGCTTGGTCGAAGGGCTTGCGCAAGTGCATCTGGAAGCCCGCCTCGAGAGCACGATTGCGATCCTCCGGATACGCATAAGCGGTCAGCGCCGCCGCGGGCGTTTTCATTAGTGTGGGGTTCGAGCGAACGGCGCGGATGAAGGCGTAACCGTCCAAACCGGGCAAGCCGACATCGGAGATGATCACGTCGATCGGACTGCTGCCGAGCAGCTCCAGGGCGTGCTCGGCGTCGAAGGCGCTCGTGACTTCGACGCCGCTCTCACTCAAAATTGCGCTGACGACTTCCCGCGAATCGAAGTCATCTTCCACGAGCAGCAAGCGCAGGCCGAGCAGCACGGGCTGTTCGGCGGGTGATGACCGCTTCCATGAGTCGGGCCCGCCGCGGGTCGCTTCCAGGCTGTCGTGGACCATGGGCAAGGTGACGATGAACGTAGCCCCATTGCCCTCACCGGCGCTCTCCGCGTGAATTTCCCCGCCGTGCAGCTCGACCAGGTGTTTGGTGATCGCGAGGCCAAGGCCGAGGCCGCCATGGTTCCGGCGAATCGAGCCGTCTTCTTGAGAAAATTTCTGGAATAGGCGGGCCAAGAAGTCGTGCTTGATGCCGGCGCCCGTATCCGAGACGACGATGCGCACCTGTTCCCCGGTCTCGGCAACGCTCACGCTGACGCGGCCGTGCTTGGGCGTGAATTTGACGGCGTTGCCGACCAGGTTCCAGATGATTTGTTGGATCCGCCCGGGATCCGCCATGACCGGTCCGGCATCGCGGTCGATGTCGACGGACAGTTCAACGCTCTTGGCTAGCGCGGCGGGCCGTATCGCATCGAGCGCCGCCTCCACCGCGTCGGCTGGGTTGGTCAGACCCGGCTCGATCCGCATCTTGCCCGAGATGATGCGCGATACGTCGAGCAGGTCATCGACGAGGCGCGCTTGGGCGATGGCGTTACGCTCGATTGCCGCCAGCGCCTTTTCGCGTTTTTCCGAGGCGACGGTACCGGCGTTCAGCATCCTCGCCCAGCCCAGGATCGCGTTGAGCGGCGTGCGCAGCTCGTGGGACACGGTGGCCAGAAACTCGTCCTTCATCTTGGCGGTCAGCAGCGCCTCTTGGTGAAGCAGCTTTTGGTCGTGCACGTCGGTGCACGTGCCCATCCACGACAACACGTTGCCGGCGTCGTCACACAGCGTGACCGCGCGAATCAAAAACCAGCGGTAGATGCCGGCCGCGTTGCGAAAGCGACCTTCGACTTCGTACGGTGTCTTGGTCTCGAGCGCGTTGTTCCAGTGCTTGATGGCCAACGGCCGCGTCTCTGGATCGTGCACGGACGCCCAGCGTTCGTCATTGGGATCCTCGAGAGCTAGCCCCGTGAACTCTGACCAGCGCCGATTGCGGAACGTGACCATTCCCTTTGCGTCGGAGATCCAAATCAGCTGCGGCATCGTTTCGACGAGCGAGCGGAGCTGCCCCTCGCTGGTCAGGGCTCGACGCTGCGCCTCTTGCTCCCGCTCAGCCAGTCGCGCGTGCGCCTGTTCGAGATCCAGGTGCGCGATCTCGAGCTGTTGACCGCGCACGTTCGAGACGCGCGCGGATTCCGCGAACGCAACGGCTTTAGGCAAGATGGGCACGAGCAATAACGCGGTCGCAACGGACGCGGTGGCCGTGATGATGCGCACGCCAGCGTCCGCCCAATACACCGGGTGCCACACGGTCACGACATCCAAAAAGTGCGTCAGCCCGCAGGACAAGATGAAGGTACCGAAGGCCCAATACACCCACGCGAAGGGGATATTTCGGATGCGGCGTACCAGTATGGCCAGCGTCGAGGCGATTGCGGCGTACGCCACACCGATCAACGAGTTGGCCGACACTTGGGTCCAGACCATGGCCGGTGACCACAAGTAACAATGGCCGTGGGGCATGAAGCCTTGTCCGAATAGATGCTCTAGCCAGTGCCACATCGCTTTTCTCCGTCGAGGCTACTGTACTCCGCGGCTCCTTCAGCGGCTGTTTTACGGCTCGGGGCCGAAAATTCTAGCCATGGGCTCGCGGCCGTCACGTTCGACTGTCACGCACGTGCTCCGGGTCCGTGCGACAACCTGACGCGGTGCCCCACACCCCGTTTTCGCGCTAACCTTGTCCCAGAACGCCGAGCCACATGTACCGACCCGCCTTCAAATTCTTGCCGCGCCTGGCCCCGTGGGCCGTGCTCGTGGCGCTCGCACCGCTCGCCTGCGGTGGCCCTGTCGACAGTAGCCCGGCGGATGCGGGGCAGGATGTTCCGACCGAGCCTCCGACCGAGCCTTCACCCCCTGAACCCAATGCCTCCGCCCCCGCAGCCTCGGAGCCCGCACCGCGCCCGCACCGCGTCGGCTGCGCTCCGCCGAGCGGCGTGAGCAATGCGCCCCGCACCATCGCCGAGACGGTCGCGATGTTGAACGCCATGCCCAAGCCGGTGACGCTGCCCTGTTTCTTAGAGGCGCTCGCTCGCCCGCTCGAGATCAACGCGACCAACAGCCTGTTCAGCGCGCAGCCGTCGCAGGGCGCGCGCACGCCGCGCATATTCCTGTTTCGCGATCTCAACACCATGTCGGTGGTGCCCGCCGGTACCGGCGCGCCACTCCTGGAGTTTGGTGAACAGCGCCCAAACTACCAGTCTCTCAAGGCCGAGCTCGAGTTTCCGATTGTCGGCCAGTTGTCGGACAGCGCCCCGTTCGAGCGGGTGCAATTCAGCGAAGAGCTGTCGAATTGCGGCGTCTGCCATAACGCAGAGCGGGTCGAGATCAGCGCGACTGGCATCCGGCAGTTCGTCTCACAATCGCTGCGGCCCTTGCCCCAAGATGCAGTCCCCGCTGCCTACTTGCAGCACGAGCTGGCCGTCTGCGACAGTACCTTGGAGCCGGGCCGCTGCGCCTTGCTCGATGGCCTGCTCGGCTGGGGTCTGGTCACGGATCGCCCGTTCCCACTCGAGATGGCGACATTCGGCGGGTAGCGCTCAGCCGGGTTTTTTTTTCTTGGCGCGCTTTGCCGGCCGCTTACTAGCCTTTTTAGGCCAACCCTTTTCCATCTGCGCATACGACTCACGGGAGACCGTCGAACGCGATTTGGGTCGGCTTTTGCCCGCTTTTTTTCGTTTGTTGATGTTGTTGACCAGCGAGTTTTTTTTCTTAGCGGCCACGTTGACCTCGGCTCTCCGCGCGCGGCTTGGTCTTCGCGTAGCGCTCTAACAGACGCTTGCCCTTGGCGGCTAGCCGGGCTGCCGCGGCGGCTGTCTTCGGAACCGGCTCGCCCCAAGCGTGGGCCGAAAGAGCAAGGCGCGTGGGTTCGCCCTGGGCATCGAGCATCGGGCCGCGCGGGTTCGCGAAGTGACGGCGCAAAAATGAGCCTTTGCGCCTGAGCTTGTCCGGCGTGTCCGCGGCGCCCTTCACGCCGGGCTTCAAGTGCGCGCCTTCTTTGTCCGCGAAATATTGGCGGCCGGCGTTGGTGAGTCCGCCCTTCGGATCTTTGCGTGACGCAGTCCGCCCCACGCGGGCTTTCGACGCGCGCACACCGCGCGTCGAAGAGGCTGTCTTTTTGCTCGCTTTGGTAACCATCGCCTCCCCGTAGCGAGACTCATGCCAAGCGCAGGCGCCGTCTAAGTACGCTGCCTGTGACCACGCCAGGATCACACGCTACATGTGGGGGGCGCCCGCATCCGTAATTTCTGTCGGGGGTTTGGGGATACAGAACGTGGCGTTCAGCAATTGAAACTTCAGGCCGCTGGCGGCGGACGCTCGTTGCACCTTCCCGCGCGCGATCACGGTTTGACCGTTGGCAGGCATGCTGCAGCACATCGCCGAGTCGTCGCCGGTGCACGTGTTGCCGGGCAACGCGACGGCTTCCGGCCTGCCGTCGAGCACGATGTTCATCATGAGCGCGTGGCAGCAGGCGCCGGGAGCACACTTTTGACTGCCGGGCGGCCGCGCTGGCGTGAGCGCGAGTGGACCTTGGACCGCCACCATTTGGCCGACATGCTTGTCCGCATTGTACTGCAGCTGTCCCCATTCCTCCGCGATCACACCGGCCTCACAGTCCGGGATGGCGGTCGGTGCCTTCGCGCATTTGCGGTGCACCTGGCAGGAGCTGTTCCAACTCACCGCGGCCGCGGGCTGCGCCGCGCGAGCAGCCAGTGCCTCCGCTGCCTCTTGCTCCGCTTCGTCCAACTTATCGGGTTTGTGCGCCGCGACCTCGGGATGACCTTGGGGCATGGTCGGATGGCCAGGCGCAGCGGCCGCGCTCGTCATGGCCGACGGGGCCAGGTCCTGGTTCCAGTCGCGGTGCGTCAACGCAGGTTTGACGGGGCCTTCTGCTTTTGATTTGCACCCGACCATGAGCAGCGCCGCGTAGGCTGAGCCGGCCAGCAGCGCGCGCGCAGATCTCGCGCTGCACCGCGCGAAAGCTGATGCAGAACCGAAGCTTACCCAAGTCACGCTGTTCATCTCGCCCGGAAGTTAGCCGGTCGGCTTCCAGCCGCAAGTGCCGGCGCCGAAAATCGCCTGGAGCGCGCCGGGCTCTTCGGCTAAGCCTGAACCGCCGTGCCGCGCCGGTAAGCGGTCAGCGAGCCCCATGCCCCTTTCCGCATTTCACGTGGCCGTGCAGCGCTGGTTCAGCGAACGGCTAGGGGAGCCCACGCGACCGCAGCGCGAGGGTTGGCCTGCAATCCGCGACGGTAAGCACACGCTCATCGCGGCGCCCACCGGCTCGGGCAAAACCTTAGCCGCATTCCTGTCTGCGTTGGATGAGCTATTGACGCGGGGTGGCGCGCTCGAGGCGAGCACCCAGGTGCTGTATATCTCGCCGTTGAAGGCTCTCGCCAGCGACATACACAAGAATCTCGAGGCGCCTCTGGCCGAGATCCGTGCGCTCGACCCGAGCCTGCCCGAGCTGCGCGTTGCCGTGCGTACCGGCGACACCTCAGCCAAGAGCCGGGCCTCCATGAGCAAGCGCCCGCCGCATATTCTGGTCACTACCCCAGAATCTGCCTATATCTTGCTGACCAGCGAGGGCGGGCGGCAGATGCTGAGCACCGTGCGCACGGTGATCGTGGACGAGATCCACGCCTTGGCGCGCGACAAACGCGGCTCCCACTTGGCCCTCACGCTCGAACGCCTGGATGCGCTCACGGGCTGCCCGGTGCAGCGGATCGGTCTGTCCGCCACGCAGAAACCGATCGAAGAGGTCGCGCAGTTTCTGGTCGGCGTGGGTCGCGAGTGCGTGCTCGTCGACGCCGGGCATCTGCGCACGATCGACCTAGGCATCGAGCTGCCGCTTTCACCGCTGACCGCGGTGTGCTCGCACGAGGTATGGGACGAAATCTACGAGCGTATCGCGGTGCTAATCCGCGAGCATCGGACCACGTTGGTGTTCGTCAACACGCGCAAGATGGCGGAGCGTGTTGCGGCTCGGCTAGGGACTCGCCTGGGGGCGGCAGAGGTTGCCTGCCACCACGGCAGCCTGGCGGCGCCACGCCGGCACGACGCGGAGCAACGCCTCAAAGGGGGGCAGCTGAAAGTGCTGGTCGCCACTGCGTCACTCGAGCTCGGCATCGACATCGGGGACGTCGACTTGGTGCTGCAAATTGGCGCTTCCCGCTCCATCGCCACGCTGCTCCAGCGCGTGGGTCGCGCCGGTCACGGGGTGCAGCGCACGCCGAAAGGCCGCATGTTCCCGCTGACCTTGGACGAGCTGGTCGAGGCGGCCGCGCTCGTACGCAGTATCCGCGCCGGCACGCTGGATCGCACGCCGCAGCCCGGGCGTCCGCTCGACATTTTGGCCCAGCAGATCGTAGCCGCTTGCGTGGCGGAGACTTGGGACGAGGCGCTCTTGTTCCAGATGCTGCGGCGCGCTTGGCCGTACCGTGAGCTCACCCGTAGCGACTTCGACGAAGTCGTGAAGATGCATACCGAAGGGCGTTGGGCGCTGCTGCACCGCGACGGCATCGGCCAGCGGCTTCGGGCCACGCGGCGCGCGCGCTTGACGGCTATCACGTCGGGCGGCGCCATCGCGGACAACGCCGACTACCAAGTGATCCTCGATCCGGAAGGCACGCTCGTCGGCACGCTGAACGAGGACTTCGCGATCGAGTCGAACGGCGGAGACATTTTCCAGTTGGGCACGGCTTCCTGGCGGATTCTGCGCGTCAGCGGCGGCGTGGTGCGCGTGGCGGACGCGCAGGGCTCGCCGCCCACGATCCCCTTTTGGCTCGGTGAAGCACCGGCGCGCACCCGCGAGCTATCGCATGAAATTTCGCGCGTACGCGAGCACGCTGCGGTCGATCCGCGACTCATGGCGGACGACATTGGCGACGCCGCCGCGCGGCAGCTCTCGGAATATGCGTCAGCTGGCGTGAGCGTGCTGGGCGTCGTGCCCACGCAAAGTCGCGTCGTTTTGGAACGCTTCTTCGACGAGAGCGGCGGCATGCAGCTCGTGTTGCACGCGCCCTTTGGCGGCCGCATCAATCGCGCTTGGGGCCTCGCCTTGCGCAAGCGTTTCTGTCGCGGTTTTGGCTTCGAGCTGCAAGCGGCGGCCAATGAAGAGGCGATCGTGCTGTCGCTTGGCCCGCAGCACAGCTTCCCGCTCGAGGAAGTGTTCGATTACCTGAATCCAGAGACGGCAGAGGCGCTTTTGGTCCAAGCGCTCTTGCCGGCGCCAATGTTCAAGACGCGCTGGCGCTGGAACGTGTCCCGCGCCTTGCTGGTGGAGCGCATGCGCGGGGGTAAGCGCACGCCACCGCCGCTCGTCCGCATGCGCGCCGATGATCTACTAGCTGCGAGCTTTCCCGCGGCGGTGGCCTGCGGCGAAACCCTGCCGCCCGGCGACATCGAAGTGCCCATGGATCACCCCTTGGTGCGGCAAACCGTCTTCGATTGTTTGAACGAAGCCATGGATATCGAGGGATTTTTGGCGGTATTACGCGGCTTGCGCGATGGCAGCATCGAGCGCGTCGCGATTGACTCCCCCGCGCCCTCGGTGTTCGCGCACGGCATCCTGGCGGCCCAGCCGTACACATTTTTGGACGACGCCCCGCTCGAGGAGCGCCGCACTCAAGCGGTGCTCAGCCGTCGCACGCTGGACGTAAAGTCTGCCGACGAGCTCGGCGCGCTCGACCCCGAGGCCATCCGCCGCGTCCGCGAGGAAGCCTGGCCCGCGCCGACCTCCGCGGAAGAGGTGCACGAAGCGCTGCTTTGGATGGGCTATGCAACCGTCGAAGAAGCGCAACCCTGGTCGGGTTGGATGCAAGAGCTCGCCAGCACGGGCCGCGTGGAGCTCGTGGGCGACCGCTACTTTGCTTTCGAGGCACCGCGCGAGCCGAAGGAAGTGTGGCGCGGTCGTCTGGAAGCGCTCGGGCCCGTGTCCAGCGACGACCCGCTGCTGTTCGAGCTCGAGAGTGAAGGCTGTGTCCTGCGTGGGCGCTTCGAGGGCCGCGCTGGTTGGTGCAGTCGGCGCCTGCTTTCACGCATTCACCGTTACACGCTGGAGGGTCTCAGAAAGGAGATTGAGCCCGTGACCGGCGTGGAATTCCTTCGCTTTCTAGCCTCCTGGCAACACCTGGACTCCGATAAGAAGCTCGACGGACCGCGCGGCGTGCTGGAAGTGATCCGCAAGCTTTCTGCATTCGAGGTGCCGGCGCTGGCCTGGGAGGCGAGCGTGCTGCCGGCCCGCGTCCGCGGCTACAAACGAGAATGGCTGGACGAGCTCACGCTGTCGGGAGAGGTCGTTTGGGGAAGGCTATGGGGTAGCGGCGCGGCGCCCATTCGCAGTACGCCGGTGTGCCTCGTCCCGCGCGATCACCTGGAGTCTTGGCTTGGCCTATCCCACGCCCCGCCGGCCTCCGAGTTCGGCCATGCCGCACGGCTCATTCATGGCTTGCTCGCCGCGCGCGGCGCCATGTTTGCGCAAGGCCTACAGCGCGCATCCGAGCTGCACATGGATGAGCTCGACGAAGGCTTGGCGGAGCTCATCGCGCGCGGCCTCGTCACCTGCGACTCGTTCAGCGGTTTGCGGTCGCTGCTGCTCAGCCCGTCCAAGCGCCGTTCCGCTGTAAAGTCGGCCGGGCGCTGGAGCCTGCTGCGCCAGGAGGCGCCTACGGCACCAGCGGCGGAATTTGTCGCGCGTCAATTATTGCAACGCACCGGCGTCGTGTTTCGAAAGACCGTCGCGCGCGAGAAGCAGCCGTTGCCCTGGCGCGACTTGCTGCGCGTGCTGCGCACCCTCGAGGCGCGCGGTGAAGTGCGCGGGGGTCGCTTCGTAGCCGGCTTCGACGGCGAGCAGTACGCCCTGCCCGAAGCCGTCGCCTTGCTCCGCGCCGTGCGTCGCCGCGGCCCGGGCGAGCCGCTCCACGCATCCGCCGCCGATCCGCTAAATTTTCGCGGGATCCTCACGCCCGACGAGCGCGTCTCCCCGCTGTCCCGTCAAAAGGTGCTGGTCGCCTAGCGCGGTCGATTGGCGTCGGCGAACGCCGGCCAATCGGCGGTCGAACTTGTGGGGGTGCTCCTGCGCGGCGTGGTCAGCGTGGTGGCGACAGAAACTCGCTCACCGCGGCGGCGAAGGCGGCGGGGGCCGTGAGCATGGCCATGTGCTGTTGACCATCCAGCACCACTGCGCGCGCGTTGGGCAAGCGCGCGGTGAGGGTTTGGGCGCCAGCAATCATGCGCCGTGGGCTCGCGCCACCGGTCAACATCAACGTCGGCAGGCCCACGCTGGCGAGATCGGCCCAATCGAGCGAGAACGCGCGTTGTACGCGTGAATCGTAAGACAGCGTGTGCGCGAGCACGCTCACCATTTGGCTCCACGCCGGGCCGCTCCGCATCGCTTGCAGATCGCTTTCGGTAGTGCGCGGGCCCTCGCGAAAGAAGGTCTCCACTGCCAGCTCCCGCTGACCCGCTGCCAGCAGCGCGTCCAGGCGCTCCGGCAAATCCTCCGCGATGCGATCGGCCGCGTCGAAGAAGACCGGCGGCTCATAGGCGATGAGCCGTTCGAGCTTGTCGGGGTGACGCGCAGCAACCTGAAGGGAGAGAAGCGCGCCGGACGAATGACCGAGCAGGTCGAGGGGACCCGGAATCGCTCTCAATAATGCTAAAATGTCTTCCAACTCGCGCTCGGGCGCATAGAGCGGGCTATCGCCGCTATTGCCTCGACCGCGTCGATCCATGACGTACACACAGCGTTCGCGCGCGAGTACCTGCACGGTGCTCGTCCACAGGCGCGCTCCGAACAAAGCGCCAGATACGACGACCAAAGCGCGCCCGTCGCCATGACTTTCCGCTGCGATCGCGGTGCCGTCTGCTGATTCGACGAGGAGCTCTGCCATGGTTT
>CAXSGJ010000030.1:65103-76271 GCA_964236865.1 uncultured Polyangiaceae bacterium
CCTCGCCGCGGCGCGCGACGGAAAACACCGTGCTCAGGCAAACGCGTCGTCCGAAGCGCCGATGCGGCGTGGCGCTCGCGTCGGCTACCGCCGACCCGCACGCCTCTCAGCTCACGGCGCTTGTTGGCTCTGGGCAAAGTCTGCGGTCGACGTCGTGACGGCCGGCGCCGTGCGGGTCACCACCACGGCGGCGGTCTTCGGGACATTGGCTACGACGGCAAAGCCGTTCAACGCGACGGGCACGTAAGCGGTTGCGGTGCGCGTAGCGCCCGATGCGGGGTTGAAGGTGAGGGCACCTTTGTCGTCTAGGCGCAGGGTCCACATGTCGCCTTGACCGGCGCCGAAGCTCGTGGTTGTGCCGGCGACGGCGAAGCCACCCACGGGCAGGGCAAACACGGACGTGAAGTAGTCGGCGGCGGTGCCCGCGTATCTGAACTGTCCGGTGAGGGTTCCGGCCGGGTCGACCAGCGCGAGCCAGGCGTCTTGGCCGCCGTTGGCGTCAGTGGTGTAGCCGGCGAGCGCGTAACCCTTGGCGGTCGCCACCACCGAGGCCGCGTCGTCCCCCGTTGCCCTAGCGCCGACGGTGAACGCGTAGGTGGCTTTGCCCGTCGCCTTCGTGATCAGAGCATAGAAGGCATCAACGCTATTTTTCGCATCGCTGCGGGAGCCGGAGACGAAGAACGTGTCTGCGGTCGGCCCGGCCGCAAGCGACTCTGGCACCAGGCTGCCAGCGCTGTCGCGGTAGCGGGTCGAACCGTTGTACGTGCCGTCCTGATTGACGAACGTGAGCATGAGCTGGGTCGCATTTTGAGTCTGCGACAGCACGGCAAAGTATTTACCCGCGGGGTCTTCCAGGACGTCGACCGGGATCGTGTCGTAGCAGTTGGCGTCCGCGTTCGTGCCGCAGAAGCTAAGGTCGAATTTGGGATTTCCGTCTGCATCGACCTTGGTCAGGTGGCCCATGGTGCCTTGGGTTTTGGCGTCGACTACGCCAATGGCGAAGGCGTAACCCCCGTCTTTGGTGGCGATCACGTCGCCGCCCAGTGGGTAAGCGTTGCCGCCGCCCGCGTAGCTATATTCATAGTCCCAAGCGGGCGCTTGCTCATTGTGCAGCCAAGCCAAGACGAGGTTACCCACGCTGTGAACGCCGAGTGCGATCACGTTTCTCTGATTCGGCGTCGTGGCCAGCCCGAGTGAACGCAATGCGCCTGCCGCCTTGTCGGCCACGATCAGATTACGGGTGAGCTTGCCCGTATTGGCATTTAGCTCGACCAACGCGCCGCGCTCGCTCTTGCCGCCGATGGCCAAGCTGGTGCCGAACCCGACCACGGTGCCATCTGCGAGCGCCGTGACGTCGGTCATATGGTCGTCGTTGGCGAGGCCGGTGGCTTGCGCCCACAGCTGATAAAAGTTCGCGGTGCAGCTGAGGGGCGCCGTCAAGTTACTTAGCGTCACGCTGGCCGCCGCGCCGGTGCAATCACCCGTCCAATTGCTGAATACCGCGTTGGCGGCGGGCGCCGCCACGAACGTCACGGAGCCGCCGATATCGACGATACAGCTCGCGGATGCGCCGTTCACGCACACCGGGTTTCCAGTGCCCGTGGCGGTGATGGTGCCCGCTCCAGCTGGGGCGACGCTGGCGACCGCGCGTGGCCGGAAGCTTGCTGCGCAGGCCGTGTTGGCAACGATGGTCACGGTATTCGGACTGGCGATGCCGCCGTTGCAGTTCGCAGACCAGCCCGTGAATGACCAGCCGGCATTCGCGGTGGCCGTGACGTTCACCGGTTGCCCGTACGGCACAGCGGCACAATTGCCGGCCGGGCAGGTGATCCCGACCATGCCCGCGGCCGCTGGCGCGGCGCTCACCGTTGCGCTGAATGTGTCAGGAGCAAATGCAGCCGTGCATGAAGCGTTCAAGTTCTGCAGCGTAAGCGACGGCGCTCCCGTTGGCGCGCAGCCAACGCCCGCCCAATTGTTGAAATGATAGTGCGCAGCGGGCGTCGCCAGCAACGTCACGCTCGTGCCGAAGTTGACGGTGCAGCTCCCGCCCGCGCACACGGTCGCGTTGTCGTTGCGCGTTGCGCTCACGCTGCCATTGGTGCCCGCGGTCGCGGCGATGGTGAACGTGTTTAGCGCAAAGCTGGCAGTGCACGTGGTGTTGACGTTGCTCAACGTGAGCGGGTTGCCGGCGGCCGGCGTGCAGCCAGCGCCGCTCCAAGCCGTAAAGTGGTAACCGTTTGCGGTGTCCGGCGTGGCGGTGAGGCCTACGCTAGTTCCTGCATCGACCGTACAACTGCCCCCGGCGCAGCCCACGCCGCCGACTGCCGCACTGGCCGTTCCGCCTCCATTCGCCTTGGCGATGATATTGAACTGTTGCACGTAGTTTGCGTTACAAGCCTTGCTAGAGGTCACGTTGGACAGCGTGAGCGTTAGCGCCGCGCCCGCGCAGCCTGCGTCGCCCGTCCAATTCACGAACCGATAGCTCGGCAGCAAGCTCGGAGCGGTTAAGGTCACGCTGCCCCCCGCATCGACGCCGCAGCTGCCCGGTGTGCACGTCGCGCCGGGGCTGACTGACGTGGCGACCACGGCGCCGGTGGCCCCGACGACAGTGCCCGTGACCGAGACGCCGAGTGCGTACGTGGCGCTGCAAGTGAGGTCGCCGGTCGTCGGTGTGACGACGAGGCCATTGCCGCTTTGCGTGCCCGTGCAGCCCGCGCCCGTCCAGCCCGTCAATCGGTAGCCGGCGATGGTCGGCGCCACGAGTGTGGTACTCTTACCTGAGTCGACGATGCAGGCGTTCGTGGAGCACACGCCGCTGACGTCGGGCGAGGTCGCCACGACTGCGCCCGTGAGCCCGCTGCCGACCAGGCCCGTGACCTTGAAGCGCGCCGCGTAGTTCGCCACGCAGGCAATGTCGCCAGCGATGTTGGCGAATTGCAGCGGGTTGGTCGTGCCGGTGCACAACGCATTGCCGCTCCAGCCGCTGAACCGATAATTGGCTAGGGTGCCCGCGCTAAACGCCGCGCTGCTGCCTGCGTCGGCGGTGCAGGTCGTGGCGGTGCACGTGCCGGACGTGACGCTGACCGGTGCGGCCGCGCCTGCCGCCGAGATGCTCAGCAGGAATTGCTTCGAGAATTTGGCAGTGCAAGCCAGATCCGCCGTCACTTTTAGGGTCAAAGAGGCTTGCGTCGAGCCTGCGCAGGGCGCGCCGCCCGACCACGACACGAAGCGAAAGCCCGACGCGGGCGTGGCGAGCAGCGTCAAGTCGCTTTGGTCATTCACCTGCCCGTTACAGCCGAGCGCCGTGCAGGCCAAGTCCGGAGTCGTGCTCACGGTGCCCGTGCCGGCGGTCTCGACCGCTACGGACACGGCGCGTCGCACGATAAAGGTCGCGATGCACTGCTTCGAGCCACTGACCGTCACGGTAGTGATGGCGTTGTTGCCGCTGCACGCGCCCGACCAGCCGACAAAATACGAGTCGGCGCCCGGCTTGGCCTCGAGCGTCAGCACGGCGCCCGCGTCGGTGGCGTAAGAGCACGGGCTAGTCAGGCACGCCGCCGCGTTCGTGACCGCCACGCTGCCATTGCCCGTGAGCGTCACCTGCAACTCGGATACCGGGACGCCCGCCTCGGGCGGCAGGCCTGCCTCGGGCGGCGGGCCCGCCTCAGGGGATGCGCCCGCTTCGGATCCGCGCGCGTCCGGCGCCTCTGCGTCGGTTGGAACGTCGTCCGCGTTACCCGTGCCGCCGTCGCCTCCCGCCGGGGGGGCCGCTTCAGATGTTGTCCCGGCGGCGCCGGCTTCGGCTCCGCACCCATCCGCCCCACACAACAGAATCTTCTTGTGTGAGCCGGACCCGCAAGCCACGAGCAGCGCACCAACTCCCGCCGACGCCAACCATCCCAAACGCATGCGCCGAAGTCTATGCCGGCCACACGATCCGCGAAAGTGCCGGCTCCGCGCTCGCGCGTCGTTACCGGCACCGAGCCGGTTAAGCGCCGGGTTTTGTCGGATCTTCCGGCAGAGTGGCAGGTTCGAGCCGCGCTCCGCTTGTCTTGCTCTCGAGCATCTTTTTTTGGAGCGCTTCACGCGCCCGCTCGGCATTGGTTCGTCCGTGCCAGCGACGGTTCGTCTCGGCTTGCTTGACGCTTGCCTGTTTGGCCTGTGCCTTACGAAACTTATTGAGATTGACGACCTTGCTCACCGAAACACGCCTTGCAAATAGTTTGACCCGTGGCCCGCGGAGTGCGACCGGCCGAGAGCGAGCCGCACACCGAGACCGATTGCGACATGCTGACTCGCGCTGCGAGGCGTTCAAACCGCGCTGAAAACGCTGTCTAACCCTTGGCAGCCAAATTGCATTGTCACGCCCACAACGCGGCGCGCGGCGCCTGAACCACGGAGCACGGCAATGTTTACAATCCTCTTGATCATCCTGGTGTTATCCCTTGTCGGAGGTGGCCTCGGCCATTCCCGTTTCGGCTATATCGGGTGGTCGCCCGCGGGCCTGTTGATCGTGATCCTGCTCTTGCTGATGTTCACCGGCCATCGCATGTAGTCGTCGCGGTCTCGGGCCGCGCACTCTCGGACCGCATGCCTTGGCATCCGGTCAGATGTGACGCGTCCCGGGAACCTACTAGTGGCGAGCGCGTACCGGCCGAAGTCAATCGTCGGCGCGTCGCCCCGCAGCGCGCGGCGTGCGACCGGTGGAGTCGCCCTCCCGAGCTCGGCGTGCAACGTACGATCGCCGACCGGTGCTCTCGGCATACAGAGCGCGCAGCGCCTCGAACGAGGTCGCCTGCGAGTTCTGTGCGATTCCCGCGTGCCCACGACACAACACGACCGTGCGTTCGCCGAATGAAAGCTCGAGCAACTCCCGGCCCGGCTTGAGGTCGCCGTGGGGACGAAACGATTCACACACCTCGCATCGCTGCTGCATGGGAGAATGTTTTCAGGGGCGGCGCGGGCGGGCCAAGTTTCAGCTCGGAGCGCGGCGCCGGCGGCGGACGACTGCGGCCGCGCCGAGCAGCAGCGCGACGAACGCGCCGGGGCTCCGCCGAGCCGAAACGCCGAGCGAGCAACCGCCGGCCTCTTGCTCCGGGCTGGCTGAGCCGGCGCCACTGCTCGTGCCGCCGCCTTCAGCCGGAGCCGGGCCCGCGGATGCGCCGCTCCCGCCGCCGATGCTTACTGCGCCACTGCCGTCGCTCGACGTAGGGCCGCTCCCGCCACTGCTGGTGCCGCCGACGCTACTGGCGCCGCCCGCGTCGCCGCCGACACAGTAGCCCGCGCGACAAGTCAGGCCTAAAACCTTACACAGCTCTAAGTCCGTCCCGTTGTCTTTGACGCCATCGCAGTCGTCGTCGAAATCGTTGCATAGCTCGGCCCTTGGCGCGCCGGGCGTGCACAGCGAAGCCGCCTGGCCGCAGCCATCGGCATACTTGGCGCACCAGCCCACCCCGCACACGGTGCGAGCACCTTCGTCGATCTGGTTATTGCAATTGTCGTCGCGGCTGTTGCAGAGCTCGGCGGCGCCTGGATAAACGCTGGCGTCCGAGTCATTGCAATCGTTGTCGCACAGGCCCCAACCCCTGGTCACTCCGCAGGCCATCATCGTGGCTTTGCCGCTGACGCCGTGCCCGTCCCAATCGGCGTCGGTGCAATACATGGCGAACGTTAGGCCTTCGTCGATCTGGCCGTCGCAATTGTTGTCCTTGCCGTCGCACACCTCGGCCGCGCCTGCGAACACCTTCGGATCGTTGTCGTTACAATCCCCGACCTTGGCCGAGTAATATTGCGGCACTGAGCAGGCCATGGTGTAGCCGGACGAGACGGCGCCCACGCCGTCGCCGTCGTAGTCGTGGTAAAATTTGCTGCCGGCGCAGCCGAACGCAGCGCTAAAAAACGCTGTTCCTTCTCCGTCTCCGCGCTGCGTGCCATCGTTGTTCGCAGAGTTTCCCCAGACGAAAAAATCCACGCCCCCCGGCGTGGCGGGCGCGGTCCAACCGACCTTGAACGTGGTGAAGCCGCCGCTGCCTGTGCGCGGGGTGGTGTGCGTCACACCGTTGCCGGCGAGTTTGGTGCCAGAGTCCGTGACGGTGAACTTTCCGGCACCGCTTGACTCAATAAAAAAGCCAGCCGTGGGCCCGTTGGTTTGCGAAATACTGATGGTCAGATTGATGGTCTGACCGGGGTTGAACGACATCAGGTCTGGAGTGATCGACACCGAAGGGGCCTGCCCGCCGTTGCCGCTGTGGCAGCCACAGCCTTCCGTCGCCGCGCCGTTCCTGTGAGCTTGCGCAACCGTGGGCCGACTCAAAGCAACCAGCCCCCAAAGCAACGCCACGACAAGGCGCGGCCGGGGCGAGGTCACGAGGCGCGAGCTGAGGCGGCCACATAGGGCGAGCAGGGTGAGCGGCAAGGTCATCGATCCAATCAGTATGTGTACGTGACGGAGCTACATCGCTCAATCTAGCTCAACATTTGCACCATCTGGCTCAATTTACCCGATTCGGCGCGCTTGCCCCTGCAGCGGTAGCCGAAATTGAGCGCGCGGCTGGTCGGAGTAGGCGCCCACGCTAACATCGGAGGATGGGCGCTCTCGTGTTGGTGGTCGACGACAGTCCTAGTCTTCGTGCCCAAATCCGAAATGTCCTCCAGCAGGTGGAAGGGTTCGACGAGTTCATCGAAGCCGGGGACGGCTTACAGGCCTTCAAACTGTTGCTCGACCGCCGCCCAGATCTCGTGGTCTGCGATCTGATCATGCCGGTCTTCGACGGCCTGAAATTTTTAGCGTTGCGCGCGACGCGGCCCGAGCTGCTGCACATTCCAGTCGTGATGCTGACGGCCGAGGGCGATGCCAACCGCAAGGCAGAGGTCTTTGATCAAGGCGCCTCAGATTACGTCACCAAGCCCTTCAACGAGCGCGAACTCTTGGCGCGCGTCCGCGTGCACTACCGGCTCAAAGTGCTGCAAGACGAGCTGCGCGAAGCGAACAAGCGCCTAGAAACGTTGGCCGACACCGACGGCCTGACCGGCTTGTTCAATCGCCGCTACTTCGACGCGGCGCTGCTGCGTGAGGTGCAGCGCAGTCTGCGTTACAAAACTCCGCTTGGCGTGGTCTTGCTCGATCTCGACGACTTCAAGCGCATCAACGACGACTTCGGGCACGCGATGGGCGACGAGGTACTGCGCAACGTCGGGCAAGTGGTCGCTTCGAGCGTACGCCAGACCGACTTCGCCGCACGTTACGGCGGCGAAGAGGTTGCGATCGTCTTCACCCAAACCAGTGCGCAGGGCGTGTCGGAAGTGACGGAGCGCCTGCGCGTGCGGCTGGCCGAACGCGTGCACGGCTATCAAGGGCGCACGTTGCATTGCACAGCGAGCTTCGGTGTCAGCGTATGTGATGGCGTCGAGCTGAGTCCGCCGAGCGCGACGGAGATCGTGGAGCGCGCCGACCGCGCCCTTTACCGCGCCAAACACACGGGGCGAAATCGAGTCGTGCTCTGGACGCCCGAGCTCACGCGCTGAACCGCGGTCTCGGGCGGATCTCAGACGCCGGTCGACCAATTCAGACGGCGAACGAGCACTTGGTCGAGCGATACCTTGCCCGGACCGATCAGCGCTAGCATGATGAGCAGGCACAAATAAGTGAACTCATCCGCGCCCACTAAATCGAACAAGCCATGAATGCCGCTGAGTTTAGCCGTCAACAGCGCCACAATCATGCTCACGATCAGGGGCACGGTTGCCAATCGCGTGAGCAAGCCGACTACCAGCAGCGCCCCGCAGACAAGCTCGCTGTACGCGACCACCACCGCGTTCACCGCGGGCGCGGGGATCTGCAGGTTGACGAAGAATGCGGTCACTTTGTCCAAGCTGTGCACCTTGCCCCAGCCGGTCGACAAGAACAGCAGGCCCACCGCGAACCGCCCGAGAAGCGGCGCCAGCCACCACGCCCTGGCCAGCGCGCCCAGCGCCTTGGAACGCTCGTTTACGACCGCTTTCAACATTCGGTTTCGCTCACGTTCGCACGGTGCGAGGTCGCAGGTCCACTCGTCTCGAGGCTCTTACTTGCAGCCGCGTGTGCCGGGCTTGGTTGTTCGAGCTCCAAGCAGCTGACGCCGAACGCGGCGGGTCCCGCCGCCAAGGGCACGCCGTCGGCTCTCGTCTCGCGCGCCTCGCCGCCCCCGGATGGGTTGGGCATTTCTTGGCGTTATGAGGTCAGCGTCGAGGCGGGGCGTGAGCTCGCCGTCGAGGCTACGTTCGCGACCGGCATTGGCGCGCTCTCCGTAGCGGATGAGGTCGCTCGGTTCGTTACTCTGGTCGAAGTCGCGCGCGGCAGCGGCTGGGAGCGCGTCGCGGCACGAGGGGCTTCCTGGGCAGTGCCGTGCCAGGCCGGCTGCCGCGTGCGCTATCGCTTTGCGCTCGCTGCGGCGGCGGACGCGGCGCAAGACCCCGAGACGGCGTTGGCGGCCGGGGGCGTGCTGATCGCGCCTGCCTCAACCTGGCTGCTGCATCCCGAGGCCAGCGGCGGGGACGAGCAACTGGAGCTGCACGTGGAGCCTGGCTCGAATGCGCACTTCGTGACGGCGTTTCATGCGGCGCCGGGCGCGCGTGCCAACACCTACCGCGCTAAAACGAGCGTGCTCGACGACGCAGGCTTTGCTGCCTTTGGCGGGTTACAGGTGGCCGAGATCCCCGCGGGGGACACCACGGTCCTGCTCGGCATTGCGCCCGATAAGCTCGGGTTGACGGAAGCCGAAGCGCGATCCTGGGTCGCCTCGTCCGCGGGCGCCGTCGCCAGCTATTACCGAGGGCACCTGCCCGCGCGGCATACGTTGGTCCTGCTGACGAAAGGCTCCGGTCGAAATACCCACGGCGAGACCCTCGGTGGCGGCGGGCCTGCGGTCTTGGTCCGCGCGTCCGATCTCGTGAACGCGAACACCACACGCGACGACTGGGTGCTGACCCACGAGCTCTTTCACGCCAACTTTCCCGATATCGGGCGCCAGCATGCCTGGCTGAGCGAGGGCCTGGCCACTTACCTCGAGCCCATCGCCCGCGCGCGCGTCGGCCTGGTGAGTGACTCGGCTTATTGGCTGGATCTGATCGAAGGTCTGCCGCAGGGCTTACCCGCCACCGGCGACCGGGGTCTCGAGCACACCCGAACGTGGGGCCGGACCTATTGGGGAGGAGCGCTCTTCTGCATCCTGGTCGACGTCACTTTGCGGGAGCGCACCGGTAACCGGTACTCGCTAGACGACGTACTCCTGGCGATTGGCAAAACTGGCGCAACAGATGAGACGTCTTGGGATATCCAGCAGGTCCTGGACATCGGTGACCGCGTCACCGGTACCCGGGTGCTCCACGAGCTCTACGAAGAGCTCGCCCAAAAGCCGGGCAAAGTTGATCTTTCAAGCCTCTTCGCGCGCCTCGGCGTGCGAGCTCAGGGCCGCACCGTGGTCTTCGACGACTCGGCTCCCCTGGCGCAAATCCGTCGCTCAATCACCGCCCGAACTCCGGGCTGAGCGGATTTCAGGCATACCATTCCGGATCGTTAAGTTGACCGGGAGCGTGGGTGGCGCGACTGTTCGCTCCGCTCGAAGCAACCAGGCCGTGAAACGCCACGGACTACGAGACCAACGTGCGTCAAAAGACGCACGCTGTTAGCTAACTTCACAAGGGTTATTAGCAATGAATTTCTCAAATACACTGATGGCAGCGGCAATCTCCGGGATCATGGCGGGCGCAACGGCCTGTGGCGGATCGACGCCTCCGCCCGAGGCACCGGCTCCTGAGACCGGTGCTGCACCGGCGGAGACCGATACTGCGATGGCGCCTGCCGCCGACACGACCATGGCCGCTGCGCACCACGACTGCGCGGGCAAGAATGACTGCAAAGGGCAGGGCGGCTGCAAGACCGGCAAGAACGGTTGCAAGGGCAAGAACGACTGTAAGGGTCAGGGCGGTTGCAAGGCCTGATCGCAGTCTGGGTATAATCACCCACCACGCAAGCTACGTCGGCGGTAAGCCGGCGTAGCGTGTGGTCAATCGCTGAGTCCTTTACCGCCGTGCGTGGACTCCCCGTGACCAACAAAACCTTGGCTCGCAACGGGGAGACGAGAATTCAGACCATGGCCAACAAATTTTTTTTACCCAACCTAGGCATCGGCCTCGGGCTCCGGACGGCGCACTACTCGACCATCATCGCCGATAGGCCAGCCGTCGATTGGTTCGAGATCATCAGCGAGAACTATCTGAGGACGCAGGGACGCCCCTTGGATTTCTTGGACCAGATCGCCGACGCATACCCAGTGGTCATGCACGGGGTATCCCTATCGATTGGTTCTACCGACCCCTTGGATTTCGAATATCTCGGCGAGCTCCGCGCGTTGCGTGACCGTGTACACGCACGCTGGGTTTCGGACCACCTATGCTGGACCGGCGTCGCTGGGAAAAATACGCACGATCTGTTGCCCATGCCTTACACGGAAGAGGCACTGCGGCACGTCGTGCAGCGCGTGCGCGCGGTTCAGGATTTCATGGGCGCGCCCTTGGCGCTCGAAAATCCCTCGAGCTATGCCGAGTTCGCCGGGGACTCGATGCGTGAGTGGGAATTCTTGGGGCGCTTGGCGGAAGACGCCGACTGCGCCCTGCTCTTGGACGTGAACAATATCTACGTGTCCAGCAGGAATCACGGGTTCGATCCCATGACCTACTTGAGCGCCATTCCCTTCGATCGCGTGGTGCAGTTCCACGTCGCAGGGCACACCGATCACGGAACGCACATCATTGATTCGCACATTGGGCCAGTGCTGGATCCGGTGTGGCAACTGTTGGCGGAGGCCCACGGCCGGACCAGCGGAGTGCCCGTGTTGTTGGAGTGGGACGCGGAGATCCCAAGCTTCGCCGAGACTCACGCGGAGGCGCTGCGTGCCCGCGCCTTCATCGGGGCGGCAGCATGAACCGCCAGCCGACGTCGGACGCTCTTGGCCTGCATGAGCGCGCGAGCGCGACGCCGGCGCGCGCTGAATTCCAACCTGCCTCGCGCCTGGGTAGCGCGCCCAGCTGGACCGAAGGCTCACTCGGTTTGCGGGCGCAGCAAGAGTGGTTCGCGGCCATCGTCAGCACCGCCGAAGACGACCCCGCGCCGGTCGACGAGCAGTCTGCCG
>CAXSGJ010000030.1:76281-78354 GCA_964236865.1 uncultured Polyangiaceae bacterium
GAAACCTAGCGCCACCCTCAGTGCGCTGGCTCGGATCGACATTTATCGCCAGGGTTATCACGCGCGCTTGATCGAGTGCCTCGTGGACGACTACCCCGTGTTGCAACACGCGCTCGGCGAGGAAGCCTTCGAGGCGTTGTGTCGGCGCTACATCGCACGCCACCCGTCACGCGCGCCTAGTTTAAATTACTTCGGTCGACACATGTCCGAGTTTTGCCGCGGCGAAGCGCTGCCGAATCCCACCTTTGCCGCCGACCTCGCGTCGCTGGAGTGGGCGATCGTATTGGGGATCCACGCGCCGACCGCGCCGGCTCTCGGCTTCGAGGAGCTCGGGCTGGTGCCCGCGGAACGCTGGCCCGGCGCACGCTTCACGCTGAATCCGTCACTTCAGGTGCTGCGCCTTGCGTACCCGGTGAATGCTTACTTGCAGGGCTACCGCAACGACGAGTCTCCCCCGATGCCAGAACCGCGCGGCAATGCCGTCGCCGTTTATCGCACAGGACGCAGTGTGTGGCGCTTGGAGCTCGAGCTCACGCTAGTGAAGCTGATTGAGTCGTTGGGCGGCGGCGCGACCCTCGAGGCCGGGCTGGGCGATGTGCAGGCGCTACTTTCAGATCACAGCGGCGAAGACGCCGCCCGCATGGTCACTCGCTGCTTTCAACATAGCGTATCGAGCGGCCTCTTTTCCGCGGTCACGCTCTGAGCGGAGCCGCAGGGGCGTGATTACTTGTCTTGCGCAGAGCGCTTAGCGGGTGAGAGCGGGTGCAGACGAACCACACCATGCTCTTGCAGGATGCGAAGCTTGGTGCGCGTCGCGACCGGCAGCCGCTCGTAATCGCTCTCGGCCACCTCGTTCGGACCGCGGCGAATGGCGATTCCATCGGAGGCTTGAAAATACTCGGTTGATTCGATCAACATGGCGACAACCAGCAGGGGGCGGCGTGCTCGACGTCCGAAACAGCCACACAGAACTAGTGTTCGTCGAACCCCAAATGCGTTTACAAAAGCGCAAATGAAATAATTGCCCAGCGACACGCTCGGCACACGCGCGGAGCGGAACACGGGCTTGGTCGAGCAGTTAGTACAGTTCAGCTTCAAAAATGTGCCGCACGCCAGGTTTCCGACACAGACCACGTACGCGGGCGCGGCGACGTGCTATTCCCGCTTTCGTTCGATATTTCGCGATCTCCCGAGCCATTCATGTCGGCAAGCAGCCTAGAATCTCTCCTCTCTGAAGGTGTCATCAGCGAAATCTACGGTCGCCTGAAGAGCGGGAAAGAGGCCGACGTCTACTCCGTCTGCTACGGCGACGCGGTCGTGGCGGCGAAGGTCTACAAAGACCGCGCGCAGCGCAGCTTCAAGAGCAACTCCGCCTATAAGGAGGGCCGGGCGGTTCGGAATACCCGCTCGCAACGGGCGATGGACCGCGGCTCGAAGTTTGGCCAAGAGACCGCTGAAGACGCCTGGAAATCGGCCGAGGCGAACGCGCTGTACAAGTTGCACGCAGCTGGAGTCCGGGTGCCCACCCCGGTCATGTTTCTCGAAGGCGTCTTGTTCATGGAGCTCGTACGGGGCGCGGACGGGCAGGCGGCACCCCGGCTGATCGACACCAACCTGACAGCAGAGGAGGCGCGCGCCGCTTACTTGGACATGCTTTCGCAGCTCGTGCGCATCTTGTCCTGTGACCTGATCCACGGGGACTTGTCGGCTTACAACGTGTTGTGGGCCGAGGGCGGCGCCACCATCATCGACTTTCCACAGATCATCTCAGCCGCACAAAACAGTAATTCTGAATCTTTTTTCATGCGCGACGCGCGTAATATTCTCGGCCACTTCGCGGCTGTGGACGCGAGCCTGCGGTCCCGCCTGCAGGGGGACGTGCGTGAGATCTGGCGTGCCTATGTGCGGCGCGAGCTGAGTCCCGATTTTCTGCCCACCGGCCGCCCGCCCCCGCCTGAGCATCGCGTTGCGCCGCCGCACAGTGGCGGCTCGCAGCAAAACCGCGGTCCGCAGCAGCACCGCAGCCCACCGCACGATCGCGGTCCGCAGCAGAATCGCGGTCCGCAACAGGAT
>CAXSGJ010000031.1:0-234 GCA_964236865.1 uncultured Polyangiaceae bacterium
GCCGCTCCAGCGCACGAGCACACGCCCGTCTTTGCCGAGCTTCTTCTCCGCGAGCAGGATCCGCTTCCCGAGCTCCAGCATTTCATCCAAGGGTCGGCGCGCCGGTAGCTTTACGCTCTCCAATACCTGCGGCACGCGCGTCATCACCCGCGAGAGCTCACTCAGCGGGCGGGACTCCTGAAGCATGATCGCGATCACTTGCAGCGCCGCCACGGTGCCGTCGCCGGTGGTCGC
>CAXSGJ010000031.1:336-34681 GCA_964236865.1 uncultured Polyangiaceae bacterium
GAGTGATCCTGCCCCCCGCGTCCTGCATCGCGCGGTCCAGACCCATGTTGCTCATCACCGTCGTGACGAGCGTCTTCTTGTGCAGGCGCTTGTGCTTCAATAGGCGCGTGGCGCACAGGGCCATGATCGCATCGCCGTCGACGATCTGGCCTTTTTCATCGACGAAGATCACCCGATCGGCGTCGCCGTCCAGTGCCACGCCGAGCGCAGCGCCCTGGCGTTTGACCTCCGCTGCCACATGCTCGGGGTGCAGCGCGCCGCAATTTCGGTTGATGTTGACGCCGTTGGGCCGGCAGCCGAGTTGCACCACGTCCGCGCCGAGCTCGGCGAAGACGGCAGGCGCGACGCGGTAGGCCGCACCGTGGGCGGCGTCGACGACGATCTTCAAGCCGTCGAGGGCGAGCTCCTTCGGAAACGTGCTCTTCGCGTACACGATATAACGCCCGATAGCGTGATCGAAGCGCTCCGCGCGCCCTATGCCGGCGCCGGTCTTACCCTGCGTGTCGAGCTTGGAGTTCTCGAGCAACGCCTCGATTTGCGCTTCTTCCTTGTCGGGCAACTTGAAGCCGTCCGGGCCGAAGATCTTGATGCCGTTGTCGGCGAATGGATTGTGACTGGCGCTGATCACGACGCCGGCGTCCGCGCGCATGCTCTGCGTCAGATTGGCGATCGCCGGGGTCGGGATCGGCCCCGACAGCATCACCCGGCCGCCCATGGCGCAGATGCCGGCGGCCAGCGCCGTCTCCAACATGTAGCCGCTCAGCCGTGTGTCCTTACCGATCACGATCCGCGGCGCGCGCGACTTGCCGCGGCGCGACACGAGCGTGATGGCGCGCCCGAGGCGCAGCGCCAGCTCCGGCGTCATTGGCTCGGCGTTGGCGCGCCCGCGAATGCCGTCGGTGCCGAAAAGCCTGCGTTCGCTCATAGCTCAGAAAAGGACCGGCCTCACAGGGCGACGGGCGGGTCCGTCGGCAAGTTCAGCAACAACGCGCGGGCTGCACCGACCAAAAAAGTCGAGCCGGTCACGACCACGACGCCCCGGGCCCCCACCAGAGCGCGGGCTCGGCTCAGGGCGTCGCCCACGGAACCGGCGACCTCACCGGGCAAAAAGGCGGCAATTTCCGCGGGATCGACCGCCTTGCTCATCGGCGGAGCGACGTACACGCGGTGGCCGGCGACCGTCTCCAAGCGACGCAACATGGCCTTCCAATTTTTGGTATTGAGCGCGCCGAATACGAGCACAATTTCTTTCCGCGACTCGATGTCGCCGAGCACGCTCGGGTCGAGAGCGTGCGAGAGGGCCACCGCGCCGTCGGGATTATGCGCGCAGTCCAGCAGGGTCAGCTCTTGGCCACTCCGGTGAAGGAGCTCGTTGCGGCCGGGCCAGGTCGTCTGTTCGATTCCTTGCGACATCACCTCGGGCGCAATGCCGAGCTCGCGGGCGATAGTGACGGCCACCGCTAGGTTCGAGCCCACGAGCGCAACCCGCGGATAGGCGAGCGGCGCGCCCGGGACCGGCTCGGGGCTACCGAGTGCGACGATCGGCGCGCCCACGGCGGCGGCCTTGGCTTCGATCACCGCGCGCGCTTCCGGGTGGATCTTGCCGAGCACCACCTTCGAGGAAGCCTTGATGATGCCGGCCTTCTCCGCGGCGATCAGGCCGAGCGAATCGCCGAGGTCGCCCATGTGATCGTAGGCAATGCGCGTGATGGCAGCGACGCGCGGGGCGGGGATGACGTTGGTTGCGTCGAGACGCCCTCCTAGCCCGACCTCCAGCACCGCGAGGTCGACCCTGGCTTCCTTGAACGCCAAAAATGCCGCTAAGGTCGCGACTTCGAAAAATGTCAGGTCCGGCGCGCGATCCATGACGCGGTTCAATAAGTCTACCAGCAGCTCGTCGCTGATGGGCTGACCGGCGAGGTTGATGCGCTCGGCAAAGCGCATCAGATGCGGCGAGGTGTAGACCCCCACATTCATGCCGCTTGCTCGCGCAATGGACGCGGTAAAGGCCGTTACCGTGCCTTTGCCGTTGGTTCCAGCGACGTGCACCGCCGGGAACGCTCGCTCCGGATTGCCGAAGGCATCACAGGCGGATTGCATGCGCTCGAGGCCGAGCTTCTTGCCCAGTGGAATCAGGCGATAGAGTCGTTCGAGCGTTGTTTTCAGATCCGTCACGTGGCCTCACCGCCGAGTATCGAAAGCAGCTGATAGAGCCGCTGCTTCATTTCGCTGCGCGGCGCAATGGTGTCCACCATACCGTGATCGAGCAGGAATTCGGAGCGCTGAAAGCCCGCGGGCAACTTGGCGTTGATCGTGCTTTCGATCACGCGCGGCCCGGCAAAGCCGATCGTCGCATTCGGCTCGACCACGTTGACGTCGCCCAAAAAGGCCGTGCTGGCGGCCACCCCGCCCGTGGTCGGATGCAATAGCACGCTGATATACGGTTTCTTCACGCCGCGAAAGCGACCGAGCGCGCTCATGGTTTTGGCCATCTGCATCAGGCTCAGAATGCCTTCCTGCATACGCGCGCCGCCCGACGCGTGCAGTAGGACCACGGGTAAACGCTCGGAAGTGGCGCGCTCGAACAGGCGCGTGATGCGCTCTCCGACCACCGATCCCATGCTGCCGCCCATGAAGGCAAAGTTGTACGCGCCATAGGCGATCGGAATGCCGCTCAGGCGCGCCCGACCGATCTCGATGGCTTCCGTCGCGCCCGTCGTGGCCTGGGCGCGGCTGATGCGGTCGACGTAGCGCTTGCCATCCTCGAACTCGAGCGGATCGCTGGGCAAGATGTGCTCGTCCCAGCGGTCGAGTGCTCCGTCGTCGAGCACTAGCTTGCGCCAGTCCGAGCTGGCCATGGGGTGATGATGGCCGCACGCGGGGCAGACGTAGAAGCGGGAAGCGAGGTCTTCGACCGTGTTCAACACACCGCAACCGGTGCATTTACGGAAGAGTCCTTGGCCGACCGAGCGCTTCTCGGTGCTGGTGGATTGGGCGGGGGTGCGTTCGGGCAGTGCCACGGTAATTTCAAAACCTAGCAGACGATGAGGGCGCGAGCCTCCAACATGCGGCGTCGGCGCGCAACTTCGAATGCCGCGCAAATCGGGGGCTACCGGGCGATGTGCACGGCAGCACTTGAGCCCATCGGCGGATTCGGGCGAAATTGCTCCCCGATGACGCAAGGGCAGCCCGCGGCGGTACTCGATTCGACGGTGCCGCTAGTCGGGCGCGACCCCGATTTACGCCGTCTGGACGCGCTCTTCCAGCATGCGGAAGGCGAGGCAGAGACGCGCGCCGTGACGATCGTGGCGCCGGCGGGCATGGGCAAGACGCGGCTGGTCAGTGAATACCTGAAGACGCGGCCAGTGAGCGACCCCGCCCTGCGTGCCTTTTGGGGTGTTCCGCGGTCCGAGCGCTTGGCTTACGGCCTGTTCGAGCGCCTGCTTCGGGCGCGCTTTGCCGTGGCCGACGCCATGGACAAGCACGCCGCCAGCGCCAAGGTCCGCGAGGAGCTGGCTCTGGTCCTGGAAGACCGGCGTGTCGGGGATGTGAGCTACTTCTTGGGTGAGCTGATGAATCTGCCGTTCGCCGAGAGCCCGCTCACCCGTGCGGTCGCCGACGACCCCTCCCAGGCGCGCCTGATGCGCCGCGCGATTCTGCGCAGTTTCATCGAGAGCGACGCGGAGCGCGGACCGCTCTGTTTGGTGTGCGAGGACGTACACGCGGCCGACGAGGACTCGATCGAGTTGCTTCGGTATTTGATCGAGAACCTGAAGGGACCGATCGTGATCGTGTGCTTGGCCCGACCGGAGTTTCTGGCGCGACACGAGGGTTGGCGCGACGTCGGAAGGCCGCGCCACGAAGTGATCGAGCTGGGCGCGGTGAGTGGCCACGAGTCGACGGAGATCATGGCGGCCTTGCTCAGCAGATGCCAGGGCGGCGCGCCCCCGCGGTTGATTGAGGCGGGCGTCGGCATGGCGGGCGGCACGCCGGGGCTGCTCGAGCACATGGTGCGAATTTTTTTCGACTCTGGCGTGCTGCTCGACGCCGGTGAGGCGTGGGCGGTCGATCTCGACCGCTTGGCGAGCGCTCGCTTACCCCTGACCGTCGCCGATGCGGTGGCCGCGCGGATTGCCGCGCTGTCGGCTCGAGACCGGCGGCTGCTCGAACAGGCGGCGGCCATGGGCAGCGTGTTTTGGTTGGGAGGGCTCGTCGCGCTCGGGCGGTTGGATCAACAGGCGCCCGAATACTGGGAGGTGAGCGCGCTCACCGACTCGAGCGACGTGGAGCGGTTGCTCTCGGACCTGGCGCAGCGCGACTACGTGCTCGACTTGCCCGACTCGGCATTCAGCGGCGAGAAAGAGTACATCTTCAAGCACAACCTCGAGCGCGAGCGGATAGCTCAGCTGACGCCGGCCGCCGCCTTGCGCCGCTACCATCGTTCGATCGCCGATTGGCTCGCCCAAAAGGAGACCCTGCGTAGCCAGGAGGAATACGTCGCCATGCTTGCCCGCCATTTGGAGCACGGCGGCTCGCTCACGCGCGCCGCCTTCACGTACCTAGATGCCGGCAACATCGCTCGCCAGCAATACGCGGCCAAAAAAGCGCATGACTACTACCAGAAGGGCCTGGAGCTCCTAGGCGACGACGACGCTCGCCGGCGCATCGACTCGCTCCACAATCATGGGGACGTGCTCTTGCTCCTCGGTCGCACGGACGAAGCGCTGGCCGCGTTTCGGGAGATGCACGCCATCGCCTTTCGTCTCGGTTTGCGCGCGAAGGGCGGGGCGGCGCACAACCGCATCGGGCGTGTCTACCGCGACACGGGCTCGCTCGATCTGGCGCGGGACCATCTAGAGACCGCGCTGGCCCTCTTTCAAAATGTCAGCGACGTGCGCGGGGTCGCCGCTAGTCACGACGACATCGGCAAATTATTGTGGATGCGGGGTGAGTATGAGCCGGCCCTGGATGAGTTGAAAAAGGCGCTCGACATGCGAAAGCAACACGGAGACGGCCGCTCCATCGCGCTCAGCCTGAACAACATCGGCCTGGTCTGGCGCGACCACGGCCAGCAGGCCCAAGCGCGCGAAGCGTTGGAAGCGGCGTTGAAGATCCGCCGTGAACTCGACGACCCACTGGGCACGGTGGAGAGCTTGAACGATCTCGGTCAGCTCGCGCTCGATCAAAGCGAGCACGAAAAAGCGCTGCGCTTGTTCACGGAAGCGCACACCCTGGCCAAAGACGTCGGCGAGCACAATCGGATCGCGGCCGTGCTGACCAGCATCGGTGAGACGCACCAGCGCATGGGGCACAGCGATGAGGCCGTGGTCTACCTGACGCAGGCCGAAGAGCTGTGCGACGAGCTGGGCGACAAGCTGCACTTGGCCGAAGCCAAGCGCGCCTTGGCCAAAACCTACCTCGAGCAGCGCGAGCTGAAGAAAGCGCGTGAATTGATCAAACGTGCGGTCGATCTGTTCGGCCAAGTTCGGAGCAAGCCCCACTTGGCGGTCGCCTTGCGCACCCTCGGTGAAGTGACCGGCGCGGGCGCCTGGGGCGAGGGCCATGAGGTCAAAGCCGTCGATTATTTTATGCGCTCGATCGCCATCTGCAAAGAGATCGGGAACGAGCTCGAGGTCGCGCGCAGCTATCAAGCGTTCTCGACGTACGTTTTTTCGTCGCTCCACTATCGGCACAACGCCGACATCCAGCGCGAAGCGCAGAAGCTCAGCGAGATGGCCGACGAGATCTTCGAACGCCATCGTATTCGCTCACGGGCGAGCGTGGCGTAGCAGCGGACCATGAGCTCACCTCGTTTGCCCCTGCGCGTGCAAAAAGTCGGTCCGGTGGACGTACCCTTGCCGCAATATCAGAGCCCCTCGGCGGCCGGCCTCGATCTGTGTGCCGCGATCGCAGAAGCTCTGATCATTGCGCCTGGTGCGCGCCTGTTGATCCCTACGGGGCTCGCGCTGGCCATCCCGGACGGTTACGAAGGGCAGGTCCGGCCGCGGTCCGGGCTCGCGTTGAAGCACGGCATCAGCGTGCTCAACACGCCGGGCACGATCGACGCGGACTACCGCGGTATGGTGCAGGTATTGCTGATAAATTTTGGTCAGGAACCGTTCTTGGTCGCGCCCTTGACGCGCATCGCGCAGCTCGTAATCTGCCCGGTCCTCCAGGCGGAGCTGACGCTCGTTACGGAGCTCGACGAGACGGTGCGCGGCGCCGGCGGTTACGGGTCGACCGGTGTATGAGCCGAGATCCGGGTGTAGAAGTCGCGTAGCTCGCGGGCCACGTGCGATTTTTCGACGTCGCGCGTGACGATGTGGTGGGAGCGGGGCAGGACCACCACCCGTACATCACTGGTGCCGAGTAGGCTTGCAACCCGCCAGGCGTTGGCCACCGGGCACACTTGATCGAGCGCGCCGTGAATGATCAGCGTGGGGCAACGAACTTGCCCGAGCCGCTCGCGCAGCGAGCGCCCTCCGCGCTCGAGATCGATCGCGGCGCGGACCGGGTCGGCGGTATACGAGATTTGCGTCCGGCGGGCCTCCGGGTCAGCGATATCCGAGGCCGATTTCCGGACCAAGAAGTCGGGAATGCGCAGCATGCCGCCCGCGCGCAGCGCCCAGGCAAGCGGCGGCCTGAGCCACGCGGCGTTGGCCAGCATCACTAAGCCGCGCACGCGCTCCGGGTGCGCCGTCGCCAGGTGCGCCGCCAGCAACGCGCCCATCGAGATGCCGGCGGCAATCACGGGACCGGCCGCCGCGAGTTCTTCGTAGGCGGCCTCTGCGCCCACCACCCAATCGGAAAAGCGCGTCTTGGCCAGCTCTCGAGCGTGGCTGCCATGACCGGGCAGCATACGGGCAAGCGCCGCGAGGCCCACTTCTTCGGCGACCTCAGTGCACAGTTCGATCTCTCGGGTGGTGCCGCCGAAGCCGTGGAAGGCCACCACCCCGGGCACGTTGCCCGCCACGCGAATCGGCTGAGGAAGATCGCCGTTGAGTGAGCCCAGCACCGCTCGTTCGCGCCTCATCCTTCGCCGCGCTTGATCCCATAAGAGCGCACTTTTTTGTGCAAGTTCGTGCGTTCGACGCCCAGCGTGATGGCCGCTTTCGAGATGTTCCAATCCATCGCCTTGAGCGTGTCGACGATGTAAGCGCGCTCGGTCGACTCGCGATATTCCCGTAAGGTCAGCCGATCCGAGGGCGCGAGCGGCAGCGGCGTGCTCTCCGCGTCCGGCACGCCGTCGCCGCTCGGGCTTGCTTCGTCGGTCTCGTCGTCGAAGGGGCTAGCGTGGGGATCTTCGGGCAGGTCGGCCACGGTGATCACATCGCTGGACAAGATTGCCGCGCGCTCTACGACATTTTTCAGCTCGCGCACATTACCGGGCCAGGTGCGGCGGGCGAGGGTGTCAAATACGCTCGGGTCTATTTTCTTTGACCTAAGCCCGTTTTCCTTGCAGAAGCCCGAGACGAAGGCCTCGGCGAGGGTCGTGATGTCGATCTTTCGCTCACGCAAGGCGGGCACGCGGATCGGAAATACGTCGAGCCGAAAGAACAAATCCTCGCGGAACGTGCCGAGCTGCACCGCCTTGGCTAAGTCCTTGTTCGTGGCGGCGAGCACCCGCACGTCCACATTGATCACGTGCTCGGAGCCAACCCGCACTACCTCACCATTCTGGAGAGCGCGCAGCACCTTGGCCTGCGCGCTCAGATCCATGTCGCCGATCTCGTCCAGAAACAGCGTGCCGCCGTGGGCCTGCTCGAAGAAACCGCGCTTGCGCGCTGAAGCGCCGGTAAAAGAGCCCTTTTCGTGGCCAAATAGCTCGCTTTCGATCAGCTCGCGCGGGATCGCCGCGCAGTTCACCTTCACGAACGAAGCGTCTTTGCGCGGGCTCAGGCGGTGGATCGCGCGGCTCACGAGCTCTTTGCCCGTGCCACTCTCGCCGGTGATGAGCACGCTGGCTTTGGTCGGCGCGACCTTGTCGATGTCCTGAAAGAGCTTCTGAATGGGAGCGCTGGTGCCGATCATCTCGTAGCGCGCCTCCAGCTCGCCGCGCATTTGCTCGACGGTTCGGCTGAGCCGCGCCGTGCGGATCGAGTTGCGAACGCTGACCAGAACGCGCTCGCGGTTCAGCGGCTTCTCGAAGAAGTCGGTGGCACCGAGCTTGATCGCGGTGACGGCGTCGTGGACCGTGGCGTGTCCGCTAACCACGATCACCGGCACGTCGCGCGTCGCGTCGTCGGCACGTAGGCGCTGCAGGGCCTCGAGCCCGCTCATCCCGGGCAGCTTCAAGTCGAAGATCGCGACGTCCACCGGCTCGAACGGGTTACTCAGCACCTCGAGCGCCCGCTCCGCAGAGTCCGCTTCCAGCACGCGGTAGCCTTCACCGCTCAGCACCATCTCCAGCGTGCGACGGATGTTCTTCTCGTCGTCGCAGACCAGCACCGTGGGCGGGACGGTGCTGAGCGGCGACGGATCAGGCATTGGGCTTCGAGCGTGCAGCGGCCTAAAACGTGCGCTGGGATCCGTTTTTTTCGAGTCGTGACAGCTCACTCAAAAACTTGTATGCCGGCACGCTAAATGGGCTCGTCGGGTAGCGGCGAAGCATGACCTCCAGCACGGCGCGGGCCTTTTGACGCTCCTTTTGCTTCATGTACACCTCCGCCAAGAGCACCATGGCTTCGGGCTCGAGCCCTGAGTCATGGAGCGCGTGCAGCGCGTAATTGATGCGCGCCACGGCGGCGTCGAATTTGCTGCGGTCGAGGTAGAAGCGCGCCACGTACAGCTCGTGCCGCGCCAAAAGCCCGGTCACGACCGATTGCATGTAATCGAGCTCGGCCGAGTGCTCGGTATTCGGATAATCATTCAAGAACGAGCGAATGCTGGCGTGCGCATCGTTCACCGATGCCAGATCGCGCTCCTCCAGTGACGGCAGCAAAAAGGACTGGCTGACGGCGTCGTACTGGGTTCGCGTCACCTGATAACGCGCGTAGGGGATTTCGGGATCGTTCGGGTAATCGTGAACGAAGGACTTGTACCCGGCGGTGGCCTCGGTAAATTTGTCTTGCTGAAAATCGGCGTCGGCCATGCGCAACTCCGCCAGGCGCGCGTACCGGCTATAGCCGTACTTACGCTTCACTTCGCCCATCATCTGGTTGAAGCTTTCCCAGTTCTTGGAATCGAACGCCTCCATCGCGGCGTCGTAGTCGCGCTTGGCGTTCTCCGAATAATCGAGCGGGGCGTTGACGTGGCTGTCCTTGTCGCATGCCTGTAGCCACAGGGGGCCGAGGACGGCCGCCAGCAGAACCAGCGGCAGGCTCGGAATGAACCGGCGCGCGCGGCAAAAAGGGCCGATCCCCCGTTGGCTGAGCTTTGCCGCGCGCATCTTCGACGCCTCTGCTAGCGGCGTTCTTCGACGGGCGCAAGCCGAGACGGGGAGCGCCGCGCCGGCGCGGGGCCCACTCACGCCAAGCGGCAACACGGGACTAGCGCTGCCCGACGCATCGGGTAAAGATGCGCCGAGGCAGACGACATGAATCAGCCCGTCCCCATGACCCCCGCCGGCGCGCAGAAGCTGCGCGACGAGCTGGTGCGCCTCAAAGAGGAGCGCCCCAAGATCTCGCGCGCCATCGGAACTGCGCGAGAGCATGGCGATCTCAAAGAAAATGCCGAGTACCACGCGGCCAAAGAGCAGCAAGGTCTGGTTGAAGCGCGGATCAAGGACATCGAGGACAAGCTCTCACGGGCCGAGGTGATCGACCCGGCTCGCTTGTCCGGAGACAAAGTAAGGTTCGGTGCCGTCGTGCTGCTCACGAACCTCGATAATGATGAGGAGAGCACCTATCAGATCGTGGGCGCGGACGAAGCCGACCTGAAGAATGGCACGATCTCCGTCTCTGCCCCGTTGTCTCGCGCTTTGATCGGCAAGTCGACGGGCGATGAGGTCGTGGTGACGCTACCCGGTGGCACGCGGCGTTACGAAATCGGCAGTATCGAGTTCCGCTGACGTGTGGCGGTCGTCGAGCACCGCGGGCGCGTCAGCGCTCGCGCGATTTGCGCGCGCCCTGGCGTCGTGTTGGGCGGTCTTGGCGCTCGAACTCGCGGCAGCTCTGATCGCCGCCCGACGTGAAGTCGCTGGCACCTGGGAGCTGCAATACGGGTTGTCGTGGCTAGCTCCGACCCTGCTCGGAGCCTCGGGGGTAGGGGCCGCGGCGGGCGCGTTCTTCAGCTGGCTCATGCAAAAATCCGAGCAGCGCGCGGCGCGCGCCTTACTCGCGTGCCTCACCGGTATGGCGGCCGCGGCCGTAGGTTTTGAGGTCGGGGGAGGGCGACATTTGGCAACGCTCGGCGTACGCGTCGCGTTCGCGCTGTTCGTCGCGGCCGCAAGCGGCGCAGTGTTGTGGCTGGTAGCGCCCGTAATGGCCCGCGTGCTTCGGACGCGGCCGGCGGCGTGCTTTGGGCTCGTAGCGCTGAGCGTGGGCGTGTCCGAGCTGCTGAATCGCTTTCTGCTCGTGCGGCTGTACCCCGCATTTCACCTCGGGCTCGCCGCTATCGTACTAGTGAGCGCGCCGCTCGGGGGTGAGGCGCTCGCTCGGCTGAGGCCACGGGCGCGAGGGCAGGGGCGGCATTGGTCGGCGCTGGCGCTCGGCGTCTGGCTATTGGCTTTACTCTCGATCGTGCCGAGCGCGCAGCGCCTGGCGCGCTTCGACAACTTTCGGTTCATCGTCGCTGAGCACGCGCCGATCGCAGGCCGCGGCGTGCAGCTGTCCGCGCTGATCGCGCCCGCCCCGCTCGACGACGCAGTCGATTGCGACGCGCTGCCGCCCGGCGAGAGAGCGCAGCATGTGGCCTGCGGCGACCGGCTCAGTGCCCAGAGCGGCCGCACTTTGGACCTGAGAAGCCGCGATTTTCTGCTGATCAGTATCGACGCGTTACGCGCCGACCACCTGGGCAGCTACGGCTATGCGCGACCGACGACGCCCCATATCGACGCCTTGGCCCAGGGCGCGGTGGTATTTGAGCACGCCTACGCCGCGACGCCGCACACGTCGTACTCGGTGACGTCCCTGATGACGGGGAAGTACATGCGGCCGCTCTTGCTGCAGGGCGTAGCGCAGGACTCCGACACGTGGGCGGCGCTGCTCCGAACCTACGGCTACCGCACGGCGGCCTTTTATCCGCCCGCCGTCTTCTTCATCGATCCGGACCGTTTTCAACACTTTCGCGATGATTTTTTGGGCTTCGAGTACCGCTGGGTCGAGTTCGCTGAAGGCCAGCGGCGCGTCGAGCAAGTGACGAGCTATTTGAGCCATGCCCCGGCGGGCACACCGCTCTTCACCTGGGTGCACTTGTTTGCGCCGCACGAGCCCTACGAAAATCACCCCGAATATAGCTTCGGCGAGCGCGACATCGACCGCTACGATTCGGAGATTCGCTTCGCAGACGAGACGGTGGGCGCGATCGTCAGCGCCTTCCGCGCGCAGCGGCCAAAGTCGGTGGTGATCATCACCGCTGATCACGGCGAGGAATTTGGCGAGCACGGCGGGCATTACCACGGCACTAGCGTGTACGAAGAACAGGTGCACGTGCCGCTGTTGGTCTCGGCCCCGGGTACGCTCGGGGCCCGTCGCATCCAAGAACCGGTGCAAACCATCGACCTTTTGCCGACGGTGCTCGCCGCCCTGGATATTCCCAAGCCGCCGCGCATGCGCGGACGGGATCTCGGTCCGTTGCTTGCGGGCAAGCGCGCCGAGGGCCACGGCCTCGCGCTGGCCGAGACGGACGAGCAAACCCTACTGGCCGACGGCGCCCTGCGCTTGGTGTGCGCGCGTCAGTTGGGCGCCTGTAAGCTCTTCGATCTGGCCCGTGATGCCGCGGAAGAGCACGACGCATCGGGAGATTCCCCCAAGGAGTTTGAAGGCTTACGCGCCCGGCTCAGGGAGCTCGGCGCATCCCATGGCCGGTACGAACAAAACGGGCTGCGCGCAGAGGGCAAGGGCTGGCCACCGGCGATTTTGCGCGGCATCAGCGGCGATGGCGACGCTGTGGACGAAATCGCCGGCCTGCTCGACGACGCGGATCTTTCGATTCGCCGCAAAGCGGCTGAGCTTCTGTTCGAGCTCAGGCGGCCCGAAGCAAAGGCGGCCCTGCGTCTCGCGCTTGGACGCGACGAGGACGAGCTCGTCCGGCGCTACTCGGCGCTGGCCTTGACGCGCTTGGGCGAAGGGGCGCCTCTGACTTTCGAGCTCGAAAAATCGCCGGACCTCGGCGTACGCCGCCTCGCGGCGCTAGCGCTCGCGGAAGGCGGCGACAATCGCGGAGAAAAAACGCTGATTGGCTGGTGGCAAGACAGGCCAGCACGCAATTTCGATCGCTCGCGCCAGATCGCCGCGGCGCTGGGGGTGATCCGATCCAGGGATGCGGTATGGCCGCTCGTTCAAAGCTTGGCGGACGTCCGCCTGCGACCGTACCTTGCGGACGCGCTGGCTCACATCGGCGGCGAGCTGAGCCAAGGCTCGCTGCTCAAGGCGCTGGCCGACGAGCGCTCGCAATCGACGCGCGTGGCCTTGCTGAACGCGCTGGTCACGCTCAAGACGGAGGATGCCCTGGCGCCACCGTTGGTGCGCTTCATGGGCGTCCCGGATCCACTCACCCCGGGCCTGGAGGCGGCCGAGCGCGCGAAGATTTTGGAGCGCATTGGCGGGCCCGACCCGCGGGATCTGGCTCGACTGCGCAATCAGAGCTCACTCGGCGTGACCATCACGCTGACGATTCCGCCCGGCGGCAATGGGCGAGGGGTGCGGGCCTTCGTGCGCGCCCGCGCGCAGGGTCCGGTGCCGGGCGAGGTGCTCATTGCCGCCGCCGCTGCCGACTTTGGTCAGAAGCATGCGCCGAGGCTGCCGAGCGTGGACGCTGAGCACGCGCTGAGGCTCCGCATCCCCCCTGGCCCTGCACCGGTCGTGGTCTACGCCGAGCTACCCCAAAGCGTCTCGGCGCGGCCCGGCTTGCGCGGCCGTTTCGTGGTGTTCGCGGACAGCACCGTGCAGCTCGACGCGCTTTGCCTCGTCCCGCTTTCGGACGAGCTGCCCGCGCCGCCCCCGAAACCGTGGCTGCCCGACGAAGCGCACCGAAAAGAGAATGAAGAGTGACGATGGCCCGAAAAGAAGGGGCCAAATCCGGCGCGCGCAAAAAACCGCTCCGGGCGGCTAGCTCGGCGAGACGAAAGGCTGAATTGGTGTATAGAAGCGCCCGTGGCAGAGGAGCGCGATGAGTCAGAATCGGTCTCGGTTCCGGAGCCCGAGCCCGAGGCGGGAGCCGTAGAGCACGGCGAGGCCGAGTCGGGTAACCCAGGGGAAGTCATCCACCAGCCGGATGCCATCATCACGGCTCCGCTGAAAAAGAAGAAAAAGAAGCGCCCGCTCGACGCGGCCCCCGAGCCAATCCGAGACCGAAACCGGCGCCTGCGCGCCGAGGCCTTGGGCAAGCGCGGCTCGGGCTTCGAGCCGCGCCGCCCGCCCGCGCGCGGCGGCCTGGAAGCGGGGGAGATCGTCGACGACGCGTTCTCGCGCACCACGCAGGCCGCGGGGGACTGGCTCAAGAAGAACTTCAATGTCGTGCAGTGGGTCCTGGTCGCTTGCATCGTCGGCTGGGTCGGTTACGCGATTTACAATTATCGCGCGGGTCGCGCCGCCGAGCGTGCGTCGGCCAAGCTCAACACGGCCATCCGCGCCGAGGACGCGCGCATCGGCGGCGATGACAGCAAGCCAGATCCGCAAACGGGCATCGTCGATACGCGGCCCGCGTACCCCACGCACATCGACCGCCTGCAAGCCGCCGAAAAGCAGTATCGAGCGATCGCGCAGGAATCGTCGCAATCCCCCGCGGCCGTGTTTGCGAAGCTGGGCCTGGCCTCCGTGCTCTATGACCAAGGCAAGCTTGCCGACGCGAAGGCCGCCTATCAAGCGGTCAAAGACAGCAACCTGGCCGCCAAGGACATGAACCTCAAGGGCAGGGCCTTGGAAGGTCTGGGCATCAGCGCGGAGGGCCTGGGCGACAAGGCCAGCGCACAAAAAGCTTTCGGCGAGCTCGCGAATCTAGACGGCTTCGGCTTTGGCGCGCTCGGGGCGTACCACAAGGCCCGTCTGGCGTTCGCCGGCGGTGAACCGGACAAGGCCAAAGACTTGCTGAAAGACGCGCAAAAGCAGCTCGACTCTGCCGCGGACAAGGGCGAGAAGAAGACCCTCGGCAGCCCCGGCTATCTGGAGATGTCGGTGCGTGAGCTCTTGAGGCGCATCGACCCAACCGCGGTCACGCCGCCCTCGAACGGTTTGACCGCCGAGCAGCTCCAAGAGCTCCAGGAGCAAATGGGCTCGAGTGACGGATCGGGCAGCAAGGGCCTGTCGAAGGAGAAGCTGAACGAGCTCTTGAAGCGCATGTCCGGTGGCGCCAAACCGCCGGGCGCGCCGCCGGCGGGCGCACCGTGAAAGGCATCCTGGCCTGCGCGCTCGGGAGCGCGGGCTTGCTCGGCTTGGCTGCGTCGGGTTGTGACGCCATGCGCGGGGGCGCGAACCCCGAGATGCCGCTCTGGCTCCGGCGGCCGAACTTTTCCATGCAGCTGAACTACTCGCGCGTTTTGGTCGCGCCATCGCGCCGTGCCGGCGAACCGTACGAGCGCGGTCAACCGGAGATTGATCCCGTCGGCCGGCGCGTCTTCGTGGGCTCGAGCGATCGCGGGCTGTACGCGCTCCGGGCCGACAACGGCGCTCAAATCTGGCGCTTCGAGACGCTCGGCTTTGTGCAATGCGCGCCGCTCTACGATGCAACCGAAGACGTCGTGTACTTCGGCTCCAATGACGGCGCCTTATATAAGGTGTCGGCAAAGGACGGCAGGTTGATGTGGCGCTTCATGACCAACGCAGAGGTCTCGCGGCGGCCCGTTCTTCACCAAGGGCTGCTCTTCGCGGTCAACGCCAACGACACGCTCTTGGCGATCGAACCCGCCACAGGCAAGCTGAAATGGTCGGAGCACCGCTCGCCCGCGGCAGGCATGGAAGTCGCGGGTTACGCCGGGCCGCTGGTGTTTCGAGGCAAGGTGTACACCGGGTTCAGCGACGGCAACGTCATGGCCTACGACGCCGAGACCGGCGCCGAACGTTGGCAGCCCGTCGATTTGGCGGCCGAAGCCGAGCAAACCTTGGGTGAGGTCCCGCAGCAGCTGGATGTCGATACGACGCCCGTGCCCAACGTATTGCCCAGTGGCCCGGTGGTCTACGTGGCCAGCTACGCGGGTGGCGTGTTCGCGCTCGACGCAGAAACCGGCGTGCAAGTCTGGCCCAATACCGCCGTGTCTGGCGTGAGCGAGCTGACGTTGTGGCGCGAACCGGCTCACGTTCGCAAGGACGGCGGACCGCCCGAGCCAGACCGCACGCTTCTGATCGCCTCGAGCGGCACGAGCGGCCTGTGGGGGCTCGACCCGGAGACGGGGCGAGAGCTCTGGCGGCGGGCCGTGCCTACCGGCGGTGTATCTGCACCGGTCGCCATCAGCGGCGCGCTGCTCATGTCTGCGTCTCGCCTGGGCGTGTTCCTGGTCTCGCCACTCGGCGGCGAGCTGATCGACGGCATTCACGTCTCCGACGGCACCAGCATGACCCCGTCCGCGTTCGGCTCCCGCGCCTTCGTCATGACCAATGGCGGCACCTTCCTGAGCCTGACCGTCACGCCGCCGATCTGACCGCGCCGCCCGCGCGAACCCACGAGTAAAACCGAGAGATTGGGGCGATCGCAGGCGCGCCTCTGCAGCTCTCAGCCCGACCGACGGCATCCGATCGCGGTTCCGGAGCATTCGATCAGCCGTGGGGGCCAAGCAGCGGCGAAGCGTAATGACTCACTGAAGCCGGTGTTAGTAGTTCGCATAAGATACATTATGTAAACTAAACCGCGGCGGGCCGATCCTCGTCGAAAGCAACTAGTTATCGGCGCGGCGCACCATCGCTTCGCGCTGGCCCTCCACGTCAATGCGCTGGTCGTGGGCATGTCCGTCCTTGCGAAAATCGCCGCGCTCGCCCTGTCGGCGCACACCTAGCAGAGCCATCGAAAGACCAACACTTCGATGAGATGATGCGGCCGACCATGATCTCCGTGTTCACGGCACTCAGTCAGAGCGGCAATGCCTTCATCGAAGCGGCGTTCGAGACGTTGCTGGCGCAGACGTATCGGGACTGGGAGTGGGTCGTCTTGGAGAACCACGGGGGGCGGCTGCCGGATCACATTGGGGAGCATCCGCAGGTGCGCGTGTTCGAGGACACGGAGCTCGAGGGCTTGGGCGCGCTGAAGCGTGCGTGCTGCGAGCAATGCGAGGGCGAAATTCTGTTCGAGCTCGACCACGACGACTTACTGCACCCGGACGCGCTGCAGTTGACCTTCGAGGCGCTCCAGGACGCTGAGGTGGCCTTCAGCGACTTTGCCGAATTTCGCGACGGCGATTGGACCCCGGACGGATACCGCGAGGACCATGGCTGGAAGCACTATCCGACCCGCTATCAAGGCCACGAGCTGATGGCCATGTCGGCGCCCGAGGCCACGCCGCAGAACATGCGGCGCATTGACTATTGCCCACACCACCTGAAGGCCTGGCGCGCCGACGCCTACGTCAAGATCGGCGGCTACGATTCGACGCTCGTCTATGGCGACGACCAGGACCTATTGAAGCGATTTTTCTTGCTCGGACATCGCTTCGCGCACCTGCGGACCCCGCTTTATTTCTACCGGCTTCACGCCACGCAAACGATGGCCAAGCATGGCTCCCTGGTCGATGACTATAACTGGCAAGTATACGCAAAATATATCCTCGCTCTGGGGCTGAAATTCGCGGACGACCACCGCTTACACAAGCTCGAGCTGTGCGAGGCGATGGAGAGTTACGGCGAGTGCCGTGCGTTCGGCAAGAGCACCGGCGTGGACCTCGCAAGGGCCTGGCCGCTCGCGGACGACAGCGTGGGCGTGATCCGCGCGCAGGACGTGCTGCAGCAGCTCCGCGATCCGATGCACATCATGAACGAGGCCTACCGCGTGCTCGCCCCCGGCGGCTTCTTCCTCATCCGCGTGCCTTCGAGCGACGGCCGCGGCGCGTTCCAAAATCCGCTCAACGTGACGTTTTGGAACGAGCATTCGTTCTGGTACTACACGCGCCGGACGCACGCCCAGGAGATCCCGGGCTTTATCGGCCGGTTCCAGGTCGCGCGTTTGCGCACGTTCTTTCCCGATGATTTCTCGAAAGAAAACGCCATCCCGTATGTGGAGGCCCACCTGATCGCCCTGAAAGACGGTTACGAGCCAATGGGCGCCGTGCTCATCTGATTGACGTGTGAGGCCATCGCCCGCCGGTCGACTTTCTTATAGAACGTAGTGGTCGTCGAGCGCGGTCACGGTCAGGTTTGCGCCCTTCAGCCGCGCAATCTCCCGCTCCACCTCGCCCTGGAAGACGGGCTTGATGTGGTAGAGCAGCGTGGGCAACTCCTTCGGTTTGACGTACTTCGCGAGATCCGCGATCAGCGTTTGCGGTGTGTGGTGTCCGCTCAGGGTGGCCAACTTCTGCTCACGATTCGGAAAGCTCACCTCCATCAGCAACGCCTTCAGATTTTTTTCCTGGTTCAGCAGCTCCCAAAATCGATCCGTCGGCCCGGTGTCGCCGCTGTAGCCAAGCGTCGCGTCCTTGCCCTCCACGATGAAGCCAGCGGAATCGATGGTGTGGTTCACCATCACGCTCCGCACGCCATAGCCCGCCACGACCACCTGCTTCTCGGGCTTCAGCTCGAGGTACTCGATGGTCGGTTTGATTCGATTGGGAATGGCCGAGAAGTCGGGCCAGATGAGGTTATTGAAGAAGTGCCGCTTCAACACCGCCAAGGTCTGCTTGGTGCCAGCGACGACCAGCGGTTCGCATTCCGCCTGGAAGCGGTTGTCGGCGATCATGGCCAAGTCTCGAATGTGGTCGAGGTGCGCGTGGCTGATGATGCAGGCCTCGAGCCGGAACTGCGCGTCCAAATCCAGCCCGCTGGTGAGCGAGCCCGCGTCGATGGCCAAGCGATCGTCGAGCACGAACGCGCTCGTGCGGTGCCGCGGCGTCTCGCCGCCGTGGCAGCCTACGACCCGAAGTTCCATGACCCCAAGACGGCCGACCGCGCAGAACTTGCGTGTGGCGCCGTCCCTTCCAGCTCCACGGCACGCACGCACATAAGGCGCGCGAGCTTAGCCTGCGTCCCGCAGGTCACGCCAGAGAACGCGAAAGGCCCGCGAAGCCTGTGTGGCTCGTGACCCTGTCGAGTCGAGCCTGGCGTGCGCGTCGCATGAGCGGCCGTTCGGCCGCCCGGTAACTCGGCGAATTTGCCAGATTCTCTTGCAAGGGCTATCGATTGAGGATAGTTACCGCTGCCCCGTCCAGGGAAAGCTTCATTCCCCATTGGGGGATCGTCTAACGGCAGGACGCAAGACTCTGACTCTTGCTATCTAGGTTCGAATCCTAGTCCCCCAGCAACGTTCACAGCGGTTTCGGGAGCCTCCCCCCGGAGCCGCACTGGCCCCGTCGTCTAGCGGTTAGGACGTCGGCCTCTCACGCCGATAACACGAGTTCGATTCTCGTCGGGGTCACCAGTAAATTCAGCGGGATGGTTGTTGAGGGCTCACGAGGGCGGCGGCCCGCGCCCGGTCGACCGCCGTCGTCGTCGTCGTCGAGGGTCACGCTCAGTTGTCTTGGCCTGGGCACGCTGAGCCAGCGTTCGAGCCGCCCTCCCCGCCCCTACTGAACACCGACGCACAGAGAGGCGACGGAGCTGGTGGCGGAAGAGCAGTCGAAGGCGGCGGCGTCGATGCCGTTGTCGCTGGCTTGTCGGCAGTAGTTGGCGGGGTCGAACTTGGTGCACTTGCAGTCGGTACCGAGATCGTAGCCGCGCTTGTAGCAGGTGCAGAACGGGTTCTTGTCTGAAGGTTGGCAGAAGCTGTCCAGGCAGTCTTGGAGCGCGGTCAGCTGCTCGCAGGATGTGTTTCCCCCGCCCGCATCGCCGCTGACCCCCGTGCCGGGGCTCGGCTCACCGCACGGCTGAGGCGTCGGGCAGGTGTGACCGCAGCCGACACCGTCCAGCGCTAGGCTGAGAAGGAGCGCCCCGGTAAGGGCGAGCGGCGCGGGCGGAAGCGGAAGAAGCATGCGCGGACGAAGCACGCGCGGACGTTAGCGCGCTTCTGGCAGCCAGCCACGCGTTCGAAGGCCCCTGTTTGCTGGTATGTAAGCTCGGCATGGACGGCAACCTGATCTTGGCGGGCTTTGCCGTGTCGACGGTCGGCTTTGGCTTCTTCATGTACGGCAAGAAGCAGGGCCGCGCGCCGCAGATCGCCTTCGGCCTGATCACGATGATTTACCCTTATTTCGGCGGAACTCCCCTGATCGTTCTGGGCGTGTTCGTGCTCTTGCTTGGCTTGATGTGGGTGGCGATCCGGGTCGGCCTGTGATCGGCCACGCGAACCTTTCACCTCGGTCATTTTTGAGTGACGACCGCGGGCCCGCCGCGCGTTCGGAGCTTTCGCGCGGCGGGCCACTCAGCGCGCCGGATCTGCGCGCATGATCGCATCGCGCAGCCCGGCATCGGCGCTGCGCACGAAGATCGCTTCATCCCGCGGACCTCGACGGATGCCGAGCGCCCGGGCGGCGGCGTCCGTGTCGGGAAAGTTGGGCCTGTCTAGCCAGTTTTTAGCCTCGTCCGCAAATCTGGGCGCACCTAATGTTGCGTCCAGCCGGGCCAGCACGCGCGCGGCATCCCACTCCTCTTCGGAGGCAGCGCAGCAGTCCGCGAACGCACGGAGCGCGTCATCGAGCGTCGGGCCGCCGGCGCGGCGCGCCGCGAGGTCGGTCAACAAGGCGATCGCCGCGCCCGCCCAATAAACACGATAAAAAGAGCGGTGCGCGCGCATCTGTGCGCTTTCTTCGCGCAGCGGCCGCGAGCCCTCGTCACCGCGGCCGCGCGCGAAACCGGCCAGCAGGTGCTGGTAGGCGACCCGGGGTGTGATGATTCCAGCACGCGCGCGCGCGACCTCCGTGTAGTACGTGGCCAGGCCCTCGAACAGCCAGGCATCTTCCGGCGGTAAGCGCGGCACGGCCAGGTGCAAGAACTCATGCGTGCTCGTCCAGTCGTTTCTCAACGTGGCGGCGCTGACGCGTGCGTCGAGGAACAGGACGACGGCGGGGCCTCCTCCGCGCAGGGCCATGCCAAACGTTGCCCCTTTTCGCTCGCCCATCACGACGAGCACTAGGGCGTGCGGCACAGGAAAGTGACCGAAGAGCGAGCTGGTCGTGCGGGCGCCTTCGCTGAGCCAAGCCCGGACCTCTCCGTCCCGCTTGGCGTCTCCCTCACCGAGCACGGCCAGATCGATCGCAGCGCCGGCGACGTTCAACGTTCGGGGCTGCGAGTGCGCGAAGCCGCCGCCCGCTTTCCACTCGAAGGCGGTCTCCGGGATCTCGAAGTCCGAGCCTGACTTGGACCAGGGCAGGACTGGGGCAACGCCTTCGGGGAGCTTGAACCGCGCGTGCGCGCGCAGCCCCAGGGGCCGCGGCGTCGGCACCCAGAGCCACAGATCGGGGGACGCCAAGAGATCATCGCCCGTGCGGCGGAGCGCGCTCGGATCTTGCCAAGTTTGGGGAAGCGTCACGCCATAGTGCAGGCAATCGTCGGTCTTGGGACGCGGCACATCGACGCCTTCGCCGGGGCACGCGAGGCTGCCGGCGGATGTAGCAATCACCCCGCCCCGAAGCAGCGTCTGCGCCCCAGCGCTGGGCGCGTTCAGACGTTCCATGGCAAAGCCCCGCGCACAGAGGTCCACGTCCAGACGCGTCAGCTGCGAGTCCAGCTGCACGGTGTAGGTGAGGCTTTCCCGACCCGTCTTGCTCGGAATGTGCTGCCGGCTGCGGCTCGGGATGGTCGTCCGCGGCAGAGAGCGTGTGCGCTCCGCGCCGCTCACGCGCGGTTCACAGCCGCCCAGGAGCACCCCCAAAAAAAGAAGCCGAGACCTTGCGCGAGCGGTGAGTGGCAGAGGGCGCGGGGCGTCGCGGGTCACGAGCGGTCATGCTATGTCTGCCGCTTGCGGCGAATCCAGCATGTCTGACGGTGCCACGCGCTTTCGCTTACCGCTGCTCCTCCTGTCCTTCGCGCTGCTCGTGGGGGGCTCCAAGCTCGACTCGCTGCGTCCGGTCGAGGGTCAGGTGGTGGCGCTCGCGTTGCCGGTAATCGCGGTCTGGTCCGGCGCCGGGCCCTTTCTGGATACCATTCCGCCGCTGCGAAACGCCGCCTTCGGTATCGGGGCGGTGGTCTTAGTGTTCAGTGAGCTCGGCGCGTACGGCGCGGTCATTGGTCCCGCAAATGGGCTCTTACCACTGACTCAGCGCTTGCTGCTCATGGCCTGCGTGATCGGAGCCTTGCTCTGCGAAGTGGCCGCAGCGCAGCGCAGCCTGCGCGTGCGCCTCACGGCGTGGATCGGACTGGCGGTCGTATTCGGTCTGTACCTGCCGGGGCATGTCTCGGACAAGAACTTGTTCGGCAGCGTGTTCGCGGCCTTCATCCTTGCGCTGTTTGCCGGCGGCGGGGTCGGTTTACTCTTGGGAGAGCTCGCCGTGCGCCGCGCGCGCGGCTGAGACCGGCCTAGTTGGAGGCGGGCTCGGGTCGCAGCGCCCACGCCTGAGCGGGCGTGCCGACGCGTTCCTGCGCCAACCAATCGCACACGATCTTCGCCCAGATCGCTCGGCCTTCGAGGCTTGGGTGAATTTTGTCGTGAGCGCGAGGTAGGTCGTGAACGAGCGCGTTGCTATCCAAGTAGCGACACGGCGCAGCATTGTCGCGGATCACCTGTAAGAGCCCGGTATCTGGCTTCCAAAGCGGTGGCGCGACCCAGACGCACGGCCGCCCGTGCAGCTCGCCGACCAAGTGTTTGATGGCGGCCGCTCGTCGCGCCGGTTCCGGGATCTCCATCTCGTTGGCGCCGAGCGTGACCAGCACCAGATCCGGTTGATACGTGGCGATGTACTTGGGGATGTCGCCGCCGTAGCTCCAGTTGGGAATGTAGCTGGCGGTCTTGTATTCGAGCGCGCTGCGCACGCCTTGGGCTCTCAAGAGCTTGCCGAGCTCCACGCCCAGGGCCGCGGCAAACGAGTCGCCGATCTGCAGCACGAGCGTGTCTTTAGGCAGCGGTTGCTTCGGCGGATCCGAGGGTGCGTTGCCGGCATTCGCGCCGGGCGTGGGCACGGGGTCGGCGGACGGCACGCCGGCCATTGCGGGTGCCGGTGCGGGCAACGAGGGCGCGGCGTTGCCGGTGCTCGCGGGGCCTTCCTGAGTCGGGGCCGTGGGCTCACGCGCCGCGTTCGCAGGCAGCGCAGCGCCGCCGCACGCGGTCGAGGTGAGGACGGCGGCGAGTGCCGCCCTGGCGGTGGCACTGACGGACACTAGGTCGAGTTCCAGCCTACGCCGACGTCGCGATTTTTGCATCCGGCACGACGCTTACCAGGTTTCGCCCCACATGAGTCCCGCCGACGTACGGCAAGAGCGCGCGTTCATGAGCGCGGCCGGTTCTAAAGATCACGGCGCGAGGCAGCGTTGGGCCAGGCGCTCGATCGCGGCGCGCCGGGCGGCGCTCAGGCCGCGGTCGGCCCGGAGCGCGGCCAACGCTCGCGCTTGGCCCGCGCCGTCGGCAACGGCGCAGGCCAAGGTCAGGCGCGTGCGCCAAGCTTCGCGCGCCACCCGCGGCAGCTCGAGCTCGCGGGCCAGGGCTTGATCTAGGTAATCAGCGGCCTCCGTGAAGCGCCCCCGCCCAAACAGATTCTTACCCAACAAGTAACGCGGCAGTCCATTTTTCGGCTCTACGAGCGCCCACTCGGCCAGCCTGGGGGCGGCTTCCTCGAACGCCGCCCCCAGCATGGGATCGCCGATGAGTAGGTCCACCAGCGCGCGGCGTTGTCGATCGTTCTTCGGTGAGCGTTTGACGTCGAGCGTACGCAAGTGATCCTCGTCGGCGATCGACGCGGACGCGGCTTCGTAGTCACGTTGAGCGTCGAGCAGGTTGCCGGCGCGTAGCTCGACGTCCGCCTGGGCTTCACGCGCGCTGGCTTGCTCTACTTTCGCGAGCTCGGGAGCGTTGGCGAGCGCGGCGTAGGCCGCGAGCGCGGCGGCTTCATCGCCGTCTTTGACGGCGCACGCTGCAAGCTCGAACTTGGCCGCGGTGTGGTGAGGGTCCAGCCGCAGCAGCGCCGCGAGCGCGACGCGCGCTCCGGCCGTGTCGGCGCTGGCCAACTTCTGCGCGGCCTCGCCATGCAGGCGGTCCACGATGCGAGGACAGTGGCGCCCAAAGAGCGCGGGGCGATCGAAGCGTAGCTTCGCCTCGTTCAGCAGGACCGGATCGACCGTGACCCGACTCAGATCGGCGCGCCAGGCGCGCTCGAGCTCGGCAAGGCGCTTGCCCGTCACTTGCTCGACCGCCTCTCCACCGTACCAGCGGCGTAGCGCGCTCGCCCCGTACCGATCGTGAAACCAGGACACGAAGGCGCCTGCCACCGTGTACGCAGTCGACGAATTTTGCCCCAAGAACCCCAGGCGAAACACCGATTCGAGCGGAGGTAGAAGCGCCAGATCGAGCAGGGTTTTGGCCCATTCGTCGAGGGTGAAGTCGTCGTTGTCGTTCGGAGAGGCAGCCACCGCGACGCCTTCGATGCGGCCCGGATCGGGGATCAGGCCCCCGAGGGGGCCGGACACGCGGAAGGGCCCGGCGCCAAAGCTGCCGGCGACCACGTGGGCGAGCTCGTGACCGACGACGGGGTGCGGGTAAGGCGCGTACTGCACATAGATCTCACGCCGCCAAGGCTTGGCAATGTACGTGCTCGAGGCGCCCATCAGCCGGCCTTTTTCGGCCTCGTTCGCGAACAGGAAAGCCGTGACGCGCGCGGGACCCCGCGTCTCGAAGTAGGCCTCGTCGGCGCGCAGCTCGGCGTCGCATTCGCGGGCGAAGAGCCGCGCATCACGCCGCAGAATACCGCTCGAATACTTCACGTCGCAGCGCGCGCCCGAGAGCTCTTGACCGAGCGCGGCCGCGATCGAGCTGCGTGTGCTGTAGTGCCCGAGCGCGGCTCCGTTCCAGAGCAAGAGCGCGCTCGCGCACGACGCCGAGAGCCCCACCCCGGCCAGCCAAGGCCGCCGGAAACCCGTGAAGCGCAGTCGTTCGTCGAAATGCGCTGCGGCGCAACCAACGGCCAAGGCCGTGAGCAAGGAGCCGGCGCGGTACGTGGAAAGCGTCCAGAACGCGTCGATCACCGTATCGTACAGCGGTCCGGCAAAGTAGCCGAAAAATGGGTCGAATGCGAAGACCATGGGGCTCGTGTAGAAGCGCGCGAAGCTGATCGAGATGCCCAGCAGCGGGGCCGCGATCGAGCCCACGATCAACAGTGCGCGGCGCCGCCAGCGGCGCTCGAGGCGACTCGCGAACAATCCGATCACCGCGCCCCAGACGCCCGCCAGGAGCGCACCCGGCAGTGGACCGAGCAAGTAAAGCTCGACGCCCCAACCGACATCACAAAACCCCACCCGCAGACCATGCGCGACGATGATTACGAGCCCGAGGACGCTCAACGCAAAGCCAGCAGTCAGACCGCGCCCAAAGGCCGCGAGCGGGGTCGCGTGCCGCCCCACCACCGAAAACGCCACGCCCAATGCCGTGACCGTGGGCAGCAACAAACCCGCCCCCAACGCGGATTCATAGCCGGGGCCGCCAAATTGAGGGATGAAGCCGTAGGCGGCAAAGCCAAGCCCCGTAGCCAGCGCGGACGCGCCGAGGGCGCGTGAGCGCAGCGCGGGCTCGAGGTCAAACTCGGACATCGCGCGAGCTCAGCGCTACGTCAAACGTGCGCTTGGCCGCTCGATTGCGGCACGTCGCGATCGGTATCCGTTGCCTCCGGCGCGCGCAGTACGAGCGCCAAGACCTCGTCCACGCGCGACACGAAGTGCACGCGCAGATCGTGTTTGACCTCGTCCGGGACTTCTTCCAAATCCCGCTCGTTCCGCGTGGGCAGCAGGATCTCGCGGATCCCCGCGCGATGGGCGGCCAGGACTTGGTCCTTGACCCCGCTCACTGGCAAAATGTTGCCGCGGAGGGTGATCTCGCCAGTGACCGCCACGTCCGACCGCACGGCCACGTCCAGCAACAGTGAGCACACGGCGACGAACATGGCCACGCCGGCGTTGGCGCCGTCTCGTGTGGAGCCCCCGCGCGGGATATGGAGATGCAGGTCGATCGTCTTCAGCCACTCTGGGTCGAGCTTCAAACGGTCCGCCTTCGAGCGCACGTAGGAGACGGCGGTCGCGGCGGACTCTTTCATCACGTCGCGCAGGCCGCCAGTGACGCGGATTTCGCCCTTACCGGGCATGCGCGTGGCCTCCACGATCAAAATGTCCCCGCCGCTCCCGGAGACCGACAAGCCAAAGGCGATGCCCGGCGTCAAGCGCCGCTCGGTTATCTCATTCAAGTTGCGGTCCGGGCCGAGCAACTCGCGCACGTGGTCTGGCGTGACCTGGATCTGCTTGAACGACTTGCCCTCCGCTAACTTGACGGTGACGTCGCGACAAACCGCGGCGATCTCGCGCTCGAGGCCGCGCACGCCGGCCTCGCGGGTGTAGGAGTTGATGATGAGCTCGATGCCCTCACGTTCGAACTGGATCAGGTCGACCGACAGCCCGTGCTCTTTGACTTGCTTCGGAACCAGAAACTGCTCGGCGATACTGCGCTTTTCGCGCAGCGTGTAGCCCGGCACCTCGATGATCTCCATGCGATCCTTGAGGGGCTCGGGGATGTTCCCGCGGTAGTTGGCGGTGGCGATGAACATCACGTCCGATAGGTCGAACGGCAGATCGATGTAGTGATCGACGAAGCTGTCGTTCTGTGCCGGATCCAGCACTTCCAACAAGGCGGCCGCGGGATCCCCGCGCATGTCGACGCCCATCTTGTCCACTTCATCGAGCACTAGGACGGGGTTGCGACACCCGGTCTTCTTCAGGGCTTGGATGATGCGTCCCGGCAGCGCGCCCACATACGTGCGACGATGCCCGCGGATTTCCGCTTCGTCCCGCACCCCGCCGAGCGAGATGCGGCCATAGCGCCGGCCCATGGCGCGCGCGATCGAGCGACCGAGAGACGTCTTGCCCACCCCCGGCGGCCCGACGAACAACAAAATGGGCCCCTTCTTGTCGCGGCGCAGCTGGCGGATCGCCGAGTACTCGACGATCCGTTTTTTGACTTGCTCGAGGCCGTAGTGATCCTCGTCCAAACAGCGCCGGACCTCACGCACGTCCACGCGATCGGGGGTGGTACGGGACCAAGGCAGGTCCGCGAGCCACTCTACGTAGGTGCGCGTGACCTGGTACTCGGCTGACTGGGGCTGCATGCCGCTCAACCGACCGAGCTGCTTGCGAGCAGCTTTTTCAGCCTCCAGCGGCAATTCTGCGCGGGAGATGCGTTCACGCAGCTGCTCGACCTCGTCGTCGTCAGCGGCCTCGCCGAGCTCCTCGCGGATGTTGCGCATCTGTTGGCGGAGCACATAGTCCCGCTGCGAGCGGCTCATCTCGGTGTGGACGAGGGTAGAGATCTCGTCCTTCACTTTCAGGACCTCGAGCTGGCGCGTCACCATGCCGAGCACCAGCTCGACGCGTTGCTTGACGTCGAAAGCCTCCAGCACGCGCTGACGCACGTGAATACTCGCCTGCTCTTCCGGAAAGTTGGACGCGATCAGATCGGCGAGTGCGCCGGGCTCGCGCACGTTGTCCAGGATGCTCGCGGTCTCCTTCGGAAGGTTCGGCATCAAGGCCAATACTTCTCGAGTGCTTTCGCGTAACTTTTGACCTAGTTGATGCAGGTCCGGAGGGGGCTCGCCGGGCTCGCCGATGCGCTCCACCTCCGCCGTCATGTACGGCTCGAGACCCTGAGTCTGTTGCAGGCGAAAGCGACCGAGGCCATTCAGCACCACGCTGTAGTTGGACGGGCCCAGCCGAATCACCTTCACCACGCGCGCCAAGGTGCCGATGGCGTACAGATCCTCGAATGATGGCTCGACCGTCTCCGAGCTCTTCTGGGTCAATACGCCGACCATGGCGTTTTCCTGGCCGAGGAGCTCTTCGACGAGGCGCACGCTGCGCGGGCGGCCGACGTTGATGGGCACGACCGACATCGGGAACAACACCGAGTTGCGGAGCGGCAATATCGCCAGCTGCTCGGGTCGGCGCGATTTTGTTGCAGTGCGCATGTTTCCACAGTAATACGGATAGCCAGGAGGTCCAGCGATGACCTTTTTTGGCCCTGCTCGCAGCGCTCGCGTAAGTCGCTAGAGCGGGCTGGCTGTGGTATCCCACGCCCGATGTTCGGTTCGGCCCGCCCAGTGCTCTCGAGCGTCGCGCCCGCCGTATTGACCTGTCTTCTGGCGCTGGGCTGTGGCGCCGGCTCGAGTGCGGGCAATCCCGAGGGGGTGCTGGCCGCCTACGCCCATGCCGTGGAGCGCGGTCAATTGGCCGAGGCCTACGCGCTGCTCAGCGACGATGCTAAAAAGAGCATTACATTCGCGGATTTCAAGCGCATGCTTCAGGAAAATCCTGAGCAAGCCCAAGAGCTTGCGCGCGCACTCGACCGCCCGCAATCGGGTCCGCCGCGCGTTACGGCGAAGGTCACCGGGGCGGATGGCGAACCGCTGCTGCTCGTGTACGAGTCTGGGGCGTGGCGGGTAGATGGCTCGGCCATCGATTTGTACAATCAAGCAACGCCCGAGTCCGCCGCGCTCGGGTTCCTGCGCGCGGTCGATAACAAGCGCTACGACGTGCTCTTGCGGTTCGTGCCGGACAGCCAGCGGGACGGTCTCAGTGAAGCCGCGCTGCGAGCCGCCTGGGAGGGCGAACAAAAGCAGGATATGGCGCGCCTCAGCGAAGCATTGAAAGCGGCGCTGCCGGCCGCCCACTTCGAAGTCACGGGTGAGCGGGCGACGCTCGCTTACGGAGCCGGCGGAACGATTGAGCTGCTCCGGGAGCACGGGGCCTGGAAAGTCGAGGAGCTGAAATGAGCGCGCGCACGGCTAAGGTCGAACGGAACACCCGCGAAACGAAGATCACGGTCGAGGTCAACCTGGACGGTACCGGTGTCTCCAAGATCGTGACGCCCCTGCCCTTCCTGTCGCACATGCTGGAGCAGATCGCGCGCCACGGCTCGATCGACTTGGCCATTCATGCCGAGGGGGATGTGGAGATCGACGGCCATCACACCACCGAGGACATTGGGATCGTGCTCGGCAAAGCGGTGCTCGACGCCCTCGGCGACAGACGAGGCATCTTCCGCTACGGCTCGGCCACCCTGCCGATGGACGAGGCCTTGGTCACGGCGGCCATCGACCTCTCGGGGCGCCCGTTCTTCGTTTGGAAAGTGCCGATGCCCAAGGCCAAAATCGGCACCTGGGACGTGGAGCTGGCGGAGGTGTTCTTCGAGGCCTTTGCGCGCACGGCGCAGGCGAACCTGCATGTCGTGCTGCACGAAGGCCAAAACCTCCACCACATCGTCGAGATCTCGTTCAAAGCGTTCGCCCGCGCGCTGCGCAGCGCCACCGAGCTCGATCCGCGCGCGGTCGGCGTTCCGTCCACGAAGGGAATGCTGGTGTGATCCAGGTGGTCGTGGTCGACGTGGGGCTTGGTAACCTGCGCTCGGTCGAAAAGGCCCTGACGCTCGCCGGCCGAGAGCGCGGCGTGACGCCCCTGCGCACCGCCGATCCGGATCGGGTGCGGCGCGCAGACGCCATCGTCGTTCCCGGGCAGAGTAACTTCGACGGCTTCGTGAACGCGCTCGGTCCGGAGCTGTTCGAGGTCTTGCTCGAACGGCTGCGCGCGGGCACCCCATACCTCGGCATCTGCTTGGGGCTACAGATCCTATTCGAGTCCAGCGAAGAGGCCCCCGGCGTCAAAGGCTTGGGCTGGTTCAAAGGCCCGGTGGAAAAATTGCTCGGCGCTCCCGGCATCAAGGTCCCGCACATGGGCTGGAATTCGCTCGAGCTGCGCGCGGGCGGCCACTCGCTCTTGGACGCGGCCGGCGGCAACGGGGAGCACGTTTATTTCGTGCATTCGTACCACGCCGTCGCCAGCGACCCCGACGTCACCCGCGCGACAGTTGCTTACGGGCCGAACGCCGTCACTGCCTCGGTCGCTCGGGACCATGTGTTCGCGACGCAGTTCCACCCGGAAAAGAGCCAGGCGGCTGGTATTCGGCTGCTGGCGAGCTTTCTCGGCAGTCTGGGCGCGGGCTAGACTGGCGCCGTCGCATGGTAGATTTCGGTGACGACTCGGAGGGCTTCGAGCGCGCAGAAGCCGCACGTCGGCCGAGCATCGCGCCCACGGCACCACCGCGCCGCCCGAGCTTCGCTCCCACTGCGCCGGCGCCGGGCTCGTTGCGCCGGTCTGCGCCGGACTCCGAAGGGCCGCCCTCCGCCGACTTCGATGGCGAGGACTTTCTCTTCCACTTATACCGTGGCAGCGAGCTCTTGCAGGACAACTGCGTCAGCGAAGCAAAAGAGGAGCTCGAGCGCGCTTTGCGCGTTCAGCCACAAGATATCGAAGGCCAAGGCCTGCTAGGAGTCGTCTATTTCCGGCTCGGCCTTTATCCCCGCGCGATCGAGATTTATCGGGAGATCATCCGAGTCTGCCCGGGCGAGGTCAGCCCACGCGTGAACTTGGCATTGTGTTTCCTGAAGACCGGGCAGTCGCAGTTGGCGCGTGAAAACCTGGAAGAGGTGACCCTACGGGTTCCCGATCACGTGCGGGCCTGGGGCTACCTAGGCCTCGTCTATGAGCGTTTGGGCGCCTATGAATCGGCGCGCTCCGCCTTTGAGCGCGCCGGCCAGCCACACCTCGTGCAGCGCATGCGCCAGCTCTTGGACGATCAAACGGTGCGCGACGCGGATGGCGAGCTTCCACCGGAACTCGCCGAGGTGCAGGATTCGCGACCCTCCGCCCCGCGCTCGCGGCGTTTGTCCCTGATGGGTCGCTGGGGCCCGGCCGTCCCGCCAATCCTCGAGCCCGCCGAGCTCGACCGTTCCTCGATCGCGCCGGGCGCGCGCGCTGATTTACCCCAAGCCCTGCGCGACGCGGATCCGAGCTCGGAACCTCCGGTCGTTGTTCCGTCTCGTCGCTCGGCGCTGATCGATGTCGAGGCGTCCTGGTCGGTGCGCAGCGACGCCGTACGCGGCCTCCTCGCCCACGGCCCGGCATTCAGCACCACGCCCCTCGCCCGGCGCATGCGGGGCCGTGAGCTCGAGGAGCCGCTCGGTGGTCCGGGCTCTCCCTGGGTCCAGCTGACTGGCACCGGTCAGATCTTGGTGGGGGCCGCGCCCGAGCGCGAGCTGTCCGCGCTCGAGCTCGATGATACCTTCGTTTACGTGCGCGAATCCTGCCTGGTCGCCTTTGCCGGTGGCGCGCGACACGAGAACGGTCGCTTGTCGAGCGGCGGCGGCGAGCCCATCTCCATGGTTCACATCAGCGGCCGCGGCACCGTGCTGATCGAGAGCCGGAAGCCGCCGCGCGTGCTGGCAATCACCGAAAATCAGAAGCTCGCGGTGCGCGCAGACGACATCGTCGGCTGGATCGGGCGGCTGCTCGGCCATCCGCTGGAGCCCGAATCGGCTCCCTTGCAGACACCGGGCTTCGTGGCCTTCTCCGGCAGCGGTTCGGTGCTAGTCGATATCGGCTGATATGGCGCGCGCAGGCATCCTCTTCAGACGTCCCACTCGTTTGCCAGTCAGCGAACGCAAACGGCGTCGCCGTTCGCTGCGTGAGGACGCGTTCAACGTCCCCAACCTGCTGACCATGGCCCGGGTCGCGGTGATCCCGATCGTGATCGTGTTGCTCGACCGCGGCTCGCCAAAAGATTGCGTGTGGGCCGCCTTGGTCTACTCGGCCGCCGCCATCACCGATTTGCTGGATGGTTACCTCGCGCGGCGCATGAACGTGGTCAGCGTGCTCGGAAAATTTTTGGACCCACTCGCGGACAAGCTGCTGGTGATGGCCGTGCTGGTTTACATGGTGCCCATGGGTCGCATTCCGGAGTGGGCGGTCGTGTTGCTCTTGGCGCGCGAGATTTCGGTGACCAGTCTGCGCAGCATCGCCAGCAGTGAGGGCGTGGTGATCGCGGCCGGCGACGACGGCAAGAGTAAGACCGCACTGCAAATGGTGGGCATTTTGGCCCTGATCTTGGGCTATCCGTATCACCTCTACCTGGGCCCGCTGGACCTGGGGTTCGTGGACCTGGTCTATGTGGGCCGCGCGCTGGTCTACATTTCACTGGTCTTTTCGATCCTGAGCGCGCTCTCGTACTTGCGTCTGTTCGCCGAAGCGGTCGAGGCCAAGGATCGTCGGCGGCAGTAACGGCGCGGTCCTCGCCGGGGTGACAGGCGAAGCAAGCCCTGGTAGGAAGCCCGCAGATGCGTCACTTCACCGCCCGCCGTCTGGCCCTGGCCGCTCTGTTTCCCGCGCTCTTCGTGCTCGGCGTCGTCCCCGGTTGCTCGAATCAAGGCGAAGGCGAGCGCTGTGGAGACGAGGTCGGGGCCAGCAACAATGATGACTGCGGCGACAACTTGGTGTGCACGCCGTCGAGTCAGCTGTTGAGCGGCGCCATCGACGGCACGAACCGTTGTTGTTACGTCGGACGCGTCACCGACTCACGCTGCACGGGTACCGGCACCACCTCCGCCACCGGATCCACCGCCGGCGCGCCGTCTAGTGTCGTAGGCGGCGCGGGTGAGGCTGGCGCAAGCGTGGGTGGCGTGGCGGATGAGCCGGCGGGTGCGGGAGGCGCCTGACGTGCCCTCCGGCTCGGCGCTGGTCGCCTTGGGGCGGGAAGCCCTATTGCTGGCGGTGGCGGTGTCGCTGCCGGTAGTGGCGATCGCAGCCGTGGTCGGCTTGCTCGTCGCCGTACTCCAGGCGGCCACCCAGGTGCAGGACGCAACCCTCGCCCATCTACCGCGCCTCTTGGTGGTTGCGCTGGTGTTGGCGGTGATGGCGCCCTGGATGGGCTCGGAAATCGCGGCCTTCGCGCTGCGCGCGTTCCACGGCGGGTGACGGCGGTGCCGCCGCTTTCGCCGAGCGATCTGGGGCCGCAGCACGCGGGCGAACGGCTGAGCGTCGCGGGGCGAGTGAGCCGCGTCGCGGCGAGCGAGTATCTGATTTCGGACGCGCTTGGCACCGTGCCAGTGGAGCTCCACGGCGCGCCGGGCCTGGCCGTGGGCGAGCTCGTGGTCCTCGCGGGCCGCTACGACGGTCAGCAGCTGCGTGAAACATCCCTCCTCGACCGGAAGCACTGTCCCGAACCGCGCGGCGACGGCGATTGGGCGCGCTTCGCCTGGCACGGCGTCGCCGCGAACTTGCGCGCGCGAGGCCGCGCGCTGGCCGCCGTCCGCGGCTACTTTGCGCGCGAGCGCTTTTTGGAGGTCGAGACGCCGCTGCGCGTACCCGCGCCGGGCGTTGACCTGCATCTGGACGCCATTCCCGCGGCGGAGGGCTACCTCATCAGCTCACCCGAGCTGCACATGAAGCGGCTGCTCAGCGCTGGTTTCCCGCGCGTTTTCCAGCTGGCGCGGGCGAGTCGCCGGCACGAGCTCGGCCCCCTGCACGAGCCCGAGTTCAGCATGCTGGAGTGGTATCGCGCCTTTGCGGGGCTGGAGGATGTGCTGGCCGATACCGAGCGCGTGGTGCGTGAGGTGGCCGAGAGCGTCAGCGGTCGAGCGAGCCTGTTTGGGCCGAAGGGGCAAGTCTACGATCTGACGCCGCCCTTTGCGCGCATCACGGTTCGGGAAGCCTTCGAGGAACACGCCGGCATCGCGGACGCGGTCGACCTCGCGCAGAGTGACGAAGCGCGCTACTTCGAGCTGATGGTGTCCCGAGTCGAGCCTGGCTTGGCGCGTGAGCCAAGCCCGATCTTTTTGTGGAAATACCCGGCCAACCAAGCCGCCTTGGCGCGGCTTTCGACCGAGGATCCGAGCGTCGCGGAGCGCTTCGAGCTGTACGTTGCTGGCGTCGAGCTGTGCAACGGCTTCGATGAGCTCACCTGTGCCGTCGAGCAGCGGTCTCGCTTCGAGGAAGACACGGCACGCCGAGTGCGAGAGGGGCGCGTGACCTACCCGATCGATGAGCGCTTCCTTTCCGCGCTGGTGAGCGGCATGCCGCGAGCGGGGGGCAACGCGCTCGGTTTCGACCGCTTGCTCATGCTGGCCACCGGTGCGCGCCAGCTGTCAGACGTCATGGCCTTCCCCGCGCACGCGCTGTGACGAGCGACGCCGCCGCGTCAATCGTAGCGGACGATGGACAGACACGGCGCGGGGGCCAGGCGCTCGCGGCCGCCGAGCGAATTGAGCTCGATCACGAACACGTAGGCAATCACGAACGCGCCCTGGCGGTCCACGAGCTCCCCTGCCGCAGCCGCCGTGCTGCCGGTTGCTAAGAGGTCATCGACCACAAGCACTTGCGCGCCCTCGCGCAACGCGTCGCGGTGCATCTCGAGCTCACTCTCGCCATACTCGAGGGAATAGCTGACCTTATCCGTTCCGCGCGGCAGCTTGCCAGGGCGCCGCACGGGGACGAAGCTAGTATTGAGGCGAGCCGCGAGCGCCCCCCCAAAAATAAAACCGCGCGACTCTACGCCCACCACCGCGTCGACCTGCTCCCCAACGAAGCGATGAGCGATCGTGTCGAGCACGATGTGAAAGCCGCGCGGGTCGGCCAAGAGCGGGGTGATGTCTCGGAACAACACGCCGCGCTGAGGGAAGTCCGGCACTTCGCGGATCAGGCTTCGCACATAGGACTGTGAGTCGAAGAGCCGCTCGGCATCGACTCGCGGTGGCTTTCCGGGCGCTGACTCGGGCACCTTTTTCAGCTCGACCCCGCGCGGCGTGGGCTGCGAGCGAGCCGGGACCGGCTTGTTCGGTTTTGCGAACGTGCCTTTTCTAACCGCCATGGGAGCCATGCTAGTCGTCGCGGCCGAAAGTCACAATCGGCCGCACCCTCCGGCCCGGCAACGGCAGGTTGCGGTCACGCCAAGCCGACTAAAACCCGCGTCACGAAGTCGTCCGTCTCTCGGGCCCACAGGTCGAGCGAGAGCGCGGTGATGCTCGCAACGCCCGCATCGAAAGCCTCGGTATCCGAGCCGGGCAGCGGCACACTTTCGGCGCTCGGTCCGCCGAGCCACAGGTACTCCCGCCCACGCGGATCGCGGCGAAAATCGACCTCATCGTGATAGATGCGCCGACCGAGCCGCG
>CAXSGJ010000031.1:34691-38684 GCA_964236865.1 uncultured Polyangiaceae bacterium
AGCAGTAAGGGCGTCGTCACGGGATGCGACAAAACGGATTGCGCGACGCGCTTCGCCAGCGCGGCGGCGACGTCCATCTCGGCGTCGAAGGGAGTGGACACGGCGAGCGCCGGCACGCCCTTGAGCGCCGCCTCACGCGCGGCGGCCACGGTTCCGCTGTAGAACACGTCGTCACCCAGGTTGACGCCGTGGTTGACGCCAGACACGACCATGTCCGGCCAACGCGGTAAAATCCGCGTTTTGCCGTGCAACGCGACGTACACGCAGTCGGCCGGCGTGCCGTCGATGGAGTACACGCCGGGGCTCGGCTCGAGCAGCCGGAGCGCGCGGTGCACGCTGAGCGCGTGGCTGGTCGCGCTCTGTTCGATTTCAGGTGCGCACACCACGACCTCGGCAAACTCACTCAATGCGCGACGCATGGCGTTGATGCCGTTCGCGCGGTAGCCGTCGTCGTTGCTGAGCAAAATGAGCGGGCGGACCATGACTTGAGCCTAACACCGGCGCCAGCCGTGGACGCGTTCGTGCCGTTCGGAGTATCGTGACCGCGTGTCCCCGTCCGCCAAAGACGCTCGCGAGGCGGCGCTGCTCGAGCAGATACGGTCGCTGGTCGCAGATGAGCTGAAGCGTCACGGGCAACGCGCGGAGCTACGCTTGGACGGCACGATGCTGCGAATCGGTCACGGGGCCGCTGCGCCACGGGCCGAGATTCAGGGCACAGCCGCACAATGGGACAACTTGCCCGACGATCTACGAGACAAACGCATCGTCCAGATCGCGGAGCTGCTTCGGCCCGGCCCGGTATCGGCGCCACGGCGCGCGCGATCCGAGCGCCCAGGTCGCCTCACCCGCCGGCTTTCCAGCTTATGGGCCGCGGCCATCGTGGCGTTGACCACCGGGGCGGTGGTCCTGGCTTACCGTTACTTGACCCCAGACGGCGGCGCGCTCCAACGCCTCGGCCGCGCGCTGCAGGGTGCGCCGAGCGTGAGCGCTCCGGAGGCCGATCCGGAGCGCGAACGGGGCACCCGGGCCCGCGCTGCCTGTGAGCTCACCCGCGCTCGCGTGGCGCGCGGTGCCAATATCGGCCCGGCCGACGTTGAAGGTTGGGCCGTCGAGCTCGTATTGCTGCGGCGCACGGGCGAGGACCTCGTGACCGCCCCGGCCCTAAGCAGGTTCTTGACGATGAAGCCCGGGTCGAGCGCGCGCACGGTGACCTGGCCGGTCGCGAAGTCACTCACCAAGGTCAAACGCTTCGACGCCGAAGTAGCCGTCGAGCCTCTCACCGGGTTGGGCGTAAGCCCCGTGCGTGGCGCTAAGTTGACGTTCTTCGGCCCGTACGTGACGCCGTACTTCACCGAAGCCCAGCGCGTGGATTACCTGATGCTGGCCGACGCGCTCGCCGAGGCCGTGCAGGCGACGGACGGCGCTCTTTACGCACGCTGCATCGATTCAGACGAACATCACATTGGGTCGTGGTTTTTGGGGGCTACGCCGGGTGCGGCGGTCAGCTCCGTCGTGTACTTCATGGCGGGCTTCAGTCCTCGAGCCGAGCTCGAGCCGGAGGTGAAGGGCGCGGGCGACGCCCCCCTCCGGGCCGGCCGCACCTTCGACCTGATCAACGCCGCTGCCGAGCACATGGACCGGAGCGCCGCTGCGACCCTGATCGGCGGAGAACTGGGCATGATCTCTGGACGCGCAAACCAGCCCGTCCGCCTGACGTTTCCGTTTCGCGACGCTAACCGAGCCACGCGCGCGAGCATCGCGGCGGCGCGCGCGTTGAAACTGGCTGAACCCGGTTGAGCGCCGCCCCCAGCTCAGCTGGCCACGCCGAGCACGCTCTTCAGCTCGCCGCTTTCGTTCAAGCTCGTGACGATGTCGCAGCCGCCAACGAGCTTACCGTCCACGTACAGTTGCGGGAAGGTTGGCCAGTTGGAGTATTCCTTCAGCCCCGTCCGCAGGTCCGCGTCCGCCAGGATGTTCACGTCCCGGAACTCGGCCCCGTTCTGTTTCAGCATACCGATGACTTGGGCCGAGAACCCGCACTGCGGAAAGTTCTTGTTGCCCTTCATGAAGAGCACCACCTTGTGGCTCTCGATCGTGCTCTTGATGCGCTCACGTAAGGCTTCGTCCATCTGATCCTCCGTTGATGTTTGCCCATGCTTCGGGCGTAAAAGTCTTCAGCGCAAGCGCGTGGATCGCGCCGCTCATCGCCACACCTAGTGCGCCATACACGAGCTGATGCTGCTCGATTAGAGACAGCCCTGCGAACGCGCTGGATACAATGCGAGCCTGATAGTGGTCTTGAGTGCCCGTGAGGTCGACGAGCTCGAGCTGCGCGTCGCTAAAGCGCACACGGAGCAAGCGCTCGACCTCTGCAGGTTCGATCATTCGAGGCGCTTTTGTGACGCAGGCGCCCCCCGTTGTCAACCGCACGCGCGCGCGACGTGCGGTAAATCGCCGGGTTTGTCGCTCATTCCTTCGGCGGTAGCGGCACCGTGAGCCGAAGCTCGCGGACAGCGTCGCGGAAGCGCACGCTCAGCTCCGAGGCGCGCATGTTCACCTCTACGAGCTTCTTGCTGATCTGATCCAAGCGCGTCGTCACCTCGCCCAGGCGAGCCGTAAGTTTGGCGCGTAGATCCGCCGCCTGCTTGTTTTTCTCGATCGCCTCGAGGCTGAGGCGTGTCTCTCGGGACGACTTCTCGAGTTCGGCTTGGCTCCGCGTCAGCGCGTCGCGCTCGTCGACGGCCTTCTTCAAAGCATCGCGCGCGGACCACGCGCTGCTCAATGCCAGAGCCGTCGCACGGTCCGCGCGGGTGTCGGCGAGGTAGCCGCGGACCGCTTCATCCGCCAGCGGCGACAGCCAATCAACGGTTTCTTGGCTGGGCTGCCGCTCGTCCACCGTCAGCTCGGCGCGGCCGCTGGCCTGGATCTGAATTGGCACGAGCGCATTGCCGGCCCCAAGATTGTCTTCTGTCCCGGCGGGGGGCTTATATAGCCGCGCTGCGCTCAACCGCGGATGGCGCACGAGCAGCTTGGCGTTCTTTTCGCCGCCATTTTTGATCTTGTACAGGGTGCGCGTGACGCTATCTTGTTCGATCACGAGCTCGCCGGCTTCGATCTTGAAGAGCCGCGCGCCGAGCATCACGCTGCTGCGCTCGCTTTCGACGGCTAGGCTTCTCTCGAGCGCGAAGGGCACCGTGGCCGTTGCCTTGGGTGGCAACGGCTCGAGCATCCCCTGCCCCAAGAAGGCGCCCCGTTCGAAGACCGCGATCGGCCCGCGTTCGAGTAAGCCGCTGCTGGCGTTGCTGAAGCGCGCCACGCGGAACGGATGCGCCATGGAATCGGGCACGCCGCCATCGGGCGAAAATAGGAACACGGCCTCGCCGGGCACGCGCTGGTTGATGAGCAGGACCATGGTCGCGCTCGCGTCGGGGATGGTGACGCGGACGGGAATTTGATAACGCGTCGACCCGGAGTCGACGGCGACGGCGGCCAAGGCGCTGATGCGACGCGGCGGGCTCAGGCCGGCTTTGCTGAGGTCGTTCAGAGCAACGCTTCGCGCGTCGTCTTTATCGTACGCTGGAGCCTGCAGCGACGGCGCGGGCGCGCTTGCGCTTGCGGGCCTCCGCGGTGCGGCCTTTTTCGAGCGGGCTGCGCCGTAACCCGCAGCGCTTCCGCCGGGTGCGCTCGCCTCGTCTGCGATCTCCGCTTCGACAGGCGGCGGCGGGGGGGGCGCGGGCGCTTCGGCCGCAGGCCCGACGCGGTTCACGGTGCTTCCCTCGCGCTCGTTCAGCGAGGTCACGCCCTCGGGTACGGCCGCGATCACTTCCCCGGAATCGGTCACCACCGGGCGCCGCGGGGTCACGGGATCGCCGAGGGTAGACTCGAAGGCGATCGGCGCGCCCGCGACCAGCGACAAGTCGACGTCTCGCCAGTCCTCGCCCGACATATTTTCCACAATCCCCCAAGCCTGCAGATCTGCGCCGCCGTCTTGGA
>CAXSGJ010000031.1:38694-75500 GCA_964236865.1 uncultured Polyangiaceae bacterium
ACGATGCGGTACGAGGGGCGCCACACCGGAGTGGCGGCCACGTAGCCCACCGCCAGGTCGTGTTGTTTGCCGTCCAGCCGCAAGATCACCTCCCGCAACTTGTCCCGCCCGGAGTTACGCGGGTCGAGCGCTTGCTCGGGGTGCTGCCAGGCGTCCAGCATGCGAATGAATTGCGGATCCGGTGCGCCGGCGTCTTCCGGAACTATGTCGAGCGGGAACGAGGCCGCATGGACGGAGCTGCCGCCCCGCTCCACGATCGCCAATGTGGCCAAAAAATCGCCGACCATGCGCTGCCGCATCCGAAACTGCACGGTCTCGGTGTCGACCTGGCCCGCGCGCTCGAAGTAACCGACGCCGTTGCGGTACACGACGACTTTGCGCAGTGGCAAGCCGTCAACGACGAGGTTCGGTCCGCGCGCGCAACCGAACAGCAGGACCCATGACAGGCCCGCGCTCAGCACGCTGACAGGGATGCGCGACGACGACATGTCTTTACCTCACCTCAGAAATTGTCACCGGCGTCGCCCAGCTCGACGACGTGCGAGACCACGGCCGTATTGCCGCCCACCACTCCGAGCGGGTTCCAGGGCGGATTCACCGTGCCCACCCTGGAGCTGTTATCCAGGACCACGTAATACTGACCGGGCGGCAGCGGGATCCGTTGACGTTGTTCAGGGCCGGGCATGAGCGGAAATTGCATGACGGGTGCCTCCGGCGGCGGCGCCAAGGCAGCGCCTAGCTGCAGACCGCTCCGCCAAAGGTCCCCCGTGCCGCGGCGCAGCACGAGCACGTCCAAGCTCGGGCCAGTGAGCACGAAGCGGCAGAACAACGCTTGCCCGTTTTCGGTCACCTCGAACGGCCCGACCATGTCGACCTGCTCGGAACGCACCTCGGTCGTGTCGTTCACGAACACGTAGCGGCCGCCCTTCGGCAGGTTGAACGGCTTCGGCGGATGCTGCGGCGGCTGAAGCTGGCCGAGCGCAAACTCATCGCCCTCGTCCGAATGGATGACGGTGAAGCCGCTGGCCAGCTGGCTCTGCACGATCTGCGATCCGAACGTGGAGGCCATGTAACCCGCGGGGCCCTGAGCGGCCCAATTGACCAACTTATTCTCGATCGCCCCGATTTTGAACTCTGGCCCATACGCGATGCGCGCCGGTTTTGCCCAGACGTACATCGCGTCTTCGGTCAGGTAGAAGTCCATCCGATACTCGACGCTCGTCGCCACCGAGAAGCCGACGCGCCCGGCGATCGGCGTCCAAGCCGAGCCGGCCCCGGCAAAGCTGAGCGTCACGGTCTGCATTTGATCGTTGACCTGATAGTTGCATTGGTCGGGGAAAAGCCGTCCGACGGTGTTGCCGCCCGCTGCAAGCTTGAGGGCGACGCCTCGCTTCAACATCTCGGGGCACATGCGCTGTGCGCCAAAATTCGAGAACAACCACCAACGTAAGCCGGGACTCGCGTTCACCGCGTTGCGCACGCAAGGGCAGCCGACCCCGAGCACGAGCACCAAAAACAGACTCAAAAGTCGCAGGCGGAGCGGCGGGATCGAATACTTCATGCCAGGCCTGACGAGCCTAGCCCATGGCTTGCTCCAAGCCTATGCCGGCCGTCAAAGCGCGCTCGGCAACGTTCGCCAATGCCTGAATCAACCCCGGCGCCGTATTCAAGGCGGGGACCCGCTCGAAGCCCAGGCCAAGCCGGTCCGAAAGCGCGCGTGCTTCGATGTCCAAGTCGAACAGCGTTTCGACGTGATCAGCCAGAAAGCCGATCGGTGACAAGGTGATGTGGCGTACCCCACGCTGCGCCAGCCGCTCGAATGTCTCACGCAGATCGGGCCCGAGCCAGTCACCGCCGTCTGCGCCTTGGCTTTGATATGCGAGCTCACAAGGACGCCCAAGCCGCTCCGCCACGGCCTGTGCGCACGCCTCGACCTCTGCTTGATAGCGGTCTCCGGCGCGGATCGCCGCGCGCGGCAAGCTGTGCGCGGTCAGCATCACCGCGCTCTCGCCCGAGTCGGCGGGCAGCCGAGCGCGCAGCGCGGAGCACTGAGCTTCGATGAAAGCCGACTCGCAGCCCCACGGCTGACAGGTCACGAGCACGGGGGTTCGTTCGCCCAACTCCGCGCGCACGTTCTCCAGCGAACGGCGCGCGGCGGCGCCATAAACCTCGACGCTGAACGGCGCGAGCGGCACGAGCACGACGCGCGAGATGCCGCGGCGCGCCGCTTCGCGAAATCCGGCTTCCACGCTCGGCTCCCACAGGCGCATGCCGAGCAGCACCGGCAGCCCGGTGCGTTGCTCGAGCGCGCGCGCTTGCTCCTCGGTGACGCGCAGCAGCGGCGAGCCGCCGATCGCGTCGTAGCGGCGTCGTAGTTCTTCGACCAAGCCGGGTGGCGCCGGGCGGCCGTGACGAATGCGATCTACGAACGCGGGCAGCTCATCGACGTGACTCACCGTTCCATGGGCTACGAGCAGGATGGCGGTGCCTGAGTGAGCGATCGCGGAGGTAGGGATCGATGGGGTGCCTGTCATCAGCGAAGCTTACGGTCCTTTCCACACAGTGTGCGCGTTATCATTGTGCGGCGAACGAATGAAGCGCGTGTGAAGCAGGTCCGAGGACGCTCGAACACGCACCTCCCCGTACGGCGGCGCACATCACTATTGCGCATAATGCTCGTTGGTTTCGGCGCCGTTGTCCGTACACTAGCAGGCTCAGAGAAATGCGCGGCCGCCCGAACCCCGTCGAAGCGTTGGCCACCCTCGTTCGCCTACAAGATGAAGGGGAGCGTCGCGCGAACTTTCGGCAAGCCATCACTGCGCTCGGTCAGAGCAGCGGTGCCAGCGGGCCGCCTCCGCTCGACGGCGTCGCGCCAGAGGTCCTGAGCCGCGCCGCCCAGCTCGCGCTCGACACTGGTTTAATCGACGATCTGGACTTTATCGCGCCCGGCCCCGCCGCGGTCGCGCTGTACGAAATCACCGCCGCATTGCCGCAGGGCAAAGCGCGTCGCGAGCTCGGCCGGCGCGTGTTTGCGCGCGTCTACGAGGGCACCGCGGCGACGTTTGCGGCCGTCGCGGCGCGCATGGCGCTGAGCTCGGGTCGCCCGCTTGAAGCCGCCACGATCCGTGCGCGCATCGGTCTGCTCTTCGACTTGCCCATCGGCTCGTCGGTCAACGCCGATCCGCTCGCGCTGACCCTCGTTACCCGGCGTGAGCTGCGCGAGCGCTGGCTCGATCGGGCGCGCAGCGGCACCCTGCCTGCGCGGCGTTTAGCTGCCAAGTTGATGGAACACGCGGCCCGAGAGGCGGTCGTCCGCGCGCAACAAGGCGACCTTCACCCGAAAGACTTGCTGCTCGGCGAGCCGGTTCGCTCGATCTACCTAGCGCTGCTCGCCGATCGCGAGCCCTTGGTGTGGCGGCACGCGGCCGTGGCACGCGGTCTGCTCTCCGCGATCGACGGTGGTTTGCGTGAGGAAATCGAAAGCGCGCTCGACCCGAACCTGAGTCCGACGGAGTGGCGCCGCGCAGCCGTTTCTCTGGTCAGCACGCTCCCTTCCGACCCCGACGGGGCCTTCCGAGCCTGTAAGCGCTTGATCGAAGGGCCGATCGCGGCCCTGGACCCGGGCATCGTGGCGACCCTGGTGTTTGGCCTGCCGCGCGCGATCGAGGCCGAGCCCGACAGCGCCGAAGCCCTGCTCGACCTTCTCGCGGCCACGCGCCGGCCCGACGTCGCGGAGGCCGTCGCCACGTTGCTGAGCGATCTGTCGAGCCAAACTTTTGGAGGCAATGCGGCGAAGGTCTTGCGTAAAACGATGGCTTCTCGCGCGCAAGCTCAAGGCTCGGTGCTACGCGGGGTCGCCGAACGCACGATTCGCATATTGGACCGCGAGCAAGACGAGGACACGGGCCTCGTGGGCGCTGTGCGCGGAGCGCTTTCGGCCTACGAGATGCGCGGCGCGCGCGCCGCTCACGAGCTGGCGCTCAGCGCGTTGGCGGCCGGACATCGCGCGATGGACTTCATCGGTTCGCACGAGCCTCACGACCTGCAGGTGTTGCCCTACGTCGTAGGCGCGATCGCCGACCTGGATTTGGGCGTGCTCGAAACGCCGCGGCTCTCGGATCTGTTGTTGCTCGGTCGCCGTCCGGGCGAAAATGACGCCGCTCTGCCCGAGATCGATCGCTTGTACGATCGCTTCGGCACCTGGGTGTTGGACGCGGAAGCGAGCGCAGAGCGGGCGCAGTCCTCCAACGGCGCCGCGCTCGGCGAACAACGCCGTTTGAAGGCGCTCTTGCATTTGGTGGATCTGGAGGGCGCGCGCAGCGAGGACGACGTCGGCGTGCGGGCGCGCGTGCGCCGCGCGGTGCAGGTCATGCTACGTCGCCTGGCCAGTCGCCCCGATCCCCTCGTGCATCGCATCGCGTGCGCTACTTTGGCGCGCAGCTTCGACTCGGCCGTTCGTGAGGGTGTCTCCGAGCCAAGCGACCTGCTGCTCTCGGTCGCGCATTTCTTGAGCGAGCTGCAGAGCTTCGAGTGTCTCGCCGAAGCGTCCACTAACCCGGACGTGAGGACCGTGCTCGAAGCGTACGTGGCCTTTCTCGATCCTCATCCGGAGCCGCCGGAGCATGCGGACGCGCTCGTCTTCGATGGCCCCAAGCCTCTGCCTCTAGAGGACGCGGCGCGCGTGTCCGAGCGCGTGCTCAAGTTGAGCCGGGGCCTGGGCGCAGGTGGCTCGTATCGCGGCGAGGCGCTCCGGCGCGTGATGCAGCGGCTCGGGCGGGCACTCGAGAGCGTCGCGCAAGCGCGTGGCCAAACCGAGCTCGTCGAGGGCAATGGCGTCGAACAAGACGTGTTGGGCGAGCTCGAGCACGCCGTCGAGGACTTACGCCGGCTGATCGCCGGCGCGCTGCGCCGGGTGGTCGAGGAAGACCCGATGGCGATCGCCGTGGTTGCCGACGTGCCTTCGCTGTCCGCGCTGGTCGAGCGCACCGTACGTTCGGGCGTGCCGCCGAACGCGCAACAATTCGCGATGGCGGTGCAAGAGCTCGTCTCCGAGTTGCCTGTGGCCATCGGCTCCGCCGTGGCGCGGGTCCTAGACCGCATGCCGTCGCTGCCGATCGCCGCGCCGAGTGACGTGCGCGCGATCCCGCTCGACAAGCGGCGTGCGGCTCTGCCCGATTGGTTACTGCCTCGAAAAACCATCGGCGCTTTTTACGTCGTGCGCGCGCTCGGCGGGGGCGGGGCCAGCTCCGTGTTCTTGGTTCGCCGGCTGGAAGAGAGAAAAAACGCCAAGGCCGAGGGCTTCGCCTTGAAGGTGCCGGCTTACGATCCGACCACGGCGCGGAGCCTGTCCGAGCAAGAATTTTTGCAGTTGTTTCGTGAGGAGGCGGGGGCCCTGCTGTCCTTGCCCCCACACCCGAACCTGGCGCGCTTCGTGACGTTCGACCTTGCTGCACGGCCTAAACCGATCCTGGTTATGGAGCTCATTCGCGGGCTTGGTTTGGACAAATTGATCCGCAGCCGGTCGCTCACGACCGGGCGCGCGTTTCAGTACCTCGACGGGATTTTGGCCGGCGTAGAGGCGATGCATGGGGCCGGCGTCGGGCACCTCGACATCAAGCCGTCGAACGTCGTTTTGCGTGACGGCGAAACGCCGGTGATCGTCGACTTTGGCTTGAGTGGGCGACAGCTACGGCCCGGCTGCGGCACCTTGGACTACTGCTCGCCCGAGGTCCTGGGTAGCTTGCCCGCGGACCTCGCCACGTCCTCGCCGTTGCCCGCCGATATCTATGCCTTTGCCTGCATGGCTTACGAAACTCTAACGGCCGAGTTGCTGTTCGACGCCGAGGACGAAATGACGATCATGGCGCTGCACCTGGCGCACGACGGCTGGCCCGCGCGCCTAGCGGCGCTCGCGCAACTTGCCGACTACTCAGACCTGGCCATGGTGTTGGCGGCTTGCCTGAGGCAAGATCCTCGCCAGCGTCCCACGGCGGCCCAAGCGCGCCGTGCGATCGCCAAAGCTGGTAAGTCCCTCCTCGACCGACCGTGGCCACTGTCCCTGGAACGACCCCGCGCCGAGTTATCGGCTTAAACGCCGCGCGCGCGTTAGTCTGCGAGCTCACGCTCGCTTTCTTTTGCGGCTGCGGCGAACGCGCAGGGGCGCCCGTCTATATCGTGGTCGGTCCTGAAGCGAGCGAGCGCGTCGAATTTCGGCCGATCTCGAGCTACGCCGAATTTTTGGTTCAGCCTGGGCAACGGCGCGAGCTTCGGATTACCCTCGCCAGTTACCGCGCTTCGTGCGACTCCTTCGTGGCGCCTGCCGACCACGATACCAGTGTGGCCGTGACCGTGATCGCGCCGGCTGATCTCGACCTCGGCCCCGGTAGCTACGCGTGGGCCGGGCACGCCGCGCACGGTGGCACCCAGCAGCAGCCAGAACGGCCCTACGCATTGCCCACGGTCCGGCTCGGTCACCACGGCTTCGTCTTGCCCCCGGGCGGAGACATCCAGATCTCGGACCTAAGCACGACGCAAGATGGCCGCGTGCGTGGACTCTTGGCGTTCGACTTCGCGGGCGACGCCGAGCACGTCGCAGCGAGCATCAAAGGCAGCTTCGAAGCCAAGCTCTGCCGGGTGCGCCTGTGATTGCGCGTCTTCGGCGGCAGCAGTAGCCTCCGGCCTTCCCCCGCACGCGCTTAGCCTATTTCATAGAAGCCAATGGCAAACCATCATCGTCCGCGCCAGAGCGGTGACCTCGTCCGCGGCGGCGCCGCCGCTTCGAAACCTCCGCGGAGCGCCCTGTGCTTTCTCGGCGCTGCGCTCGTGGTCGCGGTCGTCGTTGCCTGCAGCAGCGGTGCCGATACCTCCGTGACGCCTCCCGCGGGGCCCCCCAGCATCGCCATCACGCAGCTGTCGCTCGGCCACGGGGAGACCGGGCAAGGCGGCGACTCTTCCAGGCTGGCCTGCGACTACACGGTCGGCGTCACGCTCGAGGTTGGTTTTTGGACGCTGCATACCCCTGGCCTGTGCGACGCGACCCCGCAATGCGGCCCCGTCCGCCTGAGCTTACTCGATGGCGTTGATGGCAAGCGGCTCGGCAAGGCTCAGTATGCGGCAAATACGAGCGTCGACTTGAACCTGACCAAGCTGCTGGACATATCCACGCTGCGGGCCGGTAGCTACGCTGTTTTGGCCGAGCTCGTGAACGACGCGGGCGACGTGTTCACGATCACGAACGGCGGCAACAGCGCCGCTCAACAGGCCTTCATGCTCCGCTTGCCTGGCGATTGCGCAGAGGCCCTGGGGGCGGCGGGCGCACCGTCGAACGAGGGGGGAGCCGCCGGCTTCGGCGGCGTGCCTGATCTCGGCGCAGGCGGTCAGGACACGGAAGGCGGCTCCTCCGGTAACGGCGGCGCCTGACTTTCGAGCGCTCCGCGCTCAGGGGTGCACGAAGACGATCGTTCCCTTCAACGGCAGGAGGCGCCCGTGCCAACCCGGGGGCACTTCCGGCTCAGTAAAGAAGAACAAGCGCCGCGCATCTTCGGGCGCCAAGTTGATGCAGCCGTGGCTCTTCGGCACGCCGAAACGATCGTGCCAATAGGCGCCGTGAAGCGCATAGCCGTCCTCGAAATATTGCACGTACGGGACGTCGCGGAGCTCGAACTCTTCACCTACCTCATCTGAGGCCATGGTCGTCGATACGTGTTTCGTGTGAATGCGAAAGATGCCGCGCTTGGTCGCGGTGGAATGTGCGGGATCCCCGAGACCGGCTTCGCCGCTCGAGATCAGCGTGGCGTACACCGGTACGGTGCCGTCGTACGCGACGAGCGTTTGCTTCGTGACGTTGACGTCGAGCCACTTTTCGCCGTTCTTACCCCATGCTGGCATGCGCCGCGCCGGGTCGATGCGCGAGGCCTCTTGGTCACTCAGCCATCTTCCACCGTCGACCTCGAAGTGTAGTCGGCCGTGGAAGAATTGTTGCTTGCCCGTCAAGTGCACGGCTGTGCGGTATTCGGCTGCTTCGGCTTCCCGAAAATTGCGCCGGCCTCGGTCGTACGCCCAATATTTAGCGTCGGGCGAGCGCACGAACGCGAACGGCAAGGTGATGCCCTTGCCAATCTCGACGCCGTGAAAACTGGAGCCTTGAATCGGTCGCAAGCGATCGATCGGCAGGAGTGTGAGCTCGCTGGTCACGCCATAGCGACGGCCTTGACTCAAGAATGTCTCGAGCAAGGAGTAGCCCACCTTGGGCCGCATCCGACCGACGACGGCTTCGGAGCCGACCCGCGACGCGAGCGTCAAGAATTTCGGCAGCGGATCGCTCTGCTGCGTTGCCCACGCCTGTGCGGCATCCGGCGCTGGCCCCGCAGGGAGCCAGACCAGGGGTGCATAACGCGCGCCCACTTCGCCTTCCGCGCTCAACCATGTGCTGATTCTCTCGCCCAAATCCGGCTCGGCACGCGCTAACTCGGCGGCGCTCGGTACCCTTCCGTAGATGGGCCCGGGCCGGCGCACCGTCCCGTAAATGTACGGCAGCCGTCGCGACACATCGGGCCCAGTTCCGACCGTGCCGACGACCGTGGCATCGTTCCCGTCGGTCGTTGCCGCCGGACCCGCGCACACGAAGCCCTCGGGCTCGATCCTGAACCAACCGCCTGGGCAGCCGTCGAAGCCAGCCGCTTTAGCGGTCGTCGCCGAGGACGCGCCCGCGCGCAGATAACCCAAGCGGGCTGCAGCCGCGGAGGGAGCGGCGAAGACCCAGGCGCGGAGGGCGGTGGCGAAGAGTCGCGGCCCGGGCTCCACCGGCTTGGTGAGCGGCTCATGGAGCGCACCGTCGAGCGTGACGCGCGCGACTGCAGGTGCCGGCCTGGGCCCCTCGACCGGCAATCCGCTCGTAGCTTCGGCGTCAACGACGCGGCTCGCGACCGGCGGACCACGGTCCGAATCGCGGTGACAGCCCGTCGCAGCGAGCAACGCGAAGAAGCCGATGGCGCGCATGCCGCCCCGCACCTCGCATGCCCTCGCCCTCGCGGTCAACAATTTTGCCCCTCTCTTCCTCTTCGGAGCGCACGCACTCGCTGTTCGCGCGCTCACTGCTGCCCTTCCTCCCAACGAAACCTCGCCCAATCGCACTCAACTCTCTAAGGTGCCCTCCGCCGGCAGTCCCGCCGCCCCGCGGAGCCCTCCAGTGACTCGAACGACCCGATCCACCGTCGTCTCCATCTGCCTCCTGCTCTGTGCGTGCGAGCAAAAATCGCCGCCTCCGGCTGCGCATTCGGCCGCACTACCCGCGGCTGCCAGCGGCAGCGCAAGCGCCATCGCAGCGAGCGCCGCGGCGGCGAACGCGGCGCCCGCCACGCCGCGGAACGTGCTCTTGCTGACCATCGACAGCTTGCGCGCGGACATGCCGTGGACCGGCTACCCGCGCGCAATAGCGCCCAACCTGACGAGGCTCGCCGAGGAGAGCGTGGTCTACACGAACGAGTACGCGCTCTCGAGCTACACCGCGAAGAGCGTCGCCGGCTTCTTATCCAGTCGCTACCCCTCCACGTTGTACCGAAGCGGCTTCTTTTTCGCCACTTATCCCAAGGCCGACACGTTCCTCGCAGAGGTGCTCTCCGCCCACGGCGTCGCCACCGCCGCTTGGCACGGTCACTTGTACTTCCGGACCGCTGGTTTGGATCAGGGCTTCGGGGCGTACGAGTTTGTGCCCGGCCTCGTCTTCGACGCGGAAACGGACAATGCGATCAGCAGCCAGAGCATGACCGAGCTCGGCATCAAGCTCTTGAGCAACCCCGAGCATACGGGCAAGCAGTTCTTCGCCTGGGCCCACTACATGGACCCGCACGATAAATACAACAAGCACTCCGAGTCACCCGTCTTTGGCAACAAGAGCCGCGACCGTTACGATGCGGAGGTCTTTTACACCGACCTGTGGCTCGGCAAGCTGCTCGACTTCGCGCCCGCCCAGCCCTGGTGGAAGGACACGGTGTTGATCGTCAGCGCCGACCACGGCGAGGCGTTTGGCGAGCACGGGTTTTACAAACACGCCTTCGAAATCTGGGACGTGCTCACGCACGTGCCGCTGTTGATCTCGGGGCCCGGAATTCAACCGAAGCGCATCAGCGAGCGCCGCTCACACCTCGATCTAGCCCCCACGATCTTGGACCTGATGGGCTTCCCGCCGGAGCCGCAATTCATGGGCAAGAGCGTGCTGCCTGAGCTATTCGGCGCCGCGCCCGACAACCGGGAGCCGATCCTGAGCGAGCTCACCGAAGATTCGCACAACCCACCGCGGCGCGCGGTCATTTTGGGCAAGTACAAGCTCATCGTGATCAAAGAACGCAAGTACATGCTGTTCGATCTCAGCGCGGACCCAGGTGAGGAGACTGATTTGGCGGCAACTCGACCGGACGAGCTCGCGCAGATGAAGCAGGCGTACACGAAGCTGTACGAGCGCATGCCGATGGTCGAACCCTACGGCGGGGCCACACTCAAGGAGGGGGGCACGGCGCGCGGTTCGATGGGACCGAAGGTACCCGAGTGAGCCAGCGGGCAGGTCAGGGCTTCGCGGCTTGGCCGGAGCCTTGACCGGCGCGGGCGGCTTCTTCGCGCCCGGCAGTTTGGCGGAACTGGCGGGAGGCGGCGGGCTCTTGGGCGGCGGACTCGAATTGCCCGGCGCTGGCGCGGCAGGCGCGGCGCGGCACCGCTGCACGCACATCTCGGATGCTTTTTTGCACTGCTCGACGCAAGCCACGACTTGGTCACAGGCCAGGTCGCAGTCGGTCTCCCGGCTCTGGCATTGCGTATCGCAGGCCTGAACGGACAGCGGGGCGACGCCGCGGGCTTCTGCAACGGCCCCGATCAGCGACGGCGCCGAAAGCAGCCCGGCACTGCAGAATGCGACCCAACGCAGCGCCTGTAACATGCTCGGAGAGCTCAACGGCCGCCGAGTCAGGAGCTAAAGTGCTGTCGACTCAAGGCGATGAAATGCGCTACTTGACGACCGAGCCCACGTCTTGTTCGACCTGCTCCGCGGAGCTCGTAACCACACGCGCGTACCAGCGACCGTATTCGGTCTTGGCCAGGTACTCGTTGCCCTTTTCTCCCGGCACGCGGAACAGCTCGAGCGTCCCGAGCGGCTTCGAGCCGGCCAGGTAAACGACGCTCACCACGTTGCTCTCGGGGCCGAGTGGCGACTTTGGCTTTTCGACCCAATCTTGCACGTGCAGGCGACCGAGCTTGGCCATCCAATTGCCCGCAGTCTCATCGAGCTTGGCCGGCGTGGCGCTATCCGCCCAGCCTTCGTTCTTGCCGGGCACGCGCGACAGCTCGCGCGTCTTGCCCGCTTTGCTGAGCTTGACCTGGGTCGCCTCTTCCGGCTTGAACTCGTGCAAATCGCGTTCGGGTAAGCGCGACTCGGCGTACAACAATCCCTGAACGATGTCGCCCGCGACCGCGTACACGTCGCCTGCCCCGGACTTCGCGTAGCGCTCACTGCCGCCCGGTGTGGCGCCGCCGATCACCAGCGACTGTTCCTTGCCGCCGAGCGTGATCTTCAACGTCCCCTCGGGTTTGTCCAAACCGAACTCTTCTGCGCGGGTCCCCTCGACTTTACCCACCGCCCGAAGCGCGCGCAGCGGCGCCAAGCTCTTGACCAAATCATCAGCGGCTTTCACCGCGATGAAACGCACGGTCTCGTGCTTCGGCGGGTTGCTCGGCGCGCCGCCATCCACGCCGGCGGGCGGGTGTACGAAGGCCGGCTCGTCCTTGTCCACCGTGCCCACGTACCAGCGCCCCCGCTCGTCCTTCCTCGGCTCGATCCGCACCTTCCGCGTCTTCGATTCGAAGCTCAGCGCCGTTACCGAGTCCGGGCTCCCGCCCCACACCTCGACCTCGCTCGGCTTCAGGGTGAGCTGCGATTCGTCATCGCGCGTCCAGACCCCGAGCGCGAGCAGCGCGGCGCCGCCGAGTAGGCCCAGGTGAACGATTTGATCCCTGAAGAGGCTCATCGCTTCGCTCCTGACGTTCGCCGAGAGCGGCGGCTGATGAAGACGCCGGCGGCCATTACCAAACACGGCGCACCGAAGATCGTCGCGTAATACCAGCTTAGATCCTGCTGTTTGGTTTGCTCGATGTGCGCGTCTTCTTCACTGGTCTCTGCTCCGGCGAAGCTCTCCTCACCGACCAGCCAGCGCACCGCGTCGACCAAGAAAAACTGATTGCCACGCACGTTGCTCAGCACCAGGTCGCTGAACGCGTCGCTGTCGGCGACGACGAACGCGCGCATTTCCTTGGTTTCGGGCTTTTTCTCCAGCGGCTTTTTGGCTTGGGGGAGCGCCGGAGCGGGCGCTGCTCCGGCCAAGATTGGCTTCGATACGGCGGCGCCGATATTGTACGGATTGGCCTTCTCCAAGTCTTTGTCTTGCACGAAGTTCTTGTTGCGGTCGGCAAAGGTGCCGGTCGGCGCGCGCACGGCAAAATCGATTTTGGCCGTGGCTCCCGGCGCGCGGTCCAAACTGCCTGCACCAAAGAAGACGATCGCGGCGGCCGGCGCATTGCGGCTGAGCGTGGAGACCGAAGCGTGCGAGGAAAAACTATTGGTGATCAAGCGCGTCTGGTCGGCATTGTTGAATGACAGCCGCACGTGGTTGTGCTCGTTCGCCAGCACCGTCGGGGAATAGCTGAGCTCGGCCAGTTGAGCGAGCGCGGCCATGCCCGGCGGGGCGGGCTCTGGCGGCTCTACCGGGACCACGCTGGCCTTGGCCTTTGCGCCGCCGGCACTCGCCGAAGGCGCAGGGGCCGGCTTCGCAGAGGGAACAGGGAGAGGGTGGGCGCTCGCAGCCGGCGCGGCGCTCGCGCTGGGCGCAGCGCTAGTCACTGCTGCGCTGCTCGGCTCATCTCCCGGCGAGGCGCTGGGCGCGGCTGAGATTTGCAGGCTATTCGCGTCCGGATCCAGCGCGATGAACAGGTGCCCGCCGCGATCGGCGTAGCGCTGCAAGGCGTTGATCTCCTCCACGCCAAACGGGTCGCTCGGCCCGAGCACGAGCACGACGTCGGCGTCGTCCGGCACTTCGTTTGCCAGGCCCTGCGCCAAGCCCAAATCTTTGAGCGTGAAGTTTTGTTTTTGCAACAAGGTGCGCGCGATGCTGAGGGAATGCGCCGGGTCTTCCGGCTTGCCCTTGTTCGAATCGTTCAGCTCACCATGGCCCACCGTCAAGTACGCCGTGAGGCGTGCGCGCGCGAGCTTCAGCAGCTGTTCTTTGACGTCGCGATCCAACGTCTTCAGCTTGGGTCGGGCGGCTTCAATGTCCGTGCCCAAGTTCACGGTGTAGTTGACCGATCCGCGCGCGAACACGATGACGCCGTCTTGCGTGGCGTGCAGCTCTTTGGCGAGCTTCGGCGCCAGCAGGCGATCGGTCACTTGGACCTGCAGCTTGGGCATGCCGGCCGCCAGGTCCCGCAGGTAGCTCGCGACCTCGCTCCGCACCTCGTTCACGTCCGGAAAGAACGCGACCACCTTGACCGGCTCCGCCAAGCTTGCCGCAATTTTGCGCGTGGGCTCGCTTGGCCGCGAGGTCTTGAAGTAGGAGTAGTCGGCCTTCCAGGGCACGCCGCCCGCGGCGTACACCAAGAGTGCGCCGTAGACCCCGGCTAGTACCAGGGTCAACCCGGCGCTGGCCGCCGCCCACACTCGCCGGCTCTCCGGGCGTTCGGCGCGGCGCATCGGCCAGAGTGCCGTCTCGGCAAATAACATCGGGATCAGGCTGAGCGCCGCGAGCGCGATCCAGAGCACACGCAGTTCCCCGAGCACGTGCTCCTTGCGTGGCGAGGCCATCCGGCTGAGCCCCAGGGCCCCCGTTCCCGCGTCACCGGTCGCGAAATAAAGGGCGAGCGCGAGCACGCCCGCGAGCGAGAGCAGCGCGAGCAAGGTCTCGATCGACTTCCGCTCGCCGCCGGTCTTGAAGCGCGGCGCAAAGCGCAGCGCGGTCGCCAGCGCGACGCACAGCAGACCGAGTGCGGTGACCGCGCCCGCGCCCTTCTGCAGGCCGGACAAAATCCGCTCACCCAAAAACACCAGCGCCATGCCCGCCGCGTAGAGTGGGAAGATCCAGCCCGGGGCGGCGCCCTTGACGGGCTCGTTCAGCGCCATCGACGCGCCTCCAGCACCTTGGTCGCAGCCAGCAGGAAGAAGTACGTGAGCGTCAGGTAGTATGCGACGCGATCGAATTGCAAGGTGCCGGTCATGAACGGGCGATAATTCTCGTGGTGCAGGGCGAGGCCCGAGAAGAAAGTGTTGAACGGGGGATCGACCGCGCGCGCCACCACCCAAAGCAAAATCAATGAAGCCACCATCACCGCACCGAGGATCACCGCCACCACCTGCGAGCGCGCCAGCGAGGACGCAAACAAGCCAATCGCGGTGACGGCGGCGCCGAACAGCGTGAGGCCCACGTAACCCACGGCGATTTGGCCCACGCTCACTTTGCCGCGCACGTACACCATCAACGGCATGTAGAGGGTGAGTAAGTTCATCACCGTCAGCATTCCAAAGGCGGATAAGAATTTTCCGATCACGATGTCCCGGTCGCGGATCGGTGCGGTGTTGAGCAACGTGATCGTGCCGGCCTGCCGCTCCTCCGCCAAGAGCCGCATCGAGAGCAACAGACCCGCGCCCATCGTGGCCGCCGTGGAGTCATAGAAGAACTGCGCCAAGAGCTGCGCCGAGAGCTTCTTCGTGTCGAGGCTCGCGTAGTAAAACAGGATACCGTCGACCAAGAGCGCGGCGGCGATGATTGCCGAACCGAGCGGCGAGCGCGTGTACGCGTATAGCTCGCGGCGCGCGATCGTGAGCGCGCGCATCAGCTGGGCTCCTGGCCCGCATCCGCGCGCGCGAGGCTGGTGGCGGCGTCCGCCTCGGCCTGCCGCTTCTTGCGACGCTTCCGGCCCGGTTGCTCGCCGCCCTCCCCGAGCAGCTCGAGAAACATGTTCTCTAGCTCCTTTTCTTTGGCTACCTGCAGCACGCCGACTCCGGCGTGCACCAAGCTGCGCGTTAAGATCTCACGCACGTCCGCGGTCGTGGCCACGCGCAACGAGGCGATGCCCGAGCCGGGCTCGCTCGGTTCCAGCACCTCAATCTCACGCACCCCCTCCAGGCCGCTGAGGGCGGCGCTGGCCTTTTCCGCGGTTGCCTTCGCGGACAAGCCCGAAGCCCGCAACGTGAGCGCGATGCGCATGCCCTGCTTCAGCGTCGCGCTGAGCTCGGTCTCGGTGCCCGACCAGGCGATCTTGCCGTCGTCGATGACCAGGATGCGATCGCACGTCTCACTGATTTCGGTCAAAATATGGCTGGAAACTACCACCGTATGCGCGCCCCGCAGGCCGCGCACGAGCTCCCGCATTTCCATGATCTGCACCGGATCGAGGCCAGAGATGGGCTCGTCCAGCACAACCAGCTCGGGGCCGTGGACGATCGACTGGGCGATCCCGACGCGCTGCTTGAAACCGTGCGAGAGCGAGCCGATGAGCTGGCCTGCGACCTCGCCGAGCTCGGTCAGCTCTTGCACATCCGCCACTCGCTTGCTCACCTGTGCCGAGGGCACATTCCGAAGGCGCGCGGCGTAAGCGAGGTACTCGCGCACCGTCATGTCGTCGTACAAGGGCGGCCGGTCCGGCAAATAGCCCACCTTGGCTCGCACCTCGTCCGAACGCTCGACCACGTCGAAGCCCGCCACGCGCACGCTGCCGCTCGTGGGCAGTAGATCGCACGCCAGCACGCGCAAGGTGGTGGTTTTTCCGGCCCCGTTCAAACCCAGCAAGCCGACCACTTCGCCCTGGGCGATGGTCGTCGAGAGCGGGCCGATTGCGCGCCGATCGCCGTAGTATTTGTAAAGTTCCTGGATCTCGATCACGGGATTACCGAAGATGAAGGCGGCGGCCCCAAGGCTTCCGCGGGCCCCGCCGTTAGCACACTCTGCCGCCGCATGGGACCCTGGGGCCCGGCCGCTTATTCCCAAAGCCAATAAAGTGCCCTCAGAATTCGAAGCTCAACCGCTGAGCCAAGCCCACGGTTCGGACGGCGCCCGCGTGCATCTGCCGCTGACGACTTCGCCAGCCACGGCCCTGTCGGCCGATGAGCTTGCGGCCCAGGTCCGGGCGGCGGGCCAAGCGCTGGGCTTCGTGCGGGTCGGTTTCGCTGCCGTCGACCCGCTCGAGCTGAGCGCCGAGCGGTTAGCGGCTTGGCTTGAAGAAGGTCGGCACGCGGGCATGAACTATCTACTCGGGCCCCGGCACGACCCGCGCCAGCTACTGACCGAGGCCAAGACACTGATCGCAGTGGCGCTGGCGTACCCCGCGGCGGAGAACCCGGTGCCGCTCCGCGCGTCGTTGGACGGCGCGCCGCTGACCGGCATCGTGGCTCGCTACGCCCGCGGCGAGGATTACCACGATGTGATGCGCAAAAAGCTCCGCCGGCTCGCCGACTCCGTCGCGAATCTGCTCGGTCGGCCCGTGCTCGCGCGCCATTGTGTAGACACCGCGCCGCTCCTAGAGCGGGCGGCGGCGGAGCGCGCCGGGCTCGGCTTCGCGGCAAAGTCGGCGATGACGATCATTCCGGGCGTGGGCAGCTACGTGATGCTCGGAGAGCTGCTGGTCGACGTCGAGATCGCCGCCGATACGCCGATCGCCCCGCGCTGCGGATCGTGCCGGCTATGCCTGGACGCGTGTCCCACCGGAGCTATCGTCGGCGATCACGTGATCGACGCGCGGCGTTGCATCTCGTATCTCACGATCGAACTCCAAGGACCGATCCCGCGCGAGCTTCGGCCGCTGATCGGGGCCCGCGTGTTCGGCTGCGACGTGTGCCAGGACGTGTGCCCGTTCAACGCCAGCGCCGCACACAAGCCTTCGGCGCCCGAGCTCGCGGCGCGCCCGAGCTTGGCCGCACCCGACCTGATCGGACTCCTAGAGCTCGGCTCCGCGCGCTACAGAACGCTCGTCAAAGGCACCGCGCTCCGCCGGACGCATCGCGCCCAGCTGGCGCGAAACGCCGCCGTAGCGCTCGGCAACAGTCACGACCCGCGCGCGGTGGTGCCTCTTTCGCGCGCACTCGCGGCGCACACGAGCGGGCTCGTGCGCGGGCACGCTGCTTGGGCGCTGGGTGAGCTCGGCGAGCCCGCTCGTGCCCTTGCGCTTGCGTCCTTGACCTGCGCCCGCGATCACGACGCGGACCCATTCGTACGCGAGGAAGCCGCCCTCGCGCTCCGGCGCTTGGCGACGCTGCCAAGCTGAGCTCAGTGCCGCGCGGCAGCGGCTTCGGCGGCGTACTGGCGTTTTTGTTGCTTCGTATCGCGCACGTCGAAGTCCTCCGTCGAACGCGGAAACACCGGCGAATGATAGAGTGTGCGGAGCAGCTCGAGGCCGGTGCCGGGGTGGGCATCGACCAAATTTTCCGCGTCTGGATCGCTCGAGCCGAGGTCGTACAGCTCCGGCAGCGCCGCCTCGAGCGAGAGCACGACTTTCCAGTTGCGCACGGGATCGATGATGCCGACCCGGACCAACATGTCCTTCGACGCGGCGGTGAGTAGCAGCGGCAGCCGACGCGGCGGGTGATTGGGCAAGAGGTAACCGAGCAGGTCCTCGCCCTGATAGCCGGCGCGCGGCGCGTCTGCAGCCATGTAGCGTGAGAGCGTCGGCGCAACGTCGATCAAGGACACACGCTCCTGAACGCGCCGCGCGCCGAGCCTGGGCACGTGGAGCACCAACGGCACGCGCACCAGTTGATCCCAAAGGAACACCGAGTGCACCCAAAACCCAGCATGGCCCAAGGCCTCACCGTGGTCGGAGACGAACAGGATCACCGTGTCGTCCAGCTGCTTACGGCGTTCGAGCTCCTTCAGTAAGCGCCCGAACTCGGCGTCGATGCCGGCGGCGACGGCGTCGTACCGCCAGGCGGCGCGCTGCGGATCTTCGGCAATTCGATGCTGCGCGGCCACGTTAGCGACGTACTGCGAGTCGAGCTCGCGCCAGTTGTGCTGATCGAAGTTGAACAGCCACAGCAAGTAGGGAACGTCGGTGTGCTTGCGCGCACTCAAAAATTCGAGCGCGCGGTCGACGAGCGGCGCGGCGGTCGTTTGCTGGGCGCCGTATCCCCAAACCTGAAGCGCGGCGGGATAATCCTCGATCTCAATTGCCCGATCGAAGTGAAAGTCCGGCCGCAGCTTGCTGATGAACTCGTGCGCCGATTTGGCGATCAGGAGCACGCGATCGTAGCCCACGCGCTGGGCAACCCGCAGCAGGTCGTTGTCCGGCGTCACCGATACGTCGTAATTGCCGCCGGTCAGCGCGGGGAGCGAGCGCAGGGTATCGGAGCCCGCCGCGTACGCGTTGCGAAAGTCCAACGAAGTTTCGGCGAACCGGGCCAGATTGGGCATCACCGCAGGGTCGCGCGCCACGTCATTGCGGAGCGTGTCGACGTAATAGACAATCACGTTATAAGCCCGCTTCGGACCGCGTAAAGCGGCCAAGGCTTCGGTCAGCGGCGCGGGCTCCGGCGGCGGGCTCTGCCACTCGGGAGCGGTGTTTGGCGCGCCCAACGGGAAGCGTTCGCGGAGCCGCTGCACGCGAGACATGTAGAGGCCGCGCCAATGAAACGGGTCTTTAAAGAACGCCTCGGCGATTTGCTCCCGCCGAAGCACGCGGCCGACGTAGGCCTCCTCCAGCCAGACGTGGCGCAGCCAGTCGTCGACTCGAAGGCGTATCGCCGGCACCCCAATGAACAACACGAGCCACAATCCGCCGAGCACCCCGGCCGCGCGCACGAGCCCTTCGCCCGAGCGCACGTGGCGCGTGAAGGCCTCCAGCATGAGGGCGATCGCGGCGCCCAAGATCAAGGCCGAAGACAGCTCCAAAATCGTATGTAAACGGACGTACAGCGAGACGTAGCGGGTCAAGTCGACGCGCACCAGGGCCGCGCCAACCAGCCAAAACAACGCAACGACCCGCCAAAATGCCGGACCTCGTGGCCGGCTCGCCAAACTTCGGAGCGCGCGCATCAGCAGCCATGAACCGAGCGCGGCAACGCTGCCCGCGATCAGCACGAAGCCGATCGGCCCGAAGGTCGCGGCGCGCGTGCGCGCCACGTGCTCACCGCTGAACGTCGCGATCGCGGTGCTGACGCTGGCCAAGCCGGCGACCGCGCCGTAGAACGCAGGCCGCAGCCAACGCCGCGAAGCGCTCACACGCCGGCCAATCGCCCGCCACTCGAGCCACACGAGGCACGCGCTGAGCAGCCCGAGCAGTGCCCCCACCGCCGCGTACAGCGCCAGCGCTGCGGCGACGTGATGGGCGATTGAAATGTAGGGCCAGCCCGAGCGCACGCAGGCATCCGAAGCCACCAAGCACCACGCCGCGTACACCCCTGCGCTCACTAGCCGCGCCAGTAAAGCAAGGAATTTCAACGAGCTGAGTGCGCGTTGCGGAGGAGGCTCGGATGCCAGAGTGAAGACGCTCCCGGGTGAGTGCGCCGTGCACGAGCGCGGAAGGAGCGCGGAGAGCATATTCACCCCCGTCGCCGTTGTCACGGCAGCGGAAACGTTTTACTCAGAAAGCGCGTGCCCACGGATGTCTGAGCCACAACCCCAGCTGTCGCGCATCACGGGCGCGGTGGGCACCGGTATCTCACCGAAGCAATTGGCGATGCTCGTGCTGTTCGGCACGCTCACGATGCTCTTCGGCGCGAGCGTCGTCGGGTACTTGATCACGCGCGCTCAGAACGACGTCTGGAAGACGGCGAGCATGCCCAATCTGCCGATTGGGCTCGTCGCGAGCACGATCCTGCTCGCCGGCCTGAGCATCACCATGCACCGCGCGCTGGCCCGCGTGCGTCAGAACCGCTTCGACGCAACGCAGCGAACCCTGCTGCTCGCGCTGCTGCTCGGCATTGCGTTCGTGGTCGGCCAAGCTCAAAATTGGCGCTCCATGTACGCCGCGACGACCGCGAGCGACGCGCGCACGCTCTACGGCTTCACCTTCTACATGCTGACCGGTTTACACGCCGCGCATGTGGTGGGCGGCTTCGTTCCGCTCGGCATCGTGCTCGGCAAGGCGAAGCGCCGAGAGTATTCGAGCTCGAGCCACGAGGGCATCAAGCTGTGCACGCAGTATTGGGATTACCTGGGCGTGGTTTGGTTGATCTTGCTGGGCGTCTTGTTTTTCGCTACCTGAGCCAGCCCTTGAAGCGCTTCTTTTGGGATTTCTTCGGACCGCGCGCGGAGCCCACCGCGGCCCACTTTTTGCGACATTTGCGGGAGTTCCTGGCGAAAAATTCCTGTCCCGAGATGCCCACCGGGGTGCGTTCGGAGGGGCCGGGGCATCACGCCGTTTTTTGTTCGCCGCCCGCCGAGCTCGAGGCGGCGATCGCGCGCAGCTTGCGCCCGCGGCGCATCAGCGATGAGGTCGAGCCAGTCTGATGTTTGCTTGGGCGCCGCTGAGCTATGGCGACAGCCGCGCCGAGTCCCAGCCGCTAGCGCCGCGCGTATAAGAATAGCGATCGTGGAGGCGGGCGTCCTGGCCGAGCCAAAACTCGACGCGTTCCGGCCGCAGCATGAAGCCGCCCCAAAACGGCGGGCGCGGCACCGGTTGACCCTCGAAGCGCGCCTCGGTGTCGGCGATGCGCGTCTCGAGCACGCTGCGTGAGGCGATCACCTGGCTCTGAGCAGACGCCCAAGCGCCGATCTGGCTGCCGCGCGCGCGGGCGGCAAAATAGCGGTCGGACCAATCCGCGCTGGCGGGCTCGGCGTGGCCTTCAAAGCGCACCTGCCGATTGAGGCTCGACCAGAAAAAAACCAGGGCCGCGCGCGGGTTGGCGGAAAGCTCTCGCCCCTTGGCGCTTCCGTAGTTGGTGACGAAGCACACGCGGCCCTCATTCAGACCCTTGTACAGCACGGTCCGCGCGGAAGGACGCCCATCCGGGCTGGCCGTCGCCAAGGTCATGGCGTCGGCGAAGCGCGGATCCAGGCCGTGCGCTTCCGCAAACCACGACTCGAACACGGACAGCGGATCGGACCCGAGTGTTTCTTGACTCACCGCGCTACCACTTAGCGCGAAACCCGAGCAAATACGCGCTCGATCGCGAACGTTCGGGTGCGGGCGCGGACAGAAACAAATACGTCGCGGTTCCCAGCCCGAGCGCGCCCGTGATGAAGCCAATGGTGGTGATCACGCCGAAGGTTTTGCCGGAGCTAGCCGCCTCCAGCCCGGCCTGTGAGCAAAGCTTGTTCGCACACTCGGTGTCGACCGTGCTCTTTTTGGTCAACACGATGAGCCCGGCGACGACGCCCGTGATAATGCCGGCTGCGCCTACCCCACCGGCTACGTAGGCCGCGGTGTGGTTCGGTCGTTGGCTAGAGGCAGCGAGCCTGGGGTTCGACGCCGGTTCGCTAGTGCGGGCGCCTAACGTGACCTCGAGCGTGGCGTGATCTCCGGCTATCACTTGGGTCCTGAACCCCGCGTTTTCGGTGCCAGGCGCCTCGACTAGGACTTGGTGCTCGCCAGGATCCACGGGCAGCGGGGTGTCGAGGCTGGCCGCGCCCAGCACCACGCCGTCCCGGCGCACCACGACGTCCGAGCGATCCGAATGCACCAGATGGACGGTCAAAGTAGGCGCGCGCGCTTCAAGCTCGCGTGCCCGCTGGCTGGCAATGGCGCGCCGGTCATCGTCCTTGGGCAGGCGCTGAATGACCTCCTGAAACAGTGTCCAGGATGTGGCGAGGCGACCGAGCTTCTCTTCGCAATCGGCGATGTTGAAGACGGTGCCGACTGCCGGGTCGAGGCGATTGCTCTCGCGAAACTTGGCGCACGCGGTGCCGAAGTCTTTGTTTTGCGATGCGGCGCGGCCCTGTCGAAACAACTCCTCGGCCGCGGCCGGGTCGCGCGTGTCTTGAGCGCGACCCGGCGCGCCCACGAGGAGTGAGCTCGCCAGCAGCCCAACCAGCACGAGCTTCGCCGTCATGAGCTAAGACTTACCATCAGTGTCGCCGGTCGAAGGGGTTGTCGGGGTCGACGAGCGACTTCGCCGTGACTGGGCGCGTCGGTTCTTGCGTACTGAGGCCTGGAGCAGCCGGCGTCCGAACGACGGGGCGAGAGCCAGGCGTCGAGCGGGGCTTCGGCGCTGGTCCCCGGGCTACGGGCGCTTCCGGCAAAGCGCCGGTGGCGTCCAGCACCGGGGCCACGGCGGGCGGCAGCGCCGTCGCCGGGGCGGGCCGCAGCGCGACCGTCGGTTGCCGGGCGACCGCCGGAAGCAGCGGCGGGGCACTTCGTTGCCGCATCGCCAACAGGGCGACCACCGCGCCGAGCAGCGCGAGCGAGGCTGCCATGGCAAAGCGCCGACTTCGCGGGCGCGGGCCGCCAATGCCCACGGTGTGCCGCGTAACGGGCCGCCCGGTCGTCGCAGTTTCGACGCGCCCGGTGATGGCCGAGGTGACATCGAGCGGCGCGATCAACGTCGCGTCGTGCTGCTCGTGCTTGGACGCGTGCGCCGAATCGGTCGCTCGCACCGGACCATCCGTAGGCGGCTCGCCGAGCGCGGCGGTAGCGGCCAGGCGCAAGGCCGCACGCATGGCGCGCGCGTCGGAGAAGCGATCGCTGCGCGCAAAGCTCAGCGCTCGATCGACTACGTGCGCCAAATCTTCCGGCACCCCGGGCGCTACAGCGCGCACCCGGCGAGCGGCGCACGTGGCAGAGAGCACGAGCTGCTCCTGCAACGTCTCGGCTTCGTGCACATGGGCGCCCGTGAGCAGCGTGAACGCCGTCGCGCCGACGGCCCAAATATCGGTGCGGCCGTCCACTTCGTGCCAGCGACCGAGGGCTTGCTCGGGGGCCATGAACGCGGGCGTGCCGAGCACGGAGCCGGCTTGCGTGCCGCTCGCGCCGTGCACGGACAGCTCACGCAAACGGGCGATGCCGAAATCCAGCACTTTTAAGCGACCATCAGTGGTCAGGAACAGATTTTCGGGCTTGATATCGCGATGTACGATGCCCTTATCGTGGGCGGCGATCAGCACGTCCAACAGCTGATCGATCAGCGGCAACACCTCGTGCGCGGACAGACCGTCCGGCGCCATGGCGAGCATGGTGTCCAGTGTTTGCCCAATCAGCAGCTCCATCACCAAAAAGGGCGCCTGGTCTTCGCTCACGTCGTCATCCAGCACGGTCACCGTGCCCGGGTGACCCACCGCGTTGGCGACGTAGCCTTCACGCAGGAAGCGCGCGGTCACCTCGGCGTCGAGGGCGACCTCCGCGTGCAGCAACTTGATGGCGACCCGCGCTTGATTGCGGTGCGTGGCGGAATACACGCTGGCCATGCCTCCGATGCCGATCACCGCATCCAGGTGCCACTTTCCCTTGAGCACGTGGCCGAGCCGCGCGTTCGCGCGCTCGATGATGTCTCCGCGGATGGCCATGCCGGGTTTTGCTCGCTAACGAGGGTACTGAGATTCGTAACGCTACGCACGGCGGAACCCTTTCGATCCGTTTCAGTCTGCGTACCATTGGTGATCGGCCGCTAGGCCGTAGACTGAGACTGGAAACCAATGCGCGAGCCCGCCGCGAGCTTGGGAAGAAATGCGGCCATCCCGCGTAAGCTCGGTATCATTCGCGCATCTGTTTTTAGGGAGGTTTGTATGGAAACGACATCAATCAAGCGGTCGGCGTGGTTCGTCGCGGGGACGCTCGGCCTGGCCGGCGCCTTTTTCGCCGGGGCGGCGTACGCCGCTGACCCCAAGCTAGATGAAGCGGCAGATTTGGTGACGAAGGCCCTCGCGGTGTTGAGGGCAGCCGAAAATCCCGATCCCGACGTGGAATTCGGCGGACACCGCCGGTCGGCGCTCGACCACCTGGGCAAGGCCCAGTCCGAGATCGCCAAGGCCAAGGCGTGGGCGGACAAACCGCGCAAGCCGAAGACCCCCGACCCCAAGCCGCCCACGCCCAGCCCCTCGGCCTCGCCACACACCTGAGCGGGCTTCGTTCGGGGAGCAGGTCGTGTAGATTGAGAGCGCTGTGACGACGCCCGGACGGAATTCCTACGCGCGGCTCGTCGCGTTCACCGCAAGAGCGGTCTCGGCCTGGATCGCCGCGGCCACCGTCGGCGGGTGCTTGGTGTCGTTCGATGGCTACGAGCTGGCCCCGGACGCCGGAGCCGGCGGAAGCCGCGCTCGACCCAGCGCGGACGGTGGCAGCGCGGGCACGACCCGCACAGCGGGCGGCGACGCCGGGTCCAATGCGGCAGCGGGCGCGCCAGGTACCGGCGGCACCGCGACCGGCGGCACCGCAATCGGCGGCGCCGCGACCGGCGGCGCCGCGACTGGCGGCACCGCGACTGGCGGCACCGCGACCGGCGGCACCGCGACCGGCGGCACCGCAATCGGCGGCTCGGCAAACGCGGGTAGCGGTGGCAAGCCGGGGGGGGCCACGGGCGGCTCGGCCGGAACGGGCGGGACGGGCGGGACGGCAGCGGCACTGCATTGCCCCGCGGGCACGACCAATCGCGCCTCGCAGGAAGTGCCGCTGGCCGCGGGCGGCTTCTACTGCATCGACCACGCCGAAGTCAGAAATCGCGACTACAAGCTATTTCTCGATGCCCAGCTCAGCGGCGCCGGTCAGATCGCGGCCTGCTCGTTCAACACCACCTTTCTGCCGGACACGGCTGGGCAGTGCAACCAATACGACCCAGCCAACAAACCGAACATCCCCATTGCCTGCGTCGATTGGTGCGATGCCGCGGCCTTTTGCAAATGGGACGGCAAGCACTTATGCGGCAAGCTGGGCGGCGGCGCGAACGCGCCGGCCGACTTCGCGGACGCGAGCAAAAGTGCCTGGTACCGGGCCTGCTCGCACGCCGGGGATTACGATTTTCCTTACGGCAACACGTACAGCGGCATGGCTTGCGTGGGGCTCGACAACACCGCCGTGCACCCCCTGGCCACACCGGTTACCGATTGCGTGGGAGGCTACGACGCGCTCTACGACATGAGCGGGAACGTCGCTGAGTGGGAAGACTCGTGCTCCGGGAGCGCGGGCGCGACCGACCTGTGCCTCGACCGCGGCGGCAGCTACCTGGACACGAACGTGGCGGTCGGCCAATCCCCTTCCCTGCAGTGCAATTCCAACGTGCATGGCAGCCCGAAGATGGCCGCCAAGGCGCGCTCCACGCGCGACAAGGAGATCGGCTTTCGCTGTTGTAGCGAGCCGGTCGCGACGCCCCTGTAACCGGCCGCGCTTGCGGCTCGCAGGCGGTTCGCTATATGAGGGCGCATGCGTGTACTCGTGAGCGGCGGAGCGGGCTTCATCGGCAGCCACATTGTCGACGGAGCGTTGGCCAAAGGTCACACCGTGGCCGTGCTGGACAACTTGAGCTCGGGCCGGCGTGAGAACGTACCGGCCGGTGTACCGTTGTTCGAGGTCGATCTGCGCGATCGCGCGCGCGTCCGCGAGGTGCTGAGTGAATTTCAGCCTGAGCTCGTCAGTCACCAAGCGGCCCAGGCGAGCGTGGCCGTCAGCGTGCGGGAGCCGCACTTCGACGCAGAGGTCAACGTCTTGGGTGGGCTGAACCTGCTCGATGCGTGCGTGGTGTGCGGCGTGAAGAAAGTCGTCTTCGCCAGCACTGGCGGCGCGCTGTACGGGGAGGTGCCGGAGGGTCAGCGCGCGACGGAGGCCACGCGGCCTGCACCGATCAGCCCTTATGCCATCAGTAAGCTCGCCTTCGAGCAAATGCTCGAGGTGTATCGCACCCATCATCATCTAAATAGCGCGGTGCTGCGCTACGGGAACGTCTACGGCCCGCGCCAGGATCCGCACGGTGAGGCGGGGGTCGTCGCCATTTTCTTCGGCAAGGTACTGGCCGGCGAAACGTTACGCATCAATGCGCTCCGCACCGAGGGTGACTCGGGTTGCGTGCGCGATTACGTGTACGTTGGCGATGTGGCCCGCGCCAACCTAGCCGCGTTGGCCGATGAGCTACCGGAGCGCGTGATGAACGTGGGCACCGGCTTGCCCGTCACCACGCTGGATCTGGCCACACAGATCGCGCGCATTGCCGAGGTGCAGCTGCGGCCCGTGTTCGGTCCTTCGCGCGCAGGCGATCTCGAGCGCTCGGTGCTCGACAGCTCGCGCTTTCAGCGCTCGCTCGGCGAGACACTGCCGCTCGCCGACGGTTTGCAGCGCACCTTCGAATGGTATCGCTCCGCGAATTAGGCGGCTGGCGGCGGCTCGCGCTCGCCGCCGCTCTCCTCTGCCCGGCTTGCGCTGAGCGCGCGTTACTTCGAGCGCCCGCCCCTGCCCCAGGTCCCACGCGGGCCCAGTTCGAACCGGCGCCGGCGGCGGTCAGCGCCACACCGATGCCGGGCGCCGACAGTGGGCCGCCCCTCGACGATTCAGGCGACAGTGACGCGGATGAAGGCGACGCGGTCGACCTGCCCCCGCCCCCGGACGCACGCATCGTTCCCCACCCGTTGGACGGCTGGTCAGAGGAACGCGTCGAGCAAGCGGTGACCACCGACCTCGCGTCGCTTGGTCCAATGTCCGTCGGCACGCCCAATGCGGGTGCGCTCGTAAATGGTGTGCAAGCCGTGGCGTCACCGCTTTACACCTTGGTCAGCCCGGGCGACGCCTGGGGCACGCAGGAGACCCTCGATTATCTGAATACCGCCGTGCAAGCGGTGCACGACGAATTCCCGAACACACCACCGCTCGCCCTGGGCGACATCGGCGCGCAACACGGCGGGCCGCTTCGACCCCACATCAGTCACCAAGCGGGCCGCGACCTCGACCTCAGTTTCTACTACCGCGACGGCGCGCGCTGGTACGCCCGAGGCACGCGCGATAATCTGGATTTCCCCCGCCTGTGGGCGCTCGTGCGCGCGCTGATCATCGAGACGGACGTGGACTTGATCCTGCTCGACCGCGGGCTGCAACAACCACTGAAGGAATACGCGCTCTCGATCGGTGAAGATCCGAATTGGCTAGAGCAGATTTTCAAGGGCAAAGGGACGACGCGAGCCATCATCCACCACGCCCCCGGCCACGACACGCACCTGCACATCCGTTTCTTCAACCCGATCGCTCAAGAAACTGCGCGCCGTTGTTATGCGGCGCTCGCTCGTCATGGCCGAGTCAAAGCGCCCGAACAGTACCTGTCGCACAAAGCCAAAAAGAACGAGACCTTGGCCATGATCGCCAAAAAATATGGCAGCAGCGTGCGCGCGATCCGCGAAGCCAACGGCCTGCGCGGCAGTTTGATTCACGAGCAAGCCGTCTACCGCATTCCGGTCGCGGGCGGCGTGCGCATGCCGCGCGCAGCGCGGGCGCGCATCCCTGCCCGCCGCCTACCACCGACGCGGCGCGGGCCAAGTGCACCGAACGCGCCCCCGTCAGCGCGCGAACAGGAATAACCGGCCGACCCCGTGGGCGAGCTCGAGCTCCAGCACGCTGCCTGCGGTGTCGGTCCAGTCGAGCAAGCCCGGCCGCAGCACTTCAATCGGTTTGACGCGCACCCGCACGTCGGCCTCGCCCTGATTGATCGTCTCGCACAGCTGATTTGCGACTTCGCTCATGGCGCCGATCACGTCCGGACTGGGCGTTTCGCGCGCGCGTTGAGCCTCGATCTCGTGCTCTGGCAACGCCATCAAGGCTCCGCCGAGCGTAGCGCTCGCCGCTTGGTCAGCGACGATCGCGCCGACCTCTGCGCCCGCCTCGTCGATAAAGCGGGTCACCCAACAAGCACCGAGCTCCTGGGGTATGAATCGAGCCGGGCGCTTGGCGCGCACGCCCGCGCTGTCTCCGATCAGGCTCTGCAGGCAGGCGTTGATCGCCGTCACCTCGGGCAACTGGATCGCCGCGTGTGAGGTCTCTGGCCCCGAGCGACGAACGGCGGCGGTGTCGGCCGCGGAGCTCGAAGCCAGTGGCTCCAGAGCGGCGCGAGCGTCGCCGAGCGTGGCCCGGCGGAGCGCGGGCGGCGCGGACGGCGCGCCGCGAACGCTTTGCGACTCGAGTTTTTGCACGCGCTCGCGCAGCCGTTCATGGGACGCGCGGAGCACGAGCAATTCGGCGCGCAGCTCCGAGAGCTCGCCGCCTTGACCCGACGGCGGCGCGCTCGGTCGTGAGCTATCGCGATGAACGGAGGGCTCGCCCGGGACCCATTCGCCCTCGACTGCGTCGAACGAGCGCTCTTCATCGAGGCGCGGGCCGCGCATCAGCTGCCCGGCCGCGGCGGCCAGCGCGCTACTCTCCCCGCTTCGCTTGAGGTATTGGAGGATGGCTTCCGCGCCCTCCAAGCGCTGCACCCGCGGCTGAAACACGTTTCGCTCGATTGGCACGAGCCGCACGATCTCCAGCGCCCAGGCTCCGCGCCGGCAGAACAGCCGCGCCGGAGTGGCCGTCGTCAATAGGTCGCCAGCGATGCTCATCCTGAACCGTTGAACGGCTCGGATCGTGAAATACTAAGCTCGAAGTGAGCCGCCACTGAACGGCGGCAGCCCGGGATGCGGCGGCCTCCGATCAGCGTTTAGCGCCCTCGAGCTTCCCCTCCAACAGCGCGTACAAAATGGCGGCCGCGGTGTGCAGGCGGTTCTCCGCTTGATCGAAGATCACCGAGCGGGGGCCGTCGGCGACCTCTGCCGACACCTCTTCGCCACGGTGGGCAGGCAGACAATGCATGAGCACGGCGTCCGGCTTGGCGTAGCCGAAGGTCTTTTCATTGATCTGGTAGGCAGCGAAGGCGGCCTGTCGCGCCGCTTTCGTCGCGTCCGCGTCGCCCATCGACAGCCAAACGTCCCCGTACAAGGCGTCGGCGTCCTGGGCGGCCTCTTCCGGGTCTTCGGTGATCGTAATTTCTGCGCCGCTTTTTTTGGCCACGGCGCGCGCGGCGGCAACCAACGCCTCTGGCATGTGATAGCCCTTGGGCGCAGCGATAGCGAAGCTCGTGCCCATGATTGCCGCAGCCTCCATCAAGCTCACGGCCACGTTGTTGCCGTCGCCGATGTAGGCCACTTTGCACTTGTCGAGCGGGCCGCGTTGCTCGGCCAAGGTCATCAAATCGGCGACGCTCTGACAGGGGTGATGGCCGTCCGTGAGCGCGTTGATCACGGGGATGGATGCGGCCGCAGCAAAGCGCTCCACGTCCTCGTCCTTGAAGGTGCGGATCACGAAGGCCCGCACGAAGCGGCTGAGCACGCGCGCGGTGTCTTCAATCGTCTCGCCGCGGCCTAGCTGCACATCCGAGGGGCCCATGGTTACTGGGGTCCCGCCGAGGCGACCGACCGCGGTCTCGAAGGAGACGCGCGTGCGCGTCGAAGGCTTGTTGAAGTACAGCGCGACCGAGTCGTTTTGGAGCGCCGTGCGCCGTTGATACGGCTTGGCCTTGAACTTTACCGCGCGCGCGAGCAAGTACTTGAAGTCGGCTCGACTGAGATCCGACGTCTTTAGCAGATCCTTCATGAACTTTTTCCGAGCCGACGCTTATAGTCTGCCATCCTGAGCCTGTCCCAGTAATTCACGAGGGTAACGGTTCGAGCCTTTTGGAGGCGGAACATGGCTTCAATCGAGTGCAAATTCTTCGCCGAGACACTCGGTATGACCACCACCCTCCGCGTGCTGCTGCCGGAGCCGGCGCGCCGCGCGCCGCGCCGCGGCCCCCACCCGGTCTTGTTTTTGCTGCATGGTCTGAGCGACGACGAGAGCGCCTGGACCCGGTTTTCGAACCTAGAACGACATGTTCAAGGGCTCGATCTCGCGGTGGTGATGCCCAATGTGCACCGCAGCTATTATTCGAACATGAAGCATGGATATCGCTACTGGGATTTCGTCAGCGACGAGCTCGTGCACAAGGCACGCGCACTCTTTCCGGTCTCTGATCGCCGCGAGCACACCTTCGTGGCGGGGCAGTCCATGGGCGGGTACGGAGCGCTCAAGTTGGCGTTGAGCAAGCCGGAGACCTTCGCGGCTGCGGCCAGCCTATCCGGCACCTGCGACCTGGGAAACTTGCGCAAGCGTCCGGAAGAGCTGGCGTTGGTCTTCGGTGACGCCGCCGGCATTCGTAAATCTGGCGGGGATCTCCAGGAGCTGGGGCGGGCCTTGGCCCGCAGCGGGGGACCCAAACCCAAAATTTATCAGAGCTGCGGGACCGAAGATGCCATGCTTCAGAGCAACCGCGACTTTCGAGACGTGATCTCGGAGCTGGGCTTCGACCCTGAGTACGACGAGCGCGCTGGCCAACACGACTGGCCTTTTTGGGACGCCGGGCTAGAGCGGGTCATCGCTTGGTTGCCGCGGCCTTGAGCGCGCCGCGCCGCGCCCCGATCCTCGCGGCGTTTACTGCTGCCCCACTCCTGAAGTTCGCAGGGCCCTCCAGCCAGCGGTGGAACGCCATGCGCTTCCTCCCCTTCGGCCCGCCGGCTCGCGGCCTAGCCTCGGCGAACGGAAGTGATCGTCCAGGCGCAGGCCGTGGCCAGCCCGTGCGCGGCAGGTGAAACCAGCCATGGCGAATGCTAGCTTCCGCCCCCATGGCGAACCCCACTGCGACCCTCTCCACTTCGCTCGGTGACGTGGAAATCGAACTCTTCACCGATAAGATGCCGCTCACCGCTGCGAACTTCATCAAACTAGCCAAGGCTGGCTTCTACGATGGCTTGCACTTTCACCGCGTGATCAGCGGCTTCATGATCCAATTCGGCTGCCCTCACAGCAAGGATCCGAAGAGCCCGCGCGCTGGCACCGGCAACGCGCCTGAAGGAACGATCAAGGACGAGCATCCGGCTGATGCCAAGCTTTCGAACGAGCCCGGCACCCTGTCCATGGCCAACACCGGGCGTCCCGACAGCGGCAGTTGCCAGTTCTTCATCAACACCGTGCACAACAGTTACCTCGACTGGTTCACGCCCGGCGCGTCCAAGCACCCGGTTTTCGCAAAAATCGTTTCCGGGATGGATGTAGTGAAAAAGATCGAAACCGCACCCACGGCCGCTGGCGACCGTCCCGTAACCCCTATTCAGATGGTCAAAGTCACGGTCCACGAGTGAGCCGAATGTGCGCGGCTTGAATTAGGCAAAAAAGATCTCGGCCCGCCCTTGAGGGGAGGGCCCGAGTCTGTAAATATTTCAGCTTCGTTTGAACACCGCGCCCCAAGTTCCCCCCCCGCGTCCCATCGTCGGGGAAATCGCCCAAGGTCACGTGCTTGGGCGGTACGAGCTGCTGCTGCCCATTGCGGCGGGCGGCATGGCGATGGTCTGGGCTGCGCGTGTCAAAGGCACGCGCGGTTTTCAAAAGATCGTCGCGGTGAAGACGATGCTCTCGAAGCTCACGGAAGACGAGCAGTTCGAGCAGATGTTCTTGGACGAGGCGTCTCTGGCGTCTCAAATCCGTCACCCGAACGTGGTCGAGATCTCCGACCTGGGTGAACAGGACGGCGTGCTGTACTTGGCGATGGAGTGGATCGACGGCGTGCCGCTCAACTCGCTCATGAAGACGGCCAAGCCCGTCGGTGGCGTGCCGCTGCCCATCGCCGTACGGATCGTGATGAACGCGTGCGCCGGCTTGCACGCGGCCCACGAGCTGCGCGATGCCAAAGGCCAACTGATCGGCCTCGTGCATCGTGACGTATCGCCGCAAAACATCCTGGTCACGTACGATGGCGTTTCCAAAGTCGTGGACTTCGGCGTCGCCAAGGCGACGGCCATGGGCGGCGGCGCGACGGTGGCCGGCCAACTGAAGGGCAAGGTCAGCTACATGGCGCCGGAGCAGGTCCGTGGCGAGGCCATCGACCGGCGGGTGGACGTGTTCGCCATGGGCATCGTGCTGTACGCGCTCACGACGGGGAAGCACCCGTTTCGCCGCGAAAGCGAGGCGGCGACCATGTACACCATCGCCTCCGAAGAGGCCGTGGTCTCGCCGCGCAAGTTCCTGCCCGAGTACCCCGTCAGCCTCGAAGCCGTCGTGCTGAAGGCGCTCGCCAAAAACGTCAACGACCGCTACGGCACCGCGAGCGACATGCAGCGCGCGCTCGACCAATGTTTTCCGGTTGCCGAGCGCGTCAACACGGATGAAGACGTGGGCGCGTTCATCGCCAAATTATTCGGTAAAAAGCGGGAAGAGAGCCGTGCCGCCTTGGCGGAAGCTCTGGCCAAGGCCGACAAGCAAGGGCCGCGCGCCGCGCACGAGGCGGTGAACCCACTGACTCAATCGCAAGTGAGCGCGGTGTCCGAGGTCGCGTCGAGCCCCTCCGCGGTCGTACCGGAGAGCACGTACACGTCCGTCGGGGTGCCGAATGTACCGGCGCGCCGGCGGCGGAACCGCTTGCTTTGGTTGTCAGCCGGCGGCGCGGCGCTCGTCACCGGGCTGACCGCGCTCGCCTTGCATCAGCCCGCAAGCGCTGACTCGGCTCAGCCGCAGCGCGTTCCAGCTGCCGCCCCCAGCAGCGCGACGGCCAGCATGGATCCAGCGAGCGCGAGCTCGGCGAGCGTCGAGCTGAAAGCGTTGCCCGTGGAGAGCGCCGCAGCCGTGGTCCCCCAACACATCACCAGTGCGCCGCGCGTCGTTGCAGCGGCGCACCGGAACCCTCCGCCGCCCGTAGCCGCAGCTGTTTCAGCCAAACCCGTGAAGCCCTTGCCGCCCCGATGGCGGCAAGATCCAGGGTTTTGAGCGACGCGCTTTAAAAGCGCCCAGCCCAGGACGCGCCGGCCAGGGCGTTGGGCGCGCTCGGCACGAACGTCATGCCCGTGAGCGTCGTGATGGGGTGCTTGCGTTGCCAGAGTAAGATGCCCACGGCAGTACCGACGCCAACCACGCCAACGCCGAGCGCGACCTGCGCCGTCGTGTTGTACACGCTGAGATTACTGACTTCGCCGCGCGCCGAGCTCGGGCAACTCTGCCGCCCTTCCCCGCACTTGCTCTCGAGATCGCTCAGCGTGCTCTGGCGCAAGCCGAACAATACGCCCGCGCCAATCAAGCTTGCGACGCCAACTCCACCGATCACGTATGGCACCACGTGAGAACGGGGCTTCGGCACGGCTGGCCCGCCTCGAAAGTCCTGGCTAGCGCGCTCCTCGGGCGGCAAGAGCGTGAGCACGACCTCCACGTTCTTCTGCTCATTTTCGGCGATGCTCACGGTTTGACTGAAGGGCGCGGAGTCGGGCGCCTTGGCCGTCACCGCGTGCGGCCCCGGATCGAGCGGCACCAACACGCCAACCGAGCTCGCGCCGAGTGAGACGCCGTCGAGCTGAATTTCAGCGGCTTCGGCGCCAGCGCCGCGGCTGATCAGTAGTTTGGGGATGCTGGCTTCCAAACGTTTCACGGCGGCGTCGACCTCGGCCTTGAAATCGTCACCGACGCTGTCGGCGTCGGCAACCGCGAGCTGATACCCGCCGAGCGCGGTCACCAGCCGGCCGAGCCTCTCCTCACAGCTCGCGATGTGGAACCGAACTTGCGGCGTCATGCGCACTTGGCCGACGTCGCGAAACGTTTCGAGCGCGGTCGTGTAATTGCCGGCTTGCTCGAGCTCGATGGCGCGCTGAAATTGCGCGCGGGCTTTGGACAGCTCTCTCTTGTCCTGCGCTGCCGCTGGCGCCGAAGCGAGCATGACCGTCAACAGGGGAGCCGCGAGCGTCGAGCCACGCATGCAAGCGGCCATCACGTACCGACGCGTTGTTTGCACGCTCATCCTACGGAACATAGCCGAGTAGCTTAGCGTGGCTTTGCGCGCCGAGCGACTTTTCCCGAAGCTCCGCCGCGGAACCGAAAGGGTCCTCTCACTCCTGGGCGTGCGTGCGAGTGTGCCGGTGTGCGGGGGCGCACGTGGGGCTCCTACGCGGGCCCGCCGCCGCGCGCGCCGGGCTCCGCCGGCTTCGACGGCAAAACCGCGTCAATTGAGCGGGTTGGCGGCGAGCGGCTGACACCGCACCGAACTCGGTGCCATCTTTCCTAGCGCTTGACCGACGATCGAAAAATTCCCGAAGGCCGCATGGGCCGCTTGGTGCGGCTCGCTGGGCTGAGCGCCCGCACCGGCGCAAGCTTGCTGTTCTCGAAGAGCGCGGACAGCGCCGCAGAACGCGCCGCCGAGGTGCTCGGCACTTTGCGCGGAATCGCGGCAAAAGTCGGGCAAATGGCTAGTTATGTGGACGGCGTCGTGCCCGAGGGGCAGCGCGCAGCGTACGAAACGGCGCTCGCCAAGCTGCGCGAACAAGCGCCCACTTCGTCGAGCGCGGAGATCCGCGCCTTGGTCGAGCGCGAACTCGGCGCGCCGATCTCCGAGTTGTACAGCGAGTGGGAGGATATACCGGTGGCCAGCGCGTCGATCGGGCAGGTGCACCGCGCGCGGCTGCTCGATGGCCGCGTGGTCGCGGTCAAAGTTCAGCATCCGGGTATCGCCAAGGCCGTCGAGAGCGACCTCGAGAATGTGGGCATGCTCGAGTCGGTGATCGGAACCTTCGTCCCGAAGGGCGTCAATTCGCGAGGCGTGCTGGAAGAGGTCAAAGCCCGCTTTCGGGAGGAGCTCGACTATCGCTTGGAGGCGCGCCGACAAGCGGAGTTTGCTCGGCTCTTCAGCGGCGACCCGCAGGTCTACGTGCCCGCTGTGTATCCCGAACGTTCATCGTTGCGAGTGCTCACGAGCGAATTCGTGGTGGGCGATCGTTTGGATGACGCAGCGGCTCGCAGTGAGTCGGAGCGGCGCGCGTACGCCGAAGCGCTGTGGCGCTTCGTGTTCAAAGGGAACCTAGTGGGCGCCATGTTCAACGCCGATCCTCACCCTGGTAACTACGTGTTCCAGGATGACGGGCGCATCGCCTTCCTCGACTTCGGTTGTGTGCAACCGATCGGCGAGGGCCGTCTCGGACCGGCCCGCGCGCTCCATCGCGCCGCCCTCGAGCGCAATGATCTCGATTTTGCCGCTCAGGTGCGAGTGATTATGGAAACGCGTGGCGGGCTGTACGAGGAGATCGCCGTCGCCTATTCCAGACGCTGCTTCGAGCCGCTGTTTGCGTCGCCCTATCGCATCACGCGCGACTACGTGCGCTCACTCGTCACGGAGATCGGCACTATGAAGCAAGTCGTGTTCAAGAAGAATGGCAACTACGTGCCGCTGCCGAGCGGGATGCTGTTCATGAATCGCCTCCAATTCGGGTTTTATTCGGTGTTGGCACGCCTGGATGTGGAGGTCGATTACGCCGCCGTGGAACGAGCCTTCATGGCCGGCGTAGAATCGGCGCCCGGCGCGTAGGAGGCTCGCGCGCTGGCGCAGGCGCGGGGGGGATGTTAGAGCGCGAGGGCTTTGGTCGAGGGCGCCGCAGACTTGGATTGCTTGACGTGCTCCGCGTGCTGCCGCGGCCACGCCGGCGTGATCCCAGTCAGCGCGGAGGACCTCGTGCGTTTCAAGCGCGCGGGTCGCCCAGACTTGGCCGAGCGCATCGTGCCCGGTCACTTCGGCGACGAGGCGATGGAAACACGCAAGGACGGGGCCTGCGTTCACCTGGGCCGGCCGGGCCTGCCGCACCACTGCTCCATATACGAGGTGCGCCCGGCAATCTGCGGGGACTTCGAGCGCGGCAGTTGGCAGTGCCTAGAAGCGCGGCGCTTCGCGTTGCGGCCAGTGCACCGCTCGTGACGTGCCATCGACGAAGTGCAAGCGATGGTGCGCGTTCCTAGTTGTTGGCAAATAGCGTCGCTAGCGTGTTGTAGGCGGCGCGCGGCTGGCCCTGCACCGTGGTGAGTCCCCACCACTCCTCGTTCGCGAAGCTGTCCGGGTAAATAGCGTTCGCCATTCCGCCGTTGTCGTGGTTGTTCGCGTTGCCGGCCTTCCACCATTCGTCACTCAGCGCGTAGATGGCCCCTCCGATCACCGGGTGGGCCGCGTCGCTCACCCCCGCGCTGAAGTGCTGGATGATCTGTTGCGTGAGGGTGGACGTCGCGGTGGACTGGCTCGCTTGGTCTTCGGCGTTCTTGCTGTTGTTGAAAGCGTCCGCGCCGTACTCGCCGACCATCATCGGCTTCTGACTCAGCTTGGCCCAGGCGTTGAAACGCGAGCTCAGATCCAGACTCGGATACAGATTCAGCGCCCAAATGTCGGCCTCGGGAATGCGGCTGTAGGTGGCCGCGCTCGGCACCTCCCCATGGCTCACCATCACCGGATGGTCCGGATCGGCGCCGTGAATGGCGCTGATCGCGGATTTTACGATGGTGACCGCTGCGTCGAAGTTCGAAGCGCCGTACAGATTGTTGTAGTTGAACTCATTGCCCACCATCCAACTCAAGATCCCGGGGTGGCCTTTGAAATAATTGACGGTGGCCAGGCAATCGCTCTGCGACGTGTTTTTGGACGGCATCACGTTCATGATCACCATCACGCCCGCGGCGTACAGCTTGTCCATCAGGGCCGTGCCCTGCTGATTGCGCTCGAAAGGGTCGTAGGTCTTCACCGTGTTCGCGTGTAGGCCCGCCATCAGAGGCACGTCACGATCGCCGTGGGCGGTGTACAGCTTGGCGTAACCTTGCCCATTGCTCTCGCCGATCCCCGCCGGGCACCACCCCACGCCTTTGACTTTGAACGGCGCCGGATTGGCGAGCGACCCGTCCGATGCGCGCTTGCCGACCATCAATTGATAGCCTTTGATGTAGACCCAGCTGGCCATCGGTGAACTCGGTTTCGGGACGTTGGGCGGCGGATTGGCCGTGCCGCCGCTGCCCGCAGCGCCTCCCGCGCTTGCGCCTGCGCCGCCTGCGCCCGCGCCGCCGTTGGGACCGCCTGCGCTCGGAGCGCCTGCGCTCGG
>CAXSGJ010000032.1:0-75209 GCA_964236865.1 uncultured Polyangiaceae bacterium
CGCTTGGCCCTCGTGATCGGCCGCGATACCACCGGCAATTCCTTTCCCATTCCCGAGCGCGGCGTGCATTGCGGGCGCGAGCGCGGCGACATTCTGTTCTCGGAGGACGGCTACGTGTCGGGCCTGCATTGCAGCATCGCCAAGGGTCCGGACGGTAAGATTTACCTGACGGACGTCGGGAGCTCCAACGGCACGTTCGTGAGGATTCGCGGCGAGCAGCCCGTCGGCGCGACCGACATTCTGCTCATGGGTCAGCAGCTGTTCCGGATCGATTACTGATCGCGAGCGAATGGTTTTACCGCTCACGATTCGGGTCGTGGCGGCCGTCATCGAGCTTGGCGGTCGTTATTTGATCACGCAGCGGCGGCCCGCTGCGGTCTTGCCCCTGCTCTGGGAGTTTCCTGGCGGTCGTGTCGAAGAAGGCGAGAGCGACACGGCTGCGCTTCAGCGTGAAGTGCGCTTCCGTCTCGGCGTGGAGATTCGACCCGGCAAGCTGATGAGCTTCGTCAGCCACCCGTACGAGCGTTACGTGATCGAGCTGTACCTGTACGAGGCCCAAGTGGTGACCGGTCAGCCCACCGCCGTCAACGTGCAGGACTTTCGTTGGGTCGCCAGCGCAGAATTCGAAGCCTTTGCGTTTACGCCTGCCGACGAAGCTTCGATGACGACGCTCCTCGGTTTGTAGGCGGCGCGCAACTGCCAGCCGGCACACGCCGATGACGGAGCGTGAGGCCCGTTTCTTTACGGCGCGCGCTGGACACGGTGCTCGATTTGCTCGCGCCGCAGCGCTGCGGCGCCTGCGACGCGCTCTATCCCGGATCCTCGGGATACTGCGATGAGTGCGGCATCCCATCGCCGCTGCTCGATATATCTTGTCACATCGACGGCGCTCCAGTGTTCGCCGGGGCCCGCTATGGAGAGCCGATCGCCTCGTCGATCCAGCGCTTCAAGTACGAGCATGCGCCTGAGCTCAGCCGGGTACTGGCGTCGTCCGCCGTGCGTGGCATCGAACTTCTAGGCATCGAAGCGAGCGACGTGTGGGTGCCGGTGCCACTCCACCCGCTACGCCTGGCTGAGCGCGGCTACAATCAGTCGGCATTGTTGGCGTGCGAGCTGGCCCGCCACGCGCACGGGAGCGTAGACGCTCGTCGGTTACGTCGTTTGCGAAACACCGAGCAGCAAGCCAAGCAGAGCCGGCTCGAGCGTAGCCAAAACGTTGCAAACGCCTTTGCGGCGCGACCGCGCACGCCGACGCGGCGCGTGGTGCTCGTCGACGACGTCGTCACCACGGGAGCGACGCTTCGTGCCTGCATCGCGGCGCTCCGCGCCGCTGGCGATGAGGTCGTCGGCTGCGTGGCGGTGGCGTACGCGGATTCGTCGTCGATGTAGGTGTCGCCGTTCAGCTCAGGCCACGCGATTCTCGCTGCTCACACTGCGTTTGAAGCGCATACTCTCAGTCGCGTTGCCGGAGCTCGGTTTGGTCGATCCCGCCGAAAAAAAAGCAGACTTTTACTGGCTCACGAGCGACGGCCAGCGGCTGTCGGGAAGCGAGCGGCAGCTGCGCGCAGCGTTGAGTAGCGGTGCGCTCGCGGCCGATTGCTTAATCTGGCGCAAGGGCTGGGCCGAGTGGCAACCCGCACAGCGGATGGCCAACCTCGAAGCATCGGTTCCCGCAGCAGCTGAGCGAGAACGCAAGTCGGCTCCTCGGGCTTCCAGGCCCTCCGCGTCGCCCGTGCAGATGCCGCCTCTAGTCGCACGCGTCCCGCTCATCAGCGCTCGGCCTAGCGCTCCGGCGCCGCGGGCAACTGGTGAACCGCGCGAAGCTGCGCGCGATACGCTGGCGCCGCCGTCGGCGCCCAGCAGCTTCGGCAGCGTGAGCATACCAAGGCGTGTGGCCAATGCGCCGGCGCGTCCGGAATCTGGGCCCCCACCGCCGCCCATTCGCCCGCGCTCGCCGTTGCCGACTTTGACAGAAGAGGACGGCGCCGTGTCGGCCACCGCAACGCTGCGTCCACCGGGCGCGGTGCCGCCGCCGCCACGCGGTGTACCCACCCCGCCACTCGACGCGTCCGCGGCTTTCGCGTTGGAAAAGCGCCACTTTGCGCTCACCCCATCCGAGGTAAACCCCGCTCCATCGAGCTCGGTGCCTTCGTTTTCGTCCGGCGCTCTTGCCGCGGCGCCGGCGAATAGCTTGCCGCCTGTCGTCAACCGAGAGCTGCTGTCCGAGCCGATGGCGGCATCGATCGCGCCGTCTCTGGATTCGACCCGCGAATCAGCGCGACCCGTGCCCGCCGAATCCGGTAGAACGCCCACCGAGTCCGTTGCCGATCGGCGGCTCGCAAACCGTGACGCTCCGGACGGCACATCTCCGCACGATGCTCTGTTTCGGCTGGGGCCACTGGCATTGCCGAGCCGGAGTTTACTGATGGCGTTATCTGGGCTGAGCGCCGCGTTGCTCATCGCCTTGATCACGCTGGCACTGACGCGCGGTCGAGCAGCGATCCCGCCGCCCGTTGCCGCACTCGGTGCAAGCAGCGCCGCGGCCGCGGCGGGTTTGGCGCCCTTCACGGGTTGTCGGCTGGCCCTACCCGCCGCGCGCATTTCAGCGAACGTGGAGCGCAGCGTGCTGCCAAATACCGTCCCATTACCCGGCGGAGATGCGGTCGCGCTCGGTTTTGCGTCCAGCAAGACACAGGGCGTCGGGTTGCGCTTGAGTAGCGAGACGCTCGACGCCACGCCGGCCTTCGAGGAAGAAGGCAAGGACGCTGTGCGCGGCGTCGTGCCGCTCGTCCACGCCGGCGCGCCGGCGTTCTTCGTCGACCGCGACGACCGTGCGTTGCATTCCGCGCACACCGTCGACGAAGTTCCGCCCTTTACCCTGGGCCTCAGCCAGGCCGGTTTCGCCCGCGTCGTAGCGGGCGCCACGAGTCTGATCTGGCCGCTAGAGCCCAAGGTAAAGATTACCGAGCCTCGCTCCGCGCGGGCGGGCGGGCTCGGATACGGCGTGACGTTTCGAAGCGGCGGGCAATCTGGCAGCGTGCTGCTTGGGTTCGTAGGCGCTGACGGAGAGAAGAGATCCGAGCTCGCGGAGATCCCGAATGCGCCAAAGCTGCTCGGCACACCGATCATCGCGGGCGGCGCGGGGGGCGTACTCGTGGCCTTCGCCGGACGCGACGAGGCGGATGCGCCTTGGCAGTTATTTGCGTCGCTGGCTGCACCGGGGACCGCGCCGACGCCAGCACGCGCGATCGTGTCCGGCAGTGGCGGCGGCGCCATATCCCCCGCCCTTTCCGCGTTCGAAGGCGACCGCTGGCTCGTGCAATGGACCGAGGGAAGCTCGGGGCAATATCGAGTTCAGGTGCAGATCTTTGCGCATGACCTGAGCCCCGTCGCACACCGCGTGCTCGCCTCGCCGAAGGGCGCCAACGCCGGGCAAGGCTCACTGTCCGCTTTCCCTGGCGGCGCCCTCTCACTGTTCATCCTCACCACCGCCGGTCACGACGAACTGTGGGGATCGACGCTCTCATGCCAGTGACGGCGCACTTCCGCGCCGCGCTGCTGAGCGGAATGGTGAGCGCGTGCGCTGCGCTCCAGGCGCAGAGCCAGTCGACCGTAGCTCAGGGCAAGTACTACGCCGCCGGGCAACCTCGCTACGACGAGTTTTTCGTCGGCTTGTTTCTGTTGCAAGTGGAGATGGAGCAGGCGCCACATGTGCCTGAGCTCGAACGCTTGAATCTTGCGCACTCCCTCGGCCTCACGCCCCAGGCTTCGACCGAGCAAGTCGGACAGCGTTTGCACGATGAGGCGCTGAAGCTGCGCCGCTCGGGGCTGCGCATGCGGCTCGAACAGAGCCCCGGGGGTGCACGGCCGGAGGTTGCGAGCGCTGCTGTTCGAACCAGCGAGCGCCCCCAACAAGCTGCCACTTCGGCGTGGATTGCTCAGGTCGAGCGCTCGGCCACGCGACTTCTGCGTTCGGTGGAAGAGATGGACCAAGCCGCCGCGGCGTTGACCCACCTGGAGGCCGCCGCGAGCGGTTTGGACGACGCCGCCGACCAGGACTTTGCAGCCGGTCTTGCCGGCAAAGGCCGCGAAGTACAGCAAAACCTGGCGGATGGGCACGAGCTGATCGCGCTGATGAAGATCAGAGCGACCTCTGTGCGCGCCGAAAGCGATGGGTTACTCAGCCGCGTGGCGCAGGCCGTCGATACGGACGACGGATCGCTCGCGACGCCTCCGTCAGAGGCCCCACCGACGACCGTGCCGGACGCGAGCGCAAAAAAGCCCGCCAGGCCGCGCCCTGCCTCGGCCAAAGCACAACAACATGCGCCGCCGGGAACCGCACCCGCCGAGGGCGCTGCTCCGGCTCAGGGCTCCCGAAAGACGACCAAGGCGCAGCCCGCGCCACGCGATTTCGAACCCTAGGCGCGAGCGACATTGCCCGCTATTCGATGGCGCGGATCGCCGGCAAAAATCGCTCCGGCGGCACGAAATCATTATAGCGAGCGGCTTCCTTGCCATGCGAGTCGAAGAGCACGACCGTTGGCAGGCCAAGCACTTTGAAGGAGGCCAACGTCGCCGAGACCTGCGGATCGTCGTCATTGGTCGCGTCGACGCGGACGTTGACGAAGCGGCTCATTTCGGAGGCCACGCCGGGCGACGAAAACGTGACTTTATCCAGCTCTTTGCAGGCGGCGCACCACGCGGCGCCGAAATCGACCAACATGGGGCGATTCTCACGAGCCGCGCGACCGCGCGCGACCTCCACGCGGTGCTCCCAAGTGACGACATCCCTCGGCTTGATGGCGCCTTCGATGGCCATGAACAGGCCAAAGCTGACGAGCACGATGCCGAATGCTTTGCCGAATTTGACGGCCGTGCCGGGCTCGCCAAATTCGCGATGCACGGCTCCCAGCACCGTGCCAAGCGCGACCGCCCCGGCCATCAAGGCAAAGAACAGCAGTGAAGGATGCGCAAAGCGCGTCAACACCGGAAACGCCGAGCTCATGAAGTGGAGCGCGAACACCACGAGTGCGATACCCAAAATGGACTTCACATGAACCATCCACGCGCCGCTCTTGGGCAGCTGGATGGCGAACGCGCCGACCGCAAAGAAGGGCACCCCGAGGCCAAGACCAAATGCTGCCATGGCGCCCGCGCCGAGCCCTGGGCTACGCGTTTTGGCAATGAAAGCCAGAATGCCGGTCAGCACTGGACCCGTGCAGGGGGTGGCAATGAGCGCACAGCCCATGCCCAGAAGAAACGCCCCCTTGTATCCGATGCCGCCCATCACCGCGAGGCGATTGGTGAGGGCCGCCGGCAAGGCGAACTCGAAGGCACCGAACATGGCGCTGGACAGCAGCAAGAAGAGCGCGGCGATGCCGAGCACGACCACGCGGCTCTGCAGCAGCGAACCAAAGATAGCGCCGCTCATCCCAGCGCTGACGCCGAGCGGCACGAGCATGGCGATGATGCCGGCGACGAAGGCGGCCGACAGCGCGGCGCCGGCCCAGCGGCTCTTCGCCTTGGAAGCACCGAAGACGCTAACCGTGACGGCCACCATGGGATAGACGCAGGGCGTGAGGCTGACCACGAAGCCGCCGGCAAGCGCAGCCAACGCGGCATAAAAAGGCCCCTTTTCCACCGCGCGCGTGAAGGCGTCGCTGCCCTCCGGCAACAGCGGCGAAGCGTGTGCTAGGGCCGGGGCCAAGAGCGCCAGCAGCGCGAATGAGCCAGTAAAATAAATTTGAGCGTGACGGGATGGCTTCACGATCTCTGTACCTGCGGAGGCGGGCGGGAGTTTCAAAACAGGTGGGCTAATGTAGCATCAGGCCGCGCCGCGCGACCGCGTCCGCATGGCCCTGATGAGCCGCCGAGCGTGGGCGATCTCCCCCGACAAGGCCACTTCCAACGCCACGCGGCCGCTGGTGGTGCGCTTCACGAACAGCCGTAAGTATTGGCGCGCCGCGACGACGTCCCCCTCCACGTACGCGAGCTCACCGAGCACGAACTGCCCGTAGCCCTGACCGCACGGAGCGTCCGACAAGCGCTCGCGCAGGGCAGCCAGCTCCAGGCTGGGTTCGCCCGCAGCCCGGCGTGCCAACGCCGCTTGTGCGAGATAGAGCGGCTTCTCCGTGGTCCCCCAGCGCGCCGCGCGCTGCAACGCGCCGGCCGCCTCCCGGTGATGGCCCATTAGATAAAGCACGCTACCCAGGGTCCACAGGTGGAAGGCGCGCCTCGCAGGAGGGCTGACGCGGCTGGCCAGACGCAGGTGTGCGACCGCGTGCTCTCTATCGCCCAGGCCGAGACAGGCGCGGGCCGCGTCTTGACGGGCGACGTCCGGCATGATGTCCGCCAGCACCATTTGCTGCGCCGCCGACAACGCGTCCTCGAACCGTCGCGCCTCCATGTGTGACAGGTAGAGCTGACGGAGGAGTAGCGCGCGCGTGGTGCGATCCACGCCCGCACTGAACGCCAGCCCGCGCTCGGCATATTTGGCTCGGGTGCCTGAGCTGCGCGCGAGCGTCGCCTTCCGAAGGAGGAGTTCCGGAGACGGCCGCAGGGCGCTGCTCGCGGGTGTCCGAGGCATCCAAACGAACTTTAGCAGCACCTGCACACACGTCCAGATTTCGGCGAGCTCGCTCTCTCGAGGCCCGCCTTTATGCTCGCCGCCAAGAGCTGTCCCGGCAAAAAATCCACAGTTGCCCTGCGCGCTGGAAGCGGGCACAAAGCCACCGCACTCATGCGTTCGCTTCGTTGGCTGCTCTATCTTCCTGGCCTTGCCTTTTCAGTGGGTTGTGGGCACCCGGCCTCGGACAAGGAGTGCCAGGAAATCGTCGAGCGGATCGCGACCTTGGAGCTCGAGAAGAGCCGCGGAACGAATGACCCGAAGGCGGTTGGGGCGCAGGTAGACGAGACAAAAAAAGCGCTCGCCAGCAACACGCTCAAAGATTGCGTCGGTAAGCGCATCACTGAGCGGGCCATGCAATGCGTCCGGTCGGCCCAGACCTCGCAGCAAATCATCGACGACTGCTTTCGATGACCTCAATTCGGTGCGGTCGAGCGGCGGGCCTTGCCTGCTGCGCGCTGGCCGTGAGCGCCTGCGGAAAGCCGCCGTCACGGCCCGAATGCGACGCGCTGCTCGACCACTACGTTGAGCTCCTCGTTCAATCTGACCGGCCCGGTACCAATGCGGCGGAGTTACACAAGCTACAAAGTCTGGCCCGCGACAAGGCCAAAGACGACCCAGAATTCCGAGCTTGCAGCGAGCGCGTCTCCCGACGTGAATTCGACTGCGCGATGGGCGCGCCGAACGCAGACCTACTGGAGCAATGCCTGCTCTAAACGGCGCGTGAGGTCTAAACGTGTCTGGATAACGCGGCGATGGCGCGTTCAATGTCCGGACGCTCGTTCATGAAGTCAGCGAATGGGTCGCCCACCTCCTGCACACGGCCGGGCATCGTGAGCATGCTGAAGCGTGTGGTATCGAGCGCGACGTGAAGCTCTTGCCAGGTGATGGGCGCGGAAACGGTGGCACCGCGGTGGGCCCGCACCGAGTAAGGAGCCACGATCGTCCGCGACGGCCCGGTCTGCCCCGTGTCGACGTACACGCGCGGGCCTCGCTGACCCACCCGCCGTTCCATCGTGGCGATGGTCGGGTTCTTGTCGGTGATCAAGCGTCCAAGCAGCTCGACGAGTAGTTTGGCGGTGTCGAAGCTGACACCGGGGCCCAGGGGCAGGAGCACGTGAAGCCCCTTTTGGCCCGACGTTTTCGGATAGCCAACCAAGCCGACGTCTTCCAAGACTACGCGTAAATCCAAGGCTAGACGCACGGCTTCGGCAAAAGGGCGCTCGCCAATGTCGAAGTCGACGGTGAGAAAATCGCAGTGATCGAGCGAGCCACGGCGGGCGGCCAGCACGTGGAGCGGGATGCAGCCCAGATTTGCGATGTAGACGAGAGCGTCCGCGCTATCGATGATGAAGAGCGTCTTCGTTCCAGCGCCGGGGTCGTCCTCGTCCAACGTCTCGATACGTTCAACCCAATCCGGTGTGCCGCTCGGCACGTTCCATTGATAGAAGTTCTTGCCGGCGACGCCGTCCGGATAACGCACGAGGACCACCGGGCGCTCACGCAAAAACGGCAGCATCACCGGGGCAATAGACGCGTAGTATGCGCATAGATCGCCCTTCGTGAACCCTTCCTCGGGCCAGAACACCTTACCCGCATTGCTGACGGCAACGCGCGGCGCGACGCCCACCGGCGTCTCCGCCACGCCGGACGTCAACACTTCCGTTGGGACGTGCTGGTCCAGAGTCTCACTCGGAGGCGCGGCGCGACAATCGCGCAGTGCAATGTCGGGGCGCAGGCCACGGAAGACCGGCGCGCGAAGGCGCGGTTCGCCTTCGGTAAAGCCCAAAAAACGCACGCTTACGACCAGCTCCGGGCGCACCCACGCCGCGCCCTTTGCGTCCTCGGGCGCCGACCCCGCGGCGGGGAATCGCGCCACGCGACGCGCGTCGAGCGCCGGCTCGAGCGTGCCCAGGGTGCCGGCATCGAGCCCACTGCCGACGCGCCCCCGATACACCAAACGCTCGCCCGCATAGCTCGCGACACACAGCGCCCCCAGCGGGCCGCGCGTGCCCTTGCCGGGCATATAACCAATGACGATGAAATCGTCGTCTCGCTCCGTCTTGAGCTTGACCCAATCGTCGGTTCGGCGCGGGCCATGGCGATACGGCGCCATCGCGCGTTTCGCGACGACGCCTTCCAAGCGCTGCGTGCGGCACAAATCGAACAGCGCCCGGCCATCGCCTTCGAGATGATCGAGCGCGCGCACGTAGCCACGACCTCGGATCAGCTGCATCAAGAGTCGCTTGCGAGCGCTGAGCGGCAACGGCCGCAGATCGAGGTCATTGAGCGCCAGAAAATCGAAGACCAGATAGCTCACTGGAACTTCGCTCATGGCGGCGCGCACGTCGAGCGGCCGGTCTGCGTGAATGCGCGGGGCGATGCGCTGAAAGCTGGGTCTGCCCTGCGCGTCGAAGGCGACGACTTCCCCATCTAGGACCACACGCGCGGGAGCAAGCAACGCCACGGCCCGCGCGATCTCCGGGTAGCTCGAGCTAGCCGCCCGCCCGTTTCGGTAGCGCAAGGCCACGGCCCGGGCGCGTTTGTCGGCGATGATTCGGACGCCATCGAGCTTCAGCTCGTAAATCCGACTCGGATCGGCGAGCTCTGCCCCGGTGACCGCGCACAGCATGGGCGTCGCTCCGCTGACTTCGACCGGGCCGCGTAGAGCGCCGAGCGCCTCGGCCTCCGTTTCCAGCTCACGCACCACGCGTTCACGCTGCGCTAGCTCGAGCACCGTCAGACCGGACATGACGCTCTGTGGTTGCTCGATCAAGACATCTCCGGGCGGATGCGCGATGGCGTCCGGCTTTTTGATCAGGAGCCACTCATTCGCTTGTTTGTCGTGGGGGCCCGCAGCCTTGCGTCTGCCCGTGGCGACCAGCGCGAACCGCCCGTGCAGTTTGAAACCGTCCAGCTCGAAATCGAGCTTGCCGAGCTCGAGGCCACGCTCGGCGGTGGTCTCCAAGTAGCGGACGCGGCCGACGTCCCATACGATCATCGCGCCCGCGCCATAGTTTCCGGCGGGGATGACCTCCTCGAACTCCAAGTATTCGAGCGGATGATCCTCGGTCAAGACGGCGAGCTTCTTGTCACCCGCTCGTAGGCTTGGGCCACGCGGCACCGCAAAGCTCTTGAGTGTGCCGCCGACTTGCAACCGAACGTCGTAGTGCGGTCGCGTGGCGTCGTGTAGGTGAACGACGAAGCGCCCCGTCCGCGTCTCACGCGCGACGGCCCGGTGCTCCGGCCCGAAGGGCTCATTAGTGGTGAGCGGGTCGCGCTTTTCGCGGTAGCGACTCAAGGCGTCCAAGCTCGTCTCGGGCGCGCTCAGCGCAGGTTTGGCTACCGTCTTCTTCAAGCGCTCACCGAAGGAAAGCATAGCTCGAGTGCCCGAGGTCGACCTGGGGCGCATCGGACGTTTCGCAAACTAGCACTGTGAATCGACCGCCGAAGGCGCTAGCCGCCGCGCCGGGCAACGTTCACGACTCTGCCGAGCAACGTGCCCGGGCCGCTACGCTCGTGGAGTCCGTTGACCAAGTCGAAAGCGACGCGCCCGCGACGAGTCGGCGCTAGGAGCACGCCTTCGCAGGTCGTGGTGGCCGACGCGCCCCAGCGCGTCTTCGAGACGTCGGTGCCCGGTGACAAATTCACGACCCGGAACCGATGCTCGATCGCCCAGCGGATCGCCTCGGCGACCGTCGTCGTCATGACGCTGAACGTGCCCCATGCCGGCTCGTACCCGGAAAAGTACAAATAAAGCTCGTCCCCGAGCAAAAAGCCCAACCTCGACGCCACGACCGTTCCCCCGACCGACAGCTCGAAGACACGCAGCTGCGTGCTGTCATCCGTGCGCGCGGCCAAGTCTAGGAGCAAACGACGAGCGCGCGGAGTCGCAAAAACGTCCTCGTGGCGGACCAAATGCGGGGCCTCGGCGCGCCGCTTGTGCAGGCGGAAAAAGCGCTCCATGGCGGCGCTCAGCTCGGCTGATTCGGCCGCGACGCGAAACTCGAACCGGTGGCCTGCTCGCCTGAGTGAATTGTAACACTTGCGCAGAGATTCTTTGATGTTTCGCGAGCGGCTGGCGCGAAATTCTTCCCAGGTACTCGGCAGTTGCAGGACGTAGTCGGTCGTCTCGCGACGCCACGAGAAGTTTTCGGTGCCGCTCAGGATCGCGTAGGCGTCGGAGCCGCGTCGCACGCCGTGCCAACTGAACCAATCCCAGGACTCGTTACGCTCGGCAAAGTGGCTCAGCACCGCGCGCGTGACCGCGGCTTCGTCCTCGGGCGCACAAATCAGGCCGCGGAGCTCAGTCACGTTCTTGTCGCTGCCGAAGAACGTCACACTGCGCACGCGCAACGGACCAGTCGCCGGGCGCTCCGTCAGCATCAAGGGCACGACCGCTACGACCTCGCCCCGGCCGTTCCGGACCGCGTGCACGTAGAACTGATCGCTAACCAGCGTTCGCTGCTCCCGGTAGTGCCGCCACCAAAGCTCGAGCCACGCGTTGGTCGCGAAGGGCACGCGCGGCTGCATACTGGCGGCTAGCCGCTGACAATCGCCGGCCAGGCTCGCCAACGCCCGTGGACTCGCCAAACGCTCGACGCGCAGGCCCGACATCAATGACCCACACGCGACGGGCGCGACACATCAGCGACCGACTCGACCGAAGCCATGACGCGGTTCCCCTGTCGACGCACCACACGCCGGGCTGAGAAGTGATCGAATTGCAGAGCCTCAACAGTGAAGCACGGCACGCTATGAACGCGTCTCGAAATTCTGCCGAACATGCGCCTGAGCCACAATTTCACGACGAATGATGGAGGACTGTTCTGGCGCGCTGCCGCAGCCGAAGCTCGCGTGAGCGCGCCAGACTGTTACCGAGTGTTATCAGCGAGGTCGCTTCGGGTCGCACTAGAGCGTACCCAACCCCATTGGTAGGCGTGTCGACGCAACGCTACAGTGCGCCGCCGGGCTTCGACCGTCGCAGTCACAGTGGGCGTTTACGGGAAAAGTTTGATGCGTAAAAGGGGCGCGGGTGAGCGCTGCGCCTGTGTTCAGCTTCTGGGCGATTTCGCCGAAGTTTTCTCATTGTCTACGCGCGCGCGTTAGCATGTCGCTCATGGCTGCGCGCGCTACGTCCTCGGGCACTATCTCGTTTGGTCTGGTGTCGATCCCCGTGAAATTTTATACGGCGGCGTCCTCGGAACAGGCAAGCTTCAATATGTTGCACAAGAAGTGCGGCGGCCGGGTGAAGCAGCAATACATCTGCCCGACCGACAACAACGAGGTCGTCGAACGCGGCGACATGATGAAGGGCTACGAGTACGCCCGCGGCCAATACGTGACCTTCAACGAAGACGAGCTGAAGGCCCTCGAGGCCGAGCACAGCAACAGTATCGATATCGCCGAATTCGTTCCAATCGCTAGCGTCGACTTCGTCTCTGTCGAGAAAACGTACTATTTGGGTCCCGACAAGGGCGGCGACAAAGCGTATCGCTTGCTCTCCGAATCGATGACGAAAAAGGACATGGTGGCGGTTGGGCGTTGGGCGAGCCGCGGTAAAGAGCAGCTGGTCTTGATTCGTCCCTACGGTAAGGACGGGATCATTCTCCACCAGTTGTACTACGCCACGGAGGTGCGCGCGTTCGACGAGATCGACACCGGTGCCACCTTCAAGTTCAGCGACAAGGAGCACGACTTGGCGGAAAAGCTGATCGAACAGCTGTCCAGCGAGGGCTTCGAGCCGGACAAGTACAGCGATTCTTACAGCGAGCGAGTGACGGCCGCCGTTCAGCAAAAGGTCGAAGGCAAAGAGATCACCGTCGCACCGGAGGCGCCCAAGGCACAGATCATCGACCTGTTCGAGGCGTTGAAGAAGAGTTTGTCGGCGACCGCCGCCAGCGGCAAAGATGGCGAAAAGACGCCGCTCCGACCACCCAAGAAGACGGCACCGAAGTCCGACGTCAAAAAGAAGAGCAGCAAAGGTTGACTCGGGCAAAGGGGCCTGCCGCCGTTCGAAACTGGCACACTCGTTGATTCGCACGCTGTGGGTCTGCTACAAAAGCGGCGTCAGCCGCGTTCAACTCGGGAGTGCCGATGACAGAAGCCGCGAGCTTCGAGCCTCGGAGTCGTGGCCGCCTCCGTGCTTCCACTTAGGTTGAACAGGCGCGGCGCATTCACGGCGTTTTACTCCGGGGCTGGCCCGTACACGCGGCGTAAATTTGCGGTAGCGTGCGCTCGTCGATGTCCGAACCCGTGACCGCTCCGAGCACCGTAGTCGCGCCATCCCGCCCGAACCACACCCTTCCAGCCAGCGCTAGTCACGGGCACGGCAGCGGCAACCGCCGCCTGGTAAAGCTGGCGTTCGGCGCGCTCGGCGTGGTGTACGGAGACATTGGAACCAGCCCGCTCTATTCGGTGCGCGAGTGCTTCGCCGGGGGCATGGAGACGACGCACGAGAATATTCTGGGCGTCCTGTCGCTCATCTCGTGGTCTCTGATCATCATGGTGTCGCTCAAGTACATCGCGTACGTGCTGCGCGCAGACAACAAGGGCGAGGGCGGCATTTTGGCGCTGATGGCGCTGTCCAGCTCGAACATGCGCAAATCGCGTAGTTATTTGCCGCTGATCTTTCTGGGCGTGTTCGGCTCCGCGCTGCTGTACGGCGACGGCATGATCACGCCGGCGATCTCCGTCTTGAGCGCGGTGGAAGGGCTCGAGATCGCCGCGCCCCGTCTCGAGCCGTTCATCGTGCCCATCACGATTGCGATTTTGGTCGGCCTGTTCGTGGTACAGAAGCGCGGCACCGGGGGGATCGGCGCGATTTTTGGTCCGGTCACGTTTCTTTGGTTCGGCACCATCGCGCTGCTGGGCGTCAGCCACATCGTGCATTACCCGGCAGTGCTGCGAGCCATCAGCCCTTGGCACGGCGTCTATTTCTTGGCCAGCCACGGCCAGCGCGGGCTGCTGGTTTTGGGTGGAGTGTTCTTGGCCGTCACCGGCGGTGAGGCCCTGTACGCGGACCTCGGACATTTTGGGCGGGCACCGATCCGCCTGGCTTGGTTCGCCATCGTCTTTCCGGCGCTCTTGATGAACTACTTCGGGCAAGGCGCGCTGTTGATTGAACACCCCGAAACCATTGAGAATCCATTCTTTCGCATGGTGCCGCCGTGGGCGCTGTACCCGGTCGTCTTGTTGTCGACGTGCGCGACCGTGATCGCCTCCCAGGCACTCATCTCTGGGGTTTACTCCCTAACCAGCCAGGCGACGATGCTCGGCTTTTTGCCTCGGTTTTCCATTCGCCATACTTCAGCTCACGAGCGGGGCCAAATCTACATTCCGAGCGTCAATTACGTGTTGATGATGGCCGCCATCGGCCTGGTGCTCGGGTTCCGCTCGTCGCCTGCGCTCGCTGCTGCGTACGGCATCGCCGTGACGCTGACCATGATCATCACTACGGTGCTCGCATTCTACCTCGTGCGTTACGGTTGGGGTTGGGGGTATCACAAGGCCATCCCACTCACGCTCGTCTTCTTCATTCCGGAGATGTTCTTCGTCAGCGCGAACGTGGTGAAGATCGAGCACGGCGGTTGGGTGCCACTCGCCATCGGCGCCGTTATTTTTGCGATCATGGTGACTTGGAAGCGCGGGCGCGAAATTCTCTCGGAGCGGTTTCGAGAGCAGCTCCTGCCGCTCTCCGACTTTTACGATGTGATCGCGGTCGAGCTGCCGGCGCGGGTCCCCGGCACCGCGGTTTTCATGACCGGTGCACGCGACGGAACGCCACCGGCGCTCTTACACAATTTTCTGCATAACCGCGTTCTGCATCAGAACATCGTGCTACTCACGATCGTCACGGACGACACCGCGCGCATCGCCGAAGAAGAGCGCTTTAAGCTAGAGAAACTAGACCACGGCTTTTGCCGCATCGTCGGGCGTTACGGATTCATGGAGCAACCGGACGCCCCCGCGCTGCTGATCTCGTCGGGATTAATCCACACCGTGGAGCACACGACATTCTTTCTCGGGCGCGAGAACCTGGTGGCAACGCGCCGGCCCGGAATGGCGCGCTGGCGAGTGAGCCTGTTTGCATTCATGTCGCGGAATGCGCAGCCAGCGACCAAGTTCTTCAATATTCCTCCCGATCGCGTGATGGAGATTGGCGCTCAAATCGAGCTTTGACGGCGGCTTACGCGCTGGCATCGGGGCAGCATTGTCAGGCCGCTGACGAGAAGACTTGGTCGCGCCGCAAATCTTTGCCCAGCCTAGAAAACACGCTGACGGGCGGGGGCGACGCGTCTTGAGCGGCGCTGAGCGCGCGTGCTAATAGCGGTAGGCGCGCTGCATTCGTCGCCGCGTCGCGCTGGGTCTAAAAGGGATTCACGCAGAACCGAGGAGCCAACCTTGCACCGTCGATCCGGAGCTTTTGTCTCGTTGTTCCTGGCCTGCCTTTCCGGCTCGGCCCTGCTCTCATCGCCTTCGGTCGCCCTCGCCCGAGGGGCCGAGCCCCGTCACGGCGGCGAAGCCGACTTGATCCTGCCGGATTTGGGCAGTGTTCAGGTGCTGGGCATGCAGGGCAGCTCGCTGCTGATGCTAGGCATGATTGTCGCGGCACTCGGTTTGGTGTTCGGCATCATCACTTTATATCAGGTGAAGAAGCTGCCGGTGCACAAGTCGATGAGCGATGTCTCGCAGATCATCTGGGAGACCTGCAAGACGTACCTCTTCACACAGGGTAAGTTCATCATGATGCTGGAGGTGTTGATCGGCGCGATCATCATCCTCTACTTCGGCGTGTTGCAGCGGATGCCCGTGCCCAAGGTGGCGATGATCCTGGGCTTCAGCGTGGTCGGCATTTTAGGCAGCTACGGCGTCGCTTGGTTCGGGATTCGGATCAACACCTACGCCAATTCCCGGACCGCATTCGCCAGCCTCCGCGGGTCGCCCTACGCCGTGTACGCGATTCCGCTCAAGGCGGGCATGAGCATCGGCATGCTGCTGATCAGCGTAGAGCTCTTGTTAATGCTCATGATCTTGCTGTTCGTGCCGCGCAATTACGCCGGGCCATGCTTCATTGGTTTTGCGATTGGTGAATCGCTGGGTGCATCCGCGCTGCGCATCGCGGGCGGCATCTTCACGAAGATCGCGGATATTGGCTCCGATTTGATGAAAATCGTGTTCAACGTCAAGGAAGATGACGCGCGAAATCCGGGGGTAATCGCCGATTGCACCGGTGACAACGCGGGCGATTCAGTCGGCCCCAGCGCGGATGGGTTCGAGACCTACGGCGTCACCGGCGTCGCATTGATCTCGTTCATCTTACTCGCCGTTCACGAGCCGCCGACCCAAGTACGACTCCTGGTTTGGATCTTCGCCATGCGCATCATGATGGTGGTTGCGAGCGTGATCTCGTACTTCGTCAACGAGGCCATCCAAAAGGCGATGATCGGTGATGCCAAAAAGATCAACTTCGAGCACCCGCTCACTTGGCTGGTCTGGCTCACCTCTCTCTTGTCGATCGGCCTCACGTTCGTGGTGTCGCGCGCGATGATCGCCGACCTTGGCAACGGTAAGCTGTGGTGGGTTCTGTCGCTGATCATCAGCTGCGGCACGCTGGCGGGAGCGGTCATCCCCGAGCTGATCAAAGTCTTTACGTCGACCGAATCGGCGCACGTGAAGGAGGTCGTGATTTCGTCCCGCGCGGGTGGCGCTTCCCTCAACATCCTATCCGGACTGACTGCTGGGAATTACAGCGCTTTCTGGATGGGCATCGTCGTGACGGCGCTGATGGGCCTGGCCTACTTTTTCAGTATGATGGGCCTCGCCGACCTGATGCTGGCGCCGGCGGTATTCGCCTTTGGCCTAGTCGCCTTCGGCTTCTTGGGCATGGGCCCCGTGACCATCGCGGTCGATTCCTACGGTCCCGTGACAGACAACGCACAGTCGGTGTTCGAGCTGTCCCTGATTACCGAAATCGCAGGAGTGGAGGCAGAGGTCCAAAGGGAACACGGTTTCAAGTTGGATTTCCAGCGCGCCAAAGAGCTGCTGGAAGAGAACGACGGCGCAGGCAACACCTTCAAAGCCACCGCTAAGCCCGTGCTGATCGGCACCGCGGTCGTGGGCGCTACGACGATGATCTTCTCGATTGTCGTCCTTCTCACCGATGGGCTGACCAAGAACGTGGAAAAGCTGAGCATTTTACACGCGCCCTTCCTGCTGGGCCTGGTCTCGGGCGGCGGAATCATCTTCTGGTTCACCGGTGCATCCACGCAAGCCGTCGTCGCCGGCGCGTACCAGGCGGTGGAGTTCATCAAGAAAAACATGAAGCTCGACAACGCGCAGGCCGCGTCGATCGAAGACAGCAAAAAGGTGGTCGAGATTTGCACTCGCTACGCCCAGCGCGGCATGGTCAACATCTTTATGACCGTGTTTTGCGCCACGCTCTGCTTTGCGTGCATGGACCCGTTTTTGTTCATCGGTTATTTGATCTCACTGGCGCTGTTTGGGCTCTTTCAAGCCCTATTTTTGGCAAACGCCGGCGGCGCGTGGGACAACGCGAAGAAGATTGTCGAGGTCGAGCTGAAGGAGCGTGGCACCGACCTCCATAACGCCGCTGTGGTCGGCGATACGGTGGGCGACCCTTTCAAAGACACGTCCTCTGTAGCCATGAACCCGATCATCAAATTCACCACCCTGTTCGGGCTATTGGCAGTTGAACTCGCAATCCAACTGGAGCGTCAAACCAGCGCGATCCTGTCCGTACTCTTCGGCCTCGGAATGCTGTTCTTCGTGTGGCGTTCATTTTACGGCATGCGCATCAACACGAGTTCAGAAGGTGCCGGCGAAAGGACCGCCACCGAGGTACCTTCCCACTGAGTTGATCGGCACGCCTCGGGATGAGGCGCGTTGCCGGTATGCGCGCGCTAAATCGGCGCGACGCGGCTGGCTTCACGCCCCGGCGCGCTTGGACGCCGGGCGCCGGTTGATCTTTTTGAGGATCACGTAGTCGAGCTCTGGGCGCCGAATGAGCGGTCGGTAGTGTCCGCGCACGTATTTCGTCCAGTACGGACGCCCGATCGGATTGGGGTGCACGGTCACCAGAATGTCTGGCAGCTGCGCGGGGCTACCAAACGTAGCTTCTGCGATCTCTCGAGCGTAGCTTGCGGGAAGAAAGCCCCACAAAATCCAGTTGCTGAAGGTCCGCGGCTTGAGCCGCGTCGACATGTAACCCGCCGAAAAGTCGTCGAAGATCGTCAGGGTCTTGGCGCGAGGCTGCGAGCGCTCCACGGCCTTCAGATCCCTGTCGATTGACTCGAGAAAAATGGCAATGTCACGGCTGGTCTGCGCGCCGCGCATTGGGCCGGAATGCACGCGCGTGTCGAGCATGGGGATGCGGCTTTCCTCCCCGTAAACGCTCGCATAGAGTGCGCGATCTTGAATAGCCAGCAAGGACAAGAAGAGCGACGCGAAGACGACGCGATACCCCACACGTAACTCTGGTGAGCGCTCGCCGAGCTTCGAAAGGTATGCCGCAAAACTGACCAACCCCGCCAGCGTGCTGCCCAAGGCGCCCAAATAGGCTGCATAAAATTGATTCGAGCTCGTGTAGGTCAGCGTCACCATGGACACGAACGACGGCAGCCAAACCAAGACCAACATCAGGCGGCCATACTTCCAACCTTTATTGAGTGCGACGCACAGCGGGGCGAGCACGGGAAGTGCGGTCATGCAAATCGCTCCGCCCGAAGGCAAAAATATTTTCAGGCCTTGCGCATAACAAAATGCGAAGACCAACGCAGCGACAACCGCCACCACGCACAGCCAGACGGTGCGCTTCAGGAACAGGCACGCGAGCGGCACGGCCAGGAACAAGGCCAAGTACGCGAAAATGATCCAATTCCAAGCATGAAAGATCATGCCAAAGACGTTCAGCCGTTGAAGTACGCCTTGCGTGCCGTAACCCATGCCCCTAGAAAACGCGAGCAAGCGCGCGATGTCCTCTCGCCCGATCCTCAAGGCGAGCGCAACGACAGTCAGCACGGCCAGGGCCGCGCCCGCTCCGAGCCCGAACGCGCCATTGATGAACGTCGCACGCGGAGTCTGACTGTACAAGAACCCCGCGACGATCAAGAAATACAAGGCAACCACCGGCATGAGCCCCGGGTAGCCGAACATAGCCGAGAGAAAAAACAGGCTCGCGGCAAACAGCGCCCAGCCCGGGCGCGGCTTCAGGAGCGCGCTTGCCGTAAACAACGTTCCACAAAAGAAGCCCAATGCGCCGCAGGTGTTGTAGCTGATCGCGAAGAGGTTGAAGTAAGAGAAGCCGGTGACCAATGCAGCCACGCAGAACGCCGTGCCCAGGCCCGCGACGCGCCTGACGAGAAGCATCGCCGCGACCGAGCACCCGAGGACGTAGCTGAAATAGAGGTAGCGGTTGAACAGCACCAGGCCATCTCCGGACCCATTGATTGCGATGTACAACTTATAAAAAGGCGACAACAAGATGCCGGCGTTTTGAAAGACCCCTAGCTCGTCGACATACGGCTTATTCCCTATGGCGAAGGCATACGGTATCGCATTGTAATAAGACTCGTCCCCGTAGCTCGTCCCATACGGCAGTCGATAGAACAGCAGCACAGTAGTGATCGCCCACGCCAGGGCCGAGCCCACGGGCTGTCTCGCTAAAAACATCCGCCACCGACCACTACGCATGCCGGCGTTGGAGCAGGGAACATGCGAGAACGCAAGGACTACAATACGAGCGACGAAACGTGCACGCGCACGAGCCGTTGGCACGCGCACGCCCCTGCTTGCAGCGGCTTCGTGAGCATGTAACCTGAGCTCGCCATGTACTTTCAGGACATCATTCTGACGCTGCAACGCTTCTGGGCGGAGCGTGGCTGCCTCATCGTTCAGCCGTACAATTCAGAAGTTGGCGCCGGGACTTACAATCCGGCGACCTTCCTGCGGGCGCTTGGCCCCGAGCCTTGGAGCGCGGCCTACGTCGAACCCTCGCGCCGCCCGACGGACGGCCGCTACGGTGACAACCCGAACCGTCTGCAACAGTTCGATCAGTTCCAGGTGATTCTGAAGCCCAGCCCGATCAACATCCAGGACCTCTACTTGGAGTCTTTGGCCGCGATCGGCACCAAGCCGCTGGACCATGACGTGCGCTTCATTGAAGACGATTGGGAAAGCCCAACCCTGGGCGCATGGGGCTTGGGGTGGCAAGTCTGGTTGGACGGCCTCGAGATCAGTCAGTTTACGTACTTTCAACAAGCCGGCGGGTTCGACTGCAAGCCCGTGAGTGGTGAGCTCACCTACGGTCTCGGTCGAATCGCGATGTACTTGCAGGACGTCGATACGATGTACGACCTCAAGTACAATGCGCAGGTCTCGTTTGGGGAGCTATACAAGCGCGCGGAGTGGGAGTGGTCCACGTACAACTTCGAAGAGGCTGACGCAGCGGCGCACTTCGCCGCCTTCGACAAGAACGAAGCTGAGGCTAAACGGCTCCTCGAGCGCGACACGGATCCGCTGAAGAAGCTGGTCTTGCCGTCTTATGACTTCATCGTCAAAGCGGCGCACGCGTTTAACGTGCTCGACGCGCGCGGTGCGATCAGTGTTACCGAACGACAGCGGTATATCCTGAGGGTCCGAACGTTGGCCCGCACTGTTGCCGAGGCGTACCTCGCGCAGCGCGAGGCCCTCGGCTATCCGCTGCTGTCGAAGCCAAGAATGGCCGCCGAATGAAGGTCGATCAAGCGAGCCCCAACTCTTCGCGCAGCGCATCAGCGAGCAGCGCAAAGTCGCGCTCGGAGTTATAAACTTGCGCGGCGATGCGCACGAAGCCGGAGGGATAGCCAGGCAACGGGACGATCGGAACCTCGATGCCGCGCCCAAGTAGAGCGCGGTAGAGCGCGTCCGGCGCGGGCGCTTGCGGAGTGTGCTCCGGGAATAGCGCCACGGCGAGCGAGCCGAGGAGCGCGTCCGGTGCGGACGGCGCGGTCCCCAAAGCCGCGCACAAGATGTCGCGGCCCTTCATCGCGAGCTGATGGTTGGCAGCGTATAACGCAGGAAAGCCGCCCTCGAACAAACTGCCCAAAAACGTCAGCGCGCGCGGGACACTGAGGATGGCGCTTGCGTCGAGCGTCCCTGGCCAATCAAATTCCAGCAAAAAGCGCGAGCGGTCCGTGCGTGGCGCAGCCCAGCCGTGACTGATGATCAAGGGATGCACGAGTGCCTGCCGATCCCGACGCACCCAGAGGAACGCGGCGCCTTTCGGCGCGCAGCACCACTTGTGTAGATTGCCAGTGTAGTACGCCGCGCCCAATTGCTCGAGATTTAGCGTCAGCATGCCGGGCCCGTGGGCGCCGTCAATCAGCGCGTCGATGCCGCGTGCGCGGAGACCGCCGACCAAGGCCTCGAGCGGCATGATGAGGCCGCTCGGGCTCGTGACGTGATCGATGACGACCAGCGCCGTGCGCGGCGTTACCTCCGCGAGGATGGCGCGTGTCAGCTCCTCGGCGGTTTGCACCGGAAAGGGGATGGTCGCGACCCGAACCTCCAGGCCACGGCGCGCCGCCCAGTATTGCACTGCGTTGCGGCACGCCGGGTAAGTGTGATCGTTGATCACGATCTCTGCGCCTGCGTGAAAGTCGAGCGAGCTCAGCACCGTATTCACCCCCGCGGTAGCGTTCGGCACGAAGCCGATGTCGTCCGGATTGGCGCCAATGAACGGACCTAGCACCGCGCGTGTTTCGTCCAGGAGCCCCTCGAGCTCGCGCATGAAAAAGTGCACCGGGTTGTGCTCCAGCCTCTCACGCAGGGCCGTCTGGGCCTCTTGCACGACCCGCGGGCAGGCGCCGAAGGCGCCGTGATTCAAGTAGACGACGCTCGGGTCTAGGCTGAAGTGCGCCGCGAATCGGTTGACAGGAATGGTCACGGGTACGCTCCCGGCTTGAACAAGTCGGACAGATCGTTTGCGCTGATCACCGTGGGCAAAAGGGGTAAGCCGAGAATGAGCTCCACGGACTTCAGCTGCGAGCTGTGGTTGTAACGTTCGGTGCCAGTGTAGTGCGGCTTCACCATCGAACCGATAGCAATGAACGGCAGCGTAGGCGTCGAACCGCCTTCGTCGAAGGTAATGAAAATGACCGCCGCGTGGCCTTCCGCGTAGGCGATCAAGCGCGGAAGCTGTGCTTTGAGCCAGCGGTCGCCGGTGCGAATGGGATTTTCTTCCGGACAGCCTCGTTCGGAGTGCATGTCGTGACATTCATCCGGCGTAATGAAGACGTAACTGGCCAGCTCACCGGATAGATCGGCTTCGAGCGCGGAATAAGGCTTGTGATGAGCGGCGCAGTAAGCGGCGTTTGCCGACGGGGGATCGCCAGAGATATCGCGAAAGAAGATGAACGGATTGTGCTTCGGGACATAAAAGCCCGAGCGATGAATGGGGCAGGCCCCGGACTCGGCGTTCATGCCTTCCTGGTACGACATCCAACTGGTGGCGTTCTTGGCGTTTTTGATCTGCGTCACCAGATGCTTGGTGCTACCCGTACTGACGGAAGGTGACGGCGGGGAGTCATCGTCGAACAGCGCGTCGGAGAAATGATGCGTGCCCGCTTCCATCCACACGTAGTGGCCTTCACTCGGGATTTCGAGCGGCAGCTCATCGTCGAAGTTGTCCGCGTGTGCGTACTTTTCGAGGAGCGAGTGAATGTATGGCGCGTTCTCCGTATCCTGATAAATCTCTTCCGCGTCGTGATTTTCCATAGCGACGACGATGACGTGCTTGATCTTCGACGGCACCGAAGAGGCCGGGGGAACAAGGGAGGTCTCGGCTAAGAGGGTCGGCGCATCGGCGAGGCTCGCGGGCCGCGGCGCCAGCGCGGGCGCGGCAATGAGCGCCGCTTTCCCCGGGGGCGGTGGCTCTGGCGTGCGGCTGCAGCCCAAGCTCGCGAACGCTAGGGCGCAGCAACAGATCGCCGGTCTTGCAGCCATGTTCTCTAGGCGCTGAGCGCCAGCTCCATGATCGAGCGTAACTCGCTCGCGCCGAGCTCGACCGGGTTGGTCTTCAAGCTGCCGCTCGGGCTGGCGATGACGCGCGCAACGTCGATGCGGGCGTAAGATGACAGCGCGGGTATTTCTAGAGCCACGCGCAGCTGCGACAGCTCACGAGCGGTATTCGTAACGGTCGCGTATGGCCCGGAGATCAAGCGCGCAAGCTCGTGCAGCCTCGGCCTCGCCACTGGATCGCGAGCGGTCGCTGCATCATTCACCAAGAGGGTCGCTGGGAGCAGGCAAGCCAGCCCGCTGCCGTGCGGAATATTCGGATACAAGCCGCCGAGCGGAGCTATCAACCCATGGGCTGCGCCAAGCCCTGCGTTCGCCAGACAGATCCCGCCAAGCGTCGCGGCGATTGCGAGATCGATCGCGTCTGCGTTGCCCGCTCCGCCCTCGGCTAGAGCTCGCAAGGCGCGCACCGCGCGCGGTATGCCATCGCGGGCAAGCGCGTCGGTCACCGGCGAAGCGTTGCGTGAGCAGAATGCTTCGCACAAATGCGTCAGTGCGTCGAAACCGGAGCCGGCTCGCACGTGTTTCGGTGCGCTTCCGGAAAGCGCGGGATCGATGAACGCGGCTCGAGGGAACAGCAGGTCGGAGCGCATGCTGCGCTTGACCTGCAGGTCCGTGACCTGCAGCACAGCATTCTTCGTTACCTCTGAGCCGGTACCCGCGGTCGTAGGTACGCACACGACGGGTAACGGTGCATTCGCGAGGGCCTGCGGCGCGCTGGGCAGCCCCTCCAAGTAGTCGCGCGCCGACCCGGGATTGGTCGCCAGCGCTGCAGCTGCTTTTGCCGCGTCCAGCGCGCTACCCCCTCCGATGGCCAGCACTGCTTCTGCGCCCATCGAACGTGCCTGGGCTCCGGCTTGGTCCGCGAGCTCGATGTCGGGCTCGCGCGGAACCGAAAACCGGTGGACTTCGAGGTCCAACCGTCGCGCTTCGCTGGCCAACGTGTCGTTTAAACCGAGCCGCGAAAGCGAGGAGGCACCGGTCACGAGTAAGATCCTGCGGCCGAAGCCTTGAACTTCAGCGCAAGATTGCGCCCAAACACCGGCGCCGAGCACCACGCGTGTACGATGCGAAAATTCGAAGCCGCTCGACGCGCCTGGCTTCATTGCCACGGCTCGGGCAACACACTCACGCATTTTAGCGCTGCGCGCGGCTCGCTCATCATTGGCGCGACAGTTTCGCGCCACTTCAAGTAGTGGGCGGTCTGCTGATGCGCGCTGAACCCGGCTTGCCCTTGGTATACCTCGTAGATCACGAAACGATTCGGATCGTCTTCCCTCTGTAGCAAGTCGAACCGAACGTTCAGCGGCTCTTGGCGCGTGCCGACGAGGTTACTATTCGTCGCCTCCACGAAAGCCGTCACGGCCTCGGGCTTGACGCTCACGTTGACGATCACGACGTACATTGTCCGAGCGTAGCTCCAACCCACTCCCGAATCGAGAACGTTGTGTCCAGGCGCGGCGGCGCTTCCGCACCCGTCTCGGCGGGAAGCCGGTCACGGCATCGGACCCGCGTCGGGCGCGCTGTCGACGCTCCGCAGCGCCTCGGCGAAGCGAGGGGAGTGCGCGCTCAAGTCGTCCAAAAACTCGGTCAGATTGACGGTGAGAAAAGACCACTGCCACTGCTCAAACACGACCACCTGATAAGAAGCCAGCTCGCGCCCCCAGTCGATCGTCGCGACGTCCGCGTGGCAATAGTAGGAATGCCGACGAACATTGGCGAAGACGCGGCCTTGTATCAGCTGCCGGACCAAATGCTCGGAGAAGCTCGTCCCGACGACCCATGCATTCGGGGGCCTGCCCGCGAGCGGCACCGACAGCGACGGCGTGATAGCCGGAATCGTGCCTGGAACGTGCCGTCGCAAACACTAGACAGCGTTAGCGCAGGCACCTCCTGCAAGCGGAAAACTCCCCACAGCTCCCCCCGCCAAACCGCATGAAATGGCGTATCGAGCAGCAGCGACAAGGTAAGAGCCAACGGGAGGGCCAGCAAAAATATCCGAATCCGGCGGGCCATCTACGTCCTACAGCGCGCCGAGCGCGTTTGCTCCCGAATCGATCGGTGCAGCGGCACCGAAGGTCGACGACCATTGCGCGCCCACGCCGACATCAAAATCGGAAATAGATGAAGGGATTGAAGCTCGAGTTGACTAGGGCGGCGACAGAAAGCACGAACGCACCAGAGGCAAACGCGAAACGCGCGCCATCGGCCAAGAGCGCCGGCGCGATGTCAGTTCGCTTTCCGATCCACCATGCGAACGACGCGTTGGCTCGCGGCCAGGCTGCGAGCAAGCAGCCGCCCAGGCCGAGCGCTCCGTAAAATATCGTGCGATTGGGCAGGAGCTCACCCCAACTGATCAGCACGTCCGGGCTGTTCAGCGGATGCCAGTGAAACATGCGCCCGAATACGCGGCGGCCTGCCCTAAATTCTCAGAGCGAAACAGAACCCACCCGAGCATCACCCGCACGAAGGTGAATAGCACGGCGAAAGCGCCGGGCAACCGCCGGATAGAGCGCGGCCACGCGCGGGTCCGCTCGATGACTAACCACGAGCCGTGGTAGGGACCCCACGCCAAAAAAAAAGTCCAGTTGGCGCCGTGCCAGAAGCCGCACACCACAAAGACGACGATTAAGTTTCGAATCCGCTTGGCCACGCCGCCGCGGCTGCCGCCGAACGGGAAGTACAGATAATCACGGAGCCACGTGGACAGCGAGATGTGCCAGCGCCGCCAGAAGTCGGTGATGCCCATGCGTAAAAGCACAGACTAGCTACCAGGGCCACCGCGTTGCGGTGCCGATTTGGCGCTAGCCCGTACACGACGAGAAACGTCGGCAGAAACCCGAATAGAAAAATGACGGAGCTAAAAGGCATCGGCCACCTGAATTCTCAAGGCTTGCGGCGCTTGGCCGGTGTCGCGGCATCGGGCTTCGCCTGCGCAGCCGTCTTCGCAGGACGTGTGGCGGGCGCCCTCGATGCCCTGCCAGCCTTCGCGTTCGGCGGCTCCGTTGCTCGCGGGTCAGCGGCCTTCGATCTGCTTCCGGTCGAACGTGTGCTCTTCGGTTTGGGGGCGGCGATCGAAGCGCGGACGGCGGAAAGATCTGCCATCTCTCGCCCGTCAGCGTGCGCGAGCAGCGCCTCGGCGAACATTGGACCGAGGACCTCATGCTTGAAATAGGTGTACACGGCTTGCCAGCGTTGCGCGCTGATGCGCATGCTCCAGTCGGCGATGCTGGCCGGATCGTAATCCAACCGTCGCAGTCTCAAGTAGCCAAAATCTGCGGTAGCGACGAGCGGCGGCGACTTTTCCGCCTCGTCTAGATCGCCTCCGACGAGTGCAACGTTGCATGCGGCGAGCGCCGCGTACACATCGTCCACGAACCAGGACGGATGACGGAACTCGAGCGCGGCACGACAGCCTGCCGGCAGCACATTGAGAAATGCGCCCAGCACGCCGATATCCTTCTTCAAGAACGGCGGCAGTTGAAAGAGCACCGCGCCGCGCTTGGGCCCGAGCACATCCACGACCCGGTACAGCTCCGCAACGTCATCGCCGACGTCGGTGATTTTTTTTTGATGGGTGATGCGCCGGGTCGCCTTTACAGAGAACAGAAATGAATCGGGCGTTCCATCGCGCCAGGCAGCCACTGTTTGGGGCTTTGGCATTTGGTAAAAACTGTTGTTGATCTCCACCGTCGGCAAGCGCTCGGAATAGAACCGCAACATCTGCGCGTCCGGCAGGCCTTCCGGATAAAAGCGGCCTTTCCAAGTCGCAAAACTAAACCCGCTCGTTCCTGCAAAAATCTTCATGGCGTCTCGCAGCTCAGACTAGAACGAGGCGGTTCCAGTGAGGCGCTAATCAGGACATCCCCGCTCGATGAGCCGTTCAAACCGACTCGCTCGCTCCTCCGGCGGGGCGGCCGACCCCCTTGTAGGTCTCCTGTCGCCCCTCCGGCGCCCGCGGCGCGCCGCCGGCTCGGGCTGGACGGAGACGGTCGTTTGATGCGACGCTACGCGCACATTAGGCGGCGCTCGAATTTTTTTCGAATGGCAGGAGACTAGGGCTTAAGTGAGTGAAGCGCTGAGTACCGGACTCGAATCCGGACTGGTCATCGGCTCGCGGTTTCGCATCGATGAGCGATCGAGCGGTGACCGCGACCCCGGCTCTTACGCGGCGACGGACATCGATCGTCAAGCGCCGGTGCTCGTCCTAGAGGTGAGCCCGGCCACTGCCAAGCTGCTCGGCAAGGCCAAGGACCTGGGCCACGCCCACCTGGCGAACGTGCTTGCCGTCATCGAGCTCGAAGGCAAGCAACTGGTCATAGCCGAGACCGTCGGGGGCGAGCGGCTGACGCAACGCCTAGCGAAGATCGGGCACAAAGCGCCGGTGGATGCCGTGCGCTCAGCGCTCCGCGTCGCAGATGCTCTGTCTTCGCTACACGAGGCCGGCGGCGCTCACGGCTCGGTTCACCCCGAAAATGTCGTGCTCAATCCGGAAGGCCGGGACGAACCGGTGCTCGTGGTCGCGCCTGCGCCTGCCGACGACGCCGCGTTCCGTCAGCCCGAGTGGGAGCTCGGAGACGGCCCCTCGGAACCGGACGACAGCTGGGCCGCAGCAGCTCTGCTGCACCTGATGCTAGTCGGCAAGGCGCCTCCCCGCGTTGGGTACGATTCACAAGCTGCGTTGGCGGAGGTGGGCGTCTCGGACGCCGCCCTTCAGGCCGCGCTCTTTCACGCCCTGGCCCGCGATCTGGGCGCACGCAGTCACGATCTGCGGCCGCTCAAGCGTGAGCTCGCGCGCTGGTTCGTCGAGCACGCCGGTGAAGAGCCGATAGCGCCCGGCCCTCACTCGACGCAACCGCCGCCGCTTCCGCCGAGCATCAGGCCCAGCCAGTTGCCGCGCGAATCCCAGCTACCGCGCTCGTCGCAGCTCCCCCGCGCCTCGCAGTTGCCCCGCGAAATAGCCAAGAAAAGGCCCTCCAAGCTGGTGATGCTGGCTTCCTTCGGTGCCGCCATCGGGTTGATCGGCGGCTGGGTTTTTTCGCGAGTGCACACGCGCTCCGACGTGCACGTAGTGGAAGTTCAAAAGCCTGCACCGACCGAGCCCGCGAAGAAAGCATTCGACCTCTCGGAGGTGCCCGTGAACGGTCAAAGCCAGACGGAGAGCACGGACAAGGTCGGCTCCTGCGTGTCCGGATACCTGCCCAAAGGCACCTTCGACAAGGCACCCGACATGAGCTGGGTGTGTGAAGAGAGTGACCCGCGGACGGGCGCCGAGAAGCTGCGCGTGGGGGTGATCAACGGCGGAAAAGGCAGCACCAGCGAAGCCATGAAGATCTTCGCGCGCATCGGCTGGTATGACATGGCCGCGTTCGCCGTCGTGCGCGCCGGCTGCTGCGAAAACGCAAAGCCGCTGAGCCTCCCTACGCCCAGCGCCGGCTGTACCGCGATGGATGAAGCGCTCGGTGATATCGCAAGCTCGGTGGTCGCCGCTCGTAGTTATGACGAGCCACTCAAGGCGTACACTGCCGCAATTCACTGCGAGCTGAACGCGGGTCGCGGCGGGTTGCTGCGCCACACGGCGCGCCCGGTAGGTGGCGAGGACAGCGCCTTCGGTGAGCTCGTACACGCGGTCCAACCGTAAAACGGCCGGTCGCTAGCCGAGGCCTGGGAGCCGAGAGCCGATGTCCGAGGCATTGATCCTCGCGTTGAGCTTCGTGCTGAATGCGGCCCTGCCTTTCTTCGTCGTTCACTACGATTTAAAGCGCCTGCCCGAAGCGCCACTCGCGCGCGCGTGGCCGGAGCCCAGCTTTTTGTCGGCGGTCTTTGCGTTCGGACCGCTCTCGCTTCCCGTGCACTTCGCCAAGACACGGCGCTCGTGGGGCGGATTCGGCCTGGGGCTCGGGTGGTGCGCGCTCACGATCGCCGCTCAGACGCTGATCGTGGCGGGATTGAGCGGGTTCTTGGGTATCGCTTAACGAGGCGCGGAATAACCGTGGTTTCGTAATTGTCTCCCGCGCGCTGGCCGCGCTAGAAAGCGGTGACTCGAAACCTAGGAAAACAATGCAGGACGTACGCGCACTCAACGAACTCGTGGCCAAGGAAAGCGCCTTCGTGGACGACCTTTTGGCCGAAATCGGCAAGGTCATCGTCGGTCAGTCGTACATGATCGAGCGCATCTTGATCGGCCTTTTGACCGGCGGTCACGTGCTGTTGGAGGGGGTGCCAGGGCTCGCCAAGACGCTCACCGTGCGCACGATCTGCGCGGCGATCCACGCCAAATTCGCGCGCGTGCAATTTACGCCCGATCTGCTGCCCGCCGATCTCATCGGGACCGTCATTTACGACCAAAAGACCGGTGAGTTCAGCTCCAAGCTCGGTCCCATCTTCGCAAACCTGGTGCTCGCGGACGAGATCAACCGCGCGCCGGCCAAAGTTCAAAGCGCGCTCTTGGAAGCGATGCAAGAGCGGCAGGTGACGATCGGCGACAAGAGCTATCCGTTGCCCGATCCGTTCATCGTCATGGCGACCCAAAATCCGATCGAGCAAGAAGGCACGTATCCTCTTCCCGAAGCGCAGATCGACCGTTTCATGCTGATGGTCAAAGTCGGCTACCCGACCCGCGAAGAAGAGCGCTTGGTAATGGACCGCATGACCAGCGTAGTTCACACGACCGCAGCCTCCAAAACCTCGCCCGAGCAGCTTTTGGAAGCGCGCAAAGTCGTCCGCGACGTGTACATGGATGACCGAGTCAAGGACTACATCGTGGACGTGGTGTTCGCGACCCGCGAGCCGCAGAAAAAGGGCATGAAAGACCTGGCCCCCTTGATCGAATATGGCGCCAGCCCGCGCGCCAGCATCGCGCTCAACTTGGCCGCGCGCGCCCACGCCTTTTTGCGTCACCGTGGCTACGTCACGCCGGAAGACGTGAAGGCCATCGGCCCTGACGTGCTGCGGCACCGCGTCGTTCTGAGCTACGAAGCCGAGGCAGAAGAAGTCACCTCGGAAGACATCGTGCGGCGCGTGTTCGAGGTCGTCGAGGTTCCCTGAAGGCGTCAGGTCGTCCACTCGTGTCTCAATCTGCTGAGGTGACGCCGTGATTCCGAAGGAACTGCTGAAAGCGCTTCGGAAAATCGAGATCACGACGAACCGGCTGGCGACCGAGCAGCTGGCGGGCAGCTACACGTCCGTGTTCAAGGGCCAAGGCTTGGCATTCCGGGAAGTGCGCGAGTACCAGCCGGGCGACGACATCCGCACCATCGACTGGAACGTGAGCGCTCGGATGGACTCCACCCACGTCAAGGTGTTCGTGGAAGAGCGCGAGATGACCATGATGTTGGTCGTCGACCTATCGGCCAGTCAACGCTTCGGGACGCACACCGCCAGCAAAGCCCGGCTGGCGGCGGAGGTCGCGGCCTTGTGCGCGTTCAGCGCCATCAAGCACAACGACCGCGTCGGGTTGATTTTGAGCACCGATCAAATCGAGAAGCTCGTGCCGGCAAAAAAAGGCCAAAAGCACGTGATGCGCGTGGTGCGCGAGATCCTTGGTCGTACGCCGGAGCGGACAGGTACGGATCTCCGCGTCGCGCTCGAAACTCTCGTATCGCTGGCGCGGCGTCGCAGCGTCGCGTTCTTACTGAGTGATTTCTTCACGAGCGGCTATGATCGGGCATTGTCCCTGGCGGCGGCGCGCCACGACGTCATTCCGGTGATGCTGGTCGACCCGCGGGACGAAGAGCTGCCGGATGTCGGCCTTAGTAGCTTCGAAGATTTCGAGACCGGCGACAGTGTGATCGTGGATACCTCGAGTCCTGCAGTGCGCGCTCATTACGCGAAGCAGATGCGCGCGCTCCGTGCCGATCAAGTGCGCTTGTTCACGAAGCTCGGCCTCGACTACTGCGTCGTGCGCACGGACCAACCGTACATCAAGCCGCTCCGCGATCTATTCGCGCGGCGCGCCCGGCGGGCTCGTCGATGAACCGCCGGGTCGCTTCCGCCACGGGCGGGGTGCTCGTGGCCACGTGGCTCGCGGCTTCGTGGGTTCACGCTGCGCCCGTAGCGAGCGGCGGGCCCGTAGTAGGGGGGGCGCCCGTGCTACCCAGCGCAGCGCCAATGGCCGCCACGAGCGCGGGCGCGGTCGACAATGCGAATGCCGACCATTGCGTCGAGCGTATTCCGACCGGTAAGGAGCGGCCCAAATTTACTGAAAAGATCGCGTCTCGCGCGGTGAGTGGGCACGCCCTGACTCTGGAGGTCGTGCTCGATCACGGCAAAGGCGAGACCGTGCTGCCGACTGGCTTTCACCTGCTGAGTGACAGTGCCGAAGCGAAGGCGCTGGAGCGGGAGGGCTTTGCGTTACCGGACGCCGAGGGCGCCGCAGGCCCCAAACTCACGCGCACGGAACAAGGTGAGCGAGCCACGACTAGCGTGCGCATCTCGGTCGTGCCTCTGCCGCCCAAGCCGGGTCGGCACGAGCTGGTTCTGCCGCCTTTGCCGATCGCGATCTCACGCGCCAGCGGTGAGCTTTTGACGGTATGTACGGCGCCGCACGTCGTCTCCGTCGAAGACCCAGTCGCGAACACGCCGAACCCGGTCCCGCGCGGCAACCCCGCGGCCCGTCGTCAGCTCGAGATCTGGACGGCGGCCAAGCACGCGGCGTTCATCGCGTTGGTGGCGTTGGTCTTCGGCGCGCTGGCAGCGCTGGTGATCAGCCGTTGGTTGCGGCGCCCAAAAAGGCTGCCGCCGCCACCCCCGCCCAGGCCGCCGTGGGACGTCGCGCTCGAGGCGCTGCACGACATCCGTCACGCCGGGTTGACGCGCGAAGGTCGCTTCGCCGAGGTCTTTGACCGCGTCTCCGACGTATTGCGCCGGTATTTAGGCGACCGTTACGGTTACGACGGCCTCGAGAGCACCACCCGTGAGGCGCTTGGGTCCCTGCGGCGGGTCACGCCCCCCATCGACGACCTGCAGGGTATCGAGGCCTTCATGCGCGACGCTGATTTGGTGAAGTTTGCGCGCCTCACTCCCAGCGAAGGCGAGTGTCTCGACCTTCTGTCGCGGGCCGAACAGATCGTGACGCGGACCATCTTGGTCGCGCCCGTCGCGGCGCCACTGATGACGGAGGATCCGGCCAGCAGTGAGCCCGGCGCAGCCGTGGAACGCACCGAGCCGAACGATCCGGAAGGTACGCCATGAGCGACCGGTCAGTCGAAGCGGGCGCTCCGGCTAGCGACGGCTCGGCCGCGTCGCGCAAGGGCAAGGGCAAGCCCAACGTGCCGCGCTTCGACCTGCGGGCTTCCGCCGCCAAGCTCAGGCGCGCGCTGCGCGGCGGGCTGCTGGCGTTGTACGCGGCCCTGGCGCTCGCGGTCGGGCTCATCTATCCAGCCTTTAGCCGTGGCGACGAGCTGCTCCACGCGCATTGGCAAGCCCCCTGGTTCCTGTTGGGCTTGCTGCTCGTGCCGGTGGTCTTTTACCGGGCCACGCTCGGTGAAGATCGGCGCATGCCGCGGCTCAAATTGGGCACACTTTCGGCGCTCGCCGTCGGCCCGTCCGGGGTGCGCGTCTGGCTGCGTGACGTGCCGGGCGTGCTACGTGCCGTCGGTTTCGGGCTGTGCGTGCTGGCGCTGGCGCGCCCGGTCAACACGCTACGTGCGCAGACCGCGGACGAGGAAGGCATCGACATCGTCGTCGTGTTGGATCTTTCCGGCTCTATGAACGCGGCGATGGCCAACTTGCCGGCCGATCTTCAAAGCTACGTGCAACCCAAACCGCGCGGCGTGCGCCCCACCCGCATCGACGCCGCCAAGGCCGTCATCCGCGACTTCATCGCGCGCCGGAAGACGGACCGTATTGGTATCGTGGTCTTCGGTGCGAGCGCCTTCGTGCTCTCACCCCCAACGCTCGACTACCACTTGCTCGACGAGCTGGTGAGCAAGATGGAACTAAACGTCATCGATTCGAGCGCGACGGCCATCGGCGACGCCGTCGGCGTGGCCGCAGCGCGCCTGCGGCGCAGCCATGCGCGCAGCAAAGCGATCATCTTGCTGACTGACGGGGATGCCAAAGGCGGGAAAATTTCACCGGAATATTCGGCACATTTGGCTAATTCGGTGAACGCGCGGCTGTACACGATTCAAATTGGCCAGGGCGAGGCCGCCGAGGTTCAGGATGGCTTCGACCTGTTTGGGCAGCCACGCTACGTCTCCGCTCCGTTTCCAGTGAACCCGAAGCTCCTGAAGGAACTGGCGGCCAAAACCGGCGGGTCCACGTACGTGGCGGCGGACGCCAAGGCCTTGCAAGCCAGCTTCCACGACGTGTTGGATAAGCTCGAGAAAACCAAGTTCGAAGCCAACATCGCCAACTACGAAGACTTGTTCGCGTTTCTGCTACTGCCCGGTGTGCTGCTTTTGGCCTGCGACGTTGCGTTGCGAGCGCTCGTCTTGCGGAGGTTCCCGTGAAGTTCGCCGTGCCCATGTGGCTGTTCGGCAGCGGCCTCGCGCTGGTGGTCGCCGTCGCTCTGATCGCGGGTGGCATCCTGCTCACGCGCAGCGTGAAGCGCTTCGGCGACGAAGCCTTGGTTCGTGGCCTCTTGACCGCGAATCCGAGTGGGCGGCGCGCGCTCAAGGGCGTGCTCATGGTGATCGCGGTCGGGCTCGCTTTCGTCGCGCTCGCCCAACCGCAGTACGGTCGCGGCACGCGGCTGATCCCGGCCACCAACCTAGATGTCGTGATCGTGCTCGACTATTCGAAGAGCATGTACGCCAAGGACATCGCCCCTTCGCGCATTTTGCGCGCCAAATCCGAGGTCGGGCGGCTTATCCAGGATCTGCCAGGCGCACGCTTCGCGGCCGTGGCCTTTGCCGGCGAGCCAATCGAGTTCCCGCTGACGAGTGACGGCGCGGCGATCGCGCAGTTCTTTCGGCAGCTGGCGCCGAACGACATGCCCGTTGGTGGAACCGCCATCGCCCGCGCGCTCGAGGCGGGGCGCGAGCTACTCGACCGCGATCCAAAATCGAAATCACACCGTCGTGTCATGCTGTTGGTTACGGACGGCGAAGACCTAGAAGGCGATCCGGTCGCCATCGCCGAGACGGCCAAGCAGGCCGACATCACGATCGACGTCGTGCAAATCGGCGGACGCACGCCGGAGCCGATCCCGGATGTGAGCGAAACCGGTGAAACTCACGGCTACCGCATGGACGAACAGGGCAAGCCGCTCACCACCTCGCTGTCCGCCGAGGGCGAAGAGCAGTTGTCGAAGATCGCCAGCGTGACCGGCGGCGTGATCGTGCAAAGCGCCCACGGCGACACGGGCATCACTGAGGTTTCGCGCCGCCTGGGTCGCCTAGTTACCGAGGAGCTCTCGGAAAAAGTCGAGACGGTGTACGCGGACGTGTACATGTATCCGCTCGGGCTCGCGCTGCTCTTGCTCTTGGTCGAAACCTTCGTCAATGAGGCCAAGCGCCGATCTCGTCCCAGCGCGGTCCCGCCGCCAGCGAAGAGGAAGCGCAAAACCGCAAAGAAACGCCTCAATAGCGCGGCCGTAGCCAGCACGGTGGGCCTGCTCGTGGCCCTCATTTTGGTGGTCTCGTGCGGCAAGGCCACGGACGCCTTGTTCGAGCGTCACGCGCCCAGCGTCGACCGTGCGATCAACGACTACGACGCGGGCGACGCGGGCAGCGCGGTGTCGCTCCTCGAGGGCTACCTCGCCACGGGCAAGTGCGAGAACGGCGAGATCGGCGTGCCCGACCCGGTGCGCGAGCGTCCGAACGCCAGCTTCGATCTTGGTCTAGGTCTGTTCAAGCTTGCGGAGCGCTTCGGCCGTCGCTTTGGGGAAGAGGAGCCCGTGGGCGACGGAGGGACGACCCCGCAGCAGGACGCCGAGATGGGGCAACGCAATCAGGGCGTGGAGTGCGCGCTGCGCGTTTTGCGTTCGATAGCGGGCGATGCAACCACGCCAGTGGAGTTCCGGTCCCGCGCCCACTACCTAGCGGGCAACCTGGAGTTTCTGCGACGCGACTACAAGGCGGCCGTCAAAGAGTACGAATCCGCGCTGCGCCTGAGCCCGGGCCTGCCGGTAGACGCCGGCGACAGCGTGGGTATGGACGCGGCTTACAACCGCGCGATTGCCTTACGCCGGATCGAAGACAAGGAGAACAAGGACCGCGACGCCGCGCCCCCCGATGGCGGGCAGCCGGATTCCGGTGAACCCGATGCCGGTCCGCCCGATGCAGGCAAAGATCAGGACAAAGACGGCGGCAAAAAAGACGATCCGAAAGACGACGACAAGAAGGACAAGGATAAGGACAAGCCGAAGGACGCCGGCCCAGACGGCTCTGCACCCAAACCTCAGGACCAGCAGCCTGACGGCGGCAGCGACAAACCGAAGCCCCAACCGCAGCCGTCAGCGACCGCAAACCAAGACGACCGCATGCTCGATATGCTGGAGCATGCGCCGACGATCCAGGAGCAGGACGCGAAGAACCGTTCGGTGCAGGGTCGCACCCGCAGCGGTATGGAGGACAAGTGAGGGTCGGGCTCGCGGCTGCCGGTGCATGCGCGTTGGTCGTGCACACTATGCCCGCTCACGCGCTCGACGTGCAGACTCAGGTCAGCACCCGGCGGGTGGCGGTGGGCGAATCGTTCTACGTTCAGCTCACGGTTACCAACGACGGTCAGAACGGCAATCGTGTCAGCGACGCGCACCTACCCCTTCCGCCCGGGATGAGCGCCGCTCAGCCGACCGCGAGCCCGCAATCGCAGGTCAGCATCATCAACGGCCAGATGTCTCAGCGCTCGGGAGTCACGGTGACCTGGACCGTCACGGTCAGCAGGCCAGGATCGTTCCGAGTGGGCCCACCCAGCGTTTCGTTCGCGGGCGAGCGCGCGCAGGGCCAACCGATCCCCATCGAAGTCGTCGCTAGCCCCACGGGCGGCGCGGCGCCGAGCGCGCGCCGCGGCTTCGACCCGTTCGATTTTTTGGACCCGTTCGGCCGCGGCGGCTCGCCCTTCCCACCGGGTTTCAAGAGCCCGTTCGACGACGACGCCAGTGAGCAGCAAGAACAGGAGCCGACTTATCCGGAAGAGCTACGCGTCGACAAGCCACCCGACCCAGCGGCGTTCGTTCGCGCAACAATGACACCGGACCACGTCTATGTCGGCCAACAAGTCACGTTGAAGGTCTTTGCGTACGGCGGGCGTGGCGCCTTTTCGCTCAGCAACATGAACGAGCCATCGCATGCCGATTTCCTGGCGTTCGATGCTTCGCCCGATCAATTCAAAGCCTACTTAGTGCCAAGCGGCGGCGTCCGCTTCATCGGCGGCAAGCTGCGCGAGTTGCCGCTTTTCCCGCTGCACGCAGGCACTCTGCGCGCCGGTCGCATGAAGATGGAGTTCGGAGGCCGCGGTTACGCGAACGGCGCCAGCAGCGGCTTACTGCGTGAAAGTAACTGGGCGCAGGTCATCGTCAGCGAGCCGCCGCTGCAGAATCGCCCGCCCGGGTACAAGATTGGCGATGTCGGCGACTACAAGCTGACGGCGGCGGTAGAGCCGCGCGAGATCATGGCCGGAGAGGCCATTTCTGTGGTGGCGACGCTGTCGGGCGTCGGCAGCGTGCCGTTCAATATTCAAACGCCCGAACACCCCGGCGTCGAGTGGCTGGAGCCCGCCTTGACGGAAAAGGTCGAGCCCAAGGCCGGTATCGTTCAGGGATCACGCACGTTTAGCTACGTCGTCAAATTGAGTGACGCCGGCACACTCGATTTGGGCGAAGTCACGCTGCCCTATTTCGATCCAAAGCGGCGCGACTACGTGGTCGCGCGCGCCGCGCTCGGATCGGTCAAGGTGCGCGCTAACCCGAACGCAAAGGCCGCGGCGGCGGAGCCGAAGCCCAATGATCACCTAGCGGACGTGCTCAGCAAGCCTCGGCTAGCGCTGGCCGCTTATCCGAGCGCAGCAAGCCCGCTCAGCGATCGCCCCGCGTTTTGGCTGGCGCTGGTGCTCGCGCCGCTCGGCATGGTCACGGCCGGTGTCGTCGTGAGCAGCGTGAGCCATGCGCGTAGACGACTTCAGGAGCGCGGCTCGTCACTGACGACGCAACTCGACACCGCGCTCCGGGAAGCGCGAGAGCTGGCCAAAACCGACACGGCCGGAGCGCTGAATGCCGTCGAGCGCGCGGTGTTCCTCGCTATCGAGCTGAAATTGGGCCTAAAAGCTCGTGCGGTATTGAAATCGGAGCTGGCATCGACGCTGATTGGACGCGGATTGCCCGGCGCGCGTGCGCTTGCCGTCGCACAGATCCTGGAAGATGTCGATTCGCTCCGCTTCGTCGGCTCGGCGAGCGGCGTCGATCCGGTCGAGCTCGCCGAACGCGCAACCGACAACTCGGCCAAAATTCGCGCAGACAAATTACACAGCGCGAGTTGAGAGACCGATGCGTCGCTTCACCTTGCTGGTCTTGATGCTCGTGATCGCGTTTCATTCGTTCGGCGCGCGTGCGGCCGACAGCGACGCAGCGGAGTTTGCCTCTGCCAAAAGCGCACTCCAGCGTGGCGCGTTCACCGAGGCCATCGACACGCTCGAGCTGCTGGCGGATCGCGGCTTCGTGCACCCCGACGCGAGCTTCAACCGCGCAGCAGCGTATGTCGGGCGAGCGCGCACGAGCGGCGCGGCCTCTGGCGATCTCGGGCGGGCGGCGGCGGCGCTTGCCGAAGTGCTGGTGCTCCGGCCCGACGATGAAGAGGCCGACCGGGCCCTGGCGCGCGTGCGCGCCGAGATCTCACGCCGTCACGTTCGCGAGGGCGCTGCACCGGTGATGGCCCGTGCCTCGCTGAGCCGGGCGGTGGCTTCGCTTCTCAGTGAAAACGTCTGGGCGATGACCGCGCTCATGGGCAGTCTGCTGCTTACGTGTGGGCTCGGGTTGCGGCGCTTTCTCGCGCTCACCAGCGCTGCCTTGGCCGGCGCCATCGCGATCGGCGTCGGCGCGTTGTTGCTGATCGGCGGTGCTGCGCTGACGGCGGGCGCCCGCCATTTTCGGCTGACCACGGCGCCAGCGGTCATCGTCGCGGACGAGGCGCGGCTCTTGGATGAATCTGGAAAGCCCCTACCGCAACGCTCCGGCGCTGCTGATTCGGTGACCATTCCCGAGGGCGCCAGTGTGTACGTGCTCGAACGCCGGCCTGCGCTTTTCAAAGTCGAGTGGGGCTCCGGCGGCGGCTGGCTCACGCCGGGACAAGTACGAGTCTTGGCCAGCCGATGACGGCGCGCGCAACACTTGCGGTTTGGCTCGCCTCGTCCGCTTGTGCGGCAAACGGCTCCGCGCCCGCCAGCCTCTCCTTGGTGCGCTCTGCCGAGCCTTTCACGGCCCATCCTGCCACTTCGGCGAGCGCGAACCCCGTCCGCGCGCCAGAAGCAAGCGCCGCGCGTCCGTGCGGCGCACTGGGCTGCCTCGCGTTTCAAAGTGCAGAGGCGGCCTTTGCGTTCGTGTTGCAAAGCGCTCCGCGCGTGCTCGCGGTCGGGGAAGCACATGCTCAGGAGGGCCTGCCGGGCGTGCGCTCGAGCACGCGGCGCTTCGCGGAGCAACTGCTGCCTTCCTTAGCGGGTAAATCCCAGCATATCGTGATCGAGCTCTTGGCTGTAAATTGCAAACGAACCACGTTGACGGGCCTCCAGAAACAACAAGCACCAATCACCGAGCATCAAGCAAAGAGCAACCAGAACGAGTTTCTGACGCTCGGCAAATACGCGCAGCACCTGGGCATCGAGCCGCAAGCGTTGAGCCCCGATTGCGCCGAGTACGAGTCGGTCCTGGCTGCGCGTGAGGACAGCGTCGCGCGTCTTCTCGGACTGGTCGCGGATACGACCGCCAAGGCGGTGGACGCGCTTTTGGCCCAGCCCGGCGGCGCAGACCAGATCATCGTCACGTACGGAGGCGCACTGCACAACGATCTCCTGCCGCGGCCCGGGCAGGAGGCTTGGTCCTTTGGACCGAAGCTCGCGAAAGACAGCCTCGGCCGCTACGTAGAGCTGGATTTGATCGTGCCCGAGTACGTCAAGGACAACGACGCCTGGCGCGGCCTGCCCTGGTTCGCGGCCTTCGACCGCACACACTTATCGGACGAGGCGATTTTGTACCGCCCTACGCCGGGCTCCTTCGCGCTGATATTTCCGCAGACGCGCGCGATGCCAAGCCGAGGGTTGTAGCCTAGGGCGTCGCATGTTGCGTCTCGAAAACACCATTCAAAATTATGCTTGGGGCTCGCGGTCGGCGATCGCAAATCTGCTCGGTGGCCCGTCTCCCAGCGCCGAGCCACAGGCTGAGCTCTGGATGGGCGCACATCCAAAGGCGCCATCGCTGGTGCTCCCCACTCGAGAGTCGCTGGCGGCGTTGATAGAGCGTGACCCGGTGCCCACGCTCGGTGCACCACTCAGCGCACGCTTCGGTCCCCGCTTGCCGTTTCTGTTCAAGGTACTGGCGGCAGAATCGCCGCTCTCGCTGCAGGCGCACCCGACGCTCGAACAGGCGCGTACAGGCTTCGACGCCGAACAGAGTCGCGGCGTGCCACTCGATGCTCCCGAACGCAATTACCGCGACCGCAGTCACAAGCCCGAGCTGCTCTGTGCGCTGACGCAGTTTGAGGCATTGTGTGGCTTTCGGGCCATACCGGATACGCTGTCCCTGTTTCGGACGCTGGCGGCTTCGCGCGTGAGCTACCTCATCGACGTGCTCGAGCGGCTCCCCACCGCGTCCGGACTCTCGCAATTATTTTCGACGCTGCTGAGCCTATCCGTCGAGCGCCGCGCTGAGCTCGCCCGGGAGACCCTGGACCGGTGCATGCGGCTGGCGGAGGTCGAGGGCAAATTTCAGAACGAATTTGCGTGGGCGGTGCGGATCGGCGTGCTCTACCCAGGCGACATCGGGATCGTGAGCGCGCTGCTCTTGAATCTGGTGCGCCTCGCTCCGGGCGAAGCCATCTATCTTCCAGCCGGAAACTTGCACGCTTATTTGACCGGCGTGGGCATGGAGCTCATGGCCAACTCTGACAACGTGCTGCGCGGCGGCTTGACGCCCAAGCACGTGGACGCGGCCGAGCTCCTGCGCGTGCTGGATTTCAACTCGGGCCCTGCGCGGGTGATCGAGGGCGACATGCGCGACGGAGCACGCGTCTATCCGACACCCAGCGCCGAGTTCGAGCTGGCAAGCTTCGAGATTTCGTCTGATGAGGCGCCGCTAGTGACCGACCGCCGCGGGCCGGAGATCTTGTTCTGCCAGCGCGGCACGATCACCGTCCAATGCGCGAAGCAGGTGTTGACTCTGGTGCGAGGCCAAAGCCTGTTCATCCCGGCAGCCGATCCCAGCTATGAGCTGAGCGGTGAAGGAGCGCTATTTCGCGCCAGCGTCGGACGCGCCTGAAGCGTCGTCCTTTTCGGGCACGGGGCAGCGCTCACCGGTGTGCCCCGGCACGCCTTCGGGGATGCGGCACGGGTGCACTTCCACGCGCCGCGCGCGCGGCTTGTACGTCACTTTGCGCTGCTCCTTTTTGGTCTTTCCGTCGGGGAACGTCAGGGTGCGTTTCACGACGACCGTCCAGCCGATCATGCCGCCTTCGCGCGTCTTTTCGCGATCCGCGTCCAGGCTTCGATTGGGGATGAGCTCGATGGGTGGCAGCACGATGTTTTGACGGGCAGAGACCTCCGCGCGCACGCGCCGGCCGCCATTATTGCCGTAGATTTTGACGGTGATGGTCGTGTCCGTGTACTGCGTTTTGATCAGCGCTGCGGCGTCGGTGTCGTTCTTGAAAACGATGTCCGGATGCGGGTAGCTGAGCGTCGCGTCATACCCCATGGGGTAGCGCGTGAACCAATAACTGTGCGGCTGCCGCTCCAGGATATCGTATCCGCCGTAGAACAGAGCATTGAACAGCGTCGTCGCGAATTGACTCACGCCGCCGCCTACCGTGTCGACCATGTCCCCGTCCTCTATACTGGGCGCGGGTCGAAAGCCGTTCTTCGCCGTGCGCGGTCCAACTAGCCGGTTGACAGAGAAGGTCTCACCGGCTGGCACCAGGGTACCGTCGAGCAGGTCGGCGATGTGGTGAATGTTCTGCACGCGGGGGGCGCAGCAAGCGTGGCGAGTCGTGAACATACCGACCAAACCGACGACGCCAGCGTGCTCGGCGGCCTCCGTGCTCAGCGCGGGCTCGGCGCCGCGCGAAAGCGGGAGCTCGGCGCTCTTTTCCGGAGCTGCGGCTGCACGACAAGCGGCCCTCGCCACGGCTTCGTCGTCCAAAATCAAGCCAGAATGCCCGGATTCGACGTGTACCCGGTCCCGCGCGTCGATGACGAAGCGCGCGCTCCTAGGCTCTTGCTCGAGCGAAGCGCGCTGCCCATCGAGCAACGCCTTCATGGCATCCGTTGCACACGTCAGCTCTAAGGTGTCGCGCTCTTTGCCAGCGCTCACGCGCAAGAGCGAACCCACCTGCGCCGCGGTGAACGAAAGCCGGCGCGCGCCGTCGCTGCTGCGGAGCTCGGTGGCGTCCCGCAGCATGGCCGCGGCCCGAGCAACGACGCGATCTACCGCCGCGCGATCGACGCTCGGCGATTCCCTGCGTGTCGCCAGTGGTTCGCAGGCGCGGCCCTCCACGATCGCAGTTCGCAGTTGTTCTCGAACGCGCGGACGATCGAGACGTTGCCCCGCGTGAGGGTAGAGCGGCGCGACCGACGCGCCGCTCACGGCGATGCCGCCTGCAAACGGCGGATTGTCGAGCGCGGCTTCTTGCCACGCATCCAGTGTTCTGCCCAGCGCCGCTTCGTCAAAGCGCGTCGCGACCTGAACCAGCGCGGGCCGCAGCAGTCGCGCGATCGAGCCGGCAGAGCGGGATAGGATGCCGCCAGCGCGACCCACCGCGAGCACGCGGGTCGCCGTCGCCGGGACATCGACCTCGAAACCCACACTTTTAGGCTGTAACTCGAGCCGGCGGCCGCTCACCGGCACCACGACCTGGCGCGTGGCCCGCTCGTCGGCCCACGCTCGCAATCGCGCCTCGATCGCCGGTCGATCGAGCCCCGAGACGTCGAGCTCACCGACTCGCACTCGCGATTGAGCGCGTGCGTTGGGGCGACCACTGCTGACGATCCAAGCAGCGAACAAAAGCGCACCGACGGTCGCAATTGCGAGCACCCAGCGGAGCGCTGGATGGCGCAAGGAGGTTCGGAACGCCGCATCTGGAACGGGCGCGGGCGCTTTTGAATCCGGACCGGACGGGTTCGTCATTCGCCGGCACTTTTCGCATTTATTGGCAGCCGCGCGTGACCTTTTCACATGCGCCGCGCGCCATGCTAGAGCTACCGGTATCGTGTGGGTTCGTCGCTCGGCCATTCGCCCCGTTCCGTCATACGCGACGCTTCCGGCGCATGCGCTAGAGTCGGTGCGCGACAACCTCGCCGAGGACGACGAGGAAGCGCGAGCTCAGCTCGATGAAGCATTCGAGCGCTTCGAGCGGGCTCAACCGGCTCTGGCCTCCCATGTCGCCGATGCACTGAGCAAACCGCTGGACGAAACGGCGCTCGCGTTGGGCTATTTTTTGGCTCTGACCGTGTGGCTCGCCTTCGAACGGACTCACGGCACGTACATCGACGAGGTGAAAGAGGAGGAGCTCCAGGCCACAGATGAGCTGCTCACGTTGGACGAGGAGCTGCGGCGCGCCGATCCCGCGGAGGCCCTCGACAGCGACGACGTGATCGCCATGGAACAGCCGCACGTGCTCGCCTATATTCACGAGCACATCGACGCAACGCTCGACGCTCATGCCGAGGAAATCGATGTAGATGACGTGCACACCGTGTACAGGGTCGTCTTGGTCGAGATCTTGGCGCTTTCCTATTCAGTTCGTAAGCCGGAGGGCTACCCGGTGGCCAAGACCGAGCTGTTGGCCTGAGCATCCCGACCCGCCTCCGCGGCCCGGCGATCACGCCTCGGGTTCGGCTGCCACGACTTGGTTTCGCCCGCCACGCTTGGCCGCGTAGAGCGCGTTGTCGGCGCGCAGGATGAGCGCCTCGGCCTGGCCGCTGCAGCCAGGCCCGCACACGGCCGCGACGCCGAAGCTGGCGGTCACCCCGAACTGACCGGCCGGAGCGCTGAACTTGAGCTCTTCGATCCCACGCCGCAGCCGTTCGGCCGCGATTTTGCCGCCCACCGCGTTGCTTCCGGGCAAGATCAGAATGAACTCTTCGCCGCCATAGCGCGCAGACAAGTCCCCACCGCGGAGCTTCGAGCCAAAGGCCCGCCCGACCTGCCGTAGCACGTCGTCCCCGATCGGGTGTCCGTGCGTGTCGTTGACCTGCTTGAAGTAGTCGATGTCGCTGAGCACGATGGTCAGCCAGGTTTGATCGCGATCAGCACGCGAAAGATCGCGCCGCAGGGCGTCTTCGAAGGCGCGCTTGTTGGCGAGCCCGGTGAGCGCGTCGGTGGTCGCAAGCCGCAAAAGTTGCGCGTTGGCTTCGAGCAGTTGACTGCCAAGCTGCTCCTTCTGCGCGAGCAGTGCTTCTAGCCGGCGTACGGTGATGTCGTAATTCTGCGTCATCTCGAGCAGACTGCGATTGACGTCGACCAGCAGGCTTTCGATGCTCGGTTGTAGGCCAATGTCTCGGTCGAACCCCGCCGCTGCGGCCATGACCAGCGCCGGCAGCTCTTTCGTAGCGGCTTCCGCGTCTTCGTAGCGGAGCCCAAGCGACAGCACGGCATCGATCGCCATTTTGCGATTGAGGACCGGATCGCCCCCTTCCCACATCGCGGCCAAACGCTCGGCAGCCCAGGCCACGCGCGAAGGCAAGGCATCCGGCGGCGCCTCGGCGTGGTGTTGCAAAACCGCCGCTTCGATATGGGCTGGCAACATGAAGCTTGCGGCCAGGGAGGCTCCAGCAACGGGATGTTCCGGGAAGCCCGCGGCCCGCTCGTGAGTCACGCGATGGAGGGCCGGGAGCCGCGCCACTTCGGCGGCGCCATTGAGATCGTCGCGGGCCCGCGACAGCAGCCCGACCTCGAGGAATAAGCCGATCGTAAAGTACTCGTCGACTTCTTTCTTACCCAAGCGTTGGGCCAAGAGCTGCGAAGCGACGGCGCGCCGCAGGGAGTTGGCGAGCAGGATTCGGCCCGCGTCACCCAGCGGCACCATGTCGGACAACGCGAGGCTCATACCGATGCTGCGCAGGCCGCGGATGCCAACCAGCGACACCGCCTGGCGAACGTCCGACACCTGGCGCTGCGGGCCAAACGCAGCACTGTTCACCATGGCAATGATGCGCAGCGCAAACCCGGGGTCGCTCTCGGCGAGCTTCGAGAGTTGAGGGAGCGACGCGTCCGCGCCCAACGACTCACGCACGATTTGCAGCGCTATCAACGATAGCGGAGCTTTCGTCGACGGTTTGGCTCGAGATGGAACGTGCGCGGGCATGACCTCGTACCCCTCGCCGCTGCGGCGCGTAGCGGAATTACTCTAGGCTAAGGCAGTTCCTTGGCGCGATAAAGAGTGCGAGTCCGGCCAGCCGCCACGCGACGGCCTCGCCGCCGGCCACCCACACGTACAAATCGAGATTAGGTCACTTCTTTTCGTGACGAAACCGCCAAGCGGTCGCCGATTACGCGCCGGAGCGCGACGAGGTCGTAGCGCGCCGGGCGATCGTCCGAGAGGTTGGCGACGTCCTGCGCGATACCATCGACGATGATCCGCGGTTTATCGGGGATTTTCAGCGCGGTTCCGAGCTTGTGCAGCGCCGCCTGTTCGCTCTCGGTGACCATGCCATCCAAGCGCGTGATCCAGGAAGCTACCCCGTACACGAACAGGCGGTCCTCCTTGGACAAATTCTTCCGATCAATCACGCCGATGTCGACCGGGCTCTTGGTGGCCGCTTCGATCTCGGCGATCTCATCGATGTCGAGGCCTTCTTCGAGCGCGGTACGCACGATGGCATCTGCCTCTTCTTGATCGAGCTGACCGTCGGCCCAACCTACCGCTGCGAGCGCAATATAAACATCTCGACCCAACCCGGTCTTGCGTTCCGTCATCGACAAACCTCCGCGAGTCGAGACCAATAACACACTTCTCCCACCCGAACGCTCAGGCTCGTGCTCGGCGCGCCAGCCGCAAGGGCGGCGGTTTCGTCAGGACGTGCGGAAGAGTAGGCTATGCTCCGTGACCGGCGTCGATTCGCGCGAGCTCCAGGTTTTGTATTTTGCGGCCCTCCGTGAGCTCGTGGGCGTCGACGAGGAGCGCATCATGCTGCCCGGTGAGGTCCTGACGGTGCGCGACCTTGCGCGGCATCTGCAAAACATCCATCCTACGTTGGCCGGCAAATTGGTCTCGGTTCGCATCGCCCTCGATGAGGCTTTCGCGAACGATTCGGACAGTTTGAGCGACGCAAGCGTGGCCGCGCTAATCCCCCCGGTCGCGGGCGGTTAGCGAAGATTGCGACGCGCGGCGCGGGAGGTTACCCTCCGCGCAGACCGAGTGGCTTTCGAATTTCGCGTTGGTGCAGACGAAAACGGGCTTGGCGCCCGGCTTGGGCCACTGGTGGTGACCGCCGTACTGGCACGCGTCAGCGAGCGCGGGCACCGCACGTTGAGCCGCAAGCTCCCGCGTGCGATCCGCGCCGATCTGGATGATTCAAAGCGCCTGCTGACGCATACAAATGTGGGCCTCGGCGAGGCTTGGGCGCGCGTGCTGGCGAAGAACCCCGCGTCTTCGCCCGCGCAGCTCTTCGAGCAGCTGTCGCTCGAGGGCTCGAGCCAGCTCAAGAAGCCGTGTGAGTCGCACGTCACCAGCCAGTGCTGGAACGACCGAGGAGAAGTCTTTCAATCCGAGGCCCACCTGTTGGAGCGCGTGGCCAAGCACCGGCAGGCTTTGGCCGAGCGTGGCGTCGAGCTGCTCTCGGTTCGCAGCAGCGTGGTCTGTACGAAGCAACTGAATAGCGCCCGTAGCAGGGGCACGAACCGATTCGTGGCCGACCTGAACGCGATGGAATCGCTCGTGCTCGAGCTACGGGCCGAGGCCGGCTCGGACGTCGAGGCCGTGTGCGGGAAAGTCGGCGGAATTGGCGAATATTCAAAATTTTTCGGGCCGCTTTCGGGCCGTCTGCATGCGATCTTGGGTGAAGGGCGCGCGCGCAGTGGCTACCGGTTCCCAGGCTTAGGCGAGATCCATTTCGTGCGCGACGCCGATGCAGGTGACCCGTTGGTGAGCCTCGCTTCGCTGATCGGCAAGTACGTGCGCGAGCTGTTCATGTCGCGCATCGGTGGCCACTACGCTGAGAGCCAGAGCGCCGACGACAAGCGCCCCAGTGGTTATCATGACCCGATCACCGACGGCTTCGTACTACGCTCCGAGCTGCTCCGTCGCCGCCGCAAGATCCCCGATCATTGCTTCGAGCGCGAGCGGGCTTCTGAGCCGATGGCCGAGGTCTGAGTCATGTCCGAAGCGTCTGCGAAGCGCATCTTGTCGGGTCCGCTCGGTGTTGCGGTGGCGCGCTTCGGCACGCCGCTCGCGCTCGGCATGGGGCTGCAGACCGCGTTCAATCTAATCGACGCGTTCGTGATCTCGCGCTTGGGCGGCGCAACCGCGGGGCCTGCGCTGGGCGCGATCGGCATTTGTGACCAGCTCGCGGCCCTCGGGACCATCGTCAGTTACGGTTTGAGCGTGGCGACGGCGACCCTGATCAGTCGCAAGGTCGGCGAGGGCAAGCAGGACGCGGTCAAAGAAATCGCCTGGCAGTCCGTGCTGCTGATCGCGGCGCTTTCGTTGTTTTTCGGCGTTTTTGGCGGGCTCGGCGCGGGCGTCGTGCTGCGCAACATCGTCGGGGCCAAGGGAGAAGTTGCGGATTTGGGCGTGCCCTACTTGCGGGTCATGCTGAGCGGTTCGTTCACCATCTTTTTGCTCATGCACTTGACCAGCGTGCAACGCGCGCTCGGGAGCAGCAAGACCCCGGTCGGCATGCTCGTCGCCTCGAACGTGCTGAACCTGATCTTGGCGGTCGTGTTCGTGTACGGCCCCGGCGACTCGCCCGTGATCCTGTCGTGGGGGCGTCCCATCGCACGCTTGCTCGGCATTCCGCGGATGGGCTTGATGGGCGCCGCGTGGGCAACGCTCTTGGCTCGGTTCGTCGTGCTGGTCCCGTTGATCGCGATCCTGATGAAGCGCTTCGGCCTCTTCTCCAAGAGCTCACGGGGGGCGCCCCACCGAGAAACCATCGTCTCGATCGTCGGCCTGGGCTGGCCGTCGAGCGCTCAGCTCGTGATGCGAATCTTGGCCATGCTTCTCACTCATTCGCTCGTGGCGCGCGCCTTCACGACCCCCACCGATCAGACGGCGACCACCGCATTGGGCATCGTTTTCCGCCTCGAGACCATGGCGCTGTTCGTGGGCCTGGGCTGGGGCAGTGCTGCCCAAACCTTCGTGGGTCAGAACCTGGGCGCAGGAAACGAGGACCGGGCCAAACGCAGCGGTTGGTATGCGGCCTTGTACAACGCCTTCATGATGGGCGCCTTGGCGTTGTGTTACAGCTTGTTCGGTGAGCGCATCGTCGGCTTCTTCGACTCGGATCCGGAGGTTCTGCGTCCGGCACTCACGTACCTGCGCTGGGTAGGTCCCAGCTACTTGGGCCTCGGCATCGGCATCGTGCTCGGCTCCGCCATGCAGGGTGCCGGTGCAACCTTGCGCGCACTCGCGCTCGATAGCTTGGTCATCACGGGCTTTCAGCTACCGACGAGCGTGCTCTTCATTCTGTGGTCGGGCGCGACCTACGTCGGATTGTGGCGCATCGTGGCCCTGACCTACTTCTTGTCTGCGCTGGTGTATGTGATCAGCTATCGCCGAGGGCGCTTCCTGAACGCGGCGCGCACGGGAACGCCGGTACCTGTCGCCTGAGGCGTCGTGGCGGGCTTCATCGCCTCGCTCGTAACGGGTTGTTCCGCTGAGTGTCTGCAGATATGCTCCGCACCGTGCCCGAGCTCGAGCATTTCGACCTAGTCGTGATTGGTGCCGGGCCGGCGGGCGAAAAGGCGGCTGCGCAGGCCGGCTACTTCAAGAAGCGCGTCGCGATCATCGAGCGGGAGCCGGAGCCCGGCGGCGCGGCCGTGAACACCGGTACGCTGCCCAGCAAAACGTTGCGCGAAACAGCCCTATATCTCTCGGGCTATCACGCGCGCGAACTCTATGGCGTCGCGCTCGAGCTCGACCGCAGCGCCACCTTGCCTCGCCTGATGTCGCGCAAGAACGCGATCACCGCGGCCGAGGCGCGCTCCTATCGCAAAAACCTCGCCAAGCACGACGTCCGCTATTTCCAGGGCCAGGGCCGCCTGGTCGACGCGCACACCGTGTCCATCACGTCGGCAGAGGGTGAGCTACGCGTCAGCGCGGATTTCGTCCTGCTCAGCACCGGCTCCAAGCCGAACCGGCCCGCCGACATCGACTTCGCGGACGACTCGATCCACGACAGCGACGAAATCCTCGCCATTCACGACCTCCCGACCTCGCTCACTATCCTGGGCGGCGGGGTCATCGGCTGTGAGTACGCGTGCATGTTCGCGGCGCTCGGTGTCGCCGTCACGCTGGTCGACGCGCGCGCGGAAATTTTACCCTTTTTGGATGCGGAAATAGTCGTGCGTTTGAAGGTAGCCATGGTCAAGCTCGGCATTCGGCTGGTGCAAGGCCAACGCTGGACAACGGTCTTGCGCACGCCCACTGGCGTCACGACCACCCTGGCCGACGGCAGCACACTCGAGAGTCAACAGCTGCTGTTCGCCGCAGGGCGCACCGGCTGCGCCGCGGACCTCGGCTTGGAAACGGTCGGGCTCACGGCGGACGCACGTGGCTACATCGCCGTGGACAAAGAATATCGCACCCAGGTACCCAACATCTTCGCGGCGGGAGACGTGATCGGCTTTCCTGCGCTCGCCAGCGTGTCCATGGAACAAGGCCGCGTCGCCATGTGCCACGCGTTCGACTTCGGGTACAAAAAGTCGGTCGCTACCGAGATGCCTTACGGCATCTACACCATCCCCGAAGTCAGCTCATTCGGCGAGACAGAAGAGACCTGTAAAGAAAAGAAGATCGACTACGTGGTCGGCCGCGCCCTGTACGAGGACAACGCGCGCGGCAAAATCACCGGTGACCTCGAAGGCATCACGAAGCTGATCGTGGCCGCCCAAACGCGCAAGATAATCGGCATCCACGTGATCGGCGAGCGCGCGACCGAGCTCGTTCACATCGGCCAAGTCGCCATCCACTTAGGCGCCACCGTCGAGCTGTTCATCGACATGGTGTTCAACTACCCCACGCTCGCCGACTCCTACAAATACGCAGCCTACGACTGCCTCGCCGCATTATCGAAGCAAGCGCAGCCGGTCGGCTAACCTCGCGTGCTGACTCGTCACCGGCCGCGAGCAACCTTCGCGCGCCGCGAGCTTCCCCGGCAGTGAGCTTGACCCTGTGCTCTGAGCTCGCCGCCGTGAATGGATTGATGGTCGCGTGCAGCGACGCGGCCGGCCAAGCCTTCGGCGTCCAGGCGCGAAGCGCTGGCCGACGAGTGAGACGATCTCGAGCACGGCGCTCAGCGGCGCACCAATGACTCAGTGCTCGGACCCGAGCGGCTTCGTGGCTGAGCAGGTCGCGAGCCTGCCTGCCGTGGTAAGGCCGCTCGCCGAGACGTGCTCAGTAGCTCTTCGCGAAGACCACGCGCATGGCGCTCGGTTCGCCACAGACGATGCATTGGCCGGGTTCGTTGATGCGGGCTGCGGCTTTGGCGCCGGCGATGCCGTAAGTCGGAATGCAGCGAATGGTGACTTTCAGCGCATCTTTAAGCGTACTTTCACACTTTGAGCCGCCGCACCAATGGCTGAGCGCGAAGCCGCCGTGGACTTCGGGCTTGTTGGGATTGTTCGGGGTGAAGAAGGCGTCGAAGGCGGCGCGGTCGTCGATGGCGTGGGTGTGTGCGTCGCGCTCGGCGAGGGCGCGCGCGAAGAGATCGCTCTGCATTTGAGTCAAGAGCTCCGGCACACGCGTGGCGAGCTCGGCAAAAGGAATCGCTTGTTTGCCGGCCGCGCCGAGGTCGCGGCGCGAGACCATGGCGGTACCCGCGGCAAGATCGCGCGGTCCGACTTCGATGCGCAGGGGCACGCCCTTCTTGATCCACTCCCATTGCTTGTCGCCACCGCTGTTGTCGCGGCGGTCGACCTCGACTTCGATCCGGCGATCGTCGAAGCTCGCTGCGCGAAGCGCGCGTGCGGCCTCGTCGATGACGGCGGAGATGGCGTCTTTCGTTTCATCACCCCGGTACACGGGCCAGATCACGACATGCGCGGGCGCGATGCGCGGCGGGAGGACGAGGCCGTCGTCGTCCGAGTGCGTCATGATCAAGCCCCCGACGAGGCGCGTCGACACGCCCCACGACGTGGTCCAGGCGAAGTTCTGAGTGCCGGCTTTATCCAGAAACTTGATGCCGCTGGCCTCAGCGAATTTTTGCCCCAAAAAATGCGAAGTTCCGGCCTGCAACGCCTTACGATCTTGCATCAAGGCCTCGATCGCGAAGGTATCCACCGCGCCGGGGAAGCGCTCGCTCGCAGTCTTGGGCCCCCGGATCACGGGCATGGCCATGTATTGTTCGGCGAACACCGAATACACGTCGAGCATCTTCAGCGTCTCTTCGCGAGCCTCGGCTTCCGTGGCGTGAGCGGTGTGGCCCTCCTGCCAGAGGAACTCGGTCGTGCGCAAAAACAACCGTGTGCGGAGCTCCCAGCGCACGACATTGGCCCACTGATTGATGAGCAGGGGAAGATCCCGGTAGCTCTTCACCCACTGGGCAAAGGAGGCGCCGATGATGGTCTCGGATGTCGGCCGCACGATCAGCGGCTCTTCGAGCTCCGCTTTGGGATCGGGGATCAGCCCACCGTTGGGGCCGGCCACGAGACGATGATGGGTGACCACCGCGCATTCTTTGGCAAAGCCTTCGACGTGCTCCGCTTCCTTTTCCAAGAAGGATTTGGGGATGAACAGCGGGAAGTACGCGTTCTTGTGGCCCGTTTCCTTGAACATGCGATCGAGCACACGCTCGATGTTTTCCCAGATGGCATAACCCCAAGGCTTGATCACCATGCAGCCGCGCACGGCGGAGTTTTCCGCGAGGTCCGCCGCGCGAACGACTTGCTGGTACCACTCGGCGTAGTCTTCGGCGCGAGTCGGTTGGATAGCGGTGCGCGGGGCTTTTTGGTTCATGGCTGCCGGCCCCTTGGTAATCAACACCGCCTAGCGGCGCAAGAACGCAAGGCCGGGAGCCACGTCCGACGACGCCCGCCGCTGAATCAGAGCTTGCCGTTCAGCGGATCGTAAGCGCTACCGCCGGACTTGAAAGCCGCAGAAGTCGGCGCTTTACCGTGCCGGGCCACGCTGCGGCCCGAAGCTGTCCCACGCGTTTTTACCTTCGCGGCATGCTTGCTGGCGTGGGCCTTGTCCTGCGCCAGCAGAGCTGCCTTCATTCCTTCGCTGAGGCCCGGCGCGGCAGTCACTGTTTCGGAGGTCGGCGCGACTGCGGCCGCGGCGGGCACGGCCGCAGCGGGCTTTGATCGCTCGCGCTGAACGCTATCCAAAGTGACTGAGGCTCGGTCCTCGCTCCGGGCGGCGTTCAGCGTGGAAGGACTTGGCGCCGTGTGGGAGACCGCGCGTACGCGGCCGCCGCCGAGCGCGAACGCGGCGCCCCCCCCGACGAGCGTCAGGGCGGCGGCTGCGAGCAGCAAGCGACCCCAGCGACGTTCGGGGCGCAGCGCATGCTCATCGTCGAGATACGCGCCCGGGTACTCGATCGTGCTGCTCACCGGCGCAAAGCTGAGCGGCGATGAGGCCAACACCGGATTGCGCGATGGTGGCGCCGAGGTAAAGCGCGCGGCGGGCACCGTGTTCATGACCGGTCGCGGCTCTGGCATGGGTGGCCGTGTTTCAGCCAGACTCTGCGCGCTGCGAGCGGGCATCGGCGGACGACGTTCATCGACGACCACCGATGGCGGTTCGGACTCGGGCTCGTCGCCCAGACCCGCAACCTCGCTCAGCGTCGCCCATTCGCTCTCGCCCTCACGGCAGACGAAGGTATTGCCGTGGATCTGTCCATCCTCGAACGCAGCCGCCAGCTCGTCCAGCGTCATCAGCTTCACCTCGCGCGAATCGAATTGCGCGTAGAAGCGGTCTTCGGTTTCTTGGTTGGCAACTTCGAGGTTGTTCATCGTCGATCACGCTAGCGGACGCAACGCCACTCGGCCATTGCTGTTGAACACCGCATCTGAATCGGATCCACAAATAGAACGGATAAGTCCATGCACGGCGGAGCGGGCTCCGCCGTGCGTCGATTTCGAACATCAATGAGCGTCGAAATGAGCGCCTATGCGCTGTCGGATTGAGGGAGCCCTTCAGAGCTTCGCGCGCTGGTGCCCTGGTCCGACGATCTTTTGCCACGACGCCGTGACGCTCCAGTCGTTTTTGACGTGGGGCGGGTGGTGGCAAGTGGCGGCACACAAGCCTTGCTCGGGAATGGTGATGAGCTTGTCGGCGAGGGGCGCGTCCGCGTGGCGCGAGCCGGGGCCGTGGCACACCTCGCACTGAACGTTCTCGAGCTTATCTACGTGGGTGACGTTCGAGCCGCCAGCGCGCTCGTAGCCAGTCACGTGGCAACCCACGCAGTCCAGATTGAACTCCTTGTGTTGGAACGCGAGCGTTGGATAAGCGGCGGCATGCCGCGTCTTGTTCCAGAAATCTCGCTCGCTCTTGTGACAGGTACTGCACGCGTCGACGCCCACGTAGTGACTCTGACCTACGAGCGCCGGCTGCGTGGGCTTATCCTTGAACACCTCGCGGTTGTGATCGTTGACGCGCACGTAGTAACCGCTCATCAAATCGCGCACCGTGTGCTCGCTGCCCGAACTTTCGCGCACTTCCACGAGTTTGTATTGAAAGAAGCTGCCCTGCGCGGGTACGCTGGGCCGCGTCAGCTTGTTGCGTTCGTCTCGCAAGCGCGTGAGATCGGCGCGGCGAGCAACGATGTCTCCCTCCCCGCTCTTGCCGGCCGCGTCCGCTGCGCTTAGGCGCACTTCCAGGTCTTTGATCCGACCGGTCAGGCTCTGAAGCTCGCTCGCGGCGGCCGTGTTCGAACCGTCGGCGAAGCTGAATTTGTCGTCGCGTACGAACAAATCAACGACGCCCAGCGCTTGCAAGTGATTGGGCGCTTCTACGACGAGCGTGTCGCCGATCACCTCCGGCGGCGTGACTGGGTCGTTGGCGTCGCCGATATCGTACGGCTTGCCGATCACGAGCACTTGAAAACCGGGGACCTGGTCGAGCAAACGCAATGCTTCGCCACGGACCATGGCCGTCAGCAGCACGCGCAGCTTGGCGCCTTGAGCGTCGAGCGTGGCTTTTGCTCGCTTCAGCTCCACGAGCGTATCCACCGCGGTGACGCCGTTCGGAAGCTTGCCGTCATACGCGGGCAGGCTCACCCCAACGACCCCGACCTTGTTCCCTGAAACCTCGAACACGCGCAACGCCGAGAGGCCCGCTCCGTTCAAGTTGGCGGCCAGCGGAACGGCTTCGGCCGCCGCAGCGAGCGCGCCGAACGTGGCGGCTCCGGCGGCCCAATCGTTTGCACCGGGGGCCCAGGCGCGGAGCCCTGCGGCCCCTAGCGAGCGAGCGAGCGCGTCCGCTTTCCAGGAATCCTGAGTTTGGCGATCGGAACCGAGCGCGGTGTTCATGAAGAACAAAGGGCCCGCCGCGAGCAGCGCGCTGTTGGGCGCGCCGTCGGCCTGGCTCTTGATGTACGCGGCGAGGTGGTCGACACCGCCCAACATGTCTTTCACGCACCCGCACGGTTCGAGCGCGCCGGCCGGCGAGGACGCCAGATACAAGCGGATGGTGGGTGTTTTGGGAGGAACGCTGGCCGCCTCATGGCTGCCCTTGCAGCCGCCCGCGCACGCGGCGCTTGCCAGCAACGCGAGGGCGAAAATGACGTGAAGCACACGAGCCATGCGCGGGCTTTATCACTTCTTTCAGCGCTCGGCCGCTGCACCTACCTTTACCCACGCGGGAGGCGCCGCCCAAGTTCGAAACTTGGAGCGTTTTCCCTGTCCCGCTCGCCTGAAAGCCGCTCTAATGGAAAGCTGTGGCAACCGACCAAACAGGGTCCGGGGCCCAGCAACCATTCGGGCCTTTCGTGCTGGAACGGCGCATCGCCGTCGGCGGTAGCGCGGAGGTCTTCCTGGCGCGTCCGAAGCTGGGTATTCAGCCGGCCGCGCGCTTGGTCGTGAAGAAATTGCTGCGCGCCGCGCGCGAGACGGGGGACTTCGACGCGCTGGAGCGGGAGGCAGAGCTCCACCGCGCGGTCGCGCACCCCAACGTCGTGACGGTGTTTGGGGCCGGGATGGTGGGGGATGAGCCCTACCTGGCGATGGAGTACGTGGACGGCGTCGATCTGTACCGTCTCTTGCGGCGAGCCGACGCGGATGCGCGGAAATTCCCCGCGGGTCTCGCCGCATTCATCGCGCGGCGCGTGGCCGGGGCGTTGGCCGCGGTGCACGCGGCGCGCGACGCGGAAGGCAATGCACTTCACATCGTGCATCGCGACGTGACGCCTTCGAACATTTATTTGTCGATCGACGGCCAGGTCAAGCTCGGCGATTTCGGCATTGCTCGCTTCGAGCAGCGCGTGAAGCCGACCCAGCCCAGCACCGGTTTGAAGGGAAAATTCGGCTATCTTGCGCCAGAGCAGGTGGCCGGCGAGCCATTCGATCACCGGGCGGACCTCTTTGCGCTGGCGGCCGTGTTCGGAGAAATGCTGATCGGTGCGCGTGTCTTCCCGGGCAGTGGGCAGCTCGCCGTGCTGTTGGCGATCCGGGATGTGAATATCGGTCCGTTGCGTCAGGCGGCGAGCAGCTTGCCGGAGGGCGTGCTGCCGTTGTGCGAAAAGGGCTTGGCGCGTGAGCCGGATGCGCGCTTTCGCGACGCCGAAGCATTCGCCGCGGCGCTCGAGCCTTTCGAGCAACCCTCGGCCGACCAGCACCAAAAAATGCTGGCGGAATGGGTGACCTGGGCGCGCGATTCGAGCCAGCTGGCGAGGCAAATCGAGGGTCAGGTGAGAGACTCCGTGCAGCGCATGCGCGCAGTTCGGGCCCGTAGCAGCGGCGCGATGCCGGCCGTGCAGGCACCCCCTGCTCCACCGAACGAGGCGCCCGCGTCGACCTCGCTGTCCAACGTACGCCGCGCGGACGGTCAGGTCGCGCTAGCGGTGCCGTTCGCCAAGCTGATCGAGATGATCGCCATCGGCGATCTCACGGGAGACGACGAGGTCGCGCTGATGGGCGCGGAGTACCGGTTCATCCGCGACGTGCATGAGCTTGGCCGGCACCTATTGCCCTCGACCACCGCCACTACGAGCCGTTTGTTCGAGCCGGGGATCCCCGACTATCAGGTGCTGCTACGCGACACGCCAATGCTCGAGGTGCTCTCTCACATGCGGCAGAAGGGCGAGAGCGGCGCGCTGTTCGTGGAGCGCTCGAACACGGGGGCCGCGAGCAGGAAAGAAATTTATCTCGACAAGGGGCGGCTGTCGCACGTCGCTTCTTCGGAGCGCGAAGAACTGCTGGGCGAGTACCTGGTGCGCCGCGGTCGTTTGACGCGCGAACAGCTCGAGACCGCGCTCGGCACCCTTTCGAGCTATGGCGGTCGACTGGGCGACACCTTGATTGGCATCGGAATGGTCGACGCCGTTGACGTCTTTCGCGCGATTCGCGATCAGGGGCGGGATCGCGTGGCGACCTTGTGTGGCTGGCCCGAAGGCTTAGTGACCTTTTACCGCGGGACCTCGCCGCAGAGGGTCGAGTTCCCACTGGATCTGGATTTGGCCAGCCCCATGATGGCCGGCGCCATCGTGCGCGCCAAAGGCGAGCCGCAGAAGCTATTGCCCGATCCGAAGACGCGGGTCCTCCCGGGACCACGTGCGGAGGCCGTCCGTCACCCCCGTGAACGCGGCTCGGCGCCCGCGTCCTTGATTTACATTGCTACGTTCGTGAGCGAGCGCGTCACCATCGAAGCGGCGCTAGAGCGCCTCGTGACCTATCGCGGCAGTCACGAAGCCCGCGCGGTCGGCGCCAAGGAGGCGGCCGCCGCGCTGGTCACGGCCGAGCTTTTGGGCTGGGTAATCTGGGCGGACTGAGCACGGCGGCGCGCCGTCAGTCCGCGCCGCTCAAGATCTTGAATTCTACGCGGCGGTTCTTGGCGCGCCCGACGTCCGTCGCGTTGTCGGCGATGGGCTTAGTTTGGCCGAAGCCCTCCGATTGCAGGCGGTTCTTGGCGATGCCGTGCCCGACCAGATAGCTCATCACGGCGGCAGCGCGCTCGCCGCTGAGCTTGAGGTTCATGGCGGCGACGCCGCGGCTGTCGGTGTGACCGTAAACTCCCATCTTGATCGAGCCGCGCGACTTCATCAGTGTCACGACCTCGTCCAAAATCGGAAAGCTGCCGGGCTTGATCACGGCGCGACCGGTTTCGAACTCGATCGGTTGAAGAAGCTGAACGTTGCCCTCTTCGTCGACGCGAGTCAGGCTGGGGCAGCCGTTCTTTTCTGCGACGCTCGAACGCGGACCAGGCTGAGTCGGGCAGTTGTCCTGGGTGTCTGGCACACCGTCGTTGTCGACGTCCTCTTCGGGACAGCCGTCGTCGTCTTGAATACCGTCTTTGTCCTCGGCCTTGTCCGGGCATTGGTCCGCGCTGTCCGGGATGCCGTCGCCGTCGCGATCGGAGGCCGCGGGGCAACCGTCCGTGGGCTCCGGCTGTTTGCCGTCTTCCTTTTCGGTCGGACACTTGTCGATCGAGTCCGGGTAGCCGTCGCCGTCACTATCGCGATCGTAGTCGTCCACGGTCGGCGTGACATGCATCCTGCGGGGCGGCGACTTGCCTTCGAGATCCGTCAACGTGAGGTAGGTGCCGATGCCGACCAGCATCCGAAAATCAGGCGCACCGTAGCCGGCAGCGAGGCGCGTCCCGAATCCCCCCTCCGCGTACCAACGGCTGCGCTTGTCGAGCACGTAGCGGATCTGCGCGAGCCACTCGAAATCGGTGTTGCGCACCGTAAAGAACGTAGAATGCCCCGCGGATTCGGTGAGACCCGTCGTTCCCCAGAGCTCACCACCGAGGCGCACACGCCCCTCACGGAGCGGTAGGTACAGGCCGCCCGCGTAACGAATTTCCGAAGCGATGAACAGCGAACCGTTCACGCCACCGATGCTGCGCTCGGGCCGAAATTGAGGGCCCAAGTTGCCAGCCAAAAAGAACTTACCAAAGTTGAACTCAGCGGCTCCGTATAGATACCCGGTCGCTTGCCCATCACTACCGAACGCGTCGTCGTTGCCCGTCGGCAGCCACACCGCGGCGCCGCCGCCCACTTTAAACAGGTGGTTGTTGGTTTCCCAGCTTCGCAAGCGAGCATCGAGGCGAATGTCGTTCAAGAGCACCTTGGCGTCGCCGATACCGCCCGTCCCTACGCCCTGCCCGCTCGGATCATCACCCGTGATTTGCAGCACGGTGAGCGGGATCATTAAATTCAAGGAGAGCCGATTGGCGATCTCAGTGCCGCCGGACAGGTAGGCCGTGAGCTGGCCTTGGACCGGATTGTCGATTCTCGACTCGGCGATCGCGTTGGCGGTGACGGTGTCGCTGCGCAGTGGATTGTGCGAGTAGCCGAGGATGCCGTTGGCGTAAAAGCGCGTCTTCTCGGACAAGTAAGGCCGCCAAACCATGAAGCCGTCGTCGGGCGCGCCGGAAATCTGGGCGCGGTCTAAGTAAAACGTACCCGACTGCGCTCGAGCGGTGCCCGCGGCGAAGCATGTCAGCAGCGCGAGCAGCGCGCTCACGAGCCAGGAGGAGGGGCGGCCTCGCCCAAGCGAAGACGGCGAAATTTGGCTTAAGTGACGCTTGATCCGACGAAACACCAGACGACGCTAGCCTGCGAGCCACCGCTTTGAATAGCCTGGTTCGTGCAGTTACCGCCGACCTGGGTCGGCCGCCGGGCTGAACTCCTCACGGTCGACCGCTCGTGCCGAAGACTTGGCAAACCCAAAGTGTGCCGTCCAGGTCAGGCGCCACGCCGATGCCCACCAGGTCGAACGCGGGAAACAGCAGATTTTCGCGATGCGAAGGGCTCGCCCAGAGCGCTCGTTGGGCCATCACCGCCGTACCTGCGTGCGCCACGTTCTCGCCCGCTGCGAGCTCCAAGCCCGCGCGCTCTAGGCGCTGATTCAGATTCCCGTCGCCCGTGTCGTGAGCGGTCTTGCGGGCGCGGCGCATCGCGTCCGCGTGAGCCCGGGCGAGCTGTTCGAGGCGAGGATCTGGCCTGAGAGCGGGCAAGTGCTCGCTCTCACGGGCCGCGTTCACCATTGCGTACAGCGCCGCGGATGGCTCCGTGCTGCCCTGCGCGGCGTCTTCGCCGGGCGCTCTCGATACTAGGACCTCGCTCGGTGGTTCGATGCCCGCGAATACCAGCGCCTCGAGCAGTGGACGGGGGCCGCCATCGACCGCGGCCAACAGCTGAACCAGCCACGATCCTGCCTGGTCTGCATTGAAGCGCGCACGCACCTGGCCATCGGCGAGTGATGTGGGAACCGAATGAGGCGCTCCGCGTGGTCCCAAAATCACGACCTTCGCGTCGCTCGCGGGTACGCGCAACGTCGCGCGGACGTCCAGCCATTGCCCGACTCGCACCCGCGTGGGTAAAGGCTCAAGATCGGCGAGCGCGTCCACCGCCAGCACCCCGACGCTGAGGCGTGAGCCGGGGCCGTGCACCAGCGCCACTCCGCAGCGGCGCACGCCGCCGTCACCGAACCCGGCGAGCCACCGCTGCATACGGATGTTCGCAGTCTGGATCTCGCCCTCGCTGCCGCTGAACAGCCAGGCGCGAGGCCAGACATAAGGCGCGCCGGCCGCGCGGATTGCGTAGCCGATCGCGTCGACATCCAGCTCCGGCGTGCGGTCGGTCTGCTGCCGAGCCAGGCGCATTGCGACGTCAAGGAGTGCTTGATCGCTGTCTCCGCAGGCCGAAGTCAGTGGATCGAGCTCAGGCTCTAGGCTGCGGCCGGCCACGGGTCGCGGTGACATCGTGGTGGGGGCGAAGGCGCTCGGCGTTTCCTCGCGCGGCTCGATCGCGATGGTGCGTACCGAGGGAGCGCTTGCCGGCGGCCTGGCCGATTCGGAACAGCCGACCGGAATGCCGCCCAGAATGACGGCCGACAGTGAACAACGGCAGGTCAGCGCCCATGCGGCGGCGGTCCGTTCAGCGATGCCCGACAAGCACTTCGAGTACTGGCTCGCGCTGCGCGTGGCGAGATAAAAGCGGCGGGCCGCGTGCGCTTTTCCTGCTCTCCGGTTCAGGTTATGGTCAAGTGGCCCCATGGGCCGTTTCACCACAGCAGCGAAGGTCGGGGCGTTCGCCTTCGTCACGCTCGTGGCAGGCTTCCTGATTTACCGTTTCGTCTCCAAGTCGAGCCGCGCCGGCAAGGGTTACGTCGTGTACGCGCTCATGGCCGACGCGGGGGGCATTGCCAAGCTCTCGCAAGTGCGGGTGGCCGGGATCCCGGTCGGCGCGGTGCAGAGCGTGAAGCTCGACCATGACCGCGCGCGCATCGACATCGGCATCAACCCCGATGTGAAGCTGTACAAGGACGCGACCGTGTCCAAGGTCGCGTCGAGCTTGCTCGGCGAGTACTACTTGGCGATCGCGCCCGGCGCCGAGGGCGGGCCCGAGCTGAAGGACGGAGACCGCATCAACAACGTCGTCGAGGCGCAGACCACCGACGACATCATGAAGCAGGTCTCGGACATCGCAAAAGACGTGAAGCAGGTCTCGTCCGCGCTGGCCGCGAGCGTAGGGAGCGATCAAGGTCGCAACGACATCAAGGCCACGCTGAAAAACCTGGCGGACGTGACCGAGGCGCTCAACGCGACGGTGCGCGAGAACCGCGAGAGCATCAAACACATCCTCAGCAACGTAGAGTCGATGACCACAAAGGGCGCGCCCGACGTGGAGAAGATTCTAGAGAACGTAAAAGTCACCACCAATGAAGTGCGCGCCTTGATGGCGCAATCACAGCCAGGTCAACCCAAGACCGAAGGCGAGATTCGGCAAATCATCGACAAGGTGAACCGCGCCAGCGACAACCTGGAGAACACGCTCAAGAACTTGGACAGCGTGACCGGTCGGCTCGACCGCGGCGAGGGCACGCTCGGGCGGCTCACCAAAGACGACCACTTGATCAACGAGGTCGAGGGCGTCGCCGACGACATTGGGGACTTCGTCGGTGGCCTGTCACGTATTCAGACCATCGTCACGATGCGCACCGACTACCAATTCCTATCGAGCACGGTGAAGAGCTACGTAGAGCTTCGCATTCAGCCCCGCGAGGACAAGTACTACCTGATCGAGGTCGTGAACGACCCGCGTGGTCTGACGCACTTCGAGCAAGTCGACGTCGACACGACCAATCCGAACGATCCGCCGCACTACCGCGAGGTGCGCACCGTCACGGCGAATTCGCTGCGCTTCTCGCTGCAGTTCGCGCAAAGCTTCGGCCCGTTCACCGGGCGCTTCGGCATCAAAGAGTCCACGGGCGGCGTTGGCCTCGACACCCTGCTGCTCGACAACCGTTTCGAGATTCGCCAGGACTTGTTCGGCTTCGGTGAGGTCGTGCTGCCGCGCTGGCGCGTGTCCCTCGGCTACGAGTTCGTGAACCGCGCCTGGCTCTTGGGCGGCGTCGACGACATCTTGAGCAGCTCCCGCCGTGACTACTTTGTCGGCCTGCAACTTCGCTTCAACGACGAAGATCTGAAGAGCATCCTGCCCTTCGCGCCGAAGACCCCGTGAACGCTCAGGCCCTCACTTACTGTGAGGCGGCATCTTCGCTTCTTTAAAGATGACGTGCTGACGGACTACTGGATCGAACTTCTTCAGCTCGAGCTTGTTGGTCTGCGTGCGCTTGTTCTTCTGCGTATAATAGGCGTAACCGGTGCCGGCTGAAGAAACGAGGCGGATGTTTTCGCGCATGATGGCCGGGGTCCTATCACGCGCTATTTGGGCCCGCAATACGGATGGCACTCTGGCCTACCGACCGCCGAGCCGAAGCGCGACGTGGGATGGCGCGTGGACGACTTTGGAATGCCAAACCTGGATTTGCCGGCGCGAAACCGCGGTTGGCGCGGCCGCCGCATGAGGTGGATCGGATGGACTTGACGAATCTGGGGGGCCATGGCTAATTGCCGCTCCCTTTCGAGGCACCCCCGTCATGAAGCGCACTTTTCAACCGCACAACACCAGCCGGCTTCGCACTCACGGCTACCGCAAGCGTCTCAGCACCAAGGGTGGTCGAAAGGTGCTCGCCAACCGTCGCCGCAAGGGTCGCTGGCGGCTCGCGGTTAGCGCTTACGAGAAGTGAGCGGCGCCGCGGGAAAGACCTCTGTCGCGGCGCACGCGATAGGGCGCTTCCCGTCCCGCTTCCGCGTTCGCAAACGGCCCGAATTCCTGAGCATTCAGGAGCGAGGGCTGCGGGTGTCGACGCCGCGCTTCGTGATCATTTTGAGCGCGAGCCTCTCGCTGGACTCGCCGCGTCTGGGCATCACGGCGTCGCGGCGCGTTGGAAACTCCGTGGTACGAACGCGCGCCAAGCGCCTGATTCGCGAAGCGTTTCGCGCGACGCGCGAGCTGTGGCCGCCGGGTATCGATCTGGTGGTGATCGTCAAGCGCGCCCCCGGTGATAGTAAGCTCGCGAGCGTCGTCGCTGAGTGGCACGCGGCGCGACCGCAGATCGAGCGCCGTCTGCGCACGCTGCTCGCCCCCGCCAAGCATGTCGCGCCGGGCCTCGAGAAAGCCACCTCGCAGGCCTAGCCACCTCGAGGCTGCGGTTGCAGACTCGCACGGCAATGCTGGCGCGTGCGCTCATTTTTCTGATTCGGATGTACCAGCTCACCCTGGCGCGGGTGCTCCCGCCCGCGTGCCGCTTCCAGCCCTCGTGCTCGCGCTACGCGGCGGAGTGCCTGCATTTGCACGGCGCCATGCGCGGAAGTTGGCTAGCCGTTCGGCGTATCTGCCGCTGCCATCCCTTCCACCCCGGCGGCTATGATCCTCCGCCCTCGGTCGAGCGTACGGCTCGCGCTTCGTGAATTAGCGCCAGCCGCCCAAGGCCATGGTAAACGGCCAAGCCAGACCGTTCCCGCGGCCTCCATTTGGCCCACCGAAAAGCAGAGTCGAAGTCGATATGGATAGAAGCAGTATTGGTCGCTTGTTGGTCATGGCGGCTTTGGCATTCCTTCTCTTCCAATTCGGACCGAAGCTGTTCGGCGGCGGGAAGGCCACCACCCAACCGCTCCGAAACGAAAGCCGCTTGGTGCTGAGCGCCAGCCCGCGTGCGCCCGAACAGAGTTGCGACATTTGGACGCCCGAGTTCCGTGCGCGGGCCACGACCCGCGGCGCTTCACTGAAGCATTTCGAGCTGATGGGGCCGAAATACGAGAAGAACGGCAAGCCCATCGATCTGTCGACCACGCCCGACCTCGAGTTCAACCGGCAGCTCCGTTTCGACTTTCACAACAGCGCCGGGTTGCCCGCGGGCAAACAATGGAATCTCGACGCCAACCTGGTCGATTGGACGCTGGACAGCCAAACCGGCAAGAGCTGCACGTTCAGCTACCGCGACGCCAAAGTCGAGCTGAAGAAGACCATCGCCTGGACCGGGCGCCCTTACGAGCTCCAAGCCGACGCCACCATCACGAACCTAGCAGATCACGCGCTCTACCACGCGTTGACGGTCCACAGCGACGCCTGGCACACCGGCAAAGAGGTGAAGGGCAGCATGTTCCGGCAAAGCCCGCTCGTCACGCGCGTGGAATGCGTGCTGGAGCAAGGCAAGCCGCAACGGCTCGGCGAAAGTGACTTCGAGGCCGGCAAGTTCTCGGAGGTCGAGCACTTTCCGACCACCAACACCGACCCAGGCGATTGGTATCAGGTTGAAGGCAGGCCGGCGTTCATTGCCGTTTCCAATGCCTATTTCGCGCAATCCATCGCCCCGGTGAAGGCGCCCGTCGCGCCCGTCTGCCAGATGCTGATTGAAGAGCACAAGGTTGGCGACGCGGAGAACGACGGAGCGATTTACCGCACGCGCCTCGCTTACCCGGGCGTGGAACTGGCTCCGGGCTCGAGCTCGGACTACTCCGTGCTCACTTACGTCGGCCCGAAAGAGCGCAGTATCCTGGCCACGGCAGGCGGTGGCAATCACCGGTTCAGTGAGCTCATCGACCTTGGCTTCTTCTCCATCATCGCCAAGGTGCTGGTCGCGTTCCTACTCAAGGTCCACAGCGTCATCCCCAACTGGGGCATCGCCATCATCATCTTGACGGTGACCGCGCGCACCTTGCTGTTCCCCCTGACCGTGCCCGGCATCAAAGGCATGATCAAGATGCGCGAGCTCAAGCCTGAAATCGACGCCTTGAACGCAAAATTCAAGGACGATGCCCAGGCCAAGGGCCTGGCGCAGATGGAGCTTTGGCGGAAACACAACGTGAATCCGGTGAAGGGCTGCCTGCCTCAGATGGCATCCATGCCGGTCTGGTTCGCGCTGTACACCACCCTGCAGACCGCCGTCGAACTCTACCATATCAAGTTTCTGTGGCTGCCCGACCTCACCGCGGCCGACCCGCTCTACATTTTACCCTTCATCATCGGCGCCACGTCCTTCATGCAGCAGCGCCTGATGCCCCAGCAGGGCGACGCGGCGCAGCAGAAGATGATGCAGTACCTGATGCCCGGCATGTTTACGGTTTTCATGCTGTTTTTGCCGGCCGGCCTCGGGGTATACATGTTCACCAATGGCCTGCTCGGCATCCTCCAACAACAAGCAGTGGAATGGCACGTGCGGCGCTCGATGAAATCCGGTGGTGGCTCCGGCTCTGGCAGCGGAGACATCAAGGTCAAAGTGATTGGGGAGTCGGCCTTCAAAGGGAACGGCAAAAGCGGCTCGTCTTCGGCAAAGCTCGCCGGTGACAGCCCGCTCCTCGGCAAAGGAAAGGCAGAGTCATGACTGAGAACGACGATCTCGACGACGCAGCGTGGGACAGCGCAGACGAAGATGACGCCGAAGAAGGCGAGACCGAAGGCGGAGACGTGTCACACGCCGCCGCCGGCACCGAAGAGGTCGCCGACGGCGAACGGCCTCGCAAGCGGCGCAAGTCGCAAGACGACTACGTATCCGCGGACCCGCGCGCCAACGTGGCGCTCAAGTTCGTGACGGACGTCATCCGCGAGATGGAGATGGAGTGCACCGTGGATCTCCGCCGTCCACAAGAGGGCAACGCGGACGACGAGATCAACATCGAGATCGCTGGCCGCGACGCGGGCCGTATCATCGGCAAGAAGGGTCAGGTCTTGCAGGCGCTGCAGTTCTTGACGCATCGGATCATCAACCGTCCAGGTCTCGACCGTCGTCACATCTTGGTCGACGCTGAGGGCTACCGCAGCCGCCGGGACAACTCGCTGGCCACCATGGCGCAGCGGCTCGGCCGCCAGGCCGTAGACGAAGGCAAGATCATCACGTTCGAGCCCATGAATCCGCGCGACCGGCGCGTGGTTCACCTGGCCCTAGCCAAGTTCGAAGGCGTCATCACGCGCAGTGACGGTGAAGGCGACGACCGTCGCGTGCAGATCATCCCGGTGCGTCGCACCGCCGGGGCGGGCGCCGCAGCCCCGAACTGAGTCGGTAATCTCCGGTATTCGCGCGCAGGTGCGGCCCCACGGCGTCGGCAAAAGTGACACGTGGGGCCGTTGCGCGCCGAATCGCGGAGCGGGCTCGTCGGTTTACGCTCGAAAACGCAAAAAATGCCGCGCCTGAAATTGCCGACGCTGACGGGCGCGACTACATACTCTTCACGATTCGAACGTCGGACTCGAGCAGGCGTTGTCTGGCCTGCACCGCTCCAGAAAGGCATCCATGGCTTTGCTTCGTAAAACCTTGTTGCTCGGCGTGGCAAGCGCCCTCGGAATGGCCGCTGTCAGCTGCGGGCCCAAAGCAGTGCGCGGGGAAGACGTAGCCGGGCTCGACGACCAGGCCATGAGCACGGGGCTCGACCGCCGCGATCTGCAGAAAATGCTGCATGACAACATGCAGGCTTTACAGAGCGCACCGATCGTCACGCGCTGGCAGGGCGAGAAGGATCCAACGGTTTCTGTGCTCCCGCTGCGCAACGAGACCACCGAGCACATCGATAGCCAGCTCGATTCGCTGATCAGCGACATCGAGACCACGCTCGTGAACGCCGGACACGTAAAAGTGATCAGCCTAGAGTCGCAACCGCAGCTCATGGAGCAGGTGCGGCGCCAGTACCAAGACGGCTTCGATCAGAGCAAAATCGCGGCTTGGGGCAAGCAGATTGGTACCCGCTATGTGGTCACCGGCAAGGTGTTCAGCAGCGATGAGCGCCAAGACAAAGAGCGCCGCGTACAATATTTCATGTTCATCCAAGTGCTAGAGGTCGAGACGAGCGCGATCTTGTTTCAATACAAGACCGCGGTCACCAAAGCGCTACTCTGAAGCGCGACTCGAGGACGCATGATCGCTCGCGTGTCTTGCGTGCTGACGTTCGCCTTGCTGTCGGCGTGCGCGGGGCATTCGGACAAGACCCTCGCGGCGCGCAGCGCCCTCGACGCAGGCGATCCAAAGGGCGCGCTGCAGGCCATTAACGAGCAGCTGAAGGTCGATAGCGCGCAGCAGCTCCCCGAAAAGACGGGCGGCGACAACTCGCTGCTGCTGCTCGACCGGGCCATGGTTCTGCAAGAGCTCGATCAAAACGCACTTTCCAGCCGGGACTTGGAAGTATCCGATAAGGAAATCCAAGTGTTGGATCTGTCGGCCAACGCCGGCGCGGACCTGGGCCGCTATTTATTCTCGGATGATGTGGGTCCGTACAAGGCGCCTGCGTACGAGAAGCTGATGATCAACACCGTCAACATGATGAACTACCTCGCGCGCGGCGACCTGAATGGCGCGCGTGTAGAAGCGCGGCGTTTGGCCGTGATGCAGAAGTTCACGCGCGACACGGGCGACGCCGCGCAAGCGCTGCTCGGCCCCGGCAGTTACTTGGCGGGCTTCGTGTTCGAAAAGAGCGGCAAGCCCGAGGACGCGCTCCGCTACTACGACGAGGCGCTCAGCTACGGCATGTACGAGACCCTCGCTGACCCCGTACGGCGCCTGACGCAGCAGGCCAGCTACTCGAGCCCGCGGCTCCGCCAGCTGCTCGCCAAAACGCCCATTGCGCCCCCGGCCGAGGCGTCCAAAGACGACGACGGCGAGCTCCTCGTGCTCGTGAACTTCGGGCGTGTCCCCGCCAAATTCCCCCGTCGCATTCCCATCGGCCTAGCGCTCACCTACGCCAGCGGCTTCATCAGCCCAACCGATCAGGGCCGCGCCAACGACTTGGCGCTGCAAGGCTTGGTCACGTGGGTGAACTATCCAGAGCTCGGCCGCGCGCACGGCGCGTACGGTCAGCCCACGTTCATGTTGGATGGATCATGGGTGCCACTCGAAGGGATCTTGGCGGTCGATCAGGAGGCGAAGCGCGCCTGGGAAAAAGCGCGCGGCGCCGTCGTTGCCTCTGCCATCACGCGCACGTTGACGCGCGTGGTGACGGGAGAAGCAACGAAGAAGGTCGCTGGCGGCGGCATCCTCGGCGAACTGTTGAGCTTGGGCGCACAAGCCACGCTGACCGTGACCGACACGCCGGACACCCGCAGCTGGGCGACCCTCCCCGCGCGCATGGCATTCGGTCGCCTGCGTGTGCACGCGGGAACTCACGTCGTGGCGCTCAGCGCATCCGGGGGCCACAAGCGCCGAACCGTGACCGTCGCTCCGCGCGGCTGGGCAGTCGTGAATCTCACCGCCTTGAATTAGCGCTCGGCTCGTACGCAGATCGGTGGTCCCCCGGGAGCTGCCGGCGGAAGCAGTTTCAGGGACCCGATTTTCGCCTCGAGATGACCCGAGAGCAGCGCGCTCGCCAGGCAGGGCCTTGCCACATCCGGGGTGAGCGCCCGCATCGAGCTAGCTCGCACGCTCGCGGTTGCTTTGAGGGGACGGGCGTTTTTGGGGCGATCGCGATCCTGCGCGGCGGCTCGTGGTGTGGTGGAGTTGTGGGCACGGGCACGGGCACGGGCACGGGCACGGGCACGAGGGCCGTTTTATTTTGGTGCGTAGGTGCTGCCGTTCCAGGTGTACGTGCGTGGGTTGGGGTTGCCCCACGGCAAGAGCAGAGGCTCTAGACCGCCGGCGGGGGTCGTGTCGGCGGGGAAGGGATAGGTTTGCTCGGTCCAGCCCAACGCGCGTGCGGGGCGTAGCTGAATGTCGAGGCCGTGCTGACTCGGCTCGAACGCGACGGCGCCGAGCACGGCCTTTTCGCCAAGGGCGCGGCTGGTTTCAGCGGCGAAGACACGCGTGAGCGCGTCGTCTTTGACGCCGTAGATCATCAGGGCGCGGCGTTCCACAGTTTCGCCGCCCAGGGCTTTGCTCGCCTTGGCGTGGAGCACGGCGCGCACGATGATCTCGGCTTTGCCGTCACCGGTGAGGTCGCGCGCGGTGACGTCCACGATGTCCTTTGCATCGGACGCGCCGATGGTGATGAAGGCATAGCTGAGGCCGCTTCGAAAGCCCTTGCCGAACACGACCAGGTCCTTACCGTGCACGAGCACGCGCTCGGGACCGCGGTCGCCCGCGACGTCGGTGACGAAGTCGAAGCTCGGTTTGCCGGAGGCGCCACGGTCCTTGCGGTAGAGGGCGTACACGCGGTCGAGCAGCTCGTCGGCGCTGGGCGCCCGGGGTGCCGGAGGGGCGGGCGGTTCATCGGAGGGCTGGCGAGTTTTGTTCGGCTGTTGCGCGTGCTTGGCGGAGTGCGCCGCAGCGCTCGCGCCGTCGGGTGTGTACGGCGTTTCGTCGGTTTGCTGAAAGCCCTTGCCCTGCCATTTGAACGTGCGGCGGCCAACACTCTCCCAGGGCAAAAGCACCGAGGCCATGTCGCCTGGAGTGACCTCGGCATAGGTGGCGGGTTCGAAGCCCTCCGAGCTGCCTTGCGAAAGTTCGATCGCCCCATCCCTGATCAACACGCGATTTTCGATCTTGCCGTCCGCGGTTCTGATGCCCACCTCTTGCGCGAACGCCTGGAACGGCGTGTCGTCCGGACCCACTTTGGTCACGGTGATGACCTCACGGTATTTGTCGGGCGCGCCAATGCGCTTCTGAATGACTATTTCGTCCCGGCCGTCGCCATCGAAGTCGACGAGCTGGAGGCGTGTCACCATGCTCGCGTCTTTGACACCCAGATCTGCGAAGTAGAATTCTTTGCCGCCGCGAAAATGCGGTCCAACGATGGCCAAGCTGTCGCCGAACACGGCCACGCGCTCATACATGCCGTCCCCTGCCACGTTGCCGTACGCCTCGCGTGCCGCATGGGTCAGGTTCTTTGGGCGGAGAAGCTGCGTCTCGAGGCCCTCCTCGGCTTCGAGCAGCAGCGGTGGCAACGCCCTGCCCGCCTTGCCCGGCGCCGTCGAGATGACGCCCGAAATCGCACCGGGCGAATCTGAGTCCGTGTAGGTCACGGCGGCGCGTAGCCCGACGCGCACCTTGGCCGCGTCCGAGAATGCCGACCACGGGATTTGCGCCTCCACATGCAGACCGCCCTCGCTCGGCGCTTCGACAATCTTGGCGCCGCTCACGGGGGCCCCTTTGAGCTTGACGACCCCCGCCACTTTGCCGGGATTGCCCGGAAAGAGGTCGAGCTCATAAGTATCGAAATCACGACCGCGCGGGAACGCAAGCGAGAGCGTCGCGTGATCTTCGTCGGGCGCCGCCGCCGCGCTTCGCTCGATGCGCTTGTCGAAGATCTTGAGCACAACGTACACGTTGCTCTCGTCGTAGCCGACGGTGACGGCAGCGCGTGGATCGCTACCGCCCGTGCCGGCCAGCGTGTCCCCGAGCGGCGTCATCTTGTTCGGCCATTCCCGGAGATCCCCGTCGACCCTCACCTGCTCCCCGGCCATGGGCTCGGCCGTGATCATGCGGCCACCGGCATGCGCCGAGGTGGACGAGAACAGCAACCAGACCCCCGCCGCGAGCACCGGCCATTTCCGCATGTCGAGCCGCAGAACTAGCAGAGATCAGCCGCGCCGAGAACGGCGCCCGCTCACTTTACGATGACCTCGCCACACTGGGTGAACGCGATCGAGGTCGAGAGGATGAAGTTCGACTGGCAACAGTGCCGCTCCGCGTAAAAGAAATCGAGCGGGTAGGTGGTCCCGGCCGTGAGCCCCAGCGTGTCGAGCTCGACGTTCTTGCTTCCGATGTCGTGAATGCCGCCCAGGTCCACCACCAACTTATTGTCGATGAATACCCAGACGTCGTCGTCACCCGCGAAGTTGAATTTCTGACCCGGGCTGTAGGAGAACTTGGTGTGCAGCTCGAAGGTGAAGCTGAAGTTGTGATCCAACCCTTCCGAGGGAAGGGTTGGACTCAATAACATGCGGTCAATCGGGAAGAAGCCACCACCGGGAAGTTTCGTGCTGTCGTACACATATGTCTTGCCCGTCGGGTCCGCCGGATCCAACACGAACTGCAGGGGCAGTTCCATTCCCTGGTTCACGGCATCGTCGTTGCGAAACCAGGTATCAAAGTTGGTCTGCCCGGTCGTGGTGAGCGACATGCTGCCGTCCCCCTTGGCGTAGATGGGCTTGCGGTTGGCATCGAGCATGGGCTGCACGATCCCCGTCTCGAGGCACGGGCGGCCAGACGGGCAAGTCGAGTTCGGCATGCCGATGGTGGCGGCCGGGTCGACCTTCAACGGCATCGAGCGGTTCGGAAAAGTCACGGTCCAAGGCTCGAAGTCTTGCGACTTAGCCGCTAGGAAATCGCGAATGTAGCCAGTTAGCATGCCGTCGCAGTTCGCGGTGGTGTCGTTACCCCCTGAACCGCCAGTGCTCGGATCCGAACCACCACCCACGTTGATGAGGATGCCCCCCGGGCTACCATTGCCGGCGACCCCGCCGGTGACTCCGCCATTGCTGTTCGCTTCGCCCGCTGTACCGTGCACATTCGAGCCCGCGCCGTTCGACGTGCCGCAACCGCCCGCCGTGAGAACAGTGACCAAGAACAAGGCAGACCCGACGCGCTGATTCATATTCACCAAACCTTTAGACGAAGCGTACATGGCGCGGCGCGCACCTTGCTCAGCACCATAGCTTTGAGCGCCGGCTTGTCCGCTCAAAAGTGTCCGCGCGGCATCGTCACCGTGACCCCGTTTGCGCTCGCTGCTCGCGGCCGCCGTAACCGGAGCATTGTATTCCGGTGACGGCTATTTTTTCAGACGTAGCTGTTGTTGCTCTTCGGCGTCGAGGTCCGCCAGCGCGCGGGCCAGCTCGTCCTGCTCAGCCGTATCGAGCGGCGCCCCCTGCTCGACACGCACCGGAACCGATTTGACGGGCTCGGACTCGGGCGGGAGTAGGCCCATCTTTCGCTTCAAGGCGGTCAGATCTTCGTCTGCGCCTTTGGTGACCTCCAGCTCTCGGAATTTGTGAGCCAGCGTGTCACCCGAAGCCTCTTCGTTCAGCTCGGCGTGTGCTTCGGCTTCAGCCTCCATCTGCTCGATACGCCCAGCCATGCGATCGAAGGTCTCGAACGCGCTCGCGTTCTTTAGACCGGTCATGGTTTCCTGGATCGCCTTTTGAGCCTCGGCGCGCTTCTTCCGGGCAATGAGCAGGCTCTTCTTGCGCTTGGCCTCCTCGATCTTGTTGTTCAGCGCGCGGAGCGCGAGCTTGAGCTGCTCGACAGCCGCCTTCTGCTTCTGCCACTGATCCTGAAATTGCTCGGCGAGCGACTGATGTTCCTTCTTGCGTGCCAGTGCTTCTTTGGCGAGCGCATCATCGCCGGAGCGAATCGCAAGCATCGCGCGGCGCTCCCACTCGGCGGCATTTTGGCTCTCTTGCTCTGCTTGCTTGGCCAAGCGTTTTTCGTCCGCGATGGACCCGGCCACTTGGCGCTTGGCTTCATTCAGCTGAGCGCTCATCTCCTCCACGATTTGATTGAGCATCTTCTCCGGATCTTCGGAGCGGCTAATCAGCTCATTGAGGTTACTTTTGATGAGGGCGGCGAGTCGCGCGAAGATTCCCATGTTCTTATGCTTTGTGGCTTGGCTTGGGCGAGGCTCTGTCAGAGCTGATGGCGCGAAGCGTCGGAACTTGATTGGCGAGCGCCATGTCTAGGTCCGCGAGTACGGCTTCCAGCTCGTTCAAATCCAGATTGCGCAGCTCGAGTGCTGCGCTGAGCACGATGGTGTCGCCTTCGATGCCGTAGGCCGCGTGCATCAAGGCGGTGGCGTTGAGCACCAGCAACTTTCGAAATAACGCGGCCCCCGCCGCCTCCTCGAGCGGAGCGGGGCCTATATCCACTTGAGCGACAAGCACGGGTTGAGCCATGCGCAGCGCAAGGAGCGGGCGATCGACACCCATGGAGACCAGGTACGTGCCGTCTTCGGCGCGCTCGAAGCGGCGCTCGAGCCGGTGCAGGTAGCCCTCCAAATCCTGGTTGCTTTGAATCATACCGGGTCAGCTTATCACGGTTATCAAGCGCGAATTGGCCCGCCGTCTCGGCTCGAGCGGACCTTCACGAGCTCGTCGGGCGGGGGCGGCTCGGGTTGAATCGTGACGTGGCTGAGGCCGTAATTTTGCCTCAAGCACTCGGCGACCTCGCGGCACACATCGGTGCCGTGCCGGCCGCGTTGTAACGTCACGTGCGCAGTCAACATGTCGAAACGCTCCGAGATCCGCCAGACATGAAGATCGTGTACTGCCGCAACGCCGTCACAGGCCTGGATCGCGCGCTCGATCTCCGCAACATCAAGGTGTGGCGGCGCCCCTTCGAGCAAAATACCCGTCGTTTCGCGGAGCACGCGCCAGCCACTGAAGGCGACCAGTAGGGCGATCAACGCGGAGAGCACGGGGTCAGCCCGTGTCAGGCCCCACAGCAACACCGCGAGCGACGCCAAGATCGCGCCCACGGATCCCAGGGCATCGGTGAGCACGTGGGCCATGGCCGCTCGGATGTTGAGATTACTTTGGCCGCGCGTGAGCATCCAGGCCACGAGCAGGTTGACCGCCAGCCCGCCCACGGCGGTCGCCAACATCGGGCGACCTTGGATATCGATCGGGGCCATCCAGCGCTCGACCGCCTCTTTCACGATCAGAAGCGCCACGAAAGCGAGCGCGATGCCGTTCACGAAGGCCGCCAGCACTTCGGCGCGGCGAAAACCGTACGTGGTGCGATCGGTTCGCGGCTTGCCGGCAAAATGTTGCGCGACGATCGCCAGAACTAGCGAGCCCGCGTCCGCCAACATGTGGCCAGCGTCGGCGAGCAGCGCAAGGCTACCGCTCCACAGGCCGATCGCGACCTCGACCACCATGAAGGCGCTGGTGATGGCGAGGGCCAACGTCAGTGCCAGCTGCGGACTCTTACCTGTCCCATGCTCGTGGGCTCCGTGTCCATGTCCATGGCCATGCCCGTGAGACGGGGCAGCGGCAGAGACGCGAGACGCGACGGACTCGATCGAGCCTCGGCCGTTATTCTCGGATCCGTGCTCGCGCGCCTGGCTCACCGTGGAAGCAAAGCACCATCGCCGTCGATCGAACAGCTTACCGAAAACTACCGGACAATAGTGGGCATTTGCCGAGTCACTTGCGCCCGAAAGAGCGCTGAGTAGGCTTGGATATGTTTGATAAGAACCTGCGCGAGTGCCTGACGTTCGACGATGTCATGCTCGTCCCCGCGTACAGCGAGGTCTTACCGACGGAGGTGGACGTACGCACCCGCCTCACCCGCACCATCGAGCTCGATATCCCGATCGTGAGCGCCGCGATGGACTCGGTCACGGAAGCTCGCTCCGCGATCGCCATGGCCCGCCAGGGTGGCATCGGCATCATTCATAAAAACCTGCCCCCCGCCGCCCAGGCAGAGCAGGTGGATCGCGTGAAACGCGCGGAGAGCGCAGTGATCTTGAATCCAGTCACGGTACGCCCTTCGCAATCCCTGCGGGAGGCGTTGGCGGTGATGCGCGAGCACGACGTCTCCGGCGTACCGGTCGTCGAAGGCGACTCGCCCGTCGGCATCCTCACCGCGCGCGACATTCGCTTCGAAAAGAACTTGGATCAGCCGATCAGCGCGCTGATGACGACGAAGCTCGTGACGGTGCCGCCCGGTTGCCAGCCCGAGGCCGCCCGCGAGTTGCTGCACAAGCATCGGATCGAGAAGCTGCTGGTCGTGGACGACGGCAAGCTGGTTGGCTTGATCACGATCAAAGATTTGCTGCAAGCCGAGCGCAATCCGCTCGCCGTGAAGGATGACCGCAGCCGCTTGCGGGTGGGGGCCGCCATCGGTCCCGGCGCGGACCGGGAGACGCGCAGCGACGCGCTCGTCGAAGCCGGCGTCGACCTGCTCGTGCTCGATACCGCGCACGGCCACCACCGCGGCGTGATCGACGCGGCGCGCGCCACCAAGAAGCGGCACCCGAACGTGCAGCTCGTCGCCGGCAACGTGGCCACGGGGGAGGCCACGCGGATGCTGATCGATGCTGGCGTGGATGCGGTAAAGGTGGGCATCGGCCCAGGCAGCATTTGCACCACCCGCATCGTTGCCGGGATCGGCGTGCCGCAGATCACCGCCATCGCCGATTGCGTGGAGGTGGGCGAGCGCGCGGGCATCCCGATTATCGCGGACGGCGGCATCAAGTACTCCGGCGACGTCACCAAAGCCATCGCCGCCGGAGCGTCCAGCGTGATGATCGGCTCGCTCTTCGCGGGCACGGACGAGGCCCCCGGTGAGCTCGTGCTGTACCAAGGCCGGAGTTACAAGCAGTACCGCGGCATGGGCTCACTCGGCGCGATGAAAAAAGGCAGCAAAGATCGCTACGGGCAAGGCGGCACGGCCGATGAAAAGTTAGTCCCCGAAGGCATCGAAGGCCGCGTTCCACACCGCGGCTCGCTGGCTTCGATCCTCGGTCAGTTGGTGGGCGGCCTGCGCGCCGGCATGGGCTACACCGGCTCCGCCTCGATTTCGGACCTGCGCAACAACGCAAAGTTCATCCGCATCACGGGCCAGGGCCTGCGCGAAAGCCACGTCCACGACGTGATCATCACCGAAGAAGCTCCGAACTATCGGGCCTAGCGCCCGCGCTGCCGCTAGTCTGGCGCAGCTTCGAATTCGTAGGCGAGCCCCAATGTGCCGCTCAGGGTGGCGACCGAGCCGATGCCGCTCGCGCAGCTTCCCATCGCGTCGCCGTTGAGTCGCTCGGCCGTGGCATCCACGCGAGACTGCACGGAGAAGTGGCGTGAGAGACGCAAGGCGGCGCCGACTGCGCCGCCCAAGGCCGGGCCCGGCCCGTCCCATTCACTGCACGCGAAGGAAGTCGGCGGGACGATGATCGAATCGCTGGCTTGGCGGGTACCCAACGCGTCAACGTGCTGCCAGGCCAGACCAACACGCAAATTGACAAATAAATCCCAACGCTCACTGCGCCACGGAAAGAGGCGCGCGCCTAGAAACGCGCCGCTTGCCGTGTAGTCCGCGTCGGATGAGCTTTGACCGCTCAGGCCACGGACGCGTCCCAGCCCCGCGTGCTCCAGCTCGATTCCGACCGCATACGCGGGGCTCCACGCCAGATATGCCCCAAGCGCGACGGTGGAATCCAGCAATTGTTCATTGCTCGAAGCGTCGAAGCTATTGCTCAACCGCGTGTTGAAACCGAAGCGCGCTTCGAATCCGAGCCAGGCTCCGTACGTGTGATCGAAGCGCCGTGGGGCGGCGCCGGGGCCGGCGGTGTGCTGCGCCGAAACACCGAGCGTGGTTGCCGGACGCCGATCATCGAACGGCGCGGTGATCCCCGGCGACGAGGGCAGCGTGGGCGTTCCCGTGGGCGGCGCGGCTGGAGCTTCTTCCGAAGTGCTGGGGGTGGGAGCGGGCGCTGGCTCGGGGGGCGTGGGCGACGACGGCGGGCTCGGTGAAGGCGCGGGCGGGGACTGCTCTGCGGGTGAGCCAGGCCGCTCTAGAATCGGAGCCGCAACGGCTGAGCTCGCGATGAAGCAGGTGCCGATGAGTGCTGACCCGCAACCGAACGCGCGCATGCGGGCGACTATCGCGCGCGCTCCGCCAACGCGCAATTGGCGCTCTCAAACGCGCCCCACGTCGCACGCAAAAGGCGCTGCTTTAGCGTAATGAATGCCTCGTTATCCGCCGTGGCCGCCCCCCATCCAGCAACGTTGACAGCCCGCGCGCAGCCGTCCATATTCCGCCGCGGAGAGATGACCGAGCGGCCGAAGGTACCTGATTCGAAATCAGGCGTACCCGTAAGGGTACCAAGGGTTCGAATCCCTTTCTCTCCGC
>CAXSGJ010000033.1:0-31980 GCA_964236865.1 uncultured Polyangiaceae bacterium
CTCTCCCCGAGGATACTCTCCTCGCTGGGTGTCTTGGAAATCCGGGGAACCTCAGGCAGTATCGGCCGGCGAACCTGCTGGACAATGAATTTGCCCACCACCTGTGTTCTCGTCCGGGTCCAACGCAGCAGCGGCCTCCTGATACGTTGTGCGACGACGTGGGCTACTTCTGGTAGCCTTGTGCGGTGACTCGGCTTGATGCGTTTCAGATCCGGTCCGACGGCGGCAGGACCGTGCTGGCCTACCCAGCTGCGCCGTGCGTCTGTGGTTCCTCTACCCAGCTTAGGTACTGTTGCGGGAAGAGCGGGCGACTTGTCCTCAGGTCGCAGCCTTCTGCCACTGCAGCGCCGCTTCCGATCACGGCGCACGCCAATCGGCGCTGCTACGCCCGAGCCTTGAACGACTGCAGTGCGCAGATCAGCAAGGAGCACTACTTTTCGCGCGGCGTCCTCCGTGAGCTCGTGGCGGCAGGTCCGACGAATACGGTTCGGATGAGCGGCATGGGCTTGCCGGACGGCGACCTGCCCCCGGACCAGGTGGGTCAAGCAAAAATTCTCTGCGGCCGACACAACTCCGTGTTGACTGCACTCGACACGGTCGGCGCGCGACTGTTCCGAGCCCTTCGCGAGGGCATCAAGACGATTCCCGCCTTCGCTTGTAGATCGTTCGCGGGCGTCGATGTCGAGCGCTGGCTCCTGAAGGTCACCTGCGGAGTTCGAGCTGCATCAAAAGACGAGGTTCCGCTGGAGTGGCTCGAATTCCTGTTCGGTTCCTCCGAACTCCCCCCGATGTTGGGGCTTTACATGCGCGTCCCCGTCGGCAAAAGTGTCACTGAGCGTTTCGGCATTCAGTTTGCGACGTACACGACAGCGGAGGGCCCATCTGGCGGCGAACTCGTCATGGACGGTGTTCGCTTCACTCTCGATCTCCGGGGTGACCAAAGCACACATCGGCCGGAAGATGTCGGTTCCCTTAAGATCTATCGACCGAACGGGATTTGGCTCGATCACTTCGGAGCGGCGACGTTCCTGCTCGCGCTCGACTGGGGCGACCGGATAGCGGCGCCCAATTCGGTCGTTGTCGAAGTGCATCATAGCTAGGCTCGCAGTTCAGTTTGCGTTAGGGGCTGTGCTGCGCCTTCGAGTTCAACGTTGTACGGCACGGCTTCCGCGACTGCCGGTGAGCTACAGCGCCCGGCCGCTCAGCAAGAGACAACCTGCCCATGATCCTGCAGGCGTGACTCATCGCGTGTTGCGCGTTGGACGCGTGGTGTTGCGCTTTGCTCGGACTGCCTAATCGCGTATCGAGCAACACGCGAGTTGGCCCTCGCTCGTGTACGACATCACGACAGCTCGCGACACTCGCCGAACTGGCGACACGCTTTGGCGAATGCATGTTTTCAGGCACGGCCTGTCTGGTGTACTGTCCCCGGGTGCTCACACGGAGTGAAGTGGCGAAGCGCCGGGCTACCGTGCGTCGATTGGAAGGCGTCGAGCTGTTTCCACGCGTGGACACTTCTGGTGTTCACCGCTTCAACTCGAACGAGGTCGATGCTGTTGCACGACGTCTGCGTGCGGGCGAGGTCACTGCCGCACGTGGGAACTGGCTCTACGGGCAGCGAGACCCACATCGCAAACGGAGCGCTGAACGTGCTGCGAACAGCCCGCTAGAAGCCAAGTTGCTTCGCGAAAACGCGGCGCTTCGAGCGAAGCTTGTGGAATTCGAGGAATTCTTGGACGAAATCGAATGACAGAAATGACGTAACCCCTTTTTACTCGCGGACACTCGCGCAACTCGAGCGCACGCCCTCGCCCGAATCCACCAGCCATCGAAAGCAGGGATTCGAAGCGAGTGCGGCCTCGTCAACGGTCATGCGAACAGCAAACGAGACACCAGGAAGACTAGCAAACGCGTTTGCTCCTGCACAAGGCAAAGCTGCGCGCCGCCATGTGCGCAGAGCTCGCCGCGAGTTGCGCCGCCTTGACGCGTCCATAAAGCTCCTTCTGGACCGTGGTTCGGTGCCATCGACTGCGACCATGGCAAGCCGAGCGCTTGTGCGAGCCCGAGTCCCAGGGCTGGTCGAGGAAGCGGACGCTGACTTCAGAAAGGCCGCAAAGGCAGTGCTCGAAACACAGCTGCCCATCTGGCAGGAGCTCCCAATGGTTCACGCGGCGCTTCTCAAAGTGATCCGGGGAATCCATGTCCCGCGCGTAGCAACCGCGGTGCGACGGAGCATATTTCTCGCTCAGCGGCGCGACTCGGTAGCGCCCGGTCACGCGCGGATGCCGCGTCGGCGTCAGGCCCGCGCCCGCCGCGTGCGGTGTGCCAAGCGGCAGACTGACTCCGGTGGCGACGGCGACGGCGACGGCGACGGCCCACCAGCGGACGGCCCACCGGGGCCACTTCGCGGGCGTGGGAGCTACGGCGCGTTCGGTTCATCGCCCGCGCGCCTGGCCTTTCGGTTTGCTCCGAGCGCAGCAAGCCCTCGACAGAAGGACGGTACTGAGCGACGCACCCTTCAGCGCCGGCACCGGCGCCAAGGGGGTGCCGAGCTTCGCGGTACGGCGTACCGGCTCGATACCCATTCCCCTTTTCAGCCAATCGACGCCCCCGAGGCGCCGCAAGTCGAAAGCGGGGCATCGGGCGTCGGAGGCGCGGCGCCTCTGTCTTATGGGCTCTGCGCGGAAACGCGACAACAGGTTGGGCGCTCCGTGCCGCTCCTGGCCCGCGGACTTGTTTGTTGTGGGCCTAGAAGCCGGCCAGCGAGTCAGATCAGCAGGGGTCAGAGTTCGAACGGCGGGGCGAAATGCTGACCGATCGATCGGCGGCGACCGGCGTCTCCGACTTGGTAATACGCAAGCTTTCCGTCCAACGGCCGGCGGCGCGCAGCGCTGCCCCGTCGAAACGCGAGTGTAAGCAACGCCTTAGGTCACGAGTCGCAGCCCCCGAGGGCGGTCAGGATCCACGTCGACATCTGCCGGCCGGCCAGGGCCCTTTGCAAGCCGCCCAACGCGCGCTCCTAGCCTCCCAGCTGAGAAGTCTTTCACGCGAGCGCGTCGCGCAATGTCGGTGTGTTCGCATTTGCCCAGACGTCCAGCTCGTCGAGCGAGCGACGGAGGCGGTGGACGCTAACGGAGTCGTGAGCACGGAGTTCGGCCGCCTCTTGCTTCGGGGGTTGAAGACGTGCGGCTCGGTCCACTCGTGCCCGATGTGCGCGGCGTCCATCCTGGCAGAACGAGCCGTCGAGATCACAACGTTGGTGAAGACGGTTAAACGTGATCACGTTGCGTTTGTCACGTTCACGCTGCGGCACGCGCGGCACATGGCGCTAGCGCCGCTGCGGAAGCTGCTAGCGCTCGCATATAGCGAGCTCAAAGCCGGAAGACCCGGGGCTGAGCTGCGCGATGCGCTGGGCTACGTGGGCGACGTCAAAGCGGCGGAACAGACATGGGGCGAGGCCAACGGCTGGCACCCGCATTTGCACACGCTTTGGGTGTTCAACGAAAGGCCAAAGGAGGACCTCAATAGTGTGATCTCGAATCGGTGGCGCGTTGTCATCATCAATGCTCACCACCGGCTAACGCAAGCGCTCGACTACTTCATCTATGGGCAAGGGCCACGCGCCGCTCAAGAGCGCAAGAGGTGCAACTGTGCAAAGTGCTCGCCTACCGGTGACAAGTCCACCACCTGCGACGTGTACGGCTACGGCAGCCTCGGCACTGACGAGCAACGCAGCTATGCGATGCGTACCGCTCTCGGAGGCGGCGCTTTGGTTCAAGCGCGAGCTTGAAACGCTCGGCAAGCAGGACGACTTCTTGCCGGACTTCGAACACGGCGTATGTGTTGAGCTCATCAGCGACTCGGTGAGCGACGCTAATCGCGTTGCGCGCTACCTGGCCAAGCTCGGCCTCGAACTCACAGGCATCGCCACCAAAACCGGCGAGAACGGCCATTTCACAAGCTGGGACATCGCCCGGGCAGCTGCGGCCGGCGATGAGCGATTTGCTGAGCTCTGGAAAGAGCACGCTCGCTGCATGCTCGGTACCCGACAACTCACCTGGAGCCGCGGGCTGCGTGCGTATGCGGGCTTACTGCCGGAGCGAACGGACGAAGAAATAGCAACCGACCCGCTTGCACCTTACGAAGCGGAACGCTTCCTCGGGTCCATTCCGGGTCAGTTGTGGGATGCGCGCGCGCACACCATCGGGCAAGCGTTGGTCGCAGAGCTGTTCGAGGCTTACGCCAACAACCTCACGCAGGCTCACCCGCTTGTCACTCCGCGCGACGGGGGACGCGTGGTGAACCTCTCGCCGTGCCCGGCGTTGACGTACTGGGAAAGGTGGCGCGCCGATGCGGAGGCAAGGGAGCGCGGCCGCGATCGACTTCCCCAAAAACCAAAAGTTGGTGAGTGCGAGAGCGTCCCGACCTCCACGCAGAGCTTTCGCAACGCCGACGAGCTGCGCAACGTGTTCGCGATTGATCACAACATTGGAAAAGGGAGCGGATAAGTATGTCCGAAGAGTACGAACAAGACGCAGAGCTCTTGGCCGTGATGCCCAAGGGTCGAGGCAAGCGTCCACGCCTGGTGCGGATCGGCCTGCTCAGGCGGAACAGCGCTGGCAATTACGTCGGCGCAATCACCACGGAGCCGTTGGACTGGAAGGACAACCTGGCGGATCGGCGCGTGCTGATCCGCTTAACGAGGGCGCCTAGAGCGAAGAAAACGAGGAACAACAAATGACGAAAAAGAAAGATCACGATCGCGCGAGCAATACGAACTTGACCGGGCGCCGGTGGTACTCGCTGCCGAGGGGCTCCGTCATCTACGGGCGTAAACCGGCCGCCCTTCGAAAGCAGCTCCAACGACAGGCACGAGTGTTGGACGACGGCTCAACAGAGGCCCGTGTGGGCCGCGTGCGCGGTCGCAAGTTTGGGAAACTCTGGCGAGTGTCCGATGCAACGTCTCAGGTTGAGGCAGGTCCTCGTCAGCCCAGTCTCGCGCAAGCTGCGCTCAGCCTCGACCTCACTGAGCCGGCGCTAATCCGACGCCTCCAGCGGAACGCGAAGCGCACCGGCGACGACCACGCCGAAGCACACATTGACGGCGTGCACGGGCGTAGGTCGGCGAAAACGTGGGTAGTTTCGCTCGCAAAGGGTTGGACTGACTAAACAATGCGACGGCCGCGCCCACGCAAGCCGGGTCAACGCGACGCCAACAAGAAAGGCGTCGCAAGCCCGTCTACCTACGCCGCCCGGACTGAGCAAAGTCCCAAGGATTGCGGCGACGAGGTTGACAAGCTACCGGCGCACGTGCGCGATCTCATAGACTGGCTTGTAGACGCGGAGCGCCGTAAATGGCTGCAAAATCCACGATGACGAACGACAAGTGCGCTGTTTATGCGCGGTACTCCAGCGACTTGCAGAGTCCGCGCAGCATCGTGGATCAGGTCGAACGTCTGCGCGCCGAAGTAGCGAAGCACGGCGGCACGTTCGACGAACGGCTTGTCTTCAGCGACGGTGAGACAAGCGGCGCAGTGTGGGAACGGCCTGGCTTCCAGGCGCTACTCAGAGCAGTAGAGGAAGGCCGCGTTCGGCGCGTCTTCACTGAGGATGTCAGCCGTATGTCGCGTGACCCCGAAGACCAAGCGCGCCTTCGCAAGCGATTGGACTACTACGGCGTGCAGTTGGTTTCGGTGGATGGCGTCGAACTCGACGGAAGCTCTCGCGCATCGCTCTCGTTCGGCGTGAAGTCGTTGTTCGCGGAACAGTATCTGAAAGATCTCGGCGACAAGACCCGTCGTGGACTCTTCGGAAACGCACGCGAAGGGAAGTCCACGGGGGGCCGCATTTACGGCTACGGAACGGAGAGCGACTCAACCATCATGGTCGACCCACAGCAGGCGCAAACCGTGGGTCGCATCTTCACGATGTATGCCAGTGGTTACAGTTATGCGCGCATCGCGGCAGAGCTCAATCGCAACGGCGTTCGGCCGCCGCGCGCGAAGCGTCGCGCCGGCGAAGGGTGGATGGCCAGCTGCATTCGGGAGATGCTCAGGAACCCTAAATATGTTGGGAGCTGGTCATTCGGGACGCGCGAATGGCGTCGACACCCGGACACCCGGCGCCGTGTCGTTCGTGAGCGTTCTGAAGATGGCGTATTCCGGGTCGACCGACCCGAGCTCGCAATCCTCGATCGCGACCTATGGGATTCTGTGCAGGCTCGGCTCGTGGAGCACACGCGGGAGCGGAAGACGGCGAGTGAAGCAGGACGGGTGCCGCGCAAGCCACGGCGTACCTTCTGTCGAGTCTGCTGCGTTGCGGATGCCGCGGCGGGTTGTTACAGATCTCCGGCGGGTCGCCGAACCGGTACTATCGCTGTTCGACGAACCGCAAGCGCGGTGCCGCGCAATGCGCCAACGCTTTGAGCGTGCGCGAATCGGTGGCCCGCGATCGAATTATGGCCGCCATTCGCGCCACCATGGCTAGCCCGAGCGCGATTGCCTATGTGCGAAAACGCGTGGCAGAAAGCCTTGGTCTGTTGTCGCGAGAGGTTGAAACTGAGCTCACTGAACGACGGTCCCGCCTCGCCCGAGTTGAAGAGCGAATACGCGGCCTCATCACAATGCAGCTCGATGGCGACCGCAGCCCGACCCTGGCGCAGATGCGCCAGGACTTCGAATCGCAGTCCCTCACTGAACGCGCGGCCGTTGGCGCGCTCCGGGGGAGATCCGTAGAGCCGATTCGGCTCCCCGATGCCCATGCCCTCATAGCCCGCGTTCAAAGCCTTGAGGCCCTCGCGGCGAGCGATGACGTCGAGGGCGCTCGCGAGGCTTTGAGGCGCTACCTAAAGGGCGGCGCCATCTCGTGCACGCCCGAAGCGACCGGCTACGTGGCCCGCGCTGAGCTCATCCCGCTTGCCGGTTTTCTCGACGGCGCAGAAATGAAAAACGCCGCCGAGCTAAGGGGCTCGGCGGCGTTGTCCAGTGGTGGTTGCGCGGGGTCGATTTGAACCTCCGACCTTCGGGTTATGAGTACGAAAACGGCGCATTTCGCTGCGCGCCACAAGCAACGGAAACGATTTACAATCATTTGAAAAGCGTCGGTATTCCGTCGCATCGCGTCATCACGGGTCGTCAGCTCACATTACATGATTTCCGATCGCCACGGCAACGTGGCGTCAACGGGCTGCGTCACTCTCGGCAGCACAATGCTCCTCCGAGATCGCGCGCTTGCCACGCCTTGCGAACGCCCGGCAACGGTGGCGCTCCACTGCCTCGCGGGTGAGCGCGCTGCCCGCCCCGCTATCAACGTTCAGGTTGACTTTAACGATCTGACCATGGATAAAACATGGGTAGCACGCATGTATATGTAAGGGAGAACGAGCGATGGCGGACGGGCTGGAAGACACCAAGGTGTTGCCCGCCTCGTCGCACTCGCTAGGCAGCGCGCCCTCATCCGCACGCCTCCGCGCCCCGTCGCTGCGCAGGCTCGGCGCGTATACCGAGGACGAAAGTGTTGCGATTCTCGACGCCGAGCGGTCAGGGAAGCCCCACCGTTTTCCCGAACGGGAGACGCAGCGCAACGCTCCCTCCGTCGAGCCCTCCGTGCCGGAAGCCGAAGCGGCAGCCAAAGGCGCGCAGCTTACCTTCTGGGCCGACGACAAGCGCGCCATGCCCACGCAGTTTGTCGCCAGCGCGCTATTTCCCGTCGTGCAGCCCAAGGATGCCGGATACCTCGATGGTGTCGTCCTCGCCAGCGGGCAGGCGCTCACCATCAATTACAAAGGCAAACGCCTCACCCAGGTCCACGCCGACGTGTGGCAGGGCATCATGCACCTGGCGCGCCGCGCGCCGGAAGAGACCCCTATCCGCTTCCAGGCCCGCGCATTCCTGCGCATGATCGGGCGTGGCACCGGCAAGAGCCAGCGCGACCAGCTCCACGAATGGATCACCGACCTTCAGGCGACCAGCCTCGAGGTGCTCGATACCGGCAGCAAGCGGGTATACCTCGGCTCCCTGCTCCCGGAAGGCGGGCGCGACCAGGCCACGCCGCAGGACCGCGCGTACGTCGTCAAGATCAACCGTGGCCTGTGCACCTTGTTCGAGGCCGGTTTCGCCACCATCAACTGGGACCAGCGCATGCGGCTGCGCGGCAAGCACAACGCCCAGTGGCTGCAGCATTATTTTTCCTGGTCGAAGAAGCCCGTCCCTATCGCCGAACTGCACCGGCTCTCAGGGAGTGCTGCGAGCCTCACGCAATACAAGCGCAACCTGCGCGATGCGCTCGCCGATCTCGAAGTCGACGGCGCGCAGTGCTTACCCACAACATCTAGGAAACGAGCGCGTGTCGCGAGCTCAATCAGGTGCAGACCAACGGCAACGGAGGTACGGTCACGGCGCTTTCCCCTGTCGTTCCGCCACGTTGACACTGACGGGCTTAAATGCCATACTGGCATAGAATCATTGAGGAAATCGGCCATGACCCGCAGCATCAGTCCGAGCGAAATTCCCGAAGAAGTCGCGCGCTTCGCTGAAGCGCAAGTTGCTGCTGGCCGTTTCGCGAGCATCGCGGACGTACTGCTCGCAAGCAAGGAAGCGCTCGAACAGCGTGAAGCGTACGAGGACCGCGTGCAGGCACTGCGACGCGCCGGGGAAGCTGGGCTGGCTTCGCTTCAAGAGCATGGGCCTCAGCTCGAATCCGATGACGAGTTCGACGCGTTCATGGACGAAGCGGAAGCCGAAGCACTGCGGCAGTAGCCCGTGCGCCTGTTCTTAAGCGACATCGCGAAGGCCGACATAGGTGAGATCCTTCGCACGACCCGCGTTGAGTTCGGACCGCTGCAGGTGCCGAAGTATCGCGCGTTGATCTCCGAAGCTCGCAAGCGCGTCCGGGAAAATCCGAACCTCGGTCATCGCCGTGAAGGCTTGCCGCCGGACTGGCGGCTCCTGCACATCTCGCAGCGTGGGAGGCCCGCCCGCCACTTCCTCCTGTATCGTGAACCGTTCCGAGGACCGGATCGACGTACTGCGCGTCCTGCACGACGCGACGGACGTGCCCAGACACTGGCCTGAGCGCCCGCGCTAAGTAGGCCGAGAACACGAAGGGCTGCCCCCTATCGTCGGTGCCAAGAGCACCGTAAGCGCTGCGCGAAGCCCATCTGTATGGGCGGCGGCGCGGGTGTCATGAGGTGGGCATGGGAAAACGGCACACGGCACAAGACCGGGAGCGCCTAATTGCCGAGGTGAAGGCAACGGGTGACATCCCGCGGGTGGTGGGAGAGCGGTTGGGGGTCTGCGCGTCGTCGGCGTATCGGTGGGTAAAGGAAGCGTCTGAAGCGGGAGCGCCGGTATTTGCGCGAGTGATGCCATCGCGAAGCGCATCACGTTCATCACTGGTCGTGCAGTTGGGGCGTGCAGCAATTCGCATCGAGGCGGGGTTCGATGCCGACCTACTGCGCGAAGTGTGACCGCGCTGGGTGATTCGAAATGATCGCGCATGGACTGCCTGTTTACGTTGCGCTTGCGCCCGTGGACATGCGGTTTGGCTACGAGCGCCTCGGCGGACCGGAAGCGAGTACGCCGTCTTCGGCGGAGCTCGCCCCTTTGTTCTCGGCGCTGCAACTTGAGCTCGCGGGACTAAAGTCTCACCTTGCGGAGCGGGACGCTCAGATCGCGTCACTGCGAGAAACGGTGCTCGACCTCACGCACGAAAACGCGCTACTCAAACGCCGCGTCTACGGAAACAAGACCGAGCGCGCGCACACCAGTGAGCTGCAACTAGCGCTCGGCGACTTGCTCAATGACGAAAAAGCACTGCAGAAGCAGCTCGATGCGGCCGTCACTCAGGCGGGCAGTCCGATTGGCGATGACAACGCCGCGCCGCCACCGGAGGTAGAAAAGACCAAGGCGAAGCCGAAAGGTCGTCGAGATCTATCCACCAGCACGTTGCCTCGGTTCTTGCTCGAGATCTGCGACGAGGAGATGGAGAAGAGCTGTAAGCGAATCGGCTTCGACGAGAGCCTTCAGCTGATGTATCGGCGCGGGGGCTTCTCCGTGCTGGTCAAACGCACCGCAAAGTACGAGTTCCCCGGCAAAGACGGGCCGACCGTGCTCGGTGTCGAGACGCCGAAGACTTTGTTCCCACGCGGCTTGCTGCATTCTTCGGTGGTCGCCTGCCACGCCTGCGTCATCTCGACTGACGCTACTTCCGGTTCGGTGCAGCCCGAAAAGAGCAAAAACGGTCTGCGGCAGGCCTGTAAGAAGGGCACTTCTTCACCGCCGTTGTCGATTGCGAGTCGGTGCTCTTTGCTTATACCGAAAAGCACACGCAAGACTTCGTGAAGAAGTTGTTCGGTGACTTTTAGAGGCTACCTTCAGAGCGACGCGAGTAACGTCTACGACATCCTTGAGCGGGGACCGCCAACCGATATTGATACGGGCGAAACGATTAAACTCGTCGGGTGTTGGGCGCATTGCCGGCGCTACTTCTTCGAGGCCGCGATCTGCCGGTACCGTTGGCGTGCGAGGATTGATGCGCATTCGCGCCATCTACGCCGCGGACAACGCCTTTCGAAAACTACCACCGGCCCAACGCCGTTGATGCGTGACGCGCACGTGCGTCCGCTCATCGACAGCTTCTTTCTATGGGTCAAAGAGGCGCGTGCGTCGGCCGACGGGCGCAACCTCGCGACCCGCGCCATCGGCTATGCCCACAATCAAGAAGCTGAGCTGCGCCGTGTGCTCGACGATGGCAAGCTGCCACTCGACAACACACGCTCGGAGCGTTCGCTAAGAAAAATCGTCGTCGGTCGCAAAAATTGGATGTTCTATGGCAGCGATGCCCACGCCGAAAACGCAGCCGCCATCTTCTCCATCATCGCATCCTGCCGCCTGCACTCGCTCAATCCCCAGCAGTACCTCGACGAGATCTTACGCATCTTGCCGTACTGGCCGCGTGATCGCTACCTTGAGCTCGCGCCAAACAATTGGCTTGCGACCCGCGCCAAGCTCGACCCCGACGAGCTGAACGCCCCACTCTGCTCGTTCACAATCCCAGCCGCCTGAGCAGCGGCCGCGCAGCCATAAAGATGGGCTCCGTGCAGCGTTTACGAAGCACTTCGCGCGCTCGCAGCTGCCCAGCAAAGCCCGCCTTCACGTCACGCCTGAGCTGCTCGCCCGGGCGATCGCTGCCCGGTTGCCGCCAAAGTAGGCGTGCTCAGCGTCAAATCACAAACGCAAAAACGCGGAGTCAGCTTTCGCTAAGTCCGCGTTTTTCTTCTTTGTTGCGCGAAAGCGCAACGCGGGCTGTATACCGCGAGCCCATTGGAGTTCGAGCGGAGACTCGTTGCATGAGCTCCCGCGGCCTCACTTCGATCTTGGGAGTGCCGCTGGACATCGTTCCGCTGCGCTTTCAGAGGTCCAAGATCGAAATTCTCGCGTTCGCGGCCGAGAGGAGTCTTCGAATGTCCTCCGCGTCGTCGCTGACAATGTCGGCTTGCTTCCGAATCGAAAGCTCGGCCACCGAAGCATCCACGACGTCCCGCGTGCGTGTCTTGCCGAGTAAGGCCCCTGCAGCGTGCGCCGCCGGTTCGTCGAACGGGATGACTTCGCAACCGCGAAGCAGGCGCCTCATCTGCGCCTGTTTCGGAGTGCGGCTCGCCTGAGCGACGACGGCCGCCGGCACCAGCGGAACGCGGCCCGCTTCGAGGCGAACCCGGTGCTCGGCCCAAATCCGGCGCTTGGAGTGGTCGGCGGCGATCAAGACGCCGGCGTCGTAAACCACTGGTCTCATCGCGACGAGCGCTTCCGCTGCGGAGTCTTTTGCTCGACGCGGGCGCGGGCCGCTGCCAGTTCCGCTGGCGTCAGCGCGCCGTGCTCGCTCTCCCATTCCGCGACAGCTGCGAGTCCATCCCTGACCAGCAGTGCGCGCCGAGCCGCCTCCGTGATCCAGGCCGAAACGCTTTTCCCTTCGGCTTCGGCTGCGTCGACCACCTTAGAATGGACATCCGCGTCCACTGTGACGGCTAGCTTGACGGCTGGATTTCCTCTCGGCATGTCTGAATCATACTACCGTGGTAGTATTGTTTCAAGCCGGTGCGCACAGCTTTTTTGCCGTCCTCGCGAGCCTTCATCGCGGGCCAGCGAACGCGCAACTCGTGCGGTATACCTGCTCGACGAGCAGCTTGGCGGTCGAAGCGACGAAGACGTCTGGGCCGCAGCGCAAGCCGAGGGTGGCTTCCTCGTCACCCACGACCTCGCTTGATAGGCACCGACACCGACACCGTCCGAAGCAGCCCGCTGTATCAGACTAGAAGAGTCATGAAGGCGACGCTGCTCGAGATGACGTTATCTTTGTTCGCGGCCGTGGCCTTTCTCTCTACACGCCGTTACCGTCGTCGTTCTCGGCGGCGCATGTTAGCCTGGCCGGGTGCAGTCGGACAGCGCGCAGGAAAGCGATGTGTGGCGCGTCTCTAGGCCGCGCGCATTTCGCGGTGGGCTCGAGCTCGTCACAGCGCCAGGCAGGTTTCGCCGGTACCCACTGCGCGTTGGCGTGGGCTTCGAGCTATGCGTGAGTCGCAATGCGAGCGCGCCTCGCAATCAGGTCAATGGGCAAAGCTTTGACGTGCCCGACGGCACGCTGCTGGTGGTGGAACCGGGAACCGTGTGGCGCGCCGAAGGCGCCGACTCGTTTCGCTCGCTCGAAATCAGTCCGGAGACGTTGGCGTCATGGGGCACGCAAGTGACAGGGCTCGTTTTTCACGCACCAAGCTATGAGCCACGGCACGTGGCTGGCCTCGCAACCTGGTTCGAGCGCGCACACGCGGCATTAGAGGACGAGACGGACGCCCTCGCAGCGGGTGAGCTTGTCGCGACGATACTGGGCACGGTGGTGGCGCGCTGCACGAGCGCAGTCGCTCGTCCGCTTCGGGCAGGCCCCCCGGCGGCGCTCGAACGCGTGCGTGAGCTATTGCTGTTGGAAAGCGCCCGCCAGCTGTCACTGGAAGACATCGTGGACGAAGCCGCGGTCGAGGTGGGAACGTTCCACTTGCTCCGTACCTTCAAGCGCCGGTTCGGCGTGACGCCGCACCAGTATCAGCGGCTAGCAAGGCTGGCCCACGCGCTTTCATTGCTGAGAGGCGGCATGCCACCTGCGGAGGCGGCCCTAACCGCGGGCTTTCACGACCAGGCGCATCTGACGCGACAATTTTCGCTCGTTTATGGGCTGTCACCGGGCCGATACGTTCGAGGTCAACCGCGTACAAGACGCGACGCTGCCCGCTCCCTACAGTAGCTGCATGACTGAAAACCTGGTCCTGTTTTACGGGCCCAACGGCCGCTCTTTGGGTTCCAACGTGGTGCTGGAGTGGCTCGGCGTTCGATATGGCTTGTGTCGCATCGAAAAGGAGCAACACCAAAGCGCCGACTACCTCTCGCTCAACCCTCTGGGGCTTACGCCAATGCTCGCCGTCGGCGGGCAGTTGCTCTCCGAGAACGTGGCCGTGCTGCACCACTTGAACGCGCTCGATGTGCAAGGCGGCGCTGGGTTCGTGCAAGGCACGCGCGACTTCGACCGCATGAATCATGCGCTCGGATTTCTGGCAACCTCGTTGCATCCCGCCTTCGCCCCCTTCTTTCACGTCGACCGCTTCGCCGATGATGCGGCTGCTCAAACCGAGGTGAAACGGGTGGCGCTTCGCACCTGCGCGAGAAATTCGCTTACGTGGATGCGCATTTGACGCCAGCGGGCTTCTTGTTCGGGCGCCCGACCCTGATCGAGGCATTTTTGATCGGCATCGTGCGTTGGGCGAATGAGCTATTCGATTGGCGAAGCGAGTTTGCTAACGTTGCTCGCTGCCAAGAGCTTATGCTGCGGGAGCCGGCAGTGAGCTTCGCGCTCGGGAGAGAGCAGCGCTTGGACCGCCCGTCGACGGGCGCATTCGCAGGCGAGCAAACTTTGGCCGAGGTCGCCGATCGGAAGAGAAGGTCATCGTGATCGAGCTGGAGCTCGAGATGACGTACCGGCTGGACGTTCGAGGCCCGATCAGCGCCAACGACGGTTCACCCGACAACCCGCGCATTCAATACTGGGAGATGGCCCACGCCACGCTCGATGGGCCTCGTGTCAAAGCAACGTCGGCCTCACCCGGCAATGATTGGTTCACGCCGCGGCCGGGAGGGTACGGTAGGCCGCACGTACGCCTGCCGTTCTTGACTCACGACGGCGCACTCGTGCTGCTGGAGTACCGCGGCCTGATCCATGCGACGGAGGCCTTCATGCGAGCCGTCGAGGCCGACACCCCCACTGAATGGGACGCGCAGTACATGCGCATGTCGCTCACCTTCGAGACGAGCTCGCCACGTTACGAGTGGCTGACGCAGAGCCTGTTCCTAGCGCGCGGCCGCCTGCTCGGAGCAAAGTCGATCGAATACGAAGTGCTGCGCGTCAAGTAGGAGCGCGGTGCGTGCCGCGCTAGCGACCATGGCACACCCGTGAAGCGATCCGGCCAGCCCGCCCAGGTCGCGCACGATGAGCGTGAGGCCCGCGCTGTGAGCTGGGTCGCAGCCGAAATCGACGACGCAGCCACGGGCGGAGCCGCCGCGACTCAGCGCACGATGATTGGCTTGCAGTTCGTGAACTGCAGGGACGTTTTGATGTGGAAGTTCGACTGTGAGGCCGCGCGTTCGGCGCGGAAGAAGTCGATTGGGTACTCTTTGCCGACCTCGAGCCCCAGGCTGTCCAGTTGCACGGAGGCTTCCATCGCGGCGTGCGCGCCGCCTAGATCGATCCGTCGGCGACGACGCCTGTTCAGCTGAGGCTCCCAGGATGCTTTCTTGCTCGGACGCGGAGCTAGGCGCCTCGTGCGTGGCGCGGCCGTTCGAGAGCGAGCCGGTCACCGAGACGAGCGTGCTCGCTGACATCGCCTGGGCCACGGGGCATCGCTTCGATTCGTGATCGTCGTCGCCGACGCCGGCCCGATCCTCCACCTTCACTAGATCGGGTGTCTGTCGTGGGGCTTACCGCCAACGCGCATTCACGTAGTCGAGCAGGTCTGGACTGAAATCACTCAGCATGCGCCACAGGCGCTTGCCGATCCGCGCCTGGAACGAGAACCCGTGGTCGAAATAGATTCGGCACTTCAAGCCAAGTTCGCGCTGCAATCGGGTGAGACAGCGGCTATCGCGCTCGCCCTGATGCACCCAGCCTCGCTGCTGCTAACGGACGACGCTGCAGCGCGCCGAGCATGCGCGTCGGTCGGGCTCGCGGCCGTTGGCGCGATCGGTCTGATTCTCGAAGCGGCGCGAAGCAAACGCGTTCCAGTCGACGACGCACGCCATGCGCTCGAACAGCTGCCCAACAAGGGCCGGCTTCATGTCGCGCCTGAGTTGCTTGCACGCGCAATCGCTGCGCTGTCGACGGCGACCTAGGAACGGGTTCGAGCCTCGTCCTGGTTCTCTGAATCGGACGCGCGTACTGGGAGCGCTGCAGGGTCGTCGCGACGCCGCGCAAAATTACGTGTCGTGCGTGCCGCGCCTATTCAACCCTGACGCCCACCAACGAAAAAACGCGGAGCCAGCTTTCGCTAACTCCGCGTGTTCATTTTTTGTTGCGCGGGGGCGCAACTACACGTGGACAACTGGCTTCGCCGTACCGATCGAGGTGCGGGTCGCCTAAAAGGCCGAGAAAACCGACTGCGCTTACCGTGAGTTGCTGGAATGCTCCTCCAAAGGCAAGATTGCCCAGTGACCTACCTAGACCGCATCGTCCGCGACCCCGCGGTCTGCGCCGGCCAGCCCGTCGTTCGTGGGACGCGGGTTTTGGTGCGCGTGGTGCTCGGCTACCTCGCGCACGGTGAGACGACAGAGCACATCCTCCGAGAATTCCCGAGCCTTGCCGAGGAGGACGTGCGCGCCGTGATCGCCTTCGCGGCGGCGTCAGCCGGTGAAGACCTGCCAGCGCCAAGCCCGATTCCGCCGAGCGCCCAGGTTGCGTGAAACTCAAGCTCGACGAGAACATCCCGCAGTCGGCTGCGACGAGATTGGCCGCCCTTGGCTATGACGTCGACACGGTGCTCGACGAGCAGCTTGGCGGTCGAAGCGACGAAGACGTCTGGGCCGCAGCGCAAGCCGAGGGCCGCTTCCTCGTCACCCACGATCTCGACTTCTCGGACACGCGGAAGTTCGAGCCGGGCAAGCACGCGGGTGTGTTGGTCGTGCGCCTGCCAGACTCCGAACAGTGGCGCGTGGGTGATCACCTCGTCGGCTGGTTCTCGGACGCCGAGGCGCGAACTTGGGAGCGCTGCATGGTGATCGCAACGCTGCGCAAGGTGCGAGTGGTTCGTGGCACGACTGCCACGCGCTAACGACCACAACGCAAAACGCGGAGCTAGCTTTCGCTAACTCCGCGTTTTGATTCTTGGTTGCGCGGGGAGGATTTGAACCTCCGACCTTCGGGTTATGAGCCCGACGAGCTACCAGGCTGCTCCACCGCGCGTCAGGGAGGCGTAAAGTACTCACGGCGGAGGCAGTGTCAAGGCTTGGGGTTTGTTTTGTGATTTTGCGGATTTGAAGCGGAAATTTGGGTCGACTTTTGGGTGGGGCGGCGTCGGCTGAGGAGCCGAGGGTTTGAACGCGGCGGGATCGGCGAGTTTCGGCCGGGCTCGTTCGCCGTCGCTCATCACGCGGCTCCTCGCGAATGAGCGAACGGGGCGGCCGGCTCATCGCTCACCGATGATTCGGCGGGCGTTCGAGTGCGGGCAATGTGGTTCGCTTTTGCGCCGCAGCGCGGCTCGGAGTTCCGTGGTGAACCGAGCGTAGTCGGAGTCGTGTGATAGCGGACTGCGGGTGAGACGCGCGAGATGCGCGCGGCGTGCGATCGGTTTCCGCCGCGCAGCGCGGTGGGCGCTGTGGCGCACGGTGCCGACCAGAGCAACTAACCAAAAAACAACGGGGCAGCGTCGTGGTGGGCGATCATCGGGCGCTCTCTGCTATTTGAAGTTGTTGATTGTCCGCTCGCGTCGGGCTCGTCCCGCGTTCCCGCTCCGCCGTGCGGAATAGGGCCTGATACCTTCCTGGCTTCGGGGCCCGGTGGTCCTGCCCCCGGGCGCTCGCTGTGATTCGCCCGCGCCCCACAGCCGCAAATTGCCGTAAATGACGCAAGGCGCGTGCTCTAGAACACTCTATCGGCTAAGTAGACTAGCCGCGATGCTGACGATGAAGACCAAGTATGCGCTGAAGGCGTTGGCTTTGCTGGCTTCGGTGGAGCGGGCGGAGCCGATGTTGATTGCGGACATTGCGGAGCGAGAGGGGATTCCGAAGAAGTTTTTGGAGCTCATTTTGCGGGAGCTGAAGCAGCATGGGATTTTGGATAGTCGGAAGGGGCGGGGTGGGGGGTATCTGCTGCGGCGCCGGCCGGAGGACATCAATCTCGCCAGTATCATCCGCATTTTGGATGGGCCGCTCGCGCCCGTGCCCTGTTTGAGTCAGACCGCGTATCGGCGCTGTGAGGGATGTGAGGACGAGCGCACGTGCGGCATCCGTTTGGTGCTGAAGGACATGCATCAGTCCACGTTGAAGATTTTGGAGGGGACCACGCTGGCGGATGTTGCTTCCAAGGTGCGTGAAGCCGCCACGGGCACGAAGCCTGTCGCGCGCTATTCCATCTGAGCTTTGGACCTCGTCGCTGCACCTGCTTCGCCCACGCGCATCTGGGCCGTGACTGGCTTTCGCGACTTCATGCTGAGCATGGTGTCGGTCACGCTGGCCAATCAGATCCAGGGCACGGTGGTCGCGTATCAGATCTATGAGCTGACGCGGGATCCGCTGTCGCTCGGCGCGGTCGGTTTGGCGGAGGCGTTGCCGTTCATTTCGCTCGCGCTCTTGGGTGGGCACGTGGCGGACGCGCGCGACAGACGGCGGATTTCGCTGTTCGTGCTCACGATCATGATGCTGATGTCGGTCTGTTTGCTGGTCTTTACGCTCGAACGCGGCGCTCTCGGCGCGGTGCGGCACAAGTACGCCATTTACGCCGTGATCGTGGTGCTGGGGGTTTGCCGTAGTTTTTTGCAGCCAGCGCGCGCGGCGTTGAATGCGGAGATCTTGCCTGTCACTCTTTACGCCAAGGCGATCTCCATCCGCACGAGCTTGTTTCAACTGGCCATGGTCTCCGGGCCAGCGGGGGGTGGCCTGTTGTACGCGGCGGCCGGTCCTCAGGGCGCCTATGTCTTTTCCGGGCTGCTGCTGCTCGTAGCCTGGGTGGCCATGTTCCGGATTCCAAAGCACCGCCAAGAGCCAGTGACCAAGCACCGGCAGTCGGTGGCGCGCAGTATTGGCGAAGGATTTAGTTATCTCGCTCGGGATCGGCTGCTGCTTTCCACCATGTTACTCGATCTGTTCGGGGTGTTATTTGGCGGCGCGACCGCGCTCTTGCCGGTCTACGCTAACGAGATTTTGGCGGTTGGCTCGCGCGGTTTTGGCGTGCTGCGCGCGGCGCCGGCGGTGGGCGCGCTCGTCGCTTCTATCGTGCTGGCATCTCGGCCTCCGCTGCGGCGCGCTGGCCCGACCGTGTTGATCGCCACGAGCTTGTTCGGACTGCTTACCATCGCCTTCGCCGTGTCCAAGAGCTTTTGGCTTTCCATCGCGTTCCTGGCTCTGGCCGGCGTCGCCGATATGGTCAGTATCGTGGTGCGCAGTACGCTCCTTCAGTTACGGGTGCCCGGGCACTTGTTGGGTCGCGTGGCCTCCATCAATCAGATCTTTGTCGGCTCCTCGAATGAAATCGGCGCGTTCGAAAGCGGGGTGGCAGCGCGTTTGCTGGGTGTCGTTCCATCGGTGGTGTTTGGCGGAGTGATGACTCTGTTCGTGACCGGCGTGACCGGCGTCCGCTCTCCGGAACTCCGTCGCCTCGGGCGGCTCGACCAGTTTACTCAGTGAGCGCCGCTTCTCACTGGCGCCGCGCAGTCGCTCGGCGATGGCGGTTTCCGCCGCCCTGTGCGATGCTGCCGACCGCATGTCACCCCCAGGGCTTGCTCCCGAAGATCTGGCAGCATTGCCTGTGTTTCCGTTGCCGAACGTCGTGCTGTTCCCGGGTGCGTTGATGCCTCTGCACATCTTCGAGCCGCGTTACCGCGAGCTCACCCGGCAAGTGCTGGCCGGCAAACAGCTGATGGCTATCGCCCGGCTCAAGCCGGGGTTCGAAGAGGACTACGAGGGCCGCCCTCCGGTGTTCGAGGTGTGCACGGTGGGTTCCGTGATCGATTCAGTGGCGCACAGCGACGGCCGGTACGACATCACGCTGCGCGGTTTAGCGCGCGTGCGCGTCACGGCGGAACTGCCGCCCGAGCAACTGTTTCGCAGGATGCAGGCGGACGAGCTGAGCGATCAATGGGCAGACCCCGCCGTAACCAGCGCCTGGCAACGCAAGCTGATCTCCCTCTGGGCCTCGCTCGCTCCCCATTTGCCGGAAAGTGTCCGGGATTTGCGCGCGCTGACGCGTGGCGCAGAGGGCGCCGGCGCGTACGCCGATCGGCTAGCGGGGGCCTTGGTCGGCGATCCGGACGTCAGCCAACGTTTGTTGGAAGAGCTCGACCCGGCCGAACGTCTGCGTTTGCTGACCGAAAAGCTGCAATCGGTGCTGGACAGCGTGGCGCCCACCGCGGCGCGGCGCAGCGATCTGAACTGAGCGCGCTGGGAGCATACTCAAAACGCGCGCCCGTACTGCTCGGGCGGCTTCAAGCCTTTGTAGCCGAGCGCTCGCGCCGCGTTGTAGCCGAAGTAGGGGTCGCGTAAAAAATGGCGCGCCAAGAATACGAGGTCGGCGCGGTCCTCGGTAATGATGGCGTTGGCTTGAATCGCCTCCGTGATCATACCGACCGCGGCCACGCGCAGCCCGCTGGCGCGCCTCACGGCTTCCGCAAATGGGACCTGATAGCCGGGCCCCACAGGAATGTGGGCGTTCGGTGTGCTGCCGCCGGCGCTGCAATCGATCAGATCCACGCCCTCGGTCGCTAGGCGCTGCGTGAGCTGCACGGTGTCATCAATGGTCCAACCTCCCTCGACCCAGTCCGTGCACGAAAGCCGCACCGCCAGCACGTGCTCCTCTGGCCAAAGTCTGCGCACGCCGCCCACGACTTCTAGCAAGAAGCGAATGCGATTTTCGAAGCTACCGCCGTAAGCGTCGCTGCGTTGGTTGGAGAGCGGCGATAAAAAGCTGTGCAACAAATAGCCGTGCGCCGCGTGCAGCTCCAAATAGCGAAAGCCTGCTTCTTTCGCGCGCACGGCGGCGGCTTCAAATTCTTTCCGCACCAAGCCCATCGCTTCGGGCGAGAGCTGCGCTGGCACACGATGCTGCTCGCTGAACGGAATGGGGCTTGCGACAACCACCTCCCAGCCGCCCGCTTCATTAGTGAGCGGTCCGCCGCCTTCCCAGGGCCGAGCCGTCGCCGCCTTGCGCCCGGCGTGTGCCAGCTGAATGCCGGAGACCGCGCCGCGTTGCTCGAGGAAGCGCGCACTTCGGGCATCTTGTGGAATCGCGCGGGCGCTGTGGCTTCGGCAGAGGCTGTTCGGGCCGTGTGCGAGGAGTAACGTCACCGCGCGTCAGCGCGTTGGCTCGAAGCGGTCTCCGCTGGTTGGAACGCGGCCCCGCGCCGTGAGCGTCAGGAGCACCCATGAAGACCAAACGACTCGGCCGCACCGGAGGAGCTCGCGTTTTGCGACCATCTCTGGTTCGACCTGCCGCGGCTCAAAGATCCGACGATCGCGTTGCGTTGACCGCGCCGTCCTGCCCAGCAAGGCGCTACCTTTGCGTCTATCGTAACAGACGTGGGCGCCGCTCTTCGTCAATAAAAGCGCCTACTTGAGCGAAGGCGGTCCCGTTAAGCGTTTGCCCTTGCCATAAACGCGCGTTAAATGCGCTTGACGAACCGCGCGCCTAAAGTATATCCAGCCGATAGACTGACTGCAGTAATTCCATCGCGACATTAAAGAAGACAATGGGGCCGCGTGATCACGCGCCCATTCGGCTCAAGGAACGAGATGGCGGAAAATCGAAAAGTTAGCTTGTTGGCCGTCGCGGCGGCTCTGGGGGTCTCGAGCTTCGTGATGGCGCGCCCGGCTGGGGCGGTCACCTGCGCGGCGGTGGTCAGCGACAAAAAATTGACCCATGTCATCTACGGGGCAGGCGGCAGCGCGATCACGCCCACGCTGGCTCGGGTCGCCTACCTGCTCAGTAAGGCAAACCCACCGATCACGGTGTTCTATTCGGACCCGGGCGCCCAAGCCGGCTACGACGCCTTCAAGGACGGCACTGCCGGGAAGACCGCGGCGCCCTTCAAGTATTGGCTGACCGCCGATGATCTCACGGCCGCTTCACCGCCCACCTGCACCGCCACGGACGTGATCGCTGGCCAAGCCATCGACTTTGGAACCACGGGCGGCACGCTAACTTTGTTTGGTGAGACCCTGCCCACGGGCATCGGTCAATTCACCGGGCCTGCGCAGGGCGTGAATGTGATTGTACCGGCAGCGTCGAACGAGAACGCGATCAGCACGCAGGCCCTGTATTACGTGTTCGGGTTCGGGACCGCCGCGCCGTATGCCCCGCCGATCGCGGACACGGCGGCGACCACGCTCGTGCCATGGACCAACAAGGACTACATCATTCAACGAAAGAGCACCTCTTTCGTGCAGCAGTTCATCCGTGGCACGATCCAAACGTTGGGCGGGAATGCCGCCAATTTTCCGGCTGATTTCGCCAACGCCAGCACCCAGACCGCCCTGCACGCGCTGGACGGCAAGGATTCGAATCAAGGCACGGTGGATTCGCTGGTGTGGGCGGCCGGGCAGGGCAAGGCGCAGAACGCCATCGGCTTCACCTCGGGCCCCACCGCCGACAAAAACCGGGCCACGGTACGCACGCTCGCCTATCAGCACACAGGTCAGCTCGCTGGCTATTGGCCCGACTCAACGCCGGAGAAGTTCGACAAGATCAATATCCGCACCGGTCAGTATTACCTGTGGGACGTGAATCAATTCTTTGCTCGGGTGACGGGCTCTAACGCGAAAGCGAAGCTCAGCCAGATCAGCAATGTCGACGTGCGCAATTTCATTGGCTACTTTTCCGGTGATCTCACGCCGCCGGATGACGCGGATGTAAACGACGCCATCGTGCAGACTGGCAGCATCCCGCTGTGCGCGATGCAAGTTCAGCGTGACGGGGACTTCGGCCCGCTCAGCTGCTACGCGCCGCCCACGCCCTGCGGTTGCTACTTCGAGTCGGTGGCCACGAAGGTCACGTCGTGTGACGCGTGCACGAGCGACGCCGGTTGCACCAAGCCCGGTGCCACGAAGTGCCACTACGGATTTTGCGAGGCTTACTGATGAAATATTTGAAATCCCGAGGCCGCCCTCTGCTCGGTTTGATTGGTCTTGCGTTCGCAGGTTCTGGCGCACTCGGTCTAGCCGCCGGTTGCTCTTCGTCATCGAATGATGAGCCGAGCGGGCCGCCGGTGATCAACACCGGAGGCGGCGGCGGCAGCGGCGGTCGCAGTGACAGCAGCGCAGGCGATGACTCAGGGGGAGACGACCCGGAGAACGGGGGCTCTGCCCAAGGCGGCGCATCGAACGGCGAAGGAGGAGCAGCCGGCGCAGCTGGAGACGCCGGAACCTCCGGCGCGCAATCGGTGGGTGGCTCGGGCGGGTCGGGTGGCTCAGGTGGCGCAGGCGGGTCAGGCCCTCTGCCCGCTACTTGCCCGACGTCAGACGTTGGATTTTATAACCAAAGCTCTACTTCGCAAAAGTCAGCGTTCGATGATGTGAAGCGGCTTGGTGCCCATGCAACGCTACCCAAGCTGCCCGGCAGCTGATTCTTCTTCACGTGGATTCTGTCGTGCTCAAGCTGCTTCGTAGCGCACCCATTGCTTTGGCAGTGGCGCTCGCCTATCCGACCCCATCGTTTGCGCAAAGCGCAGCGCCGGCCCCCCCCGAGACCGACGATCTCGAAGTGCCGGCGAGCTCTGCGCCGCCGGCATCGGCTGCGCCGTCGTCACCCGCACCGGCGGCGCCGCCTCAACCGTCGACTGTGCCGGCCGCAGCTCCGCCCGTCGCCGCGCCGCGCGATGACGAGGAGCTCCGCCGCGAGTTGGCGGAGCTCCGGGCGCGCGTGGACGTGATGGATCGCGCGCGCATCACGCCGCCTCTTGCGCCGTCAAAACCCGCGCGCTCGCCCGAATCCAGCGCAGCGCCGGTCAATCTGGAGCGGAGCGCAATTTCGCGACCGGTACCGACGGGCCTGCGCATTGGCGGATACTTACAAGGACAGTTCGAAGCGAATCAGATCTCGGAGAGCCAACTCGACCCGAGCGGTTCAACCCTCAATCAAGACCGCTTCAGCGTGCGCCGTGCGCGCTTGCGGCTCGATCGCGGCTGGGACTACGCCAACGCCACGCTGGAGCTCGATGCCTCGACCACGCGCGGCGTCAACGTGGGAATCCGTCGGGCCGAGGGCTCGGTCCTGTATCGAGGCAATAATAGCGAGGATCTCCCGCCGTTGGTGATGCTGTCGCTCGGCGTCACGGACTTGCCGTTTGGCTTCGAGCTACTCGAGTCGTCGCGTACACGGCCGTTCATGGAGCGTTCGCTCGGCTCGCTCGCCCTGTTTCCGACCGAGATGGATGCGGGAGCAAAGATCTCGGGCGCGGTCTCATTCCTCCGTTACGCCTTCGCAATCACGAACGGCGAGCCCGTCGACAATTTGCCCGGCCGTTTTCCGCGAGATCCGAATGGAAAGAAGGATCTTTCGGGCCGCGTCGGTGTCGAAACTCAGCCGCTGAAAGAGCTCTCGATCGGAGGCGGCACGTCCTTTTATCAGGGCACCGGCTTTCATCCGGGCGCGGCCGCCACGAAGGCCTCGTTCAACTGGCTCGACATCAATGAGGATCGGGTCATCCAACCCAATGAGCTCCAGGCCGTGCCGGGTACGGCGGCTACGCCGTCGCTGAGCTTCGACCGTTGGGCGTACGCGGTGGATGCCGAGGTCGCGCTGCATACTCGGTACGGCATCACGCGCTTGGTGGCGGAGGGCTTCTTGGCCTCGAACATGGATCGCGCCTACCTCGTAGCGGACCCTGGCTTGAGCGGAATTGCGCTACGCGAAGCGGGCGGCTACCTCGCGCTGGTTCAAGATGTCACGCGCTTTGGGCAGGTCGGATTTCGTGTTTCGTACTACGACCCCAACGCGGACTTTTTCGACAGTGTGCGCGGGCACCAGGTGCCTACTTCTTTGGCCGTGCGTACGCTGTCCCCAATGCTGGCGTTACGCTTACCTGAGCGGGCCCGGCTTTCGTTCCAATACGATTTCGTCCATGATTCGTTGGCAAAAGACAGCCGCGGTGTGCCGACTGATGCCAAGAACAACCAGCTCACCCTGCGCTTGCAGGTGGAGTTATGAACCGCTTCGGCTGGGCGTTCGTGGCGCTGTCGCTGTTTGCGTGCTCGGGTACGCCGCAAACGGCGGGCCTTGCTGAGCCGTTGCGTGTCAACTATGGCGGCGGGCGTAACGCACAGTTCATTGGCGCGCCGCTGCCGGGCTCGAAACCGTTGAGCAATGAAGAGACGCTGGCCAATGTCACGCCGCAAGCGCCGACGGCTTCACTGAACGTGGGCGCGAGCGTGGTGCGCGTGTCCGACACGGGTCTCGTGCTCAGCGGTTCGACCTCCAGCGAAGCCGTGGCCGTCGGCATTCGTTTCCTCGATCTGGGTAGCGGCTATTGGGTCTTGCCGGTCGCAGGCCAAGACCCAACGCGCCCGGGGACATTCACTTGGTCGGCTACCGTGGATTTCGGAGCTGGCATCCTGGCAGGTTTCCACCCACTGGCAGTGGTGGCGATCGATGGCGCGGGTCATGGCGGCAGCCAAACGGCGGTGGATTTGTGCGTGCAGTCGGACGTTCCCGACAACTTGAGCTCCTGCTCACCGGGCGCAAAACCGCCGACGACCGTGCTCAGCATGGTCTGGGACGCGCCGGTCGACCTCGATCTGCGCGTCATCACTCCCGCGGGAAAAACGGTCGATCCCAAGCACCCAAGCACGGCCGTCGCCGTCGACGGCCAGGTCGACCCGAGCGTGATGGGCACCGGGATCTTCGACACGGACGCAGAACGCGATTGCGTGATCACCGGACATCGACGCGAGAATTTGGTCTGGCAAGATGCGCCCGACCCTGGCCGCTACTTCGTCTACGCGAGCTTGTTCTCCGCTTGCTCGCAGCCTGCGGTGCACTTCACTGTGTCTCTGAATCAACCAGGCCCCGCTGAAGACGGCGGCGTCAGGCACCTAGTTAGCACTTTCGAGCGCACGGGCGAGCTACTCGCCGTGGATGCGGACGGGGGCACCAAGCTCGGGCTCTTCGTCACTGAATTTCTCGTGCAGCCCTGAACACAAAGGCAAGCCATGTTGATCGAACGTTTACTCAAAGTCGCCCTGCTCGGATCGAGCTGGGTGCTGTATCTGCTCCTGCTGCTGTCCGTCGTTTCCTTTTCCACCATGGTCGAGCGCTACTTGTACTTCCGACGCAACAGCGGCGACTTCGACGCACTTCGCCGGCAGCTGCGGAGTAGTCTGCAAGAGGGCGACTTGGGCGCGGCGGAGAGACTGCTCGCGGCCAGCAAAGCGGTCGAGGCGCGCGTCGCCCTGGAAGCGCTGCATTGGGCTCACGGCGGCCCGGGTGCGATGACGGACGCAGTCGACTCCGAGCTCGCGCGCGTGAAGCAGGAGCTCGAGCGCGGTACGAACCTGCTCGGTACGCTAGGTAACAACGCGCCCTTCGTTGGCCTATTGGGCACGGTGCTCGGCGTCATCATCTCCTTTCATGCGCTCGGCGACGCAGGGCAAAATACGCAGGCCATGGGCGGCGTGATGGCCGGCATCTCGGAAGCGCTCGTGGCGACCGGGGTCGGCTTATTTGTAGCCTTGCCGGCGGTCGTTGCTTACAACGCGATTCAGAAAAAAATCGGCGAGGTGGAAGCCAACTCGCTGTCTTTGACCAAGTTGCTCACGGCGTACGTCCGGGCCGCCGACCGCGCGGCTCAGGGCGGGGTCCCCGTGTTCGAGGCTGACACGCGTGCCAGCCTGGACGCTGCAGATGAGTTAGAGCCGGCCAGCGGCCACGCCAGCGTGAGCGCGGTGAAGCTCGCCGGGGCGACGGAATAAACCGATGGCGGGCGTTACTCAAAGCGGCTCACGGCGCGGCGGCATCGTCGGCATCAACGTCACGCCCATGGTCGACGTGGTGCTCGTGCTGTTGATCATCATGATGGTCTCGGCCACGTACATCGTGTCCCAAAGCCTCAAGGTACAGCTGCCGAAAACTGCGTCCTCTGACGAAACGGTCGCCAAGACGTACACCGTCACCGTGACCAAAGAGGGCAACTACTTTTACAACGACAAGCCCGTCACCCGGGCTGGCTTGGTGCAGCAGCTGCACGCCGCGGCCGCGCAGAGCAAAGACGTGAATCTCGTGATCACGGCGGATGAGGATGCGCACCATGGCAAGGTCGTGAGCGTGATCGATCTAGCCAAGGTCGAGGGCATCACCAAGTTCGCGATCAACGTCGAGAAAAAGTAGTCGTGGCACGGCGCTCAGGGCTTCTCATCATCAGCTTGGCGGCGCACGGCGCGCTCGCCATCGCCATCGGTAGCATCGAGATTAAGAAGTCGCGCGCCGCGACGGCGATCTCCTACGCGGAGACCCAGAAAAAGAAGCCGCCGCCACCGCCCCCCGCCAAGATCGATCCGACGCCGCCCGATAAGAACCCGCCCGCCCGTGCGCTCGCTCATCGCGCAGCGCCGCCCCCGGTCCCAGATGAAGCGCCGCCACCCAAAGCCGACGCAGCGCTCGACGCGATGCCCGACTTCGGCCTCTCGCTCGCCGGCGGCGTCGAGGGCACCGGCATCTCGTTGCCCGTGGGCGGGGGCGGCCCAGTGCGCGAAAGGTCGGCGGTGGAGAAAGTCTTTCACAAGGCGGCACCGGTCGCGGCGGTGCTACCCAGTGATGGTTGCGATGACCCACCGGCCAAGCCGAAGCCAATCTCGGTGCCTCAGCCGGGTTACACGCCGGACGCCATCGCAAGCGCGGTGGAAGGTAAGGTACGCGTCCAAATTACCGTGGACGAGACGGGCAAGGTAGTCGACGTGAAGCTCATTTCGGGCCTGGGTCACGGCCTGGACGAAGCGGCATTGCAGGCCGCGCGCAGCGCGACCTTCGCGCCGGCGATGCACTGCGGCAAAGCAACGCGCGCCACGTTTGCGCTCGGCATGCGCTTCAAGCTCCCGGCCTGATCGCTTCTCTGGACATCTCAGTGCGTCGCACGGTTCTCCTTCTCCCGCTTCTGGCGCTAGCCGTCGCCCTGTCTCTGCCGGCGTTCGCGCAGACTGCACCTCAAACCGGGGAGGACGCGGCACGCCCGCGTTTGACGCGCGCCCCCAAGCTCACGAAATTCGTGGAGGCAGCTTACCCAGAAGCAGAAAAGGCTTCGGGCCGCACGGCGTCCGTCGTGGTGCAAATTGGGATTTCGGTGACCGGCACGGTGGATGCGGTGAAGGTGATCGAGTCCGCCGGCCCCGCTTTCGACCAAGCGGCGGTGGCGGCCATTCAGCAGTTTTTGTTCGAGCCAGCGGAGGTCAACAATCGGCCCTCGCCGATCCGGATCAACTATCGGTACGACTTCGTGATTCAGGAGCAGGCCCCAACCACCGCTCAATTCACGGGCTTGGTGAAAAATCACGAAAAGGGTGAAGCGCTGGCGGGCGTCAGCGTGGCCCTCGAAAACGGCATGAGCGCGCTGACGGATGCGGCCGGTCATTTCGAAATCGATGGCGTCGAGCCGGGCAAGCATCAGGTCACGTTGTCACGCAGTGATCTGAGGGCGCTGTTGAGCGAGGAAACCTTCGAGGCCGGCAAGAAAGTCGACGCGACCTACGAGGTTGATTTCGCCACTCCGGACAAGGAAGCCGATGGCGACAGCGACGATCTGGAGATCCTGATCATCGCTCCCACACTGACCAAACAAGTGGTCTCCACCAAAGTCGACGCGGACCAGGCCCGGCGTGTGGCGGGCACGCAGGGTGACGTGCTGAAGGTCGTTGAAAATTTGCCGGGGGTGGCGCGGGCCACGGCCGGCTCCGGTCAAGTCGTGGTGTGGGGCGCCGCGCCGGAGGACACTCGGGTGTACGTCGACGGCATGCGCATCCCGTTACTCTATCACTACGGTGGTTTTCGCTCGGTGGTCCACTCGGACATGGTGCGCTCGGTCGAGCTCATTCCCGGCGGCTACGGCGCGCAGTACGGTCGCGGTTTGGGCGGGCTGATTCAAGTGGATACGCGCGCGCCCGCGACTGACCGCTGGCATGGCAGCGCCGCGCTCGACACGGTAGACGCGGCCGTCGCGGCTACCGGTCCGGTCGCAGAAAAAGTCTCGTTCGCGATCGCCGGGCGTCGCAGTCACTTGGATTGGGTTTTAGATAAGGTGACGTCCAAAGACGTTGCCGCCTTTTTCCCGATTCCGAAATACTACGACGGGCAGGCGCGCGTTCGATATCAACCAACCAAAAGGAGCTACGTAGAAGTCGGCGGCATGTTGTCGTCAGACAAGGTCTCGCGTCAGGTGGGCAACTCCGATCCCGCCTATCGCCGAGAAGAAAACCGGACCCTGGATTTTCAACGCGCTTACGTGCGTTATGAGACCGAAACCGCCGACGGCGGTAAAGTCAGCGTCTTGCCCTGGTTGGGTTGGGATCACACGACCCTGACCGGTCGCTTCGGCGGCACGCCGACCGTGCTGGAAGTCGACTCCCATGACTATGGCTTTCGCACGAGCTACCGCGGGCGTGTGGCGCCGTTTCTCACGGCGGAGGTCGGGTTGGACTTGGAGGCGGCAAGCCATTCCGCGCGGCGCGTGGGCTCGGTCACCGCCCCGCCGCGCGAGGGCGACGCGCGTGCGTTCGGTCAGCCGCCCTCCGACCAGGTGAATGTCGATACTTGGGACACCGCGGAGGGCAGTGCGGCCCCCTATATCGAGGGTGACTTCTCGCTGCTCGGCGATCACTTGCACATCGTGCCCGGCCTGCGTCTGGAGCCTCAATTCACGAGCGTCAGCAAGCGCGTCCCGACCGAAGGCGTGTTCGCACCGGTCGGGGTGTATACGTCGGACACCGCGCTAGAACCACGCCTGGCGGTTCGCTACGCGATGTCGCCGCGGGTCACCTTCAAGGCCGCGTTTGGCCAATATCGGCAAGCGGCGCAGCCCGAAGATCTCTCAGCTTCGTTCGGCAATTCTACGTTGCAGTCATCGCGCGCGACCCACACCCTGTTGGGCGGCGCGTTTCAGCTCAGCCGCACTCTCGGGCTCGAGACGACGGTTTTTCATATTTCGTCTGAGCGCCTCACGGTGAGGAACCCATCGAGCTCGCCGCTGATCGCGGAGGCGCTCGTCAACGGCGGTGAAGGTCGCTCGTACGGCGCGCAGTTTTTGCTGCGGCGCGAGATCGCGAGTGGCTTCTTCGGTTGGGTCGCGTACACCATTTTGCGGAGCGAGCGCCTGGACTCGGCGGGCGCCGACTACCGCCTGTTCGACTACGATCAGACGCACGTTTTGACCGCGTTGGCCTCGTACGATCTGGGCAAGGGCTTCGACGTCGGTGTGCGCGGTCGCTACGCAACGGGCTATCCCCGCACGCCGGTCGTGGGCTCATACTTCGACTCGCGCACGGCCAGCTACCAGCCGCTGCTGGGCGCAAAAAACTCCATTCGCATTCCCGCCTTTGTCGAGCTGGACGTGCGCGTGTCCAAGCGCTTCAAGCTCCAACGAAGCAGCATCGAGCTCTACTTGGACGTACAAAACGTGACCGACCGCGATAACCCCGAAGAGATAGCATACAACGCAGACTACACGCAGCGGCGTTACATCGAGGGGTTGCCGATCTTACCGGTGCTGGGGATCAAATGGGAGCTGTGACGGCGCGTACGCTCACGGCTCTGACGTTCACGCTGAGTACGGCGTGCGTGCCGACCTTCGACGACAACTTGTCGCTGATCACCGAAACTCAGGTGTTGGCCATCTCGTCGGAGCCCGCCGAGGCGGCCCCCGGTGAAGCGGTGCAGCTGAGCGCTCTGGCCGCCGTTCCGCGCACCGACAGCGGTTCTGCCAAGCTCAGTTGGGGCTTGTGCCTGGCGCGGAAGCCGCTCACCGAGCTTGGCCCGGTGAACCCCGCGTGCATTCAGGCCCCTGGGGCGGCTCCCAACACCCTCGTGGACCTTGGCTCGGGCGACACGGTGCCGGCCACGCTGCCCATGGACGCCTGCCGCCTGTTTGGACCAAGCTTGCCCGAGCCCATGAACGGTGAGCCTGCGGGCAGGCCGGTGGATCCGGATCCCACCGGCGGCTTCTACCAACCCGTGTCGGTGACACTCTTCGACAATTCGGTGACCACCTTGGGTGCCGTGCGCATCTTCTGCCCGCCTTCGGGCCTAGATCAGGAACAATCGGCCGACTACAACGCTGCGTACCGCCGTAATCGAAACCCCCTCTTCGATCAGATCGCGGCTGTAGATGGACGCGGTGACGCGAGCCCGGTGCCGGACGAACCCGGTGCCCTGCGCGTGGTGGCGGGCGAACGCGTCACGCTGCGCGCGACGTGGGCCGTCTGCAAGGCAGACGTCGCCTGCAGCGGGGCCGAAACTTACCCTGTCTTCAACGCCGACTCGCGTCAGCTCGACACCCACCATGAGTCCATCCGCGTCTCGTGGTTTGCCAGCGCCGGACGCTTCGACAACGCCGTCACCGGCCGCGACGAAAACGAATTCGACATCCCCAACACCGAAAACGGCTGGCTCGCCCCGGCACAGACCGGCACCACCCGGCTGTGGCTCGTGATCCGCGACGCTCGCGGCGGCCAATCCTTCCGCAGCTTCGAAGTTACCGTGCACGGCGGCTGAGCCGAGGCGAATCCGAGGCTAGCCGGCGCTCGCGTTACTCGCGCGCGTAACGGATCACGTTGAAACAGCGGGTTTCGTGGGTGGCTCGGTTTTCGTAGACGTGCGGAACATCGGCTTTGAAGAAGATCGTATCGCCGGGGGAGAGCTCGTATTTGGTGTCTTGGACGTGCAGGCGCAAGGCGCCGGTCATCACGATGAGTGTTTCCATGGTGCCCTTGCCGTGGGGCTCGCTCCGGTGCACGGCTTTGGGTACGAAGCGCAGCTCGTAGATCTCGACGTCTGGCGACGATCCTCCGGGCGACAAGAGTCGACTCTCCATGCGGCCGTCGGCGCTTTTTAGCGGCGGTGTGTCGCCCGCGCGTAGGATCTTCGCGCCTCCTTCCTCTGACACGCCCAGGAGCTCGTGAAAGGGCACGCCCAAGCCCACTGCGACCTTCCAAAGCACGGACAACGTGGGATTCGTGCGCGTGCCCTCGATCTGAGAAAGCGCCGCGCGGCTCACGCCGCTCTTTGCCGCCAAGTCGTCGAGCGAGAGGTTGCGCGCCTTACGAAATCGCTTCAAACCGTCGGCCACGCGCCGTGCGACTTCTGCCGCGCCGAGCTCGTCGCCCGAACCCTGCGCCACGCGCGGGCGCGCTTGCGGCTCGATCTCGGCTTTGCTGCTGGCTTTGGTTGTTGCCACAGCTCTTCCTAGCCGCTGTCGGCCCGTGGCGGCCAGTCCCGTGGTCACTATTCGAGCGGTCCGTTGCGTGGCCGGCCCTCTGCTTGACGCGCCTCTGGCTGACCGCTAGGAATATTGCCTATCACATTAGTAGACTAAGACTACGGCAACTGTTCGCCTGACTCACATGCCCCAACGCTCGATGCTGACACGCTCGTCTTTTGTCCACCCGGTGTTTGGCCCGTCGCGTGGCAAACAGGCGGTCGTGCTCTTTTTGGCGCGGAGCGCGTGTGTGCTGATCGCGCTGAGCTCGCTCGTCGCGGGTTGCAAGAAGC
>CAXSGJ010000033.1:32009-34600 GCA_964236865.1 uncultured Polyangiaceae bacterium
ACGTTGACGATCGCCCCGCCGGCTCCGCCGCGCCCGCGTCGGTGACGCTGTTGAACGTGTCTTACGATCCGACCCGCGAGCTGTATCAAGACTTCAACGCGGTCTTCGCCAAGCACTGGCGAGACAAGACCGGACAAGAGGTGAAGGTCAATCAGTCGCACGGCGGCTCGGGCAAGCAGGCCCGCGCGGTGATCGACGGGCTCGAGGCGGACGTGGTGACGCTCGCACTCGGCTATGACGTCTCCGCGCTGCACGACAAGAGCCAGCTGCTCGCCGGGGACTGGCAAAGCAAACTGCCGAACAACAGCGCACCGTACACCTCTACGATCGTGTTCGTGGTGCGCGCCGGCAACCCGAAGCACATCAAAGACTGGAATGATCTGGTGCGGGACGGCGTGCAGGTGATCACCGCCAACCCCAAGACCGGCGGCGGCGCGCGCTGGAATTACTTGGCCGCCTGGGGCTACGCGTTGAAGCAGCCGGGCGGGAACGACGCGAAGGCCCAGGCCTTCGTCACCCAGCTGTACGGGAACGTGCCCGTCTTGGATTCTGGCGCCCGCGGCTCGACCACGACCTTTGTAGAGCGGGGAATCGGGGATGTGCTGATTGCTTGGGAAAACGAAGCCATGCTCAGCGTGAACGAGCTGGGCAAGGGCAAATTCGAGCTGGTTGCGCCGTCGCTCAGCATCTTGTGCGAGCCACCCGTGGCGGTGGTCGACAAGAATGTGGACAAGCACGGCACGCGCGCGGTGTCTGAGGCGTACCTGAGCTACCTGTATTCACCCGAGGGTCAAGCGGTGGTGGTCAAGCACTACTATCGCCCCCGCGATCTGGACGTGCTCTCCAAGCACAAGGCGGCCTTCGCCGACATCCAATTGTTTACGGTCGATGAGCTGTTTGGCGGCTGGGCGAAGGCCCAAGCCACGCACTTCAACGACGGCGGGATCTTCGATCACATCTATCAGCCGAAGAAGTGAGCTGAGCGGTGCGTTTCAAGACTCGCGGGGTGTTGCCCGGCTTCGGGCTGTCCTTCGGCTACACGTTGTTTTACGTGGGCCTCTTGGTCATCCTTCCGCTGTCCGCGATGGTGATCAAGGCAAGCTCCCTGGGCGCGCGCGAGCTATGGACCAAAGTCAGCGATGAACGCGCCCTCGCGGCTTACCGCTTGAGCTTCGGGTCGGCGTTGGCGGGTTCACTGCTCAACGCGTTGTTCGGTGTGCTCGTGGCCTGGGTGCTCGTCCGCTACCGCTTCCCAGGACGCCGTTTGGTGGACGCCCTCGTGGATCTGCCGTTCGCGCTGCCCACGGCAGTGGCAGGCATTGCGCTGACCACGGTCTATGCCGAGCACGGCGTGATCGGTGAGCAGCTCGCTAAGCTCGGTATCAAAGTGGCATTCACGCCCCTCGGCGTGACCATGGCGCTGACCTTCATTGGCATTCCGTTCGTGGTGCGCACGGTGCAGCCGGTCCTCGAAGAAATTGACCCGGACGTAGAAGAGGCGGCGGCCGTGCTGGGGGCGACGCGCTTTCAAACTTTTCGGCGGGTGATCTTCCCCAGCATATTGCCGGCGACGCTCACGGGCTTTGCGTTGGCCTTTGCACGGGCGCTCGGCGAGTACGGATCCGTGGTGTTCATCTCAGGGAACATGCCCATGCGCACCGAGATTACGCCGCTCTTGATCGTGACCAAGCTCGAGCAATACGACTACGCGGGGGCCACGGCGATCGCGGCCGTGATGCTCATGGCGTCCTTCAGTTTGCTGCTCCTCATCAACTTGCTGGAGCGCTGGGCGCGCCGGGCCGAAGCATGAGCGGCGTCATCGGGACGCGTGCCGCGAGCGCTCAGCGCCGGGACAGCCAGGTCGGCGAAAGCTTGACGGTACGCATCCTGCTGATCCTGGTCGCCCTGGGCTTTTTGAGCATTTTCTTGATTGCGCCGCTCGTGACCGTGTTTGTGTCGGCGTTCTCCAAGGGTTTGGGCCCGTATTGGGCTGCGCTCGCGCAAGACGAAACGCTCGATGCGATTGGACTCACGCTGCTCACGGCGGGTGTCTCGGTGCCCCTCAACGTGGTGTTCGGTATCGCCGCCGCGTGGCTCGTGACCAAGTACGATTTCTGGGGCAAGAGCGTGTTGATCACCGTGATCGATCTGCCGTTCAGCGTCTCACCGGTGATCTCCGGCTTGATTTTCGTTCTTTTATTTGGGGCCCACGGTTGGTTTGGCCCGTGGCTATCGGAGCGCGACATAAAAATCATTTTCGCGGTGCCAGGCATCGTCATGGCCACGACCTTCGTCACCTTTCCGCTCGTGGCGCGTGAGCTCATCGCGGTGATGAACGCCCAGGGCAACGACGAAGAAGAGGCCGCACTCACCCTGGGTGCCGGCGGCCTGGCCATTCTGCTGCGCATCACGCTGCCGAAAGTACGCTGGGGCCTCTTGTACGGCGTCATCTTGTGCAACGCACGCGCCATGGGCGAATTCGGCGCGGTGTCGGTGGTCTCGGGGCACGTGCGCGGTCTGACCAATACTCTGCCGTTGCAAGTCGAGATCTTGTACAACGAGTACAACTTCGTCGGCGCGTTCGCGGTCGC
>CAXSGJ010000033.1:34610-42237 GCA_964236865.1 uncultured Polyangiaceae bacterium
TTATGGAAACGCGTCGCGCGAATTTATCCCGCATTCGCGGTCGCCTCTCTCTTGGCCTCGCTCGCGCTGCTCACGCTGCTCGTGAAACAAGTCGCAGAATGGTCGGTTTCGAACCGCCAAGCTAAACGCGACGCCTTGCGCCGCGCGGACGCCGCGCCGATCGTCGCGAGCCGGTTGGAAGGAGCCAAACCGTGACGGTGCGCGTAGAAAACATGGTCAAGCGCTTCGGCGACGCGGGCGATGCGGCCGCGGTGGCGGGGGTGTCGTTCGACGCCCAGCCCAAGGCCATCACCACATTGCTCGGCCCATCCGGCTCGGGCAAATCCACACTGCTGCGTCTGATCGCGGGCCTTGAAACGCCAGACGCGGGGCGGGTACTGATCGACGGCAAGGACGTGAGCGCGCTCTCTCCGCAGCATCGCAACGTGGGCTTCGTCTTTCAAAGCTACGCGCTCTTCAAGCACATGACCGTTGCTGACAACATTGCCTTTGGCATGAAAATTCGGCGCTTGCCCAACGCCCAGGTCAAGGCGCGCGTTCGGGAGTTGCTGGAGCTCGTACAACTGCCCGAGTACGGCGCTCGCTTTCCCTCTCAGCTCTCGGGCGGTCAGCGGCAGCGGGTAGCCTTGGCGCGCGCGCTGGCCATCGAGCCCAAGGTGCTGCTCTTGGACGAACCCTTTGGCGCCCTCGACACCCAGGTTCGTCTCGAGCTGCGGGAGTGGCTCGCGACTTTGCATGAGCGCACGGGCATCACTACCCTGCTCGTCACGCATGACCAAGAAGAAGCGCTCGAGCTATCGCAGCACGTCGTGCTCTTAAACCAAGGCCGGGTGGCACAAGCCGGCAGCCCGCACGATCTCTATGACCACCCGGCGGATGAGTTCGTGGCCTCGTTTTTGGGTGGCGCGAACGTCATGAACAGTCGCGTCAGCGACGGTGAAGCCAAGTTCGGGACGCAATCGGTGCCTGCGCCGAGCGGCGCCCGCGACGGCACCCCCGTTCAAGCGTTCGTGCGGCCGCACAACATCCGTGTTCGTCGCCCGAATGGCGACAATCCAGTGGATCTCGGCAAAATAGAGCGGCTGACGCGGGTCGGCGGCTACGTGAAGGTGTACGTCTCCCTACCTAGCGGCGAGAGCATCGTGGTGCTCATGTCCAAGACCGATCTGGACGCGTTGGGCGTCGAGCCCGGGGACCCCGTAGCCGTAGACGTCGTCGACGCGAAAGTCTTCGTGCAAAGCTATTCAATCTAGTCCAGCGCGCCGCTGCGGTCAGGCGCGCTACTTGCCGACGCGGAGCGCGCTCGCTTGCGTATTTCGTTCGCGCTTGTCATGAAGCAGACCCGGCGCGCGCCGCGCCACGGCAAGCACGAGGTGCCCGAGCTTCGGATGCCCCGGGACGATGTCGGGTGTGATGCCGTGCCGTGCTAGCGCCTGGCTGGTCATGGGCCCCACCGACGCGATCACGACATCGCTACTCAATGCCCGGCGCACCGCGGGCGCGAGGCCGATCTGTTGGGCGACTTGCAGCAGATGGTCTATCTGGCGAGCGCTGGTAAATAACGCAACGTGGGCCTGCCCGCGCACGAGCTTCAAGATCGCGGCCTTGAGCGGCCCGGTGTCTTCGGGGAGCTCCAAGGTATAGACCTTCAGGCTGGTCACGAAAGCACCCCGCTCGCCCAACGCTCGCACGAGCTCCTCGTTCCGAACCCCGTACTCTTGGAGAGCGACGCGGCGACCGGAGGGCGGCCAGTCGCTGTCGAGCTTGGCCACGACCTCTCGCCAGGTATTGGGCTCGGGTACGTTCATCGTGGGCCGCAGCCCATAGGGCTTGAGTGCGGCGGATGGCTTTGGCCCTCGACAGACGAGCGTCACCTTCGAGAGAGCAACCATCAGCTCGCCTCGGGGTCGGTGCGTGGCGGCGGCCTTCAACAGCAGGGCGGTGCCCACGCCCGTGAGCAGGATCAGCGCGTCGATCAGGCCTTCACAGGCGCTCTCGGCGAAGACGCGGGCGTCGGGAAAGTCGGCCAGGGGCGCTTCCTGCAGCGCGGGCGCCGCGATGACCCGTGCGCCGTGTTTCTCGAGCAGCCCGCTGGCGTCCTGGCTGAGACGACTCTCGAAGGAGATCACCTGCAGGCCTATGAGAGATTGCGTCAAAACCGTCCTCAGCTGAACGCTCCTTGGTAGCGTGCCGGCGATTTCACCTACGTTTCTGGGACTGCTTCGGGACCGTTACATCTCCAGTGCTCCGCTGCGCTCTCGCTCGCATCCTTCCGAAGCAACGACAGATGTCGGATTTGATTAGGTTTATTCGGAGGTTGACAGGGCGCCCCCAGCTCACTATATGTCTCATCACGCAAAACCCTCACCCATACGTTAGGGTTAGGCTTACAACGTAGCCATGAGCGACCGCAATTCTCACCGTCACCTGGCGATCGTCGCTCCCAGCTCAGCGCCGGGCGCGGGGGCACGCCTCTCGGAGCTAGGCTCGGCCTCGGCATTGTCCGGAACGACTGTCTTTTCCGATGGCGAGCTGCTGTTGGTCGGGGATCTAGCCAAGGCGGTTGGCAAAACGGTGCGCGCCATTCACCTGTATGAGGAGCTCGGTCTGGTGCGCGCTCACGAGCGCTCCAAAGGCCGCTATCGGCTCTTTACGCGGGATGCGCTCGTGCGCGTCCGATGGATCATCAAGCTCCAAAACCTGGGCCTCTCGCTGTCGGACATTCAAGCGCTGGTGCGTGGCCAAAACGACGCCGCTTCCGCCAAATTCGCCGCGATGCGCCTGCGGGAAGTGTACGTCGCCAAGCTGGTCGAGACCCAGCACAAGCTCAGCGAGCTCAAGGCCCTGGAATCGGAGCTCGAGGCAAGCCTCGAATTTTTATCCACCTGTCACAGCTCGTGCGAGTCCGAAGTTTCGGTTCACTCGTGCCCGACTTGCGAGCGGCATCCCGAACAGTCCAACCCCCCGGAGCTCGTCGCCGGTAGCCGCGTCAACTAACGGCGACTAAAAGCGAGCTCGAAGAGGTCAGCACATGGCACTAAAGTTTCCGATCTACATGGACAACCACGCCACCACACCGCTCGATGAGCGAGTGCTGGCGGCCATGTTGCCCTACTTTACGCAGGATTTCGGCAACGCAGCCAGCCGCACCCATGCCTATGGCTGGCACGCGGAGGCGGCGGTGGAAGACGCGCGCGAGACCATCGCCGAGTACATCGGCGCCGAGTCGGGCAAGGAGATCGTAATTACCTCCGGCGCTACCGAGAGCGACAACCTGGCGATCAAGGGCGTCGCCGAATATTACAAAGGCAAAGGCAATCACATCATCACCACGACCATCGAGCACAAAGCCGTGCTCGACTCGTGTAAGCGCCTCGAAAAAGAGGGCTACAACGTCACGTACGTGAACGCGGGTCCGGATGGTCTGGTTAGCCCGGCCGATATCGAACGGGCCATCACGGACAAGACCATCTTGGTTTCCGTCATGCTCGCCAACAACGAGGTGGGCACCATCCAACCCATCGGCGAGATTGGCGCGATCACCCGGGCACGCGGGGTCCTGCTGCATTGCGACGCGGTGCAGGGCTTCGGAAAAACACCGTTCGACGTGCGAGCCATGAATGTGGATTTGGCCTCGCTCACTGCGCACAAGGTGTACGGGCCCAAAGGTGTCGGCGCGCTGTACGTGCGCCGTTCGAAGCCGCGCGTCCGCTTGGTGGCGCAGATGGACGGCGGCGGGCACGAGCGCGGCAATCGCTCGGGTACGTTGAACGTGCCCGGCATTGTCGGTTTCGCCAAAGCCGTGCAGATCTTCAAGCAAGAGGGCGTCGCCGAAGCCGACCGCATCCGCGGCCTCCGCGACCGGCTACATGGCAAGATCACGAAAGAGCTCGATGCCGTGTACTTGAACGGCCATCCGGAGAAGCGGCTGCCCGGCAACTTGAACTTGTCTTTTTCCTTCGTGGAAGGGGAGGGGCTGATGATGGCGATCAAAGACGTGGCGGTCTCGAGCGGCTCGGCGTGCACCAGCGCCAGCTTGGAGCCAAGCTACGTCCTCCGATCCATGGGCCTGGATGAAGAGCTTGCCCATTCATCGATCCGTTTCGGTTTGGGCCGCTTCAATACCGAAGAAGAAGTCGACTATGTTGCGGAGCTGGTGATCGCAAAGGTCAAGCGGCTCCGCGAGCTATCACCCCTGTACGAGATGCACCAGCAGGGCATCGACATCAAATCCATTCAATGGGCAGCCCATTAGGCAAGTAAGGAACACACCATGGCCTATAGCGAAAAACTCCTCGATCACTACGAAAACCCGCGCAACGTGGGCTCGATGGATAAGGACGATCCGACCGTCGGTACCGGGCTCGTGGGCGCGCCCGCATGCGGTGACGTGATGCGTTTGCAGATCCGCGTGAGCCCGGAGGGCGTGATTGAAGACGCTCGCTTCAAGACCTTCGGCTGCGGCTCTGCGATCGCCTCTTCCTCGCTCGCGACCGAGTGGATCAAAGGCAAGAACATCGACGAAGCGGCGACCATCAAGAACAGTCAGATCGCCGAAGAGCTCAGCCTGCCCCCGGTGAAAATTCATTGCTCGGTACTGGCTGAGGATGCCATCAAGAGCGCGATTGAAGATTACAAGGCCAAACGCGCTGCGCGCGCCGCGCTGAACGCGGACTTGCCGCTGGCAAGCAGTGACGAGGCATCCCTGCCCGCGAGCCTCTGAGGGCGCGAAATCAACCGTTCAGCCGCGAGTAAACGCACATGGAACCTTCTGTATCGCCTGCATCGCCCGAGAGCAGCGCCGCCGCTCCCTCCGAAAGCCCGAAGTCTCGGCGCGAGATCACGATCTCGGACAAGGCCGTGGCTTTCGCGAAGAAGAAGCTTGCGGCCCGGGGTACCCCGGACGCCGCGGTGCGTTTGGGCGTGAAGGGCGGCGGCTGCTCCGGTTTCTCCTACGTCATCCAGTACGAGGACACGCCCCCGCGTGATCGGGACACGGTCTACGACGCGGGCGGCGTGCGCTTTTACGTCGACAAAAAGAGCTTCGTGTACCTCGCGGGCTCGGTGCTGGATTACGAGCAGACGTTGATGTTCCAGGGGTTCAAGTTCAAGAACCCACAGGAAGCGTCGAGCTGCGGCTGTGGTCACTCTTTTACGGTTCGCTGATTTGGATCCGTTTGAGGCGCTCGGCGTCGAGCCTAACTTCAGCCTCGATCTCGGGCTCCTCGAGCAGCGCCACCGCGACCTGAGTCGTGCTCTGCATCCCGATCGCCATGCGAGCGCGGGCGCCGCTGAACGCCGCATGGCGCTCGGCCGGGCGATCGAGGTGAACGAAGCGTTTCGCACCTTGAAGAATCCGGTGCGCCGCGCCGAGGCCCTCCTGGCGCGCCGCGGCGTCGCCAGCGGCGAAGGCAAGGAGCCCCCGGCCTCCCCCGCGCTCTTGATGGAGGTCATGGAGCGGCGTGAAGCGCTGTCGGAGATCCGGCACAGCAAGGACGAGGCGTCCCTGGCGCGCCTGATCGCTGAAGTCCGATCCGAAGAAGCGCGCACCGAGCATGCGCTAGCCGAGCAGTTCACACAGGCGGCGGCAGGCCCCGCCGAGATTCTCAAGCGCATCGGCGAGCTGCGCTACTACCGGCGTTTCCTCGAGGAAGCCGCCTCTATTTCCGACGAGTTGTTCTAAATGCTGCTGGATATTTTCGATCCCAAGGCGCCGCCCCAAGCCATCGGCATCGATCTGGGTACCACCAACTCGATCGTCGCCCACGTGCGCGACGGCCGACCGGTGCCGCTGACCACGTGCGACGGCACACCGCTCTTGCCCTCGGTCGTTCATTACGGCGTCGAAGGCTCGGTGCTGGTGGGGCGAACGGCCGCCGCCTACGCGACGCGCGAGCCCGAGCGAACGATCGCCAGTGTGAAACGCTTCATGGGTCGCGCCGCCGGGGACGTCGAGACCACGCGGCTCGGTGCGTACAAGTTCGTGTCCGGCGACGCAGCGGTGGTGCGCTTCGATCTCGGCCAGCTGACGCCGAGCGCGGTCGAGGTCAGCGCGGAGATCTTGAAGAGCCTGAAGCAGAGCGCGCTCGATCAACTGACGCATGTCGGTGGAGCAGTGATCACCGTGCCGGCATACTTCGATGACGCTCAACGCCAAGCCACACGCGATGCGGGCCGCATCGCCGGTTTGGAAGTGTTGCGCTTGCTCAACGAGCCGACCGCGGCGGCGCTCGCCTACGGCCTAGATAAGCAGCAAAATGGCCTGTTTGCGGTGTACGATCTGGGCGGCGGCACGTTCGACGTCACGATCCTGCGGCTGGAGGATGGCGTATTCCAAGTTCGGAGCACCGGCGGGGACAGCGCGCTCGGCGGCGACGACATGGATCGCGAGATTGCCGAGCGCATGCTGACGGCGATGGGCGCGACCGAGCTGCGCATGCGCACTCCAGAGGTGGTGAGCATCGCTCTGGAAGCCGCGCGCCGCGCCAAGCACGGATTGACCGAAGCCGCGGAGGTGAGCATCGAGCTGCCCCAGCGGGGCGGGGGAGAGCGGTGCTTCGTTCTGCCGCGCCCAGACTTCGAGGCTTGGATTCAGCCGCTCTTGGAGCGCACGGGCAAGTCCTGCCGGCGCGCACTGCGCGATGCCGAGGTCGAGCCGAGCGCGCTCGACGGCGTGATTTTAGTGGGCGGTTCCACGCGCGTGCCCCGCGTGCGCGCGTTTGTTCAGGAGTTGTTCGGCAAGGCGCCTTTGGCGGACATCGATCCAGACCTAGTGGTGGCCTACGGTGCGGCGATCCAAGCCGACTTGTTGGCGCGGGACAGCGATGAGGTCTTGCTTTTGGACGTCCTGCCGCTGTCCTTGGGCATCGAGACCATGGGCGGCGGAGTCGACAAGATCCTGCCCAGAAACACCACGATCCCCGCGGGCGCGAAGGCGACCTTCACCACCTACGCGGACAACCAAACGGGCTTCGACGTGCATGTGGTGCAGGGCGAACGTGAAATTGCCAGTGACTGCCGCTCGCTGGCTCGCTTCAAGTTGGGCGGCATCCCGCCGCTGCCGGCCGGCTTTGCCCGGCTAGAGGTGAGCTTCGATGTGGACGAGAACAGCTTGCTACACGTGAAAGCGGTGGAGCTCACGACCGGCATCACACAAAGCGTAGAAGTAAAGCCGAGCTATGGCCTGACCGATGACCAAGTCGAACAGATGTTGATCGACGCGCTCGATCACGGTGAGAGCGATTTCGAATTGCGACGCCTGCGCGACGCGCAGGTCGAGGCCACGCGCATTGTGCTCGCGACCGACAAGGCCTTCGCCAGTGATGCAGACCTGCTCGAAGACGGGGAGCGCGCGCGGATCGAGCAGGCCTTGCTTGCAGTTCGGAACGCTGCGTCATCGGCAGGTCAGGCCTCGAGGATCGAAGGCGCGGTCAGCGCGTTGGACGACGCCACCCACGAGTGGGCCGGGCGTCGCATGAACCGCGCGATTCAGGCGGCCATTGCCGGCAAGAACCTGGGCGCGGTGGAACAAAGCGTGGCTCACGCCGCTGGCGTCGAAGCTCATCTGGCCAAGCACGGGGAGCACTGAACGATGGCCAAGGTGCGGTTTTTAGAGCACGGGCTGGAA
>CAXSGJ010000033.1:42247-43466 GCA_964236865.1 uncultured Polyangiaceae bacterium
ATCGACGTTCCGCTCGGCACGACCTTGCTCAAGGCCTCGAAGCAAGCTGGGGCTCCGGAGGGTGACGCCTGCGGGGGAGTCTGTGCCTGCTCCACCTGCCACGTTTACGTCGAAACAGGCCCAGATCTGCTGTCGTCTGCCGAAGAGGGTGAGGAAGACATTCTGGACAAAGCCTTCGACGTGCGGATGAGCTCGCGGCTGGGCTGTCAGGCCAAAATCGTCGGCGAAGGCTTGATCGAGCTTCGCATCTCGAAGGAGAGCTTGGATGCCTATTACAACGAGCACCCGAACGTAAAGCGTCCGGAATAGACCAGCGATTTGCTTTGGGCGGGCCATTTGGAGGAAGATCCTCACTATGAAAGCCAAGCCCAAGGCCAAGTCGAAAGCCGCTCCCAAGCCCGCCGTCGCGAAGAAGACGGCTAAGAAGGTCGCGAATAAAGTCGCGAAGAAGGTGGCCAACGCCGCCACGAACGTGGCCGACACCGCGAAGAAGGTCGTGAAGAGCGCGAAGACGGCGGCCACGAAGACCGAAAAAAGCGCGCCCAGCAGTAGCAACGGCATCATGGACACCGTCAAGCGTGAGGTCGCGCGGGTGACCGCGGTGGCGGAAGCGGTCAGTGAGGTTGTGCAGGAAGAGTTCGGCAAGCGCGCGCCGAAGAAGAAGTCGGCAGGCAAGAACTGACACGGAGCGGCGGCTGATTGGAGGGCGGCCCACACCTACCCACCGACCTGACTGAATGAGTCTTATCTCATCCTGAGACGGCGCCGTATCGGGAGGGGTCGAGACCCTTTCACGATGCGATTATCGGGACTTTTTGCCGCCTTTGGTGCGTGCGTTTGGTCGCTCAGCGCGCCGCTGGCCCACGCCGACCCAGTGCGTGTGCACGGCGCGGTCGCGGCGGCGCATGCCGTCACCGGCTACCAGAAGGACGAGTTCGGATGGGGCGTCTCTGGTTCGATCGCGGCCGAGCTCCCGTTCGGCAAACAGCTCGGGATCCAGCTCGAGCTCGGCAGCCTGTGGCTGAGCCAGGGCAGCCCACCGAGTCAGCCGAAGTTTGCGCGCGGGGGATCGGCCACGGCTAACGACGCGGCGCTCGGCTTTCGCTTGCGGCCCTTCGGCGCGCAGCATCACGGCCAATCCTTTAGCCCCGCGGGGCTGTGGCTAGCGGCGGACGCCGGCATCAGCATCACCGACGGCCTGACGCGCGCGCTGTTCGAC
>CAXSGJ010000033.1:43476-64443 GCA_964236865.1 uncultured Polyangiaceae bacterium
TATGACTTCCTGGATGGCAAGGCCCGCGAGGGCGTAGGACCCATGGTCGCGTGGGTCCACGTCGCCCAACCAGACAGCGCGCTGCGGCCCGAGGACGCCAATGTGCTGCTCATTGGCTTGCACGTTCTGTACGACTTCGGTCCGGGGCTCGACCCAAACGGCGACCGCGACCGCGACGGCATCTTGGACGCGAACGACCGCTGCCCGGACGACCCCGAGGACAAGGACGGCTTCGAAGACAGCGATGGTTGCCCCGACAAGGACAACGACCACGACGGCATCGCCGACAAGGTCGACCATTGTCCGGACGTGGCCGAAGACCAGGACGGCTTCGAGGATAGTGACGGCTGCCCGGACACAGACAACGACCGCGACGGCATCGACGACCCGGATGACAAGTGCCCGGATGCAGCCGAAGACAAGGATGGCTTCGAGGACAGCGATGGCTGCCCCGAGCCCGACAACGACCGCGACGGCATCTTGGATGCGCAGGATTTGTGCCCAAATGAGCCCGAGACCGTCAACGGATACGCGGACGCCGATGGCTGCCCGGACGAAGATCAAGTGCGCGTCGTGGGCGACAAGATCGTGCTCGACGACCGCGTGCACTTTTACGTCAACAGCTACGTGATCCGCAGGATCAGCTACCCCTTACTCACGCGCTTGGGCAAATTGATCGGCGATCACCCAGAGTACACGCACGTGTCGGTCGAAGGTCACGCCGATGAGCGTGGTCCGGACAACTTCAACCAGAAGCTGAGCGAGGACCGGGCGCGGGCCGTGATGGATTTCCTGATCAAGCAAGGCATCGCCCAGGACCGCCTGAGCTCCCTGGGTTTTGGCTCGAGCAAGCCGCTTGTGGACAAGAAGAGTGAGTACGCGCTGCTGCTCAATCGGCGCGTGGAGTTCACCGTGACTCGTCAGCTGAAACCCGATGGCTCGCCCGTGGTGTCCACGCCGGCGCTGACTCCGACGGCGCCCCTTCCGCCGCCGGCTGGCGCGGAGGATGAAGAACCTGCGTTACCGCCCGGCGCGGCGCCGGCTCTGGCCGGGCCGAAAGCAGGCCCCCGATGAACTGGAAAATCGCGAAAAAGAGCGTATTTTGGTGCGCGCTGGCCGCGCTCGCCTTCCCCGCGGCGTGCGGAAGCAGCGGCGTGGTCGGCGGTGATTGTTCGGCAAGCTATCTCGCTTGCGACGGGCGCTGCGTCGACGCACTGAATGACCCGAACAATTGCGGCGGCTGCGCCCAGCCGTGCAAAGCGGGCGTTGCTTGCCACAACGCCCTCTGCACCGGGACCCTGAGTGACGGCAGCTCGGGCTCGAGCAGCACTGGCGACGGTGGCGACGGGGGAGCAAGCTCGGGCGCTTCGGGCCATAGCGGAGCTTCGGGCACTGGCATGAACGGCGAGGCCGGCGACGATCTGGACGCGGGTGAGCTGAGCGACGCCAAGCACGACGCGGACGCGGCGTGCGCTCCGCCTTACAAGCGCCCCGAAGCGTGCGGCAACTGCGCGACCAAATGCACCAAAGCCGCGCCGACTTGCTCCCCCGACGGCATGGGCAGCTATGTGTGCGTGCTCTTGTGCGACGCGCCGCTCAAGCAATGCAACGGGCAGTGCGTCGATTACAACATCGACCCCGAGAACTGCGGAAGCTGCGGCAATATCTGTCCTTCGAACATCTGTCAGGGCGGGAAATGCGTGGGCGCGAACGTCGGGCACGTCGTGCTGGCTTGCATGGATTATCAGCAGGCCGCCAAAAACAGCGCCCAAACCGCGCTTTTGGGCAACGCCGTGCTGCTTCCCGTGCACAACCCGGTGCGCGTTTTGGGCTACACCGAGTATGCGCCTGCAGCTGAGCGCGCTCGGGTCGATCAGAACATCGGCTACGCGGCCGCGGCCCGCGGGCGCAGCTACTCCATGACCGCGCTCGGCAAGTACACGAACGCGACGGCGACTCTGACCATCGACAAGTACGACGTATTCTTGGTCTATGATCAAACGGCAGCGCCCAAGGGGCAATTGGCCAGTGTGGGCGGCGCCTGGCAGAAGAACGCAGTCGTGGCCTCGTTCGCCGCGGCGGGCGGTACGGTGATTGTGCTGAGCGGCGGCGCGAGCGAGATGGGCGCCTTCCTGAGCAGCGCGGAGCTCCTGCCGGTGAGCTCACAGACGGTGCTCGGCGGCGTCAAGCTCTACAACCGGGCGCCAGCGGACGCGCTCGGCGTGAACGTGATCTCGCCCTTCCTCGCGCCCGCCACTTCTTGCACGTTCATGACCAGCCAAGTCCCCGACGCCGACGACATCTTCGTCGTTTCGGACTCAGCCGCACCCGCCGCCGGCTCGCCGGTCGTCGTTCATCGCGTGATCGAGCCTTAGGATTTTAGCGAAGCCCTCAAGCGGCGGTGAGTGGCAAGATCTCGGCGCGCAGCGCAAGAATTTGGTCGCGGGCGGCGGCCTTCAGTTTAGGCACGTCGGCGATGGTCATGCCCTGGGTGGGGATGGCCTGGCCGATGCTCAAGATGCCGCGCGCGGAGCCGGGGCGCCAATCGTGTTTGGAGAGGGCGCTGTCGGTGCCGGCGACGGCCATCGGTAGGATGTCGGCGCCGGTTTCGATGGCTAGGCGGAACGCGCCGTCTTTGAAGAGCTGCATCTCGCCGGTTTTGGAGCGCGTGCCTTCCGGGAAGATCATGACGGGCACGCCTTGTTCGAGCCAGCGCGCGCACTTGTCGAGCGCGGCTTTGGCCGCGGAGGGCGAGGCGCGGTCGATGGGCACGTCTCTCACTAGGCGCATGCTCCAGCCGATGAAGGGAATGTTGAAGAGCGAACGCTTGGCGAGCCACTTCATTTCCCACGGCACATGGCAGATCAAGAACACATCCGTATGCGAGCAGTGGTTGCTGACGCACACCGTTTTGCCCGGATTTTTCGGAATCCGACCGTGAATGCGAAACCGCCAAACGGGCGAGAACGTGCACGCTGCTTGGGCGGTGCGGCGCAGCGTGCGGCCGCTCAAGATCCGCCGGCGATCGAACCAGAACGTGGGTAAGTAGACCAAAACGACGGCCAGCCAGCCGATGAACGCCACCAAAAACAGCTGGATACAGGCGATGATCGCGATCAGCGTGCGCACGGTTGGACCCAGGCGCGTCCTAACATACCCTCAGTCGCTTGTTGGGAGCTGACGCAAAAATGACCGCTGCCGCCGCGACTTGGATTGCACTCCGCGCCCCGAGCGGCGGCGCGTGACCGCTGACGCCCAGGCGACGCGTGCGCTTCGCGAGCACGCGCGCCTACCGCTCATTTTGCTGCTGATCCTGGCAGTGATCTGCATGCTGACCCTGTGGGCGCCCCCCGCAGGGCGCGAAAGCTGGTTCTTGGAGGTCACGCCCGGGCTCTTGATGGTGGCGTGGCTTGGCTTCGGCTTTAGGCGCCTACCGCTCTCGCACTGGGTGTGCGTGGGCGTGTTTCTGCACGTGCTGATCTTGATTTACGGCGGCTATTACACCTATGCGCTGACACCGCTCGGCAACTGGGCCAAGGCCGCCTTTCACCTCAGCCGCAATCACTACGACCGCGTGGGCCACGTGGCGCTCGGCGTGTTCCCGGTTTTTTTGACCCGCGAGGTGCTGCTTCGCAAGACCGCGCTTAGGCGCGGCGGCTGGCTTTCATTCTTGTCGGTGTGCGTCGTGTTCTCGTTTGCCGCCTTTTGGGAACTGCTCGAATGGTGGACCACATTGCTCGTGGCATCGAACGTGGGGGCCGCGTTCCTCGGCTCACAGGGCGACGTCTGGGACGCCCAATGGGACATGTTCGTAGCTCTCGTCGGCGCCGTCCTCGCGTTGCTGGTCGGCTCGCGCGGGCACGATCGTTCCCTCGCGAACGTGCCTACGGTCGAGGCAAATGCCGACCAGCGCCGCGATGCCGCCACCTGATCGACGCCCTGACGCGGCCGCTTCTAGACTTCGTGGTAGCGCGCGACCAGCAAAGTCACGTCATCGTCCGCGGTTTGATTGCACCAGTCCAGGACTCGGCCGTGAATCAGGTTGCACAGCTGCTCGGCGGGCATCTCGGCGTTGGCTTTCACGAGCTCGGTCAGGCGCTCGAGCCCGAATTGCTCGCGCTGCGTGTCCATGGCTTCCGTCACACCGTCCGTATAAAGCAGCAGCAGATCACCGTGCTCGAGCCGTAGCTCGCTGTCGGTGGTGAATTTGCTGATGTCTTTCATTGCCCCCAGCCACGTGCCGGGTGTCTCGACGAGCTCGATGCTGCGCGTGCGTTTGCGATACACGACGAGCTCTTCGTGCGCCCCGGCGAACACCAGGCGGCCGTCCCGGAAGTAACGAAAGAGCGTGAAGGTGACGTGCTCCTTGTTGTGCAGGCGGTGACGAATGTTGTCGTAAAGCACGGTATTGAGCGCGCTCACGATGTCACTCGGCGCGGCGTCCGGGTAGCGGCGACCGAGCGCCCCGACCACGCTCTGCACCATCAGCATCACTAGGCCGGAGGTGAGCCCGTGCCCCGCCACGTCACCAATACCGATGAATGCTCCACCACCGGGCACGGAAAAGACGTCGTAGTAGTCCCCTCCCACCTCGCTCGCGGGGGTCATGCGCGCGGCGATCTCGAGCCCAGGGATATTGATGGCGTCGGGCAACAAGCAGGTTTGAATGCGCGCGCCGATCTCGAGCTCTTTCTCGAGGCGCTGCTTTTTGGCCATGTCTTGCGCAGCGCGTTCCAGGCCCTCGAAGGCGCGGCCCGTGACGCGGAGGACCGGACCGACATACAGCGTGACGAACGAGAAGCTCAGCGCGAGCCCGAACAAGCCCGCGCCGCCGGTCAGCCACAGCAAACGCTGACGCAGATTTTCGCCTGCTTCCAAGCGGGCCGTGGAGGCGACCATGGCCACGCGCCCGATCAACGCCCCCTCCACGGTGCGACTGCTCCAGGAGGAAATGAAGTTGCTCGACACGTTCAGCTGGCGCTCGGACCCTCGAAAGAAGCTCTCGCTCGGTCCGGGTAGCTCGCCCTGCAACGCCAATACCTTACCCTCCGGATCGGTGACGACGATCGCCTGCACGTCGCTATCGGCCGCGTAATGCTCGAAGGCATCGCGAATCACCGGGCCGTCCTTCAGCAGCATGCCGACCTCGGCGTGCTCCGCTACCTCCGCTGCGCCCTGGGCGACCTTCCAGCCCAAATCTTGGCGGATCGTCGGGGTGAGCCAGTGAAAAATGTGGGTCACGAGCACGATCACGAAGGTGCACAAGGCGGCCAGCAAGAGCGCAATGAAGGCAGTCAAGGCGAGCTTTAGGCGTGAGCTCGACAGCATGCGCTTGCGCTCGGCGAGCGGTAACAACGTCGCGGGCGTGGGCATGATGGAGAGCGATGTGGCCATGCTCAGATCCGGATGCGATTGCGGCCCGCGAGCTTGGCGGCGTAGAGTCGCTGATCGGCAATCAGCACCAAGTCGTCCAGGTTTTGCCCGTCGACCGGAAACGTGGCGATGCCGCCGCTGACCGTGACGCGGAACGTCCCTTGGCCGCCTCCATCGAAGGTCATGCTCGAGAATTCGGCCGTCACGCGCGATAAGATCTCGCGCGCGCTCTCCGCCCATTCGCCATAAAAGGCGACCACGAATTCCTCGCCGCCCCAGCGGCCGCGCAGATCCGGCAAGCGAAAGCGCGAGCCGAGCAGCGCCCCAAAGCCCGCCAGCACCTTGTCGCCCACGGCGTGACCGTAGGTGTCGTTGATGTTCTTGAAACGGTCGATATCCAAAAAGCAAACGGAGAGATGCCGTTTGGCGCGCTCGGCTTCGGCCAGCCGCGCCTGCATCGATTCGGTAAACGCGCGGCGCGTCAGCAGTCCCGTGAGCGGGTCTCGGTTCGATTGCTCGCGGAACACGCGCGTGCGCTCCAAGCGCACGCGTAAGCGGCCGATCAGCTCCCGGTCGGAGCATTGCTCGGACAAGGCATCGTCGGCGCCAGCGTCGTAGGCCACCAAGCGTCCGGGCTCGCCTTTGACGCGCACTAGAATCGGCAGATCGCGCCAACGCGGGATGGCGCGCACCAGCCGGCACACGTGCTCGGAGTTGTCCTCGTTGCGATCGATCAGGAGGGCCGCGGGCTGCGTCGCATCCAGCGTTTCCACGATTTGCTCGCGCTCGCTGAACGTGTTCATGGTCACGCCCAGCGGCGCGAGCAGCGCACACAGGCGCGCCGCCTCGATCTCGTCTTGGCTGAGCAGCAGCAGGCGCGGGCGCTCGGGCCGGTCGCGCACGTCTAAGCTTTCGAGCATGGCCATCAGCTTGTCGCCCGCGACGGGCTTTGGCATCACCATCGCCGCGCGGCTCTCCGCCGCGGCCAAGCGCAGCGCGTAGCTCGGGCTCTTGGCCACGACGATCAGCGGGCAGTGCCGGCTGCCCGAGGCGTCGCGCAGGGCAACCGCCAGCGCGCGGCTTGCCTTCGGCGTGTCGTCGTCGAAGTCCATCACCAGGCCGTTGAAGTTCCCGTCGGATGCCATGGCCAACGCTTCGGCCGCGTTGCCGGCGATCGATACCGAGAACTTGCGGCGCGACGCGGCGCGCGCGATTTCTTCGGCTAGACGTTCGTCGTGGACCACGAGCAAGATGCCTCCTTGGGGCGTGGCCGCCTCCGGAACCGGCGCGGGCGCGACTTCGAGCTCGCAGGCGGCGCGCGCAGCGCGGTAGGCGGCGTCGATCTGACGCCAGGTGGCGTCGTTGGTCTCGAGCTCACCGTCGGCCATGGCCGTCAGCGCGTCCTCGATATGGAAGACGGCATTGGCGACCTCCGCGAACGCGTTTTGCTCGGCGCGGATCATCACGTCGTGGGCGGCCTTTTGACTGACGCGTAGCTCTTCTTTCGAGCTCGTGCGTCGAGCCGCGTCGAGCGCAGCCCCGAGCGCTCGCACGTCCGCGTCGAGGCTGGAAGCGTCGGGGCCGAGCGACCGCAGCTCAAGCTGCGGGCCCTTGGGCGGCTCGACCGGCTGAACTGATAGGCGCGCCGGACTGGGTAGCATCTCTAGGCGCAAACGGCCCCATTGCCTGGGGATTAAGCGACTCCACTAGCGCAACCAAACGGGGCCTTAAAGTTCGAGCGCGGCGTGCCGTTGGATCGACCACGAGGAATCTTGAAAAAAGACGACGATCTCGGCTTCTGTGAGCTCAGCTTTCAACGAAGGCCGGAGCTGGTGTCCATCGTGCGCCGCTTCGTTTCTGACTTTTACGATCGCACCTTGGCCGACGCGGACGCAAGCTCACGGGTGGCGTTGGCGACCCACGAGCTCCTCGAAAACGCGGTGAAGTACGCCAGAGACGGCATGGCTACGGTGCGTATCGAGGTCACCGCCAAGGGCGACGCCGCGCACATTCGGATCCGAACCCGTAATAACGCCGCGGAAGAAGATGCGGCCTACATTCGGCGTACGATCTCCGAGTTACGCGACAGCCCAGATCCGAATCTTTACTATCTAGACGTGATCCGCCGCAATGCTCGACGCACCGATGGCTCTGGCCTGGGCCTGGCGCGGATCGCCGCGGAAGCGGAGATGGAAGTCAGTGTGAAGTGCGGCGCTCGCGGGACCGTAACCGTGATCGCCGAAACCGACGTAAGATTGAGCGCTGCTGCCGCGAGCGCACGAGGTGTCGCATGAGCGCCCTGTCCCAACCCATTCAGTCTGCAGAATTGAACGCCACCGTGACCGTGGTCGACCATGCCCTGATCGTGCGCCTGTCGGGGACCGCCGACCTTCGGGTGACCGACACGGTCGAGAAGCTTTTGTCGAACGTGCATGCTCAAGCCACCCTCGATCACCTGGGTGAGGTGAAGGTCGACCTACGGGCGCTGGAGTTCATGAACTCCTCCTGCTTCAAGAGCTTCGTCAGCTGGATCAGCCAAGTTCAAGAGCTGGCGGAGAGCGCCCAATATCGCATCCACTTCTTCTCCAACCCGGCCATCCTGTGGCAACGCCGCAGCCTGAACGCGCTGTCCTGTTTCGCCGCGCACTTGATCACCATCGATTCCACCGCGAACTAGGACCTCCCGCGAGCGGTGCGCCACTCGCCGCTCCGAGCGGCGCGAAATTCCCGAAACACCGGTTGAAAGATGGCGAGGCTCGGGCTTACATGCCCGGCCATGCGAACAAGTCTCGGTGGGCTCGTGGTTTTGATAGCGTCCGTCTCGGCCCTCGGCTGCTCGGACAAGGACGCCACGAAGTGCCAAGAAGCGCTCGATGGCACGCGCAAATCAGTGGCGGCCGCGGATGCGCCGCTAACGACGCAATGGCGAGCGCGCGCGTACAAGTATTGCGACGAGAGCGCGGCGCTCGCCACTCTGGACAAAGAGATCAGCGACAAGCAGGCCGCCCAAGCCTCCAGCAAAGCGCTCGAGACTCAGCGGTTGGCGATGAACGCTGGACTGCTGAAGACGTTCGTCACCTGGGCGGGCGACAATAAGATCGCCCCCGACCATGCCTCGGTATCGCCTAAGTGCGAGGGTGACGATCCAGACGCAGGAGCGCCCAAGGCGCCGTCCAATGACCCGAAGGCGAACGAGCGCTTCTGCACCGCAACCCGAGCGGCGGGTAGCAATGTCCTCACCGCGCGCTATTGGGAGGCGGACAAGAGCATCGAGCTCTTCATGACCAAGGCGCCGGCTCCGGCGAGCTGCAGCGATCTGGGCCCCAACAACGTCATCAAGAGCTGGAGCGTTCCCGCGGCCAACGGCGCAACCGTGAAACGCACGCGCTGCGCGCTGAGCGGGGCCCTGACCGGGATGCAGGCCGTGGTCAGCGAGGCCGCGAACGCCGCGGTGTACATTTTCTCGCCGAGTTACTTGCTCAAGGATCCGGCGCTGAAGAAGATCGCCGGTGAATGAAGGCAGTGGCTCGTCTCCGCGAGTGTAGGGGCTAGGCCTCTTTGGTCTTCTGGAACTTGAGCCCCGGCCACTCTTTGATCGTGGTCTCCAAGTGCCAGGAGTTGCGCGCCAAAAAGACGGGCGCGCTCAGGTGATCGTCGGCCATGTAGCCTTCGTTGCCGTTCAGGAATTTTTTCATCAGCGCTGGGTCGTCACACTCGACCCAGCGTGCGGTGTAAAGTCCGGAGGCTTCGAAGACGACCGGGATTTCGTACTCGGACTTAATGCGGTCGGCGAGCACGTCGAACTGGAGTGAACCCACCACCCCAACGATCCAATTGCCGCCGATGCGCGGCTTGAAGATGCGCGCCGCGCCCTCTTCTGCGAGCTGCTCCAGGGCTCGGCCCAGGTGCTTGGCCCGCATCGGATCGGTCGGGCGAACGCGCTGCAAGAGCTCGGGCGCAAAGCTTGGAATGCCTTTGAAATGCAGCTCCTCGCCCTCCGTGAGGGCGTCGCCGATGCCGAGCTTGCCGTGATTGGGAATGCCGATGATGTCCCCGGCGAAGGCCTCCTCCGCCAGCTCGCGATCTTGCGCCAAGAACAAGACCGGGTTGTGCACGGCCAGGAGCGTGTCGCTCCGCACGTGCTTGAGCTTCATGCCACGCCGGAAATGCCCCGAACACAACCGAACGAACGCCACGCGATCCCGATGCTTCGGGTCCATGTTCGCCTGCACTTTGAACACGAAGCCGCTGACCTTGTCCTCGGTCGGCACGATCACCCGTTCGCGGGCGGGTTGGGGGCGGGGTGACGGCGCGAGCTCGCCGATGCCGTGGAGTAGCTCACGAACGCCGAAATTGCTGATCGCGCTGCCGAAGAACACCGGCGTCAGGTGCCCACCGCGGTAGGCCTCGAGGTCGAAGTCCGGGCACAGCCCGCGGGCCATCTCGACCTCTTCACGCAGCGTTCGCACGGCGTCTTCCGGCAGCAGCCGATCGAGCTTGGGATCGTCCAAACCCTGGCACTGTTCACCGGCCTCGCCGATGCGATCTTTGACGCGCTGCAAGAGCACGAGGTGATCGTGGAGCAGGTCGTAGCAGCCTAAAAAACGGCGCCCCATGCCGATCGGCCAGCTCGCGGGCGTGACGTCTAGAGCCAGCTTCTGCTCGATTTCGTCCATCAAATCGAAGGGGTCTCGGCCCTCGCGATCGAGCTTATTGACGAAAGTGATGATCGGCACGTCACGCAGGCGGCAGACCTCGAACAGTTTGAGAGTCTGCTCTTCGATGCCGCGCGCGGCATCGATCACCATGATCGCGCTGTCTACGGCCGTCAGCGTGCGATAGGTGTCCTCACTGAAATCCTGGTGGCCCGGTGTGTCGAGCAGATTGAAGGTGTGCTCGCCGTAGTCGAACGTCATCGCCGAGGCGCTCACGGAAATACCGCGCTCCCGCTCGACCTTCATCCAATCCGAGCGTGCACGCCGCTGCTCCCCCCGTGCCTTGACCGCGCCCGCCAACTGGATAGCGCCGCCGAAGAGCAGTAGCTTCTCCGTGAGCGTGGTCTTTCCCGCGTCTGGGTGTGAAATGATGGCGAAGGTTCGCCGACGTTCAACGGAGTCGACCAGGGTCGTCATGGCGAAAGCTCGCGGCGTCGTAGCAGCCGGTGCCAAAGAGAACAAGCAATGGCCCGCTTTGGCAGCGGAAGCGCGCATCGGCTGTGCTCGGCGTGTCGTTTTGCGGACTTCGCCCACCGCTTGCCGGGCTTGGATGCATGGCCCGGCAAGCGCCGATGCCGGCGGCTCTTTGCGCACCGATCCGGTTCAGCGTGCCGCTTCGTCGCGCAAGCCGATCGTGATCGTCGGCTTCGATCCGTCGACCACGACCTTGCGCGTGACGTGACCCGGCAGAAAAACCTCGTACGCATGCTGCTCACCGGGCTTCAGCTCGACCACGAAGGGAGCGGTCCCGACCTGCTTACCAAAGTGAAAGAATTTGCCCTTCGGTGGCACGGTGTTGACGGTGACGGTCACGGTGCCGAGCGGCGGGCGCTCAACGCTGGCCTCAGCAGACGCAGGGCCTTCCGCCTCGCGCGGTGGCGCCAGCGCAGCCGTGGGCTCTGTTGTAGCGGCGGCCGTGGCCGCGGCGGCCGTGGCCGCGGCGGCCGGGACCGGCCGCGCCGGGCTCGCCTCGCGCCGGGCCGGCGCGTTCTTCGGCCGGTGCCACGTGATGTAGCCGAGAGCGGCGGCCGCCACGGCGGCGGCGGCGAACCACGCAAGCGCGCGCCGCGCGCGCTGTGACTCACGCCGCGCCGGGCTCAGTCCGACTTGCTCGCGCAGCGCGCTGGCGGCGCTGAATTTCGGAGTGCTCGACGCGAGCAACGGCCCGCCAGCTTCCGGCGCAGCGCTCACCGCCGCCGACGGCGGCGGTGTAACGGCCGGTGTGGGCGCTGCTGCGGGCGGCGGCGCGTTCGCAAAGGGCGGGCGCGTAAGCCGGGGCGCGGGCGCGGAAGCGGAAGCGGCTTCGGCGGATACCGGGGTGAAGCCTTGGGCCGGGGTCGGCGGCGCGGCCATGCCGATCAGCGTTTGGGAGCGCAGCGGGTTGTGGCGCGCTTCGAGCGGGCGGGCCGGCGCGGGAGCCGCGGACATGGGAGGCGGTGGCGAGAGCCCGAGCAAGGTCTGCGAAAGCGGCCCGGCCGGCACGCGAGCGGGGCGCGCCGTCACCGGCGAAGGCGTGGCGGACACCGTCGACACCGTCGACACCGTCGACACCGATTCTGCGTCGACGCCCCAATCGGTGTCGATGTCGTCCGTAGAGGGCGGAGTCGATGGCAGCGTGCGCGCGCGGGGCGGTACGGACGAGGCACGCAGCCGAGCGCTCTCCGGCTCTCCTGACTCCTTACTCACGGCCCGTCTTGGGTCTCACACACTTCAAATGGGGTCAAGGCGGCTCGTGCGCACCGCGGGCAAATACCCGAGCCGACGAGCGCAACCCGGGGTCGTGCGGCGTCGCTCGAGCTGCTGCGCTCAGCCAGGGGGCGCCCCCAAAATCAGGACCTTCGGCTCGCTGAATTCCTCGACGGCAAAGCGAACACCCTCGCGACCGGTGCCCGAATCCTTCATGCCGCCGTACGGATAATTGTCGACGCGCAGCATGGGGGTGTCGTTGATCAGCACGCCGCCATAACGGAGCTCGCGGAAGGCCTGCAACGCGCGGCCGACGTGCGGGGTGAAAACGCCCGCTTGCAGCCCGAAACGGGCGCGATTGCAGGCAGAAATAGCTTCCTCGAACGAATCGACCGACTCGACCACCGCGACCGGGCCAAACACTTCATCCCGGCACACCCGCATGGCGTCCTGAGTGTGGGTGAGAACCGTGGGATACACGACGCGGCCCTGAGCCTGTCCACCGAGCAAGAGCTCTGCGCCGCCGCTCTGCGCCTCACGCACCCAGTCGAGCACACGCGTCACGTGGCGCGCTTCGATCATGGGGCCCACCACGGTGTCCTCATGCATCGGATCTCCGCACACCACGCGCGAGCTGTACGCCACGAACGCGCTGAGGAAGTCCGCGAATAGGCTCTTGTGTACGAAGATGCGTTGCGCCTTGATGCACACTTGACCGGCGTTCGCCCAGCAGGCTTCGGCCACGCGCGGCACCACTGCGTCCACGTTCACGCCCTGATCGATCACGCACGGTGCATTGCCCCCGAGCTCGAGCAGCACGTGTTTTTTTCCGGCCTGGCTCTTGAGTCGATAACCCAAACTATCGCTGCCGGTGAACGAGAGCACCGCCATGCGGTCGTCTTCGACGAGCTGCTGCGCGACGGTGGGCTGCATGTGAAGGACACTCAGCAAGTAGCCGGGCATGCCCTGTTCGAGCAGCCACTCGCCGAGCGCGTGGCCCGTGAGTGGGCTCTGTTGAGCGGGTTTTGCGACCGTCGGTGAGCCCAGCGCGAGCGCCGGCGACAGCTTGTGCGCCAAGAGATTGAGCGGGAAATTGAACGGTGAAATGGCCGCGATTGGCCCGCGCGGCACGCGCTCGTACAGGCACAGCCGCCCCTCCGTGCCCGGCATCTGATCGATCGGCAGCACCTCCCCGCCGATGCGACGGCTCTCGCCTGCCCCGAGCGTGAACGTGAGCACGGCGCGTGCGACCTCTGCGCGTGCGTAGCGCAGGGGCTTGCCGCTTTCGCGCACGATCAGCTCCGCGAGCTCGGCGGATCGGTCTCGAAGTGTGCATGCGATGCGCTCCAACAATTCTGCGCGCTGATAACTGGCGGGGCGCTGGCCGGCTTCGAATGCCCGGTGGGCCGCAGCGATCGCGTGCTCGAGATCAGCGGCACTTGCTTGCCCGACCTCCGCGACCGGCTCGTTGTCGAAAGGGCTACGGATCAGCTCGATTTCAGCGGTGTCGCGGAGCTCGCCGGCGACTTGGGTCCTGTATCGCTGCAACATTCCAGTGTCCTCTCTGTTTCCGCGCGGACTCGGGCGAGCTTGCATTTTTCGCATCTCACCGTGTGCTCCGGTCCTCGATGCAGGTCCATGCCCGACATGTAGGAGCTGCATAGCGTGTAATGGCGCTGCGAAGTTCAGCGAACGCGCTTTACACATCTGCCTCGCGAACCGTATAACTCTCTACGCATGAGGATATTGGCAGCGCTCGTCCTCGGATACTTCTTCGTCGTCGGCCGTGTCGGTGCCGAGCTCGGCGCGCATCCGGCGAAGGCCGAAGCCCTGCATTCAGGCCTCACTAGCGCGGCGCGCGGCGAACTGGATCACGCGCTTGGCCTCGGGTTGCGCGAGCCCATAGAACCCTACGACGCGGCCCTCGACACGCCCAAACGCAGTGTCGCTCCGGGCAGCCGAGTCGTCTCTCTGCTGAGTGGCTGTCGCGCCGTTTCGACGCCTTACGATCTGCTGGTGCATTTCCACGGCGCACCGGCGGTCATGGAAAGCGCGTTCGAACGCTCGGGCATCGAGGGCGCCTTGGTTATCTATAACCTGGGCATCGGCTCGGGCGCTTATGAAGACCCGTACTCCTATCCGAACAGCTACGATCACATGCTGGAAAGCATCACGGTCGCCGTGCGAGAGCTCTGCCCCCGTGCCGCCGCTCCGAAGCGTGTGGCGCTGAGCGGTTGGAGCGCCGGCTATGGCGCCATCTTGCACATCATCGATCGCGTCAAGGACGCAGCGCGCGTGGATGCGGTGCTCTTGGCGGACGGAATGCACGTCGGCTTCGAGCCGGTCGGCAAGCGCAAGGTAAACGCCCTTAGCATGGCCCCCTTCACGCTCTTCGCCGATGAAGCCATCGCCGGCCACAAATTGTTCGCCGTGACGCACTCCGCCATTCAAACGCCGTACGCGAGCACCACCGAGACCGCGGAATACCTGCTGGACGCGGAGGGTTTGCCCGTCGACCGCCGCGAGATACCCGGTCCGCGCCCCGGTATGACGCTCACCTCGCGTGCCGACGCGAATGGCTTTCACATGCGCGGCTTCGCTGGCGAGGACAAAGCGGCGCACTGCGATCACCTGTTCGCCTTTGGCGAGTTGCTTCTGACCCCGCTGCACGAGCGCTGGTCCAAGCATTGAGCAGCGCTCACGCGCGCGTGCCGGCCCGTCTTTGATTGATGGTCACCGAGCGCGGCGGGGCTCTCTTAGCCTTCGGCGTCCCGGTCCGGCAAGCTAAGCTTTAGAGCCGGGGTCGCACCTTTCATCGGCACGGAATGAAGGTGCTGCCGCACTTTTTCTTGGGCGGCGTGAGCAGCGGGGGTTTCTTGGCGGGCAGGCTGGCAGCGGCCGGCTTGGCCGTGGTCGCCGCCGTGGGCTTGCTGGTCGCTGCGGCCGGCTTCAGCGCGGTTGCGGCGGGTTGGTTCGGCGCGACGGCGGACGGCGTGCTCGGTTTGGGGGCGTTCACGGGCTTCGAGCTCGAGGCGGACGCTGCGGGTCCGGCCGTCTCATTGGCACTGACCGCCGCAGCATTCGCAGCGACCGGCGCGCTCGGCGATGCGGCGGGAGCGGCCAACGGCGCAGCGGCCAGCGCGGCGCTTGCGTCCGCGCTGGCGCTTGCCTCCGCTGCGGCCGCGCTGGCGCTTGCCTCCGCTGCGGCGCTGCTCGCCTCGGCGGCGGCGCGCCCGCGATAGAGCGCGCTCACCCCCCATGCCGCGAGCGCCACGCACAGCGCGGCGCCGCCGATCAGCCAGGGCACCGCGCTACGCGTTCGCGCCCGCGGCGTCCCGTCCGCTGGGGTGGGCTCACCTGGCTCGTCTGCGGGTGGCGCCACTGCGGACACCTCGAGCGGCTGCACCGGCGCCGGCATATGCGCGCGAAAGTCAGCCTCAAAAGCCAGGGTCTGCGCGCCGGCCGCCGCGAAGGTCGCCACCGGCAGCGCGCTTTGGCTGGAGGACGCGGCCAGGCTTTGAACGATGGCCTCGAGCTCGCTCGCCATCTGGCCGATGGAGCTGAAGCGGTCTTCCGCGGATGGTGCCACGGCGCGCCGAAACCAAACGTCGAACGCGAGATCGAGGTCTACGCCAAGCTCGTGCGCGCGGCGTGAGGCCGAGTCGAGCGGCTGGATGAGCTCTTGCCGGAGCCCCTCCGGATCGATCGGCGTGCTGCGCGCCGCCCGGTGCAACGCTCCGCCAGTGAGCGCGAAGAACGCGATCAAGCCGAGCGCAAAGACGTCCATCGCCGGGGTCGACGCGGCGTGAGGATCGGTTGCTTCGGGAGCGGCCCAGCCGATGGGCGCGCCCCAGCCCGGTGGCGGCGGCGACGCGGAGCGAAGCCGCGCGACGCCGAAGTCGGTGATGCGCACCCAGCGCGCATTATCGAGCGATACGAAGACGTTCGCGGGCTTCAAATCGCGATGGACGATGCCCGCCGCGTGCGCCGCGTCGAGCGCGCGCGCCAGCACGCCGAAGGCAGTAGCGATCTCGGCCGGCCTGAGCCGGCCCTGGGCGTGCACGCGACTCTCGAGGGCGGGCCAGGACACGCGTTCGCTCACGTAGAACGGCCGGGCCGCGTTCGCGTCTATCCCAAACTCGTACGCGCGCGCGACCCCCTCCGCGCCGAGACCCGCCGCGGTCCGCGCCGCCTGCTGCACGTCGGACCAGACCTCCGCTTGTTCGAGTGCGTTCGGCCAAAATAGCTTCAGCGCGAATGTCGCGCTGCCGTGCAAATCGCGCACGCCGTACACCTCACCGCTCTCCCCGCTGCCGATGAAGTCTTCGATCTGCCAACGCCCGGCGAGGATCGCTCCCGTCCTGATCTGCGGCTTGCGGGTCATCGCGGCGAACCCTTCAACGTTTGAACCGCGTGCATCACCTTCTCTGCGTCGGCCTCGGCGTCGGGAACGACCACGAACCCCAGACCGACGATCACGCGCTCAGCCGTCAGGCGGGCGACGAACACCAGCAGTGTGCCGCTGCCCTGGCCGAGCAATTCGGGGTTTGAACCGTTGCCGGCGCTCTTGCTGACTTCCCAAAGATCAACCGGCGTGCCGCTGGCATCGATGGTGATTTGGGGTTTTTTTAGGCGGCGCTTCAGCGCGTCGAATTTCACCTTCTCGATCGCGGTGGCCGTGCTCAGCTTCTCCACCGCTTCGAGCACGGCTCCTTCCGTGCCGGTCGAAATTTCGACGACGGTGAGCAGCGCTTTACCTTCGCTACTGAGCGCGATTGAGCGATCACTCTGCTTGGCGTACTTCCAACCCGACGGCGGTTGGAGGCTCGCGCCGCGCTCGGCGATGGCGAGCGTCGTCGACTCGTTGGCGGTGCAGTTTTCGATGAGCGCATCGCACTTCGGAGCCGGCGGCAGTGGTGGCGCGGGCGGGGCGGCGGCGGGCGGTGGCGGCGGCGGTGCGACAACGGCTTTCGGGTGACAGCCGGCGAGGGCGATCAGCGGCAGCACGACGCATAGACGACGACACCAAATCGAAGACTGTCGAGGCAAAGTCAGCTCACAAAAGCACAAAAATGTGGCTAGCGCTGCCCGCAATGCCGCGCCCATCGCGAGGCTAGGTCGACTTGCCAATCCGATGCGGTCGGGTTAGGTGTGCGCGGCCTATTGATCCCCGCGAGGGGAGGTGGAAATTCCACCTTGGGAAGTCCGGTGAAAGTCCGGCACGGAGCCGCCGCCGTAACCCCGAGTATGCGCGTGTCAGTGGTGCCACTGGCCAGCCTGGAAGTATCCAGGCGGCCGGGAAGGCGACCCGCGCATGGGAAGGGAAGTCGGAAGACCTGTCTCTCGGTGCGCCAAAGCGTTCGTCGCGAGGCGCCGTCCACTACGGAGCGCGAGCTCGCTCGGGAGTCTTACATGGTCTGTTCTCGTTGGCGCGCGCTCGGCGCGTCTGCTCTATCTCGCCTGGCTTGGTTCGCGTGCGCCGCGTGCGGCTCGACGCCTGAAGGCACCCTCGTTGGGGCTCCGGGCGGCACCGGCGGTTGCCCCTCGCGCTTCGCGACCGCCGTCGTTTCGTTTACGGCGGGGCCGGGCCCCACATTTGGTCAAGACAAGTTACCGGGCATCGTTCTCGGGCCACCCAGGGGCGCCCGCCCAGGGGAGGGCTCGCTCGACGTGGCCACGCTCGGCAACGGCGGCAGCATCACGCTCGACTTTGCGCCAAGCAACATCATCGACGGCGGCGGGCCGGACTTCATCGTGTTCGAAAATCCGTTTTACATCGATGGCGACGAGCAGCGGCCCTTCGCTGAGCTAGCTACGGTCGAGGTCAGCCCCAACAACCGCGATTTTACCGCGTTTCCGTGCACGGCCACGGCTTACCCCTACGGCGCGTGCGCCGGCTGGCACCCGGTGTACGCGAACCCAGACAGCAACTCGATCGACGCGAGCGATCCCTCGCGTGCGGGGGGTGACTCGTTCGACCTGCATGACGTCGGCGTGGCCGAAGCGCGTTACGTGCGCATCACGGATCGCGTCGACCTGACCGGTCTGAACGGTTCCTTCGATTTGGACGCGGCCTCCATCGTGAACGCGGCATGCCCATGAGGCTGAGGCGCGCGTTCGTCGTAGGTGTCGCGTTGATCCCAAGTGGGTGGGGGTGCGGGGCGGCCAGCAGGACGCCCGATACCCAGGGCGTCACGCTCGAGCCCGGCCCCTGCGGTCGCGGCTTGTTGGTCGTGGAGTCGGACTACCAGTCGAGCAACGTCTCGGCGCTCGGCTTCGATGGCGTTGTCCTATCGCAATCGCTCGACAGCTCCCAAACCGAATCGGGGGGCTTCGGGGTGGGCTTGAGCGGAGACGTCGGGTTGCCATCGGCACGGCAGAGTGGACCCGAGGTGGTGCTGATCGACCGTTATCCGGCGGGCGTCCTGCGCTTTCTGAATCTCCAGAGCGCGCGGGTCACGGCCGAGCTTTCGGTCGCCACCGGTTTTCGTTCGAACCCACACGACTACTTGGCGCTGGGCGATCACAAAGCCTACGTGGCGCGTTACGAGTCGAATCCAAGCCCCGGACAACGAGACTTCGACGCGGGCGCAGACGTCCTCGTGGTCGATCCCAGCCTGCCCGAAATCGTCGGGAGCATCGATTTGTCGCCGGCAATGATCGGCGCGCCGCGTGGCTTCTCCGCGCACCCGACTCAGCTCTTGGAGGCCGGTGGCAGAGTGTTCGCGCTCTTGGCCTCTTATGCAAATGACTATTCGAGCGCCCTGGACGCGCGCGTCGTCGAGATCGATCCCGCCACGGACCGCGTGCTATCGACGGTGCTGCTGGAAGGTTTCCGTGGCTGCGACACGTTGGCCTTGTCGCCGAATGGCAGCGAGCTTGCGGCCAGTTGCACGGGAGACGACTTGAAGAGCCTGGTGCCGAAGCTCGATGGCTCCGGCGTCGTGTTGGTCGACATCGCCGCCGCCCCGCGCCTGCGCAAACGCTTCGAAGCGCGGACCCTCGGCGCGGAGCTGGTGGGCTTCGGCCTCGACTACATCACCGATGGGTCGCTGCTGTACGGCACCCTCGGGCACATCGACCAAGCTGGCGTCGTAACTCGCGACGGATTGTGGCAGCTCGACACCGCGCGCGGACGTGTCAGCGAGCTGTTGCGCTCGGAGAGCCAACCCTTTTCACTCGGCGGAGTGCGCTGCGCGGTAGGTTGCGGCGCGTGCTTCGCGACCGACGCCGAACGGGCATCTGGCAGCGTGCTGCGCTTCACCATCAGTAGTTCGGGCGCCCTCGCTGGGCCGACCGTGGTACGAGCCGAAACACGGCTGGGCCTACCGCCACGCTACTTGGGTGGGATCTGAGAATCGCTGCTCGGAGGGTCGACGCTCGGCGCCGCAGATGAGTCGGCAGGTGCGGCGGGGTCGGTGGCGGGCGGCGGCACTTCCAGTGACGGCGGGCTGCTCGGGCCGGGGCGATCTCCTTCGAACACTTCGGGATCGTGCAGATCCCCCTCTGCTTCTTGGTCGTGGTCGCGGTCGTGGCCGTGGTCGTGGGCGCTGGTCTTACGCGGAGACTCGCCGGGACCGGCGTAGTCGACCCAGTACGTGGCTACGTCGCGCACGTCCAGGTGCACGAACGAGGAGTTCGGGTAATACCCGACACCTACCGCGGGCAGCGTGCGCAAGTAATCGCGGAGCACCACGTTATCGATGCCCGGAATGCTGAAGTCCACGGCCCGGCTCAGCTTATGCCGTGAATCCTGATAAAAGGAGCGGGTCCGGTAACCGCTGACGACGCGAATCGGCCGACTGCCGAACTTGTCACTCACCTTCGCCAGTAGCTTGATCAAGCGAGGGTCGGTCATCGGGCGTGGCCCGGTAGCGCCGAACAGCCTCGACACTTCCGTCTCGGCGACGGGCGTTACTTTGCCCTTCTTGTCGAGCGCGTAACCGTGGAAGTGGGTCGCATAATTGAAGAGATCCAAGTAGCCCTTACGCAGACCGAGCCGCGGCAGCTTGTGGGCACCGCGCTTGCCCCCCAGGTCGTCGTCGCCGTCGTCTTTGTCGGTGGTCGGATCGCCCGAGCGCGGCACGACCAACACCTGTCCCGCGTGTAGCTTGGTTCGGCGCGTGATGCCATTTGCCGCACACAAGGCCTTTAGTTGAACCTTGTATCGCTTGGCGATCGATTCGAGGCGCTGGCCGGCGTACACGGTGTGCGTGCGCGGACCGTCGTCCGCATCCGTGTCTGCGTCGTCCTCCCCGTCTTTGGCTTTGCGCGTGGAGGCGGGCACGGTCGGGTTGTCGGTAGGGTGCTGCGGAGGGTAGAGCGCTCGCGCTCGGCTGCCGTCTGGGTCGTCCAGGCCCGGGATCGTGAGCTTGTCACCCGGCTTCAGCCGCGCGGCCCGACCCAGGCCATTGGCCACGCGAATGGCGTCGACGCTCACCTTGTAGCGCTTGGCGATCGTGCTCAAGCGTTGACCCGGGTACACGACGTGAAACCGTTGTGGCTCGCCGCTTTCGCGCGCCCGGGCCGGGGCCGCGAGCAGCAGCACGGCTCCAAGTAGCGCGGCCGCGGCGGAGCGGCTGCAATGGCGACGAAGAGCGGTCATCGAAGTGCGGGGTCGAGCAGCCAAGGGCATCCGGTTCTAGCGCGTCTTTTGCCGAGATCTACTAGCTGTTTAGGGCGCGGATTACCCGAATCCGGCTCGGGCCATCCTCTCTCTAGGCCGGGCAGCAGGTGCGGGCCAAATTCGGCCCCCTGCTGCCAGTCTCCGCGCAACCGAGCGCTCCGGCTGCGCCGACGCCTTGACAGCGCAAATTCACGGTGCCGACTATCACCGGCGTCGGGGACAACAGTCGCCGCTGCTCGTTGCCAATGGGGTTTTCTCATGATCGTCCGCTCCCGCCGCCTCGAAACATTGCTGGTCTGCGCCGCGACCTTCATCTCGCGGCCGGGCCTCGCCGATCCGTCACCAGCCGAGATTTCTTCTGCAAGGCGTGCCTTCGAGAGCGCCGTCGGCCTGGAGAGCGCGGGCAAGTGGGCGGATGCAACGCTGAAGCTGCGTGAGGCACTGTCGGTCAAGGACACTCCGGGCCTGCGCTTTCACCTGGCTCATTGCGAAACCGAGCAGGGCTTACTGGTCGAGGCCGAGCTCGATTACGAGATTCACCCGGTCAACATCGGCCAGGGCGACCAG
>CAXSGJ010000033.1:64453-67604 GCA_964236865.1 uncultured Polyangiaceae bacterium
CGCGCGAGCTCATCAGGAAGGGCGCAAAAGCTCCCGACGTGCAAAAGTTGCTGTCACCCGCCAGCGCCGCGTTAAAGCCGCGTATCGCGCGCGTGACCGTGGAGCTGCCAGCGGATGTGTTGGCACCGGTGTCCACGATCGACGGCAAGGTCTTTCCCGCGAGCGAGCTTGTCTTGGGGCAGGCCATTGACCCAGGGCGACATGAGATCTCGATCTCTGCCAACGGGCGGCGCACCTTTCAGCGCAGCCTGTCCTTGCAAGAGGGTGAGTCGGTCCTGATCGCGGCGGAGCTGCCGCGCGTATCGCCAGTTCAGGCGGCGCCTACGGCGGCGGAGAGCATTCAGGCGCCGCCCTCGAACGGCGGCGCGTACGAGGCGCCGACTGAAGCGCCGCCCAAGCACTCTTCAGCCAAGGTCTATCTCATGGTCGGCGAGTCTGCGTTGACCGTGGCCGGCTTGGTGGTGGGCATTGTCTACAAGGGGGCTGAGTCCTCCGCCAGCGATCGGATCACGCGCGCACAGGGGCGCATCGACGACGAGAGCCGCGGCGACGTTACCGCGTGCGGCGCGCCGGACAGCGGCGTATCGAGTGTGTGCGGCGACTTGAGCCGCGCGATCGACGACCACGATCGCGCGGCGGCACTGTCCACCGTGGGTTTCGTCACGGCTGGCGTGGGTGCGGCCGCATTCATCGTCACCTGGCTGGCTTATCCTAGCCCGCGCGCCGATTCGGCCGGCCTGACCATTCAGCCGCTCTTGGGACTTGGCCGCGCAGGACTCCTTGGACAGTTCTGAGCCGCCCAGCCAGTCGGGGCCGCTGCCGGCTCGCGCGGGCCGCAGCGCGCACATTCGCGGCGTGCCGGAGGTGCGGGTTAGCGCGCGAAATATTGCGTGGCGCGCTTCTGCCCTTTGGTCTTGAGTGACTTCTGAGCGATCAACTTCTTCACCGGCAGGTTGAGCTCCTTGGTAACAGTACCCATGCCGGAAGCGATTTGCTCGATGCGCTGACCGCCATTGCCCTTGACGTAATCCAGCAGACGACCCGTGAGGCGCTCGATCTCCGCGGGGTCACGCTTCTGACCTTTTTCGCGCCGGCCACCGCCGCGCACGGGCGCACTCGCTGGGCCTGCCACGGCTGCGCGGCCCGCGCGCGCGCCGCGGCGTGGCGACGAGCCGGCACCAAGCGCCTCACGGACGGTTTCCATCGCAGAGTCGCGGATTAAAGAGCTGAGCTCCTCGGCGAATGCTTCTACGCGACTGCGAATACGATCGTTCACTGAATTCTTTGCCATGGCGAGCTTGAATATTCTTGCGACCCATCTCCTGTCAACCCCGAATAGCCGAGACGTGCGTGGCAGTATGGCGTCATAGGGCTTGAGGCCAACCATTTCCGTTTGTTGCGCATTGCCATTTAAGGTTCTGCGGGCTGACCCGGTGTTCACTTACATTGGGAACTGGGGCCGCGAGTTGCTGTAATTCGCTATTAAGTGGGCCCGTGCTGGGCGGCGTAGCCACGCCTGCGTGGGATGCTAGGCACAAACAAAATCGGCAATTTCACAAAAACAGCCTATGCGTGGCGATTTTTGTGTGGCCCGAGGATTGCTGTTCAAGTTTCTCGTCGGTCTGGTGTCACACGGGTCGTGCCGAGAACGCTGGACCGCGCGAATCCTGCGGCACGCGAAAAGGAGTAGTTAAATGTCGATTTCAAAGCTGGGTATTAGGACGGTGGCATTGGCAATGAGCGGGATTAGCTTTTTGAGCTCCGCTACCACTCTTGCCTGTGGTGGTGATTGGTTCCCCGAAGTCCAGGTCGACCCCCGGATTCGCGGCCTACTCGAGGCGGAGAAATCGTTGGTTAAGGGCAATTACGTGGCGGCAGCAGGCTGCGTGCTGCGCATGATGCCGCACCTGAAAACTCTCGACGCCAGGCGGGACCCGCTCGTGGCTCGCGCGGAACGTGTGCTCGCGGTGGCGATCGAACGCTCGAATGGCAGGCTTGGTTTGCAGCGACAGGTCCCGACCAAATACTTGGGCCATTGGCTCGGAAACAGTCCGCCGGCCCGCGACGCCAACATGGCTTGGTCGGTGGCCGCGCTGCGCCGGGAGCTGACCCTGAAGAAGGATGATCCTGGCGTTCAGACCGAGCTTGGCGAAGCCCTGGCCAAGGTGGAAGGGGGCGCGACGGAGGCCCGAGCATTACTCGAAGGGCTGGCGCAGCGCGACCTGATCGCAACTCCCGAAGGCTATCAGGCGCTTGCGCAATTACGGCTGGAGCGGGGCGACCAGGCAGGTCAGGAGCTGGCCACGAAGCGTTGCGAAAGCATGGCTGGGTCACTGAAGTTGTGCGAGCCCGACGCCCGCCGAGCAAGCTGAGGCAACGTGCTGTCGAGCTTCTGGGTGCGGGCCACGAGCTCGGTCCTGATTGCGTTCTCGTGCTTGGCTTGCACGCCGCCGAACAAAGCGCCGCGCGCCACCGATCCGGCGCACACGGCCTCGCCGCATGCCGTCCTCGACCCTGGCCTGCCATCCCCTGCGCTGAGCGGCGACGCAGCGCGGGCTCGTGAACTCGTGGAACGTTACGAGTGCAATCGCTGTCACGAAGGGACGGGCTTCGGTACGGCTAGCCTGACGCAACATTGTTTCTCCTGTCACGAGCAGATCGTAAGCGGGCATTTCCCGGTCAGCGCAGCGGCCGAACTTTGGCTTGTTGGATGAGGAAGCAAGCGGTATCTCGGCGTACATCCTGAGCGCGCCGCTCGCGCCGGAGCGCCGGCCACCTTTCGGCCGCTTGCCCCTGCTCACGCGCCATGTCTCGTTCGGGGAAGCAAACGAGCAAGTATTCTCACGCACCTGCCACCATTGTCATACCGACGCGGACACTTCCGGAGGGGACGGAGGGAGGCAACACGGGCGGCTTCGGATTTCGGCCGCGCGGGGTGAGTTTTTCTTCCCACGCATCGACGCTCGCCGGTTACGTCGACGAGCATGGCGTGCGACGCAGCCTGTTCGAGCTGCTGGCTGACGGAACGCCGCGTTTGGTTGCGGCGTTGCTGGCTCGCCACGACGAAGAGCGCGACGCGCCGCGCGCAGAGGTCCGGGGCATGCCGCTCGGATTGCCGGCCCTGTCACCCGAACAGATTCAACTCGTCGAG
>CAXSGJ010000033.1:67614-74665 GCA_964236865.1 uncultured Polyangiaceae bacterium
AGAGCTGGGTCGCACAAGGTAAGCCGCTGTAATCTCGGTCACGCTTATTTCTGAGCCGCGCGACTAACGCTAGCCTTGGAGCTGATGCCGACCCTGCGCGCGGCGTGGCCTCGAACCGATGACCTTCGATCTCAGCATTCGTGACGCCCTGCTGGTGGATGGCTCGGGGGATCCGCCCCGGATATCGGATGTGCACATCGCTGGCGACCGCATCGCGCGTATCGGGCCGGGTCCCATCGGAAAGCGCGAAGTGATCGCGAGCGGCCGCGCGCTTGCGCCTGGCTTCGTCGATGTTCACGCGCATGACGACGCTGCGTTGCTGAGCGCGCCCGAGTTGGCGTTCAAGCTGCTGCAGGGCGTGACGAGCGTCGTCATCGGCAATTGCGGCTTCAGCTTGGCGCCGCTGCGGTCCGGCGGAGCGGAGCCGCCAGGGAACGCCAGCTTGTTTCCGGGGTTTGGCGATCGCTTCGACGACCTCGCGGCGTACGAGCGTGCATTTGCCGCGGCCTGCCCGGCCGTCAACGCGGTTTCCTTGATTGGCCACAACGCGATCCGCTGCCGCGTGATGGGTGACGAGGAACGCGCGCCGACTGCCGCCGAGCTGATTGAGATGCGCGGGCATGTGCAGCGGGCCTTGGAGCAGGGGGCCGCGGGCTTCTCCACCGGCCTGATTTATCGTCCGGGACGCGTCGCAACCAGCCACGAGATCATCGAGGTCGGGCGCCCGCTTGCTGACTATTCTGCGCTCTATGCCACGCACATGCGCAGCGAAGGCGACCGCTTGCTCGAGTCCGTGGAGGAAACCCTGAGCATCGCTGAAGCCATCGGTTGTCGCGTGCAGATTTCCCACCACAAATCCGGAGGTAAGCGCAACTGGGGCAAAGTGAAGGCGTCGCTCGCGCGCATCGACCTGGCGAACGCCGGGGGTGCCGACGTGACCTTGGACGCCTATCCGTACATCGCGGGTAGCGGCCCGATGATCGAATACTTCGATCTGAACGCGGTTAATTTGGTACTCGCCGAAGCGATCCAGATCGCGTCTTGCCCCGGGTGCCCCGCATATGACGGGCGCCGGCTGACCGAGATCGCCAGTACCGAAGGCGTCGGGCTCGCGGAGCTGGTCGTAAAAATCCTGAGCTTGCCCGGCGCAGAGCGCACCGTCGCCCTCACGTTCCTGATGGCCGAAGAAGACGTAGAGACGAATCTTCGCCACTCGCGCGTGATGGTCGGCTCGGACGGTTTGCCCAACCCAGAAGGCCGTCCACACCCGCGTCTGTATGGTACCTTTCCCCGCGTGATCGGCGAATACGGGCGCGAACGCGGGCTTTTTTCTTTAGCATTTGCCGTCGCTAAGATGTCCCGATTGCCTTGCGAGCGCTTCGGGCTCGTGTCGCGCGGCCGGATCGAAGAGGGGTTTTACGCGGATCTGCTGCTCTTCGATCCCGAGCTCATCGCCGACCGCGCCACGTACCGCGAGCCCAAGCAAGGGCCGGTGGGTATCGATTTGGTCTTGGTCAACGGCGCGGTGGCGAGCGTCGGTGGGCAGGCCACCGACGCTCGAGCGGGCCGCTTTTTACACTTCAATCGTTGATCCGCGGCACGCAAATGGCACGCGCGAGGACGCGGGTGTACGATCTGCTTCCCGAACCGGAAATCCTGCGCTCGATGATCGCGCCAGCCCGTCCCTGATATGGCAGATCCACGAACTTTGCTCGCAGGCCGCTTTACATATGCCGGCGCACTCAAGAACAGCCAGGCGCTGGAGCGCTGGGTCGGCGTCGACAGTGACACAGGGCGGCGGGTGGTGCTGGCCGTGGCCGACTCGGGACGCCTCAGCGTCCTGGACACTGCCCGCGGCGTCAAGCACAGGCATTTGGCGTCGGTACTCGTGGTGGCACGCGAGCTCGACGGCTTCATCCTGCCGGGGGGTAAAGCACTGCCTCCGGGTTTTGGCGTAGCAATCGCCGAATTCGTGCCCGGCACGACGCTTCACAGCGAGCTCCTCAAGGGACCCATGAGCCCCGCCAAGGCAGTGGCCTGGGTGTTACGCTTGGCCGACGCCGTGCAAGCTCTGCATGCCGCCGGCGCGGTGCACGGGGCGCTCTCGCCGCGCAGCGTGATCGCCGTGCCCTCGGGCCGCGCAATCGCCCCCGTACTCTCCCAGCTGGTCGCGCTGCCGATCGGCCCATTCTGTCCACCAGAGCGGCTGAAGGGCGCGGTCGAAGTTCCGGCGGATGACGTTTGGGCCCTGCACGCCGCGCTCTACGCGGCGCTGACCCGGCAGACACCGTTCAGCGCCCCTACGAGCGATGCGCTGCTGAAGCAAATGTCGGCGGCAAGGCCCAAACCGCTATCGGCGTTTGGTGTGGATGAGCCCGTACTGCAGGAGCTCATCGAGCGCGGCCTAGCGTACGAGCGGCGAGCGCGGGCCAGTGAGCTCGCGGACCTCGTCCGCTCGCTCGACGGCTGGGAGCGAGATCCGCGGGTGATGCCGCTCAAACGGCCAGTCCCGCCGCGGGCGTCGCCGCGCAGCTTCATCGACATCGTCGGTGCTGCCGGTCTGGCCCGAGACCGCGACGTTCGCATCGTGATCGACGGCGGCACGCTGCCTGACGACGACGGCTCCGAGGTTGATCCGAAGCCCGCGTCATCGGCTACCGCGGCCCCGCCGCCCGTTCTTACGACGCCGCCGGAGCCCACGCCGCAATCCCGCGCCGCGCCACGTTCAGTCAGTGCATCGCCGGCCTCCTTTTCGCCGAGCGCCGTCGGCCAGCTGAAACAGCGGATTTCGATCAATCCGTTCGAGCGCAAGCGTTCGGTTTGGCCGCTGGTCGTGGTCGCGGCGGCGGCAGGTGGGGGCGGCGTCTATCTGGCGGTCGCCCCAGACGCGGCGCCGCCTGCGGCTCATGGGGCGCGGACGTCCTCGACAGCGCGCGCGCCCGAGCCGAAAGCAGCGCCGCCTGAGCGCCTAAAAGTTGGGCCCATCGCCACGCGTGACGCGTGCGTTGCGTCCTACTTCGAGCCGGGCACGCCGCTTGAGAATCGAGACTTCGCGTTCCTTTGCCAAGATGGAGACTTCAGAGAGGCGGCCAGGCGTCTGCAGCGGCTGGCGCTGCCCTCGATGCCCCAAGGCTTGGATGCAGCGGCTCCAGTGACGGGGCCATCCCATGCGGAATCGGTCGGGTCCACCTCCGGCCTGGATTGGTACGAGCTGCCGGCGGCGGCCATCATGCGCAAGTCATGCTGCGACGCGGCCACGCCGGTCGTGCTGCCCGAGACGCCCGGCTGGTGCGAACAACTACAAACCGTCGTGCGCCGGATCGCCGAGGACAGCGGGAAAGCCGGGGACCTCGCCCCGGACGCGCGGAGCTTCGAGAAGGCCGTCGCTTGCTTGTTCGCCAATCAGGTGCCGCGCAGCTACGCGTACGAAAAAGCGCCTACGTCGACGAACCGCTCGGCATTTCAGCAATTTTTGAGCCGCGCGGCGATCAGTGAAGCGCGCCGCTGAACGACAGTCCGCGTGCGACGGCTCTATCACAGCCGTAAGGCACCAAGCTTCGGCGTCCGCCAACGGGCTCAGCATCTCGCAAGCTGCTTGCGATTGTTGATGGCTCCAGTGCGGTGGTCTAGCATCCGTCCCGATGCACGGCCCGCTGGCGCTCCTGATCCTTCAAGCCGGCGTCATCATCTTTGCCGCCCGCAGCATCGGTGCGCTGGCGCGTTGGGTGGGCCAACCCTCGGTGATCGCCGAGGTGATCGCCGGGATTCTGCTCGGCCCATCGCTGCTGGGTCGCCTGTCACCGCAGCTCTTTCAGACGCTGTTTCCCAAAGCGTCCTTCCCGGGGCTGTCGCTAGTCAGCCAAGTTGGCCTGGTATTTTTCATGTTCTTGATCGGGCTCGAGCTCGATCCAAAGCTCTTGCGAGGCCGTGGCGCGTCGTCGGTTTCGATCAGCGCGGCCGGGATCATCATGCCGTTCGGGCTCGGGGCCGTCTTGGCGATGCGCATCTTCGCCAGCCAAGCCGAGCACGGCGTGGGCAAAGCGTCTTTCGTGCTGTTCATGGGCATCGCCATGAGCATCACCGCATTTCCGGTTTTGGCGCGCATCCTCGCGGAGCAAAAGCTGGTCCGCACGGAAATGGGGTCCGTTGCCTTGGCGTGTGCAGCGGCCGACGACGTGACGGCCTGGTGCCTGCTGGCGTTCGTGGTCTCGTTCGTCCACGCCAGCGGCCTCGCGTCGGCGGTGCTGACTACGCTCGAGGTAACAGCGTTCGCCACTCTGATGCTGGGCGTTGTCCGGCCGCTTTTGGCGAGGCTCGGCGCGCGCATCAAGACCCGTGAGCACCTCACGCAGAATGTGGTGGCACTAACCTTCGTGCTCTTGCTCGCTTCCGCCTTCACGAGCGAGGTGATCGGCGTTCACGCGCTATTCGGCGCCTTCTTGTTTGGCACCATCATGCCGCGTCACGGAGATTACGCCCGCGCCTTGGCCGAGCGCCTGGAAGACTTTGTGGTGGTCGCGTTTCTCCCGTTGTTCTTTGCCTTTAGCGGCCTCCGCACCCAGCTTGGGCTGCTTGCCAGCGCGAACGACTGGCTGCTTTGTTTGGCGCTGATCGCGGTCGCCTGCGTCGGAAAATTCGGCGGTAGCTTCTGCGTCGCGCGCCTCACCGGGATGAACACGCGGGACGCCACCGCGCTCGGCATCCTGATGAACACGCGCGGGCTGATGGAGCTCATCGTGCTGAACATTGGGCTGGATCTCGGCGTCATTTCTCCAAAAATCTTTACGATGATGGTGATCATGGCGCTCGTGACCACGTTGATGACCACGCCTCTGTTGAAGCTCGTCGCTCCGAAGGCGCCGCGCGCCGCGGATCAACCGCACCCACTGGGCGCGGACCTTCCTGCTGGCTGAGCTTGAAGTGCCGGCTTGGCTCAACCCCGCGGGGGGCGTGCGCTACCATGCGCGGGCGCTGCTCGGCGGGCGCGCGTGGAGGCCGTTTCACGCGGCGCTAGCGAGCTGGCTGGAGGAGTTTCGACCCCGCGCAGGCCGCGCGGTGCTGGTCGGGCCGAGCGCCGGATACAGCTTACCAGACGCGTTCCTGAGGAGCTTCGCGAGCGTGCTCGTGCTCGAGCCCGACCCGCTCGCGGGCTTCGTATTGCTACGCCGCCTACGGGCGCTCGGCATCCGCGATCTCCGGCACGAGCGGCGCGATCTCTTGATCGAACCGCTCGTGAGCGGCGGCCCTGGGCTGCCCGAGTTCTTGCGCGCCGAACCGGAGACCACCTTGATCTTCGCCAATGTACTCGGCCAGGCGCGCTTTCTGGGCCCCGAAACGGAGTTCGAACGGTTCAAAGCCGGCTTTCGTGAACGCATCGTCCCGCTCCTCGACAGTCGAGCTTGGCTCAGCTTTCACGACCGCCTGTCCGGCGCGCTGTCGCCGACCTTCAGCGCGCCGTATCGAACGCCCGAACGCTTGAGTGACTCGGCCGTGCTCCGCGAGCTGTATCCTGTCGTTCCCGCGCGTGGCTCGCTGGAGCTATTCGATCACCTGACCCGCGACTTTTTTCCGAGCGCGCTCCCGCACGTCTATTTCGACTGGCAAATCGCTCGCGGCCGCTACCACCTGATCGAGGGCGTGGCGGTGAGCCGTTGAATCAGGGAGCCGTGAGCAGCGCCTCGAGGGCGCGGATCTTTTTGGCCCAATAGGCCTTCATCTGTTCGGCCGCGTCGGACGTCTCGATCCGATTGTGTTGCACGGTCACCTGCGATTTGGACGGGCCCTTTTCGCAGAAATCGACGTCGATACGGCTGACTCCGCGACCCCAGCGCGCACGGATGGACTTGGACGCCGTTGCCTTGTGGATCGAAAAGCGGTCGTCAGCGAGCCACTTGTTACGCTCGGCCGGCTCCGCCCAAAGCCGGTACAATTTCGCCAAGGGCAGCTCGAGCGTCTTCGAGATGCCCGCTTGGAAACCCTCCTCGCTTTCCTGGTGCTCGCGCATGCCGCGGGCTTTCTCATAAGCGACGGTCACCATCTGCTGCCACCACGGCCCGACACCGTGCCGCTGAGCCAGCACGGCCACGATGCTTTTGTGATCCAGGGTGGCCGCGCCGGCCGCGTCGAGCAACGCGAACCACTGTGCCCAAGACTTGCCCGTGCGGCGCGCGACCGCGTCGCTGCTCACGCCGACGGCCTGCTCTATCGGTCGAATTTTCGCGGGGGTGTCGCTCTGCTTTGGCGGCGCGATGACAGGGGAAGCTGCGGTCTTGCTTGCCGCGAGCCGACCGCGGGCGGGCCTCGCCGTCCCGCTCTGGCCCGACGGGGTCGCGGCGGATCGCGCGGCCACAGCGACATGAGGCTGACTGGCCTTGGGCTGGCTGGCGCTCTTGGCCCCTGGCTTGCTGGCCTTCGGCGTTACGGCCTCTGGCGTTACGGCCTTGGGCTTGGCTGCCTTGGGCAGCGAGGGCTTCGACTTAGCTCTGGTCATCTGGCGCGGCTCGGACCGGCGGCGCTGCCAACCGGGCCGCGAAGTCTACAGTTTCAAAGGCTGCCGTGTCAGCCTGCTCGGCTATGCCTGGCCCCGGCCCGGCACAAACCGCACGAATCTACAGCGTATCCCAGCCGAATTTCTCCAGCTCGAAGCTGTGATCGGCCAGGGATTTGATGGACTCATCCACGTTGTTGTCGATCTCGTCCATGTTGGACTTGATCCGCCGCTCGGCCTGGCGCGCGAATACCGTGACAATTTCCAGCTCTCTCTTGCTTCGGTCGACGCCGTTCTCGCGGATGGCCGAATCGACCCGGCTAATCACCGAAGCCAACACGAAAAGATCGATCATGATATCGGCCAAGCGCCGCGTCGCGAATTGCTTGTCGATGATCGCGCGCCCGTGCTTGCGCAAGATCCGGTCGCTCGCCGTGGCGAGGTCGCGCGTGCCGCCTTCGAAGACACCCGCCACTTGCCTCAGGCTTGGGTCGAGCTTCGTGAAGGTCGTGCCATGGCGGTTGTAGCCGGTGGCCATGGACACGCGGCGCAGCGTGTACTCCG
>CAXSGJ010000034.1:0-20577 GCA_964236865.1 uncultured Polyangiaceae bacterium
TTTAGGAACGACGAGAAAATGGCGACCGAGGATGCACGAAAACTCTTCGTGGCGGGCCTGCCCGAGTCCATCAGCGAAGACGTGCTGAGGCAATTGTTCGAAGCAACGGGGGGCAAAGTGGTTGACGTCAGTCTGCCTCGTGATCGCGCGACAGGTCGGCCTCGCGGCTTCGGCTTCGTTACGTTCGCGACGTCGGACGAAGCGATCGCCGCGCGCGATAAGCTCGACGGTTCGTTGCAAGCGGGGCGAGCGATTTCGGTGCGCCCGTTTTCATCCGAGCCACCGCGACGCGGCGACGGTGCACCGGGGCCCGGTGGCGCAAGCACGGCAAGCGGCGGCGCCGGTGCTGCGAGCGGAGGCGGCGGCCCGCAGTTGACTGAGGATCGAACGTTGTACGTCGGCAATCTCCCGTACGACACGAGCCAACAGGAGATGACGCAGATCTTCACCGACAACAACGTCGGGCCCGTTGCGCGCATCCACTTGCCGGTCGGTCCCGACGGCAGGTTGCGTGGCTTCGGCTTCATCACAATGGGGACTGCGGAGGCTGCCAACGAAGCGATCACGGCGCTCCGCAATTTCGATTTGCGTGGGCGGCGCTTGATGGTGAACATCGCGCACCCGCGCGGTGCGCCGGGCGCTCCGGGTGGCGCGAGCGATCGTCCTCGACCTGCGCCAGGCTACGGCGGCGGCGGTTACGCAGGCGGCGGTGGTGGCGGCTATTCTGGCGGCGGTGGTTACGCCGGCGGTGGCGGTGGCGGTGGCGGTTTCCCGCCCATGCCGCCCCCGGGCATGGACGCCGCGCGTCCACCCGAAGGTCGTCGAGCGCGACCGGCTCCCGGCGCGGGGGCGGGCTCTGATTGGGACGACAAGAAGAAAAAGAAGAAGGCGCGTGGCGGAACCGAGGAGCCGAAGAAGGGCGAACGCGGTGGCGGCGGCGCGGCTTGGAAGAACCTGGGCAAAGACTGGGACGACGACGACTGAGCGCGCCGAGCCTGCCGCGGCGCCCTCGCGGTAGTTATTTCGTAGCTCGAAAAAAGGGGCGATAAGCCCGCGTTATCAGTCGTTTTTTGCGCCCGTGGCGCCACCTGGTAGGTCGAACCCGGTTTTGCGTGCGGCTCGGATTGCGCCCGTTCGGCGCCTCGTGCTAGGACGTGGCTCCGATTGGCCCGGTTTCGGCCGGAATGCAGCGACCTCGCGGGCCGGTCACCGGCTCGCTGACTAAGACGAGCAATACACAGCGATGATTTTCGACTGGCTCTACGGCCTGTTTTCGAATGACCTGGCCATCGATTTGGGCACGGCCACGACGCTCATCTACGTCAAAGGCAAGGGGATCGTCAGCTGTGAGCCGTCCGTGGTCGCTGTGGCGCGCGACGCCAATGGCGTGAAGCGGGTACTGAATGTCGGCCGAGAGGCCAAAGAGATGTTGGGCCGAACCCCCGGTAACATCGTCGCCATCCGCCCGCTTCGGGATGGCGTGATCGCGGACTTCGAGATCACCGAGGCCATGCTGCGCTACTTCATCGCGCGCGCTCACAACCGCCGCACCCTGGTAAAGCCCCGGATCATCATCTGTGTGCCGTTCGGCATCACGGAGGTCGAAAAACGCGCGGTGAAGGAGAGCGCGGAGAGCGCGGGCGCGCGAGAGGTGTATTTGATCGAGGAGCCGATGGCCGCCGCGATCGGCGCCGGGCTGCCCATCACGGAGCCCAGCGGCAACATGGTCGTGGACATTGGCGGCGGCACGACCGAGGTGGCCGTGATCTCGCTCGCCGGCATCGTTTACTCGCAGAGCGTGCGCGTCGGCGGGGACAAGATGGACGACGCGATCGTCGCCTACATGAAGCGGAAATACAATCTGGCGATCGGCGAGCAGACCGCGGAGCGCATCAAGATCACGATCGGCAACGCGTACCCGATCGAACCTCAGCTCACGATGGAGGTCAAAGGCCGCGACATGGTGGCCGGCATTCCCAAGACCGTGATCGTCAACTCGGACGAGATCCGCGAAGCGCTGGCCGAGCCCATCAACGCCATTGTCGAAGCCGTGCTGCTCGCGCTCGAGCGCACCCCTCCCGAGCTCGCGGCGGACATCGTCGATAAAGGCATCGTGCTCACTGGTGGCGGCGCGCTACTGAAGAACATCGACGTGCTGCTGCGCGAGGAAACAGGGCTTCCGGTGATGGTCAGCGACGACCCCATCAGCTGCGTGGTGCTCGGAAGCGGCAAGGCGCTCGACCACATCGAGCTGCTCAGGGAAGTCACCATCGGGTGATTGCTGAGGCGGCGTGGGCTCGTTCAAGCACTATCGCGATATCGTCATCGTAGTGCTGCTTTTGGCGCTGCCGTTCTTCTTCTTGCGCTCCAGCATTCGCCGGCCCGAGGACACCAATGGCGTCGACCGCGCGCTCTTGCACGTGGCCGCTCCGTTCCAATACTTTGCCGCGCTCTTGGCGCGCGGCGTCTCGGGCTTGGTGGGGGACTACGTGTACTTGGTCGACGTGAAGGCCGACAACAACCGCCTGGCCTACGAGAACGCGAGTTTACGCGGCAAGGTCTCAGATCTGCAACGAACGGAGTCGGACAACCGACGTTTGCGGCGTCTGCTCGGCTTGCGTGACACGATCTCTCAAGAGCTTGTCAGCGCGGTCGTGGTGGGTAAAGACACGACCGAGTACTTTCGCGTCGCGCACCTCACGGTGGACACGAAAAATGCGGTGATTCGCCCGGACATGCCCGTAGTTTCCGTCGACGGCACGGTGGGTACGGTGCTCCGCGTGTCCGGCGAAAAGGTGGATGTACAGCTGACCGTGGACAGCGGGTTCGGTGTCGACGTGATGGTCGAACGCACCGGCGCGCGCGGTTTCGTGCGCGGCGTCGGCGACCGGCAAAAGTATTCCGCGCGCGTCGAGTACGTGCAGCGGACCGACGACGTCGACGTCGGTGACGTCTTCGTGACCAGCGGCGTCGGCTGCCGTTTCCCGCGCGGGATACCGGTGGCCCGCGTAAAAAAGGTCGAGCGTCGCAATTTCGGCATCTATCAAGCCGTCGAGGCCGAGCCCACCGTCGACTTCTCGCGCTTGGAAGAAGTGCTGATCATCCTGACCGACTCCAAAGAGTGCGAGTCAGGCGCCGCCACCTCGGCCGCCAAAAAGGCGCGTTCGCAGCGCTGAGTCTGGGAGCGCATGAGAAATCTCGGCTTCTTCGCAGTCGCAGCGCTCTTGATCTTGGTGCAGTCGAACCTGTTCCGATTAATTGGTCCGCTATCGAGCTTGTTCGGTTACTCGCTGCATGGCGTGACGCCGAGCTTGGCGCTGCCGCTGGTGATCTTTTTAGGCGTGCATGAGCCGTCCATGCCGCGCGGCGCCGCCTTGTCTTTTGCCATCGGCTACGCCCAGGATCTCCTGGGCGGTGCTCCGATCGGGCTATTCACCTTCGTTTACGTGATGATCTGGTGGCTCTCGCGCGTTGCCGGGGTCAGGCTCACCGCCCAAACCGTGCTCACTCGCATGTCCCTCGCTCTCGTCTTCGCGCTCGTGCAAAGCGCGGTCATCTTGGTGCTGCTCGCGGTGTTCGGTAGCGACAACAAGCGACCCTTGGAGCTGGCGACCATCGTCTTGCCGCATGCCATCTCGACTGCGCTCTGCGCGCCGCTCTTGTTTCGGATCGCCCAGCGCCTTCGACAAGGGGGGACACCGGCGCGCGCTCAGCCCGAGGCGCTGACATGAGGCGCCCGTGCTAGTTCAGCGTTCGGACGTCGGCGAATTTCGGCAGCGCTACCGCTGGCTGGTGCTGGTCGCCATCGCCGCCTTTGGCACGTTGATCGGCCGGCTCGCGCAGCTGCAATTGGTCGAGGGAGATGTGCACCGCGCCCAGGCGCGGCGCAACATCGTGCGCGAGCGGTCGCTCGCCACCACGCGCGGCGTGATCCGGGACGCAAATGGCCGCGTGCTGGCGGCGAACCGTCCTTCCTACAGCGTGCACATCACACCGGCCGCGATCGATCTCGAAGCTACTTGGCCTCGCGTCCTGAAGGTCGTCTCGTTGGACGACCTGGAACGAACGTCGATCGAGAAGAAGATCGCCGAAATGAAGGCGCTGCCCAAGGACGACAAGCGGCGTGGTCAGCAAATCCTGCTCAAGGTCGACGTGGACCGAGACGTGGTCGCGTTCTTGGAGACCCACGAGAAAGACCTTCCAGGCGTCGAGGTCACGCCGTCGCCCGTCCGCTATTACCCGTACGGCGAGCTCGGCGCGCACGCGGTGGGCTATGTGCAAGAGGTCGACGCTGAAGCGCTGGAGCGGTTGGACGAGCGCGGCTACCGCGCGGGCGATCACATCGGCGCCATTGGCATCGAGCGGCGCTGGGAGAGCTATCTGCGGGGGCAGCGCGGGTGGCGTAAGCTCGTGCGTGGGATCGCCCGGCGCGAGAGCAGCGCGGAAATCGACGCAAAATATTTGGAGGAACCACGGCGATTGGAGCCCATTCCGGGCCGCGACATCTCGCTCACGATGGATATCGATCTGGTGGCGTCGATCGAGAAGGGAATGCGCGGGCAACTTGCCGGCGCCGTGGTCGTGGTCGACGTGCGCACGGGCCGGCTTTTGGCGGCGCTGTCCAAGCCGAGCTTCGACCCCAACGTGGTCTCGGGAGGGAACGGCACCAAAGCGGTGCGTGACGCCTTCCGCCGGCTGAACGCCGATCCGCTCAAGCCGACGATGGACAAAACCATCTCGGCCGCCTATCCGCCGGGCTCCACCTATAAGCCGTTCACGGCGCTGGCCGCGCTGGCGGATCGCGTGACCGATCCGGACCGGGAGGTGGAGTGCCACGGCGGCTTCGAATACGGCAAGCGCTTCTTCCGGTGCACGGGGGTGCACCGGAAGGTGAACCTGCACTCGGCCATCGTGCAGTCGTGCAACACGTACTTTTACGAGCTTGGGTCGCGCCTTAGCATCGACCGCCTAGCCGCGATCGGCCTCGATTTTGGCTTTGGCGTGAAGACGGGCATCGGGGTCAACCCCGAGGCGCGGGGCCGCATGCCTACACGCAGTTGGTACACCCGCCGTTACAAAGAGGCATTTCGCGGCGGCTTCACCCTGCTCTCGGCCATCGGCCAGGGCGCGACCACGGTCAGCGTCTTGCAACTGGCTTTATCCTACGCCGCGCTCGCCAATGGCGGAACGCTCTATCAGCCGCAAGTGGTGCGCAGCATCGAGACCAGCGACGGCACGGTCGTGCAAGACTTTCCGCCTCGCGTCCGGCGCATGGTCGAGCTCGATCAAGATCACTTGGCATTGGTCAAAAACGCGCTCACCGGCGTCGTCGCTGAAAAGACGGGCACGGCGTACAAGGAGCGCATTCCCGGGCTGGACGTGGCCGGGAAGACCGGCACTGCCCAGGTCAGCCACGTGACGCCGCGCGGTGTAGACCCGGACAAGGTCTGGTACTTCAACCGCGACCACGCCTGGTTTGCCGGCTATTCACCCTCCAAATCGCCCGAGATCGCCATCGTCGTGATCATCGAGCACGGCGGCGGTGGTGGTAAAAACGCCGCGCCCGTCGCGATGCGCGTCGTGCGGGACTGGGAGAAGCTGAAGGAGAAGCGGGTGTCGACCCAGCTGCCATCGCACCAACCGAGCAAGCGCGGGAGTCTCTGATGGCGAGCGGGCTCTCGTTCCGTCGCGGCCCCATGATCGACATGCCGCTGCTGCTGGCGGTGGTCGCGATTTTGACCCTAGGCCTCGTGAACCTGTACAGCGCGACCAGCGTTTACATCGACGACGAGAGCCGCGCGCGGTTGGCCGACATCTATGTGACGCAGATTTACTGGATCGTGGTCGGCGCCATGTTGGCCATCTTGGTGGCGGCCATCGACTACCGCCATTATGAGCGGCTGGCGCCGGTGTTGTACGCGGGCGGCATGGTTTCGCTCGGCCTCGTCTTCATCCTGGGGCGCGATATTCGCGGCTCTTCGCGCTGGATCCAGCTCGGCAGCTTCGCCTTTCAGCCCAGCGAATTCATGAAGATCTTCCTGATCTTGATGGTGGCGAAGTTCGTCCATAATGACGCCCGCACTGAGCCGAGATCGCTCGTGGACCTCGCGCCCGTCGCGCTTTTGATCGTGGCGCCGGTCGCGGCCGTGATGGCTCAGCCCGATCTGGGCACGTCGTTGATTTATCTGCTGACCGCCGTGTCCATGGTGGCCATGATGCGCATTCGCGTCTTCAGCGTGTTTTCGTTGATCGGTGCGGGCGCGGTGTCCTTGCCGCTCGCCTGGACGTTCGTGATGCGCGACTACCAAAAGCACCGCATCACGAGCTTCTTGAATCCCGAAGCCGATAAGACGGGCACCGGCTGGCATGCGCTGCAATCCCAAACGGCGATCGGCAACGGCCAGTTCAGCGGTGAAGGGTTCATGCAGGGCACGCAGAATCAATTCGGCTTTCTGCCCGAGCAGTATTCCGACTTCCCGTTTGCCGTATTTTCCGAGGATTGGGGGTTCCTCGGGGCGGTGCTCTTGATCGGCCTGTACGCCTTCGTGTGTGTCTGGGCGATCCACGTCGCCTCGCAAGCCAAGGACCGCTTCGGCGCGGCGCTCGCCGTCGGCGTCGGCGCCATGCTCTTCTGGCACGCCGTGTTCAACATCGGCATGGCGACCGGCGTTCTGCCCGTGGTTGGCATCACCCTGCCGCTGTTTTCGTATGGCGGATCGAGCGTGTTGACGATGCTGATGGGCCTCGGTCTACTGATGAACGTCTCGATGCGCCGTTAGGCCTCCGTCACTCCATCTTGAACAGGTCGTCCAGATCGTCGCGGGTCAGGGTCTTGGCCCCGCCCGCGTCCTCGCTCAAGACAGACGCGACCAGATCCTTCTTCTTTTGCTTCAGTTGCAGGATCTTTTCTTCGATCGTGCCGCCGGCCACCAGCCGGTACACCGTGACGACCTTCTTCTGCCCAATGCGATGGGCGCGGTCGGAGGCCTGATCCTCGACCGCCGGGTTCCACCAGGGGTCGAAGTGAATCACCGTGTCTGCCGCCGTTAGGTTCAACCCGGAGCCGCCTGCCTTCAGGCTGATCAAAAACACGGGGATGGTCGGATCGCTCTGGAAACGGTCGATGCGCTCCGGCCGATCCATCGTGCTGCCGTCCAGGTATTCGTAGCGGATCTTGTCTTCATCCAACGCCTCACGCACGAGCTTGAGCATGGACACGAATTGACTGAACACGAGCACCTTGTGGCCGCCCGACTCGGCTTCTTCCACGAGCTCGCGGAGCGCCGCGAGCTTGCCGCTATCGTCGTGACTGAACTCGCGTGGCAGCCCGAGCAGGCGCGGATCGCAGGCCGCTTGGCGAAGCTTGGTGAGACCCGCCAAAATATGAAGCTGGCTCTTCGCCACCCCCTGCCGCTCGACCTCACCCATGACTTGCGCCCGCACCTCACGCAGAACCTGCGTATAGATGGCCTTCTGATCGGGGGCCATGTCGATGATCTTGTCGACCTCGATCTTGGGCGGCAGATCTTTCGCTACCTCGTTCTTGGTCCGCCGCAAGATGAAGGGGTGAATCACGGTCCGCAGGCGCGCGGCTTGCTTCGAGTCGCCGTTGTCGATCGGACGCGCAAACTTTTCCTCGAATTTTTGTAGCGGACCGAGCAGCCCCGGACTGACGAACTCGAAGATGGACCAGATCTCGCTCAGTCGATTTTCGATCGGCGTTCCGGTGAGCGCCAGCCGATGCTCGGCATCCAGGTCCTTGGCCGCCGCCGCGGTGGCGCTGAGCGGGTTCTTGATGTTCTGCGCTTCGTCCAAAATCGCGTAGTCGAGCGGCAGCTTCTTCAGGAGGTCGATGTCGCGTCGCAGCAGCGCGTAGCTCGTGATGATGACGTTGGCGCTCTCCAGATCGGCGATCTGCTCGCGGCGGCCGGCGCCATGCCACAGGGCGGTCGTGAGGGATGGTCCAAACCGCTCGATCTCACGGATCCAGTTGCTGACGACGCTGGTCGGCGCGACGATCAGGACCTTCAGTGCCTTGGTCTTCTTCTCCGCCTTGAGGTGCAAGAGCAGCGCGATCGTCTGCACGGTCTTGCCCAGGCCCATGTCGTCGGCCAAAACGCCGCCCGAGCCGATTTCATGCAGGAACTCCAGCCAGGATAGCCCCTGCTCTTGGTAGGGGCGGAGCGTTGCCTTGAGGCCTTTCGGCTTCTTGGCGGCTTTGATCTCGTCGATCGACGAGAGCTTTGCGAACAGCGACTTGGTGGCGGCCGCGACCGTCGAGCTCGTCACTTGGTTCAAGAGCTCCTGCACCCGGCCCGCCTGTGAAAGTGGGATCTTGCCCGTCTTGCCGGCGGCGGTGATGAGCTCGATCTCGCGGTCGATCATGGCTTGCACCTTTTCACCGTCGAAGGGCGCGAACGAGTTGTCGGACAGGCGCACGAACTTTCGGCCTTCGCGCAAACAGCGCTCGAGCTCTTCGCGCTCGACCCCGACGCCTTCGCTCTCGTAGTTGACCTTCACGTTCAGCCAATCGACACCGCTCGACACGCGCGCGTGCATCAGGATGGGCTTGCTGCGCACGTGCGTGCCCACGAGATGCTCGGGCACGTACAGATCCCAATCCTCGGGCAGGGAGCCGACGCCCTCGGACCAAAATTGAATCGCCTTCTCGGCGCGCGCGACGAAGCGCTCGCCGCTCTCGTCGGGCGTGAGCCCAAGATCCAGCAAGAGCTGCACGGCGCGCTGCTGCGCGGCAATGTCACAACGGATGCACTTTGCGCGCTTTTGCCCCTCCTGCGGCGGAAGAATCATGACCGGCGGCGAGATGCCGTCGGCGCGAACTTCCACCTCCAAGTCTGCGTACGCTGCGCGCAGGGAGACGTCCGCCTCCGTCAGTGAGCCGGTCGCGCTCATCCTGAACGTCGGCTCCAAGTCGATCACGTCGGCGACTTGCGAGAGCTCCGGCAACTCGGCGCCGATTTCGAGGGCGACCTTGGGCAGCCCGTAAGTGATCATACCGATCAGCTCGGAGGCGGGTTCCGCGATTGTCGGGCTGCGCAGCAAGCGGCGCAGCGCCGCGGGCGACACCCGATGGTCGAGTGGGCGCGCGATGCCTTCGTTCGTGTCGATGTGATAGCCGGGCGCGCCTTCGAACCAGCCGCCGGTCGTGAGCTGAAATCGCCGGCCGTCATTTTGGCGTTCGAAGGTGACCTTCGATACGATCGTGTCTGACCCGACCATCTCCAGATCGAAGCGCGGTCGAAGCGCCTCTTCGGCGAACCGCAGTTGCATCAGGGCGGGCTCGAGCAAGACTCGCCGTTCGCGCAACAGCGGCAAGAGCTCTGACGCGTCTTCGCCGCGAATGTCGACGGCTGGATGCCGTGGGTTGCCGCTCTCGAAGCGGGCCAACACGCGCAGGGCGTTGCGGTCTTGGGTGGGCGTTATGCCTTGCCAATTGAGCGCCACGCTGGGCAGGAGCGGCGTTCGGTTGTCGATGTCGAGTACGGTCACGGTCAGACCGCCCTGGCGCACGTGGACGCGAAATTCCAAGTGCAGCGTGCGCTGTGTGCCGTCGGGAGAGAGCCAGGCGCCGATGCCGGTCGGGCGGGCGCTCAAATCAGATGGCGAGGGGGCGGCGTGGGGCGTGTAGTGACTGATTGGTGCCGGCAGCGGCGGCGCCTGCTGCTGACGCCGCCGCCGATCGCGACGGCGGCCACCCTTGGCGTCGTTGTTGGAGTTGTTCGCGTTGTTTTGTGGTTGAGGAGGCGGGGCGTGCGGCGGCGGCGGTTGCTGCTGCGCGGGGGCTTCGCGGCGCGGCAGCTGGGCGCGGGCCTTGTTGCGCACGGTGATCAGGAGGGCGGCCACGTGCTTGCAGTGTTGATTCGTTTTCTGAAAAGCGGGACACGTGCAGCTCGAGGTGATGCCCTCGCCACCCAGGCGAATCGCGACCTCGTACGGGTCGGGGTCGGAGCCCTTGACTCGGCCCTGGGCGCTGGACTCGTTGACGCCGACCTCTTCGACGACTTTGCGCTTCTCGTAGTCCAGACCGCGCAAGAAGGTGCGCGCTCCGAGCAGGCGTCGGAGGCCGCGGTCGGACAGAGTAGAGAGCGCATCAGACAGCGATGACACGGCTGCCTCGTTTCGAATCGATGAGTGTACGCATTTCGTTCATGGCGGGTGGGGTGATGCAGAGCTCGCTCAGCGAGCCATCAAATGAAAAACGGCGTGACGATCAACGCGGCCGCCGCCGTGGCTTTTACGAGCAGTTGCAGGGCGGGCGCCGCCGCATTGCCAAAGATGTCCGACCAGGCGTCCGCGGTGAGGGAGGCGGCCCAGGCGCTGCCGACCTCGCGACCTCGATTGGCCCGCCGAACGTGACCCAAGGTCGCGCGCGCGGCGTCGACCGCGAGCACCGTACCCAGCCCGGTCAACGCAGCGACGACCACGAACCAGGTCAGTGCCATGGGCAAGAGCTCGCGCGCGCTCTCACGAAAGAGCAGGTGAAGCAGGCCCGCCAAGAGTAGCGGGGCGGTCAAGTAGCCCAAGGTACTCGGCAAGGCTCGTCGCCGTGACACCGCGGCGGTCAGCTCCACGCAACTTTTGTAGCTTGGCGTGTAGTCGCCGGGTACTTGCGCGGTCCCGTGTGTTCGCGGGAAGCCGCGTAGCTGGCGCTCTACTTCCGCCGATACATCACGCGCGCCGCGTAGCGCCGCGCGTGCGACCGAGCCCGCGTAGCCGAGTACGACCGCGCCGCCGAGCGCGCCGCACCAGGCAAGCGCGGGGATTGACGCTCCGCCGAGCGCGGGTCCGCCATGACCATATCCGGCGATCGCCCAGGCCATGAGCAGCGACGACAGTGCGCTCGAGCAAACTGCAGATCGGCGCGCGACCGCAGCACCGATGAAGCCGGCGTCGTCCACGCGCGCCGCGCGCCGCTTCGAATCGCCGTCGGCGTTGCTCATCATTGCGATGCCGCGTGCCCCGTCGGCGATGGAGCCCAGAGTTGCGATGGACAGCACGAAGGGTGCAACCGAGACCGCCGCCCCGCTGAATACGAGCAGGCAGACCTCGACGCCGCTTTGCATGCCACTGTGCGCGCCGATGCTGACGCAGCCCGCCGCGGCGATCGCGAGAAGCAAGACTGGGAAAAGAACGGTCTCCAAACCAGCGCCCAGGCCCGCGGCCAGCAGCGCGCCTGCGCCCAGCCGCAAGTGGTCGCCGGTCTCGCGCACGATCTGAGCGCGGCGCCCGAGCCGTAGCGCCAACGTGTGGGGCGCGATCAACGCCGAAAGCAAGCCCAGCCCGCCAGCGGCGCAGGCCGCGAGGAAGTGCTCGGCCAAGAGCCAGTAGCTCACCCCGGCGATACCCGCGAGCGCGATCACCGCCGTTGCTGCGTAACCACGATAGAAGGCGCTGGACAGGCTGCTCGCTTCGTCACTGCGCACGAGCAGCACGCCGAACGCCGACGCTACCGTTCCGAAGGCGCGCACGACCAGCGGCAGCAGGAGTAAGGCGAGGGGACTGCCGCTCGGGACCACCGACGCCAACGCGGCCCCAATGGTCAAGAGAGCGACGTTGGCGATGCAAGCCGACGCGAAGCCATCCAGATTGCGCGTCGCCGAAGCGCCCACGTGGTCCCCGACGAGCTCCGAGATCACACCCGGGTTTCGGGGGTCGTCGTGCTCGAGACCTGCGTCGCGTTCCCCCGCTTGATCGGCGCCCACGCTGCTGGCCGCGTGGAAGGTGCCCCCGGCACGTTGCAGGAGCAGTGCGCTAAAAGCCGCGCCGAGCGCGAAGCTGGGCAGCAAGCCGACCACCTCTGTCGCCAACGGTAGGGCCCGTTCATTCGGCCCTGCAAACCCGCCCTTCACCGCATAAAGCAGGCCAAATAGTCCGGCCACACACAGACTGCTCAGGGCGTCACCAAACAGCGCGGCGGCGCCCGAGGCGCGCATCGCCACGCTCAATGAGGCGTCCACGCTGCTGCCCGACGCCACGGCAGCGCGCGCGCTCGCACGCACTGCCAGCAGGCTACTCACGTAGCTACAAAGGGTCGCGCCCAACGCGCCCAGAGCCAGACCCGCCCCCGTCCAAAACCCTGCTTCAAGGCGCGTCACGGTGGCTGAAGCGGCGCGCGGCGAGGTGCTGAGGGCCACTGCGGTCGCCAACAAGATCGCCGTGGAAGCGCCAAGGGACCGCAGCCCTTGATCAAGGAACGCGCGAGCGGCACGCTCGAGCGCGCCACTCAGTCGTCTTACCGCTGCAGGCCCTGCGTCACGCGCAGAGACGCCGCGCCACATGATTAGCGCAAGCATCAGCCCTACAACGTCGATTCCGACGACCAGCCCGAGTTCTGTCACGATCGGTTTCCGCGGCGCACGCGGGCGCCCTACGCTCCGGCGTGCACGGGACACGAACTCGCTTCGATGCGGGCAACGCAGAAACGGCCGCTGATTGGACCGGCAATCGTAGAAAGCAGGTCCGAGTCATGAGGAGGGCTGGTCGGGCGAAAACCCGGGCCCCTCCGCATCAACTCGTGGCAGCACCCGTGCGCCAGAGATGAACACGTCCTAGCACGCCAATTCGACGCCGCGCAAGGCCCGAGAGAAGAGAGAGCAGGAGACGGAGAGGGTGGTCGCTGCTGCGAGGGCGCCCGGCGATTTCCGGCTTAGGCTTCGTTTTGGCTGCGCTCCAGGCTCCCGTACAAGGCAGTACGTTCCGCTCCGGTGCTCGCCAAAGCCTCGCCGAAACCCGAACCTGCCAGGCGGGATTTTGGCCTCTGTGAGGAGAGCGGGAGCGATGGCGAGGGCACCGGGCTCGAGTGAGGCGGAGCTAGCTTGGTTAGCCGGGAGCTACTTCTTTTTTCCCTGCATCACCATCAGGTGATATTTCCCGAACTCGCTCTGCCCTAGAGTGAACAGCACTTCGATCAAGAGCCGGTAAGGAGTCGTCTGATCAGCAATGATGATGGCCTCGGAGGAGGCCGGGTCGAGACCTTTGGCTACGCGAATCGCTTTGTCCGTGCGGCGCGCGGACTGAAGGGCGCTGCCCAGGGGCACGATGTACATATCGTTCGGACCGCCGCGTTTGAAGCGGGCACCGACGCCGGTTTGCGCAGTGGACTCGCGGCCCGGCAGGGTGACGACTTTGGCGTCCCCGACGATGATCTGACTCTTGGAGATCGTGACCAACACGCCTTCCTGACCGGGCGGCGTTTTGACGATCGAAACGGGCAACTTCAGATCGTCGCTCTGAGGAACCGCGGCGCTGGACTCACCCAATGTCTTCAACAAAAAGACGAGGATGATCGTCATGATGTCGAGCATCGCCGTGATGTTCAGGAAGTTGATCTCGGGCTCGCTCGCGTTGCGGCGCGTGGCACGCCGGAGGGCGGCCTTGTACGTGACGATGGATGCGCCCGTTTTTGGAGGCGGCGCGGCCGGTCCGCCCGGCGGTGCGGCTGCGGTCATTTGGGCACCTTGAAGTTCACGTTGTCGAACAGCACATCACCCTGCGGCGTCTGCCGTAGCGCGTCGATCACATCGATGATGGTTTGATAGTCCGTGCCCGGATTGCCGGAGAGGTAGACCTGATTTTCCTCCGCGAATTCGGGCGATAAGCTCTTCAAGTGCGCCGCGCATGCGGTCAGCGCCTCGAGATCGTACTTGCCGTTTTTCATCGGAATGGCGATGCCAGGGCCGGGATTTTGGCAGCCAGGCGCAATGTTGCCCCCCGCTGCTTTCAGGCCAAACCCGTCATTGACGATCAATACGGTCAGGTTCAGCGCTTCCGACGGCACTTCGGCGCGGACGCCCGAGCTCTTGCTGGCCGGCGGAGTGGTGTCGATCGTCGCCGTGAACGTCACTGCCACCGTCGCCAAGACGAAGATCAGGATGTTCATGATGATGTCGAGGAACGGGACGATGTTGAGCTCGCCACCCTCCTCGTCCGGAGCCAGCTCCTTCGGCTGGCTCAAGCGGCGGATCCTGCTGCGCTGCGCCGTCGTTAACTCTGACATTGTGGCGCTGAGCTCGTCAGTACTGTCCGGGACGCTGCGCGATGGTGAGCATGTTGAACGTGCGCTCCACCGTGGACTCGAGGTCGTGCTGAATCGCCTTGGCGCGCGTGTGCAAAATGATGTGTGTGATCATGCAGAACACCGCGATGCCCAAGCCGAGCGCCGTGTTGTACATGGCTTCGGCGATGCCGTTCGAGAGCATGCGCTGCTTGTCGGACTGACTCAGGCCCGGCGCGGCGATCGACCCGAAGGTGAGGATCAGACCGCTGACGGTTCCGAGCAGGCCAATCAGCGTCGAGATATTGGCCATCGACCAGAGAGCGCCGATGCGCTTTTCGGCCTGGGGCTTCAGCTCCGACAGCTTCTCGCTCAAGGCGGCGTCGATCTCATCTCCGCCCTTGTTCGCATGCGTCAAACCGGCCTTGACCAGCTGGAGGATGGGGTAATCACTGGCTTCGCACAGCTTGATGGCCCGGTCGATATTGCCGGCCGCCACCAATTTTTTGACCTGGGCGAAGAATTCTTTCGAGTTCACGCGGTATTTCGTGAGTTGAAACGCGAGGCGTTCGATCACGATCGTCAGCACGATGGCCGAGGCGAACAAGTTCAGAACCATGAAGGTCGGGTTCTGTTTGAACGCTTCAGCTAATTGGCTGGATCCGCTGGAACCTTCGGCTGCAAGAAGCAGGAGCTGCATTCCCCTATTCCCTTCTCAATACTCTCGGTGTGTTGTTGGCTTTCCACGCCGTACTCGGCAGGACGCCCAATCTCAGTCGAATCGCGACTATAGCCACCCCGCAAGACGCAGCGCAAGCTTGCGCTTCTCAAGCTGATTTTGCGGCCTTCTGGCCGAGCAATCGCGTGTAAGTCGCGCACCTTCATCACAGCTTGTTGGTCTCGTCCGACTCGTCCGACTCGTCCGACTTGCCCGACTCGTCCAACTCGTCCGACTCGTCCGACTCGTCCGACTCGTATGGGCAGCAGCGATCCCTCAGGTCGCAGCTCGGCGGTGGGTCTTCTCTTGGCTCAAGTGGTTCAAGCGCGCTCGAGTGAGGGCGTGCTCGAGCGAAGGCCTGCCAGTCGGGCATGCTTCGCTAAGCACCTCCGTAAGGGCAGACGCGATGGCTCACAATCGCGATCGCACTCGATTCGCCCTCGCGCGAACGCCGCTCGATTGACCGCTCGCTCGCAGGCGGCGCGTTGGCGTTGAGCGCGCTCGCTGTCTTCGCTCGCGTGCTGGCGCCGCCACTCGCTTGGGCGCAGCCTGAAACACGCAAAATAAACTGCTCAAATCCAGACCAGGCTTAAAGTTCGGTCGAAGCCCGAACAGCAAATCCAAACCCAATCTCTCTTGACTGTAAGGGGTCCACTTCAGCAAGATGTCGCCGTTCCAAGGCGCTCGGATTCCATGGCGGTGGTTTTGAGTTAGCGGGCACTGCCCGGGCAGCATTGGGCGCGGTACTCTGCGGCGCGCGCGTCGGCACGGCGTCACGCGGCGAACGTCAAGAAGCAACAGCAGGAAGGTAATCAGAATGTCTGGTATGTGGCACCACTTCACGGCGGGTGGTTGGGCGATGTGGATCATCCTGTTCTGGCTGATCTGCGCGATCGCGACGATCGCCGAGCGCTCGGTGTACTTGTTCGGTTCCTCGATCAACAAGGACGTCTTCCTCGCGACGATGCAGAAGTGCATCCTGGCGGGCGACGTGGCCAAAGCCGTGAAGATGTGCTCGGCCGCCAACGCGCCGCTGGCGCGCATCGTTCAGGCCGGCCTCGTCAAGGTGAACCGTCCGGACGAAGAAGTTCAGGCCGCCATGGACGAAGCGGCGCTCCGCGAGATGCCGAAAATCAGCAAGCGCACTGGCTTTCTTGCCATGTTCTCCAACCTGGCCATGCTCTCGGGCTTGTTCGGCACCATCGTGGGTCTGATCAAAGCCTTCGAAGCGGTCGGCGGTGAGTCGGTCGATCCGAGCCAAAAGGCGCGCATCCTCGCGGAAGGCATCTCGGAGGCCATGAACTGCACGGCCTTCGGTCTGCTCTCGGCCATCGTCGCGCTGATCGGCTTCTCGGTGTTGAACGGCAAGACGCAGGCGTTGGAAGACGACATCAACGAAGCCTCGGTTCAGGTCCTCAATCTGGTGGTCGCGAACCGTCAGAAGGTGAACCTCCAGGGCGTAGAAGGCGTCTAGTGCCGGGGGGCCTCGTCCCCGCGCCGATGAGGCGGGGTTCCACCCCCGAGTTCGAGGCGGCGCCTCGAACTGATGTGGCAGCGGGCTGACCCAAGGACTGGCGAGGCCCGCTGGTCGTATTGAGAACTAGTTTTGCAGTAAGGGAGCAGCAGCTATGGCTGGCATTGACACTGGCGGTGGTCACGGCGGTAAACGCACGACCAACCACGAAATCCCACTGATTCCGTTCATCGACTTCTTGCTCTGCCTGGTAGCATTCTTGTTGGTGACCGCCGTTTGGTCGCAGATGGCGCGCATCAATGCCGACGCCAACGTTCCCGGCCCGCCCAAAGACGAGCCGCCGGTCGACCAGAAGAAAGAGAAGCAGCTCAACGTCGAGATGAAGGGCGACACCAAGTTTCAGCTCGTCTGGAAGGAAGGTAACACCGTCGTCAACACCATCGACGTCGACCGCAAGCCGGTGCCCACGGGCTCCAACGGTGACATTCGCTTTCCCGATCTAGCCAAGAAGATCGAAGACGAATGGACCGCGAACGGGTCGCACCGCGCGGGCTCGGACAAGAAATTCGATCTTGCCATCTTGCACACCGACAACACCACCCCGTTCTCCGACGTGATCGCGGTCATCGACGCGATCTACGCGCCCAAGCGCGACTTCGACTTTGCCGGCAAGAGCGAAAAAGTTCCGTCCTTCAACGTGACCTTTGCGGTGAACTGAAATGTCCGACAAGCCCCTCAGCCGCTTCCATCAGCCGATCTCGGTCCCTGGCCGCCGCCTGATGCACGCCATCCCGCTCTCCTTCGTACGCAAGAAGGTGGCCGGCGGCGGCGCGCGCTCCACCAACCATGAAGTCCCGTTGATCCCGTTCATCGACTTCTTGCTGTGCATCGTGTGCTTTCTACTTGCCAGCTTCTCGGCCTCCGGAGAGCTGCCGGTGGACAAGAACGTCAAATTGCCCAACGCGGAAAACACGTTGGACATGGTGGACGCGCCCATGGTCGCCATTACCGGCACGCAAATTTTGGTTGATGGTGCGCCCGCAGGGAACACGCGCGCTATCGAAGAAGCCAATCGTCTTCAGCGCGTGGACGAGCTCTTCAACGTGCTGAAAAACAAGCGTGAGCTCTGGAAGCAAATCAACCCAGGCAAGGATTTCCCGGGCGTGGTCGTGCTCCAGGTCGATCGCAAAGTTCAGGCTTTGGTCGTGAAAAGCGTGTTCCAGACTGCGGCGTTCGCGGGCTTCCCGAACGTGAGTTTCATGGTTGGCCGCATGGGTAAGTGAACGCGAACGGTCGGCCCTGGCCGATCGGTCTGATGGGGAGCCGCTCCGCGGAGGAGTCGCTCCCTTTCTCACTTGCAGGCGCTCGCAGCATCCGTGGCCCTCTCGAAACGCAAAGCAGTCACCGACTCCGGCCTTCCGTCCCTGAATCAGGCGCGGGCCGAGCGTCGGCGCGCGATAACCCTGGGGCGAGTGCGCATGGCCTCGATCCCCCCGCAATTTTGGCTCTGGGCAGCCGTCGCGCTGGGCGCGTTCAGCGTCATCTATTGGCGGGTCTCCCAGGCCGAGGTCGAAGCGCGGCGCAGCCAAGTGATGGCCAAGCAGCGCGCGATCGCCAGCACTCTGGGGCCCAAGCTCGTGCCGCTTCGCGACCAAGTCGAGGGCTGGGTCCGCGAGCTTGCGGCGAATTATCCGGGTGACTTCGTCGATCCCAGCGCGTCGCTGGACAAGATCAGCACCAGCGCGGGCGTCTATTTTCGTCTGCGAATGTCGAACACGACGTCGGTCAAGGCAATTCGCAGCGCCGCTCGGGCGTCGCTCCACGATGGCTTCACGTCCTGCTTGTTCGTGCACGCGGGGGCGCCGGATCCGACGCGGGGCCCCGCGTGCCGCGTGACCGCGGACTGCCGCTCAGGCACGCTGTGTAACGAGTGGAGCGTGTGCGCGGAGCCCCCGCGACCGTACAACATGCGGCTCGCCTACCGAGCCCTGCGCGTGCTGTCCAGCGATTGGACCGACGAGGTGCACGAAGCCGACACCGTGCTCGGCCTCAATGCCTATGACCGAGACCTCGACAGCGTGGCCAAGCGCGACGTGCCGGTGGCCGTCGAGCTGCTGTCGCGCTCGCGCTACTTCACCTTACTTCTCGACGAAGATCCCGCGGGGGGCTTGCCGCCGGAAGCGCCGGACGCCGGTGAGACGAGCGACGAGCGGGTACAGCGCCAGCCCCACATCGCTAGAATCGGGATCTGGGACTTGAAGACGAGGAGCCCGCTGTTGCGGCTGAAGGCGGACGCCAACGCCCAGTTCGTGCCGGTGGGGGATCGAGCCGTGGTGAACCCAGCCACGTTGGCGGCCGAGCAGCGCCAGACCAATAGTTGCGCCTTGGCGCTCGCTACGCAGGACGCCTTGAGTAAAAACGACGCTGTCCGAGCGCCTTAGCCGCCGCGCCCGTGGAGCCCGCGATGGCTGAGTCGAACGCTCTAGCGGCCGACGCATCCACATTTACGTAGCAACCGGATGCGCCTTCGACGCGCCTTGTCAGCCGGGCGCGTCGAGCGCGCGCCGTTCCGTTAGAGGTGCTCAGTTCAGAAGCCGGGGATGCGGCACACCCTCGGCATCGACTCCGCGCAAGTCGAAGGTAATGGCGCCGTTTTCCGCGCGCACGATCACGTGACCGCCATGCTCCAACTGGCCGAAGAGCAGCTCGTCACCGAGCGGCTTTTTTACCTCGTCCTGGATCAAACGAGCGAGCGGGCGCGCCCCGTTGGACTTGTCGTAGCCTTTCTCGGCCAGATAAATGCGCGCGGACTCGGCCAGCTCGATCGTCACGTCGCGATCGGCCAATTGATCGCCGAGCTCACGGATGAACTTATCTACCACGCGGTTCATGACCGACGGCGAGAGCGGATCGAAGGCGATGCGCGCGTCCAACCGGTTGCGGAACTCGGGGCTGAAGGTGTTGCGGAGAGCGAGTGAATCGTTGCCTTGCGCATCGCGGTTGCCGAAGCCAACCATGCCTCGCGAAAGATCCTGGGCCCCCACGTTGCTGGTCATGATCAGGACGACATGGCGGAAGTCACCCTGCTTGCCGTTGTTGTCGGTGAGTGTTCCGTGATCCATCACCTGCAGCAGCACGTTGAATACGTCCGGGTGAGCTTTCTCGATCTCGTCCAGCAACAGCACGGCGTGGGGCGTCTTGGCGACGGCCTCGGTCAAGAGGCCACCGCGGTCGTAGCCGACGTAGCCAGGCGGGGCGCCGATCAAGCGAGAGACGGTGTGGCGCTCCATGTACTCGCTCATGTCGAAACGGATGAGCTCGATGCCGAGGGTCTTGGCGAGCTGGCGCGCGGCCTCGGTCTTGCCCACGCCGGTGGGACCGGTGAACAGGTAGGAGCCGATCGGCTTTTCCTTGGGCCTCAGGCCGGCGCGTGAGAGCTTGATGGCAGAGGCGAGTTCGGACAGCGCGCGGTCTTGCCCGAAGACGGCTTTCTGAAGGTCGGATTCCAAGCTTTTGAGCGCCGATTTAGCGTCCGCGGTGACCTGACGCGGCGGGATCTGGGCCATGCGGGCCAGGACCGACTCGATGCGTTCTACGTCGACAATCGTGGTTTCGGCGTCGGGCGCGGCCTCGAGCTTGGCGTCGGCGCCGCCCTCGTCCATCAGATCGATGGCCTTGTCCGGCATTTTCTTATCGCGCAGGTGGCGGTCGGCGAGGGTGGCCGCGGCCTCGATCGCCGCGTCCGTGTAAGCGACGCCGTGAAATTCTTCATAGCGCGGCTTGAGGCCCTGCAAGATTAGGATGGTCTCGCTCAGGCTCGGCTCGAGCACGTCGATCTTTTGAAAGCGGCGCGCGAGCGCGCGGTCTTTCTCGAAGTGCGAGCGGTACTCCTCGAAGGTCGTCGCGCCGATGCAGCGCAGTTTTCCGTTGGCCAAAGCCGGCTTGAGCAGATTGGCGGCATCCAAGGTGCCACCGCTGGCGGCGCCAGCGCCAACCATCGTGTGGATCTCGTCCACGAACAGGACCGCGTGGGGTTGGCTTTCGATCTGCTTCAGCACGGCCTTGACGCGGTTTTCGAAATCGCCGCGAAAGCGTGTCCCGGCCACGAGGGCGCCCATGTCCAGAGCATAAATAACGACGTTGGCGAGCGGCGCAGGGATGTCCTTGGCCACGATTTTGGCCGCCAGGCCCTCCACGATTGCGGTCTTACCGACGCCGGCGTCGCCCACGAACATGGGGTTATTCTTGCGCCGACGGCACAAGACCTGGATAGCGCGGCGCAGCTCTTTCTCTCGGCCGACGAGGGGCTCAATATTGCCGGCTTTTGCCTGCTCATTCAGGTTGATCGCGAATTTTGCCAGGGCATCGGCG
>CAXSGJ010000034.1:20587-27340 GCA_964236865.1 uncultured Polyangiaceae bacterium
CGGAGGTGAGCGCGTCTTCGTCGTCTCCTTCTTTGGACACGCCGTGGGAAACGAAATTCACTAGGTCGTAACGGGTGAGGCCCGCCTCGGTCAGCGCGGCAACGGCCGGCGAATCGAGCTCGCTGAAGATCGCGATCAGGACGTTGTGCCCCTTCAGCTCTTCCTTGCCGCTGTTCTGCACGTTGATGGCAGCCCGGCTGAGCACGCGCTGAAACCCGCGCGAGGCGCTCAAGTCCAGCTCCTCCGGCTCAGGCACGCGGCTCACTTCTTCGTCCAAGAAGCGGTCCAACGCCCGCTTTAACTTGTCCACGTCCCCGCCGGCCATTTTCGCGACGCGGGCGGTGGCTGGATCTTGGAGCAGGCCGAAGAGCAGATGCTCCACGGTCATGACATCGTGACGACGGCGGATTGCTTCGCTCTGCGCGAACGCACACGCGGTTTCGACTTCAGCGCTGACTTTCACTCGTCCGACCCTCCGAAGCCTTCCGGCTCTGCAGTGCACTTGAGCGGGTGACCGTGCTCTTTGGCGTAATCCATCACCAGTGACGCCTTCGTTTCGGCGATGTCGCGGCTGAACACGCCCGCGACGCCGTAGCCTTTGCGATGGATATTCAACATGACGCTGGTCGCGCCCGTTTCGTCCAGATGGAAAAACTTCATCAGCACGTGCACCACGAATTCCATCGTGGTGTAGTCGTCGTTGTGGAAGACGACCACGTACTTCCGCGGCTTCTTGGTTTTGGGCCGCTCGGCGATGGCGAGGCCGTCATCGCGCTCCGGGTTCACTCGCTCGTTAGGCGGCATGAAGCATCTCGGAGAATCTGAGCACGCTCGCCGCAAATGTCGAGGGGGACCGAAGATTCCGGCCCATGGGGCTCGCTCGCGATTGTTACCGACCGGCACTGTCTAACACGGCGCGCCTGCCGTGCCCGCCGCCGCTCGCCGACCGAACTCCTCAGACCGGTGGCCGGGGCGTTAAGCGCCCGGCTTGTCGTCCCCCCGGGAGACTGGCGTCTCTAGCTGCCGAGGCCTCTGACGGAGACCGTCTTAAGTCGCAGTTTTGGCGGGCGTCTTCGGCTTGGCGTCGGCCGCGTTTTCCTGGGCGCGCTTCAGCTCCCATTCAGCGTTCTTTTTTGCGCGGCGTTCGCGCTTGCGGCGGGCGGTGCGAGGATCTTGCGGACTTCCCATGATGGTGGCGCTCTCTAGCAGAGGTTTTCTGGGCTGTCCCCCTGAATAGAGGAGATTTGGCGACGACCGAGCTAGGCGGTCGGGGCGGCGTGCTTTTCGAGCAGGGTCGCCAGCCGCGGGGCCGCACCTTCGACCTGCTTTTGCGCCATCGGCCTCAGCTTTTCGTAAGTTTTCTTGATGGCTTGGCCTTCGGCACGGGCGGCGCGCTTATCCGTCACGGCCAGCAGCGCCTGGGCGACCCGGCCCGTATTGTCGCGCAGGTAAGCCCCCGCCGGCAGGTGCTTTTGAGCCGCTTCTTGGTAGATCGGGTCGACCGCATCCAAGAAGTCATCCAGCAGATTGTTGACCGTGTCCCGGACGAAACCAGGCCGTACGCCCTGCACGATTTTGTAAGCGCCCTTGATCGCGATGCCGCTGAGCCCGCCCTTGTCGGCGACTTCTTGGTCGAGCACGTGGCACGCGTCCACGATTACGGCTTCGCGCTTGTCTCCAGTTCCCATCTGTTCCCGCAAGCTCGGCATTTTTCCCTGGCTTTCTAAGTGCATTTCCCGCCGTCGATCGGAGCGGGCCCCGCTATATAGCGCGCGGCGCGCTCCGACACAGCCCTGGAAATGTCCGACTTACTTGACTGGGCCCCGCCCGGTTGGGCCTAATGGGCGGCCGAGCCGGCGCGCCGCGTGCTGGCGCGAAAAGCCCGGATAAACCGCGTAGATCGCCCGTCTTTTGAGATGACCGAAGAGCTCAAGCAAGGATCCAAGCTCGGGAATTACGAGCTCGTGCTGAGGATTGGGCGGGGCGGCATGGCTTCGGTCTGGGTGGCGCGCGAACGGGGAGCCACGAGTAAAGACGACCGGCTAGTAGCGGTGAAGGTGATGCTGACTGAGCTTGCCGACGAAAGCGAGTTCATCAAGATGTTCTTGGACGAGGTTCGCCTCGTCCGGAGCATCCGGCACCCGAACGTGGTCGACGTCTACGACGTGGGCGAGCACGACGGCATGATGTGGATGGCCATGGAGTGGGTCGAGGGTGAGTCGCTGCACAGCGTGATCGCGGAGGCGGGTAAGCGCCGCGCGATTCCGCCGGAGCTCGCAGTGCGCATCATCGCAGATGCGGCTGCCGGCTTGCACGCGGCGCACGAGCTCCGGGACTTGGACGGGAGTCCGCGCGGCGTCGTCCATCGCGACATCTCGCCACACAACATCTTGATCGGCAGTAACGGTATCGTGAAGTTGGTCGACTTCGGGGTCGCCAAAGCCGTCGGTCGAATCAGTGAGGCGACGCGCGCCGGTCAGCTCAAGGGTAAGTTCGGGTACATGTCGCCGGAGCAGGCGGTGGGCAAAGGCGTCGATCGCCGGAGCGACATTTTTTCGCTCGGTATCGTGCTCTTCGAGCTCACCACCAGCCGGCGTTTATTCCGTGGCGAGCACGACATCGAAACTTTGCGGCTCGTCATTTCGGGCGCCATCCCGCGCCCTACGGTGATCGACGCCAAGTACCCGCCGGAGCTCGAACGCATCGTGCTGAAGGCGCTGGAACGCAGCGCATCGGCCCGATACCAGACTGCCGCCGAGCTCGAGCACGACCTGCGCGCGTACCTCAAATCAGAGCGCCTGATCGTGCCGCAGAGCGGCGTCGCCGCGATCCTCAAACGCGTGCTCGGTGAGCGGATCGAGCAACGCCGCAAGGCCGTGCGTGCCTCGCTCAAGGCGCTGAGCAGCGGCGCGCTGCCGAGCGCACAGTTACTCCCGAACGATCCAGCGTTCACGCCGACGGGTAAGGATCGCATCACGGTCAGCGGAGTTAGCACCGTGACCGGCACTGGGCTCAGCGGTTTGAGCGGCCTCAGCAGCCTCAGCACGAGCGGCACGTCTCCGAGCGCGATCCTGCAGTCTCCGCTCGTCGGGAGCGAGGCCGGCGTCCAGCCGCGCGCGCCCGAGCCGCGCTTGAGCACGGCAAGCCTGCTCGGCTATGCGATCGGTCTAACGGGCCTCGCCATCGCGTTATTCGTATTGATCTTCATGCGCTGACTCGGCCTGAGTGTGCTTTGGCGCGCGGCGTGCGCTAGGCTCCGGGCCGTTCTCGGGTCATCATGGGTAAGCTCCTCGTCGTCGACGATCAACGCAACATGCGCACGACGCTGGCGATGATGCTGCGCGGCAGTGGCCATGAAGTGGACGAGGCCGCCGACGGCGCGCAGGGCCGCGAGCTCGGCGCGACCGGTGCTTATGACGTCGTGATCACCGACCTTCGCATGGGGGAGTTCGACGGCATCGACGTGCTGCGGGCCACGAAGGAAGCGCAGCCCATGACGGAGGTGATCGTGATGACGGCTTACGGCACGATCGAGAGCGCGGTCGAGGCGATGCGGGTGGGCGCGTTCGATTACATTCAAAAGCCGTTCAGTGAGCAAGAGCTGATCGTCAAGGTCTCGAAGGCCTTCGAGAGCCGGCGGCTGCACGGGCAAGTGCAGCTGTTCGCCCAGGAGTTCAAAGAGCGTTATCACCTAGAAAAGATCATCGGGCGCTCGCAGTCGATCCGCGACGTGCTCACACGCGTCGTGAAGATCGCGCCCACGGACGCGATCGTGCTCATCACGGGCGAGAGCGGCACCGGCAAGGAGCTGGTCGCACGGGCGGTGCACGCCAATAGCAAGCGCGCGCAGCGCCCCTTCGTGACCGTCAACTGCGCCGCGATTAGCGAGACACTGCTCGAGAGTGAGCTCTTCGGTCACGCGCGTGGTGCGTTCACCGGCGCCGTCTCTGCGCGCAAGGGGTTGTTCGAGGAGGCGGATGGCGGAACATTTTTCTTCGACGAGATCGCGGAGACGACGCCAAGCTTCCAGGCCAAGCTGCTGCGCGCGATTCAAGAGGGCGAGGTGCGGCGTGTCGGTGAAAACAAGCCCATCACCATCGACATCCGCGTGGTTGCGGCCACCAACGTGGATCTGAGCCTTGCCGTCGAAGAGCGACGGTTTCGTCAGGATCTCTACTACCGCCTGAACGTTGCCCGCTTTCACTTGCCACCGCTGCGAGAACGCCGAGAGGACATCCCGCTCTTGGCGGAGTTTTTCTTGGACAAGTACAATCGAAAAATGAACGCTCGCGCTCGTCCTGCCGAAGGCGTGCTGGACAAGCTCATCGCCTACGACTTTCCTGGCAACGTGCGCGAGCTAGAAAACCTGATTGAGCAATCGGTCGCGCTGTGCACGGGCGGCGTGATCACGGTCGGCGACGTGCTGCCGGACGCGCCCCGCAAGGCCGGCCGCGCCGCAGGCAAGACCCTGGCGGACATCGTGGACGAATCTGAGCGCCAGGCTTTGGAAGCGGCGCTCCGTGGCTCGGACGGTAGCCGCGAGCGCGCCGCCGAGGCGCTGGACATCAGCCCGACCACGCTCTGGCGGAAGATGACGCGGCTCGGCATCACGTTCGAAAATCGCTGAGTCGCGCCGTCCCGCCTGGCACCGCGACGACAAACCTGGGACCTTCCGCGCGCGTGAAGACTGCTGCCTTCGACTACGAGCTACCCGAGGCCTCAATCGCTGCCCATCCCACGGAGCGCCGTGACGGAGCGCGCCTGCTGATCGTGGACGGTCCGCGCTGCGAAGATTCGAGCGTGGATCGCTTGGCCGACCTCATCCCGGACTCGGCGCTGCTCGTGCTGAACGACACGCGCGTGCGGCGCGCGCGCGTGTTCGGCACGAAGCAGAGCGGTGGCCGCGCCGAGCTACTCTTCATTCGTCAGATCGACTCGGATGGGCAGGGGAGTGAGCACTGGCAGGCGATCGGGCGTTCGAGCAAGCCGCTGCGCATCGGCGCGGTGATCGTCTGGGACGAGATCCGGTTCCAGATCCTCGAACGCGCCGAGGACGCCACGCTCCTCGTCGCCGTCCGCACTGGCGGTCCGGACTTCGATCAGATTTTGGCCGAGCGCGGACGTTTACCTTTGCCGCCTTACATGCGGCGTGCCGAGCAGGCCGATGACCTGGACCGGTATCAAACGGTGTACGCTCGGCGCGCCGCGTCCGCCGCCGCACCGACCGCGGGTCTGCATCTGACGGTCGATTTGTTCGAGCGTCTCCGCGCACGCGGCGTGCACGTGGCTCGCTTGCAATTGGAGATTGGCCTCGGCACGTTCAAACCGGTATCGGTCGACGACTTGGACGAGCATCCGATGCACGCCGAGACCATCGAGCTCGGACCGGAGGTTTGCGCGGCTGTGGCGGCGGCACGGGCGCGCCAAGCTCCGGTCGTCGCAATCGGCACCACGGTCGTCCGAGCTCTGGAGAGCGCGGCCGATGCGGACCGCCCCGGCAACGTGCGAGCCATGCGCGGCGAAACCCGACTCCTGATCCAACCGGGTTATCGGTTTCGAGTCGTAGACGCTCTGCTGACGAACTTTCACGTCCCGAAGAGCACGCTGCTGGCTTTGGTCGCGGCCTTCGCCGGCTATGAGGCGACTTTGGCGGCTTATCGCCACGCCGTGCGGTCCGGCTACCGCTTTCTTTCATACGGAGATGCCATGTGGATCCCGCGGCGGCACGCATGATTTCTTTTCGCGTTCACGCGACTTCGGACCACGCGCGGCTCGGAATACTTGCGACCTTGCATGGGGAGGTGCGCACGCCGGCTTTCATGCCGGTGGGCACGCAGGCCGTCGTGAAGGGCGTCTCATCCGAAGAGGTGATGCAGACGGGCGCACGGATGCAGATCATGAACACGTATCACCTATGGCTTCGGCCCGGCCCCGAGCTCGTCGCGGAGCTTGGAGGGCTTCATGGCTTCGCGCGCTGGCCGCATGCCATTGTCACGGATTCCGGCGGGTTCCAAGCTTTCTCCCTGGCGAAAAATATGCGCGCTAGCGAGCAAGGTTTCGAGTTTGCGTCCCACCTAGACGGTAAGAAGATGATGCTGTCGCCGGAGGAGGCGATGCGCGTGCAGGGCCTACTGGGCTCGGACATCGCCATGCAGCTCGACGTCTGCCCCCCAGGCGGGTCGCCGCGTGCAGAGCTCGTGCAGGCCGTCGAACGCACCACGCGCTGGGCGGAGCGCTGCCTTGCGGCGCGCGCGCCCGGACAAGGCGTGTTCGGCATCGTGCAGGGCGGCACCGATGTCGAGCTCCGTCTCTCGCACGTCGCAGCGCTCGCCCAGTTGCCCTTCGATGGGCTGGCCTTGGGCGGCTTCAGTGTGGGTGAGCCGATTCCGGCCATGTATCGCGCGCTTGCGGTCGTGGGGCCCGCGCTACCCCCTGAACGGCCGCGTTACCTGATGGGCGTCGGTATGCCGGCCGACATCCTGACTGCGGTCGCCTCCGGCATCGATCTCTTCGATTGTGTGATTCCAACGCGCAACGCCCGGAACGGTCAGGTCTTCACCTGGGGCGGGAAAATCGTGATCAAGAACGCGCGTTATCGCCACGACGGGCGGCCGCTGGAAGAAGGCTGCGAGTGCGCGGCATGCCGAGGCGGTTACTCGCGAGCCTACCTCAGGCACCTGTACCTCCAGGGCGAGATCTTGGTCTTACGATTGCTCAGCGAGCACAACCTACACTTCTACGGCCGGCTAATGG